>CP002916.1:730552-1461105 GCA_000350305.1 Thermoplasmatales archaeon BRNA1
TCTACGAGCAATACAGCGAAGAAGACAGAAGGGCAAAGTTCTCGGTGGACATCACCAACGGTACCAATCTCATGTCAGCGGCCGCATGCAATACTGCGTTCTTCATGAATTCAGACGTTTACTACATGATGGACCAACGTAGGTTCACGGATAAGCCTCTGGAAGATCTGTTAGTAACCATACCTTCACCGAAGATTCCCGATGTCAAACGTCTGGGAGAATTGTCATTGGAGATGTTGAGATTCATCGCCGAAGAACAGGATCGCCGTCGCGAGGTCTGTAATGTGGACGTTGCCAGGAGATTCGACATGAAGCCCCAGGCCGTTATGTATCACATAAACAGGTTGCTTGATGCTGGCGTAATCGAGATGGAGGATGCCTACACGCCCAAAGGCAAGATCGATAAGCGCAGAAAAGCGATTAAGATCAAGCGCGAGGGCCGGTTTGTTTTACGGTGGGTATGACGGGCTGGAAGATTTTTTCCATCAATTCGTCACTGACTTTCATCCATCTGACGGAATCGACTTTGTACGCAGCTTTATCCTCATCGCAATACTCCAGCTTGTTCACTATGCTCTCAATCTCCATCTCATCTGCATAGAACAGCTTCAGAATCAGGCACCTGGTGAGGTCGAATGCCATCGGAATGCACTCCCTGTCGAAGACTTCATCCTTGTCCTTGTGAACAATGATGCTGCGTTGCCTGTAAAGATATCCAACTTTCTTGTAAAGGTTAGCCTGCTTTTTTCCTTTCACGACACCACCGTTGCGTACCATGCGGGAAACGCTCTGCCTGATTCTCTCGCTTACACCCTCACCAATCGGAGATCCTTCCTCCGGGAATTGCTGAGCGAATAATTCCCAAATCCCCGAGATGGCAATGAATGCTGTTTCCACATCGTTGCATCTGTAAGCATTCCTGTAAAGGTCCAGCATCTTCTTTGTTAGCTGATCCTTGCTGTTTGGTTTCGGTCCGTAACTGAGTTTATAGAACTTCAAATACCACTCGCGGAACCCTTTATAGAATTTCTGGAAGTCTTTCTTCTCATCATCGTCCAGAGTGAATATGGGAAGGGCCCTGAGAGACATATTCGTCTCATAGTGGTAGAGGTCATTTACCCCAATGCCGCCCTCCGGCAGAATACCAAGCCCGAATCCGGCACGGCTGGTTTTGAACAGTCTGATAGCATCAAGCAGACATTGCTCTTCATCATCCCAATCTTTATCTGATTCTACCTGGAAGTATCTGAATTCCTGATAATCGGAATAACAGGTCCCATCCTCTTTCTCTTCCGCGGCATAGTCGAAATATAGTCTGTTAGCTGTTGATAATGGTGCGAAAAGATGGTGGAAGAAATCATACATGGTGTTTACGGTGATCTTCTCCATCGGGACATTGATTACCTTTCCATCTGGACCTACATGGTTGTAAATGTAAGACAACCTCTTTTCTTCGATTGGTTTTACATCGAACGGCGAAACGGTCCCGTATGTAAACGGTGTCAGATCCACGCCAAGAAGGGAATCATCCATTCCGTTGCATAATATAATCGCCTTGTTCCACATAATTCAGCATAATCTCGTAGTTATTTCACGGTTCCGTAAATAGCAAAAATTATATTTTTATTATCAAAGAATTTTACTTTATAATTCGAAAACTAACTTACTATCATGAACACAGAAACTACCTCAGTCAGGAAGTTCAGGTCTGCGAACATCCACATCTACGGAAAGTGCAACTACCGCTGTGAGCACTGTTTCGACAGATGCCTCACGAAGAACTACATGAGGCCGGCCGACTGGGTCGACACCCTCACCTTCCTGAAGGAGTACGGGGTCGAGAAGATCAACCTTGCCGGAGGGGAGCCTACTCTGTATCCCTTCCTGGACCAGATGTGCTATCTGGTCAAGGGGATGGGCTTCAAGCTCTCAATCGTCAGCAACGGCTCTCTGATGACCGAGGACTGGATGGAGAGGATGGAGGGAGTGGTCGACTGGATTGGCCTCTCCATCGACTCCGTCGACGAGGAGGACGAGATCCTCATCGGCAGGGGAAGGGGAGGGCACCTGGAGAACATCGTGCAGGTCGCACAGATGGCCCGCAGGCACGGAATCAAGGTGAAGCTCAACATCACCGTGGTCAGGAGGAGCTGGATGAAGGACTTCAAGCCCTTCATCGAGAGGGTCAACCCCGACCGTGTCAAGTGCTTCAGGGCGCTCACCCTGAAGAACGCCAACGACGACATCCCAGACACCTGGTCCATCACGGACGAGCAGTTCGATGACTTCAGGCGCAGGCACGAGGACATCGGGAACATCGTCTTCGAGGACAACGAGGACATGGTCTCCTCGTACGTGATGTTCGACCCCATGGGAAGGTGGATGGTCGACAGCGGGTACGAGAAGAGGTTCATCTCCTTCGAGGTAGTCCGCAGGGAGGGCCTGGACAGAGAGGTGGATGTTGACAAGTACTTCGGCCGCAACGCCGTCTATGACTGGTGATGCGGATGAAGTACCGTCCGTACAAAGAACCTGAGGATGTCCTCATGGTCGGGGATATCCGCAGATGCACCATAAACGGGGGAGGGATTATCGAGACCTTCTACGCCGCGGTGGTATCGGTAACGCCCGATTCCGTCTCGGTCAAGAGACTCTACAAGGAGGATTCAGCTGCATCCAGGTATCTCATCAGAGATGTAGCTCCGACGGGCCTCGAATATGCCATGTTCGTTGATACGAGGATTACTAAACTTTCGATACAGACTGTCGGAAGGAAGGCTGGAAAACTGTCGAAAAGTGATTTGAGAAACATCAGGAAGTGATATAATGAAGTCTGACGAAGGAAAAACGTACAACAGGGTGGGACTGTTCGGGGTCTCCAGGAGCGGAAAGAACTACACAATCGACGATTTTATCGAATTGGCGAAATCCAACGGGGTCGAATTCGTCCACCTGTCCCCGATGGACATGATACGCGCCCGTCTCGATGGCTGCAGGCTCCGTGATATGTCCGAGGCCGAGAAACAGGCCCTGGTCGACGAAGTCAGAGACGAGATCGACACCGTTGCGGAGAACCACAACGTCATCGTGGATGAGCACTTCTGCTACCCAGCGACGTTCGGGGGCAAGAAGCTGGAGAACGGCTACTACGATGAGAAATTGCCCCATGACATCCTTCACTTGCCCGGGTGCGTTACCGATTACGAGGTGGTATTCCCGCGCTTCGAATCCCTAAAATATGATCTGTTTGCGGTGATGAGCATTGACCCCAGCATCATCGTCGAGAGATCCAGAACATCCGAGGGAGCGAAATACAACCCATACGTCACTGCCGAGGAAATCAGGGAGTGGCAGACGGTGGAGACCGAGGGATTAGAACTGGAGGGTCATGTGCCCGTGGTTTCGATTACCAATCCCCGTGCATCGGGGATCCAGCTGTGGGAGGCAGTTAGGAACAAACTTCTATCAGGAGCATAAACGCATGGATATCGAACGGATCTACTTCGACATGGATGATGTGCTTGTGGACTTCACCGGGGGAGCAAGGGAATTCTGCGGCATCGAAATCAGGGGCAAGAATGCCGTGGGTGATGATGTCCTGTTCGATAGCATCCGTGAACTGGGCGACTTTTACATGAGGGTAAAACCGATTCTCGGTTCATTGGAACTATTCAACGACGTTCGTGAATGGTACGGCGATAAGGTGGAGATTCTTACCGCCGTTCCCAAACCCAGCAGAAACCTTCCTACGTTGGGTGAGGACAAGATCGAATGGGTCAAAAGATACCTAGGTGGCGATGTTGTAGTGAACATCGTACTCCGCAGGGAGAAGGTGGGTTTCGTAAGGAACAGGGGGTCCGTCCTCATTGACGATAATGCAGGCAATATCAAAGCGTGGAATGAGGCGGGAGGTACCGGGGTTTTATTCACGGATCCGGTTTCTGCGAAAATGTCGCTGGAACGTATCGGAATCAAATGTGGAAAACCCCGGTAATGGTTTCTCACTCCGTCTGTTGCATCAGCCTTTCTCCCAGCATCCTGACCTTCCCGTCCAGCCAGGTCAGCATCTCCTCGGCCAGTCCCGTGGTCTTCGGGCACATCTTCAGGAACAGCAGCGTCTGATCCCTGACGTTGTAGAGGTGTTCGTATTCGAGCTCCAGATAATTCATGTCGTCCTGTGACGTGTTCAACATGAGAATTGTATACCCTTGGTCGGACCGTTAATCTAATTATATTCTCAGACTCAATGACTTTAACGCTGACATGTGTACGCGTCGAGGGTTTTTCTTCACAGAAATACCCGCAGCGACCCTCCAATCCGGCAACGGATCAGTGGATGGAAAGTGAAGTACAACCGTGTAATTCAAGGGACCTTCATCGACAGGCCGAACAGGTTCATCGCCTACTGCGAGATCGACGGCATAGTTGAGAAGTGCCACGTCAAGAACACCGGGCAATGCAATCCGTTGCTATCCGAGGGTAAAACCTCGGGTAACCCTCATTTTTCCCTCTAAAGCCTTCGTAGACGGCCTTAGTCGCAGGTTGGAAACAACTTGGGACACGAAACAGAAACGAAAGGAAAGGGACGGCCCCGTACAGGGGAATCCGGTCCCGAAGAACTGCAATACGAAAGATACGTGATGATCGGGGGATACGAGAACCCCGACCAATCCCTCCCATCGGGCGAAGGGGACTTCCTCTTCGAGACCAACGATCCAGGGAGGATCGAGGACTTCAGGACGAAGGATGCGGACGTCATGCTGCATCACGTCTTCTACAGGTTAGGAGTCGTCGACATCGTCAGGATGTACGGCTACACCTGGTCCGTTGAGGACTCCGAGAACATCTACGGGACCATCCGCGCCGTACAGGACTATTGCCATTACGGTGACGAAAATGGCAAGGGGGGTGCGGAGTCCTACATTCTAAGCCGCGCACGCAAGGGTTGCCGCGATCCGGCAGCAGAGGGTACCCCCGGTGCGGAGACATGGCAGGTTGCCATAGTCCTCCTCCCCCGCGAAGGAGTTGGTGAGGAGTGACCCGCACGCTGAACAAGAGGGACCGTGCAGTGCTCGGTCTCGTATTAAAGGGGAGATCCGCCTACGCCGCATCGTCCGAATTGGGCATCCCCGCACGCTCCGCCTACAACATCGTGGCGAAGCTCTGCCATCTCCATTACATCAGGGCGATCCCGGGGACGGACAATCCCATTATCTACGAGCCAGACTGGAAGTACCTTGAGGAAAGGGACGAGGATTGCGGCAAATGCGGCCAGGGCGCCGCAAAGGGCACCCACCCCCATACCGTCCGTCCCGCGCCCGAGAGGTTCAGGGGAGTCGCCACCGGGGACGTGTGTCCCGATGGTTACGTGGAGGCCCACGTCAACGGGAGCATGAGCCTCACCGTGGTGAAGACGGGGACCTTCGACGATCCCCAGATTCCGGGCGTAGGCTATGTGGGGTACTGGAAGAAGGAGAAGACCAATCTCAACGGTTCCGTCAACCGCTACGGTAGTATGAAGATCTCCAGGCAGGAGGTAACATTCGGCTACCGTCTGGGGAACAAGGGTTCGGAGACGTTCCTCCTGTATCCTGGAAGAATATTCCTGGACCCCGAAAGTTTCACTTGCGAGGACGAGGCGAGGCAGCTGTTCATCGACCGCGCCCTGTACGTTTCGACGATTCTCGCGAACACGGGATGGAAGCTTACCGATCCGAAGTTCGACGGCGGTTCTGTTTTCGAATACGCGATACAGAATTCACCGTACACGCAGTTCATCTCCTCTACCGACAGGAAGGAACCCGGCGAGGTCTTCGTGGACGGAAGTCCGGGCAATCCCGAGGCGGAGATCTCCGGCGTATCGGACTGGAGGTCCCTACGCGTTTTCGCCAGGACGCCGCAGTACGTCCTCAAGGCCTTGGACGAATCCTCTTCGGCCAGATGCACCTCTGAGGAGGTCAAGGCAAGACTGGAGACCGTGTTCGGAATCCTGGACCTGGTCACGGGAGTGCAGGAGAGGACCGCGGATGCTCTTATGAGGGAGAGCGAGAACATCGCCAATCTGGTCAAGAACAATACCGAGATCGTTTCGGTCCTGACGCAGCATCAGGCTCAGATGTACTATGCCTCCCCGATAGAGGATCCTCAGAAGAGAACGAGGATGGAGGGATACCAGTGAACCGCGACGAGCTGAAGATCCAGATCTTCCTCACCAACGGGAAGTCCTTTTACGTGGATAGCGGCGCCAGGAAGGTCATGGACGAGATTCTGAACGGGAAGGGCCAGTTCATCGAGATGCAGTGCACGGACGGCTGTCACCACTACATGAACATCGACCGCATCATCGACGTCAAAGAAGTCAAGGAGGTGCCGTATGACAGAATGCGCTAAGTGCGGCAGGACCGGGGAGTTCTACGACGACATCTGCGACGCCCACGGCACGGAGGCCTCCAAGTTCCTGTTCCATCTCTGCGAGGAATGCCAGCACGAGTACTATCTCCTGACCAAGGAGTTCCTGGAGGGAAAGGAATGAGCGTCCAGTTGACAGTCTCTGGAGATCCCCAGGACTGTAGAGATACCATCTACAAGTTGCGTCTGGTCAGCGAGCTGAAGATCTCCACAATCTACGAACAGTGCAACGAGACCAAGGTCCACGCCAGCTACTTCGTCATTCTCGACGAGAAGGGCAATCCCAGATGGGCGCTGGAGAACCTTCCCGATCCTGATGACTTCTTCCGCGAGGTCAAGAGGTTTTCCTGGGGTGAACCTCAATGACAGGCCTGAACGAAGGCAAACGTGCGGTCATCTACGCACGCGTGTCCACGAAGGGACAGGCGGATTCGGGAGTGTCCATCGAGACCCAATTGAAGGTATGCCGCCAGTGGTGCGATTCCCAGGGCGTGACCGTCGTGGCGGAGTTCCACGATGACGGCGTATCCGGGACCACCACCGACAGGGACGAATTCGCTGCCATGATCGCCACGATAATCAGCAAGGAACCCGACTTCCTGGTATTGTACGACACATCGAGAATCACCAGAGAAGGGAACGACAAGTACAACAAGCTGGTGCAGGCCCTGGAGGGATTCAAGTGCGGCGTCGTCTACCCCGGGATGGGCGGGATAACCGCGGATTCCCAGGCCGCGAGGTTCGTCGTTCCGTTCAAGACCACCACCGATTCCATTCTGGTGAAGGAGAGCACGAGCAAGACCAGGGAGTCCGTGGACCGTCTCATAAGCGAAGGTGTCCACGTATCCCGTTCTGCCGGATTCGTGTTCGAGGAGGATATCCCCCTTATGCCAAAGGGCAGGGTTCTGCTTGAGGACCGTGTAAGGGAGAAGAAGGATTCCGACGGGACAGTGGTCCGCACGATGACCAGGAAGACCGTCATAGCTTCGGAGAAGGCCTTCTTCGATCTCGTTGACAGAGGGGCCTCGATTGAAGTGATAGCAGAGATGTGGGGATTGGGCCGCCACTGCCTCACCGAGGCGGTGAAAGGGAAGTCCCGCTGCAAGAAGGAGAGCTGTCCGATCCCGGACCGCTACCCCGAGTACGTAAGAAGACTTCAGGCGGCGAAGGACGCGGGCATCTACGACTCCATGTTCGAGCCGTACAGGAAGAATATCCGCGACCGGGCGAGGAAGGAACGCGAACAGTGCCGTAAGGCCATGGAAAGAAGGGTTGACGGAAACAAGGGTTCGGAATCCCTCGGAAAAGCCGTCGGAGACGACGGAAAGAAGGGGGTGGAATCGTGAACGGAAAGAACGGTTCCCTTGTTTCCGTTGCGGTGGGACTTGTATCCGTTGGGTGCGAAGTTTTATGTGTGACAGAATCCTGTTACACGATGCGGATATCATCCGCCCTGCCGCCTGAGAATCCCTGTGCTTCGGGCACGTGTACGGATCACTGTGGCATCAGACCACCTATCAAGACAAACACCCTCGGTGAAATCGATTGTCTTTGCACTTCGAGTGCGGCGCGGCAGGTTTCTTCTCATCCTGAATGGAACGAATCAAATAGTCGTGAACCGTGGGGAGGTACGCAGAAGTGTTCCCATCCCTATTCGGTAAGACGTTCTGCACCGCGGCCGGGCGCACTTCTCCTGGAAGTACCCTTCCAATCAATGTGCATCCCATTGTCCGGCCGTGGTCTTGACTTCTGTGAGGCGGTAGCGTGACCGTCTGCATCTACTGCGGAAACCCCTCGGGGAGGAAGGACGGGATCTGCGACGACTGCATGGGAGAGCAGAGGGTGCTCAGCGGCAAGTTCCCCAAGGCCCTGTCCGACAGGTTCGACAGGCACATGGAGGACAACGGCTACACGACCAAGAACGCCCTCCTCATCGAGATCCTGAACTCGTACTTCGGATACGGCTATTCCGAGAGAAGGATGCCAGAGGGCGGATGCGAGGCGTACGAGAGGCTTCTGGAGATCCTTTCCCTGTTCCCGGAGTATGCCGATGTATCGGCAAGGGTGAGGGAGGACTACGAGAGGTTCAAGCTGCCCGACGACGTCAGGAACCTGCTACCTTTGCTGAGGGAGTATCCGAAGGAGTTCACGGAGGTGCTGTACATGGCCTCCAACCATCCGAACGAGCTGAAGAAGGTGGTCGGACTGTCGGACGATATGAAGATCCTCCTCAGGCTGTTCTCCTACTATCCCGAAGAGGTCAGGGGATCACTGTCGGTGATAACCCTCCACCTTCCCCTGGCGGGGAAGTTGAGGGGTTATCTGGAGACCGGGTCGCTGGTTCAGGAGGAACACGTACAGGAGGTTGTTGCGGAAGAGGTGTCCGAAGGACCCGGAGAGGACGATCCCGAAGAGCCCGTCACCGAACCCCCGGAGGAGACCGATGAATTGTTACCTATCGAGAGGAGGATCCTGTCCGAATTGGGGAACAGGTGGAAGCTGCCGTCGGAGATCAATGTGAAGGAGCACGCCTCGTCTGAGAGGTATTCGGAATCGGAGATAGCCGACATCCTCACGGACATGGAGAACAAAGGTCTGGTGACAAGCCAGGTGTTCGAGGAGGATTTCAAGACGGTCAGGTTCAGGGCGGGGCGGTCATCGTGAATTCGATGATGGACTCCCGCGCCGGGAAGATGGCCGAGATATTCAAGAACGCCGGGAGACCGGAAGGATGCGGTTATGCCGACCTGAGGGAAGGCGTCCTTTCGGAGACGTCCGATACCCTGACGGAATTCTTCCTGGAGTACGGAGCTTGCATGAGCGCCCAGAAGATCCTCGCCATCACCGGCAAACTGGAGAAGAGGAAGAAGCTGGAAGCATCCTACCGTAGCACCGTCTCCCCGATATTCGCTCTGTACGCGCATTCCAGACTGCAGAGCATGGCGGAGAGGGACAGGTTCGTGCGTTCGGTGAAGAAGGCGTCGAAGTGCATGGAGGACTACATCATGAACGCCAAATACGGCAACCCCGTACTCCTCTGGAAGCACCGGGACTACAACAGACTGGTGACACTGATGTACAATGCCGCAGAAGGACACGCAGAAGCGGCAGAGATGCTGGATTCCTTCGACAGATCCAAACTGGACGACCCAGGCGATTCGGTATGCAGCCAACTGTTCTCGCTGGTGCAGACAGTGTTCGAAAAGGCATACAGGAAGGTGTACGATTATCTCGAGGAGTACCTTTCGGTGATAGACGGCAACCAGAGAAGGATTTATTCCCTCCTGGAGAAGATGCTCTCGGTTGATTCGACGTTGATCCGGAACGGGATAAAGTCGGATGTACGCGCCGTGAGGAATTCCCTCGCCCACATGATGTACACGAGGAATGGTTCAACGTTCCTGCTGACGGACGATACCGGTTCGTTCTCGAAGGAATTCACTCCAAAGGAGCTGTACGGATTCGCTGTCATGGCCGTATCGAAGATGGATGCCGTGGTGGACATCGTACAGGCACTGATGTCGCTGGCGGTGTACCAGACCGTGATGACCTCATGCAGGGGGCTGAAGGAATGAAGTTCATCCCCTGTCGCAGGGTCGATCCGCCGATGCTGCCGGACGATGATGTGGCCAGACTGTTCAACGGGGACTCCGTAGTGTCCCCCGTCCTCCTCTCCGAGGGGGATTGTTTCTCCCTCACCCATTGCGAGGTCCAGTTCGCGGTGTTCTGTTCATCATCCGCCGGGAAGTGCGTCCTGAGGAGGATGAGGCCTGAAGAGATTCAATTCTCGAAGGACAACGGAGGCGATCTCCCGTGGCTATGATCTGTCCGACCTGCGGGAACCGTTACGCCAGGCTGTTCTTCAGGGATGACCTGACGAAGGCTGCCGGATACAGGTGTACCCACTGCACCTGTTCGTTCATCGTAATCAGGGAGGGAGAGATCCCGGAGCTGGAATACGATGACGACGAGGAGCACACCAAGGACCGCTGGCCCTACTGAAACCGCTTTCCCGTCCTGACCGACGGGATGTTAAACCCTTTCGACATAACAGGAGATGCAAGAAATGGTTCTGATCATCGACACGGAGACCACCGGTCTGAGGGGGATTCCCGAGGACAGGGTGCTGGAGATAGGCATAGCGGAGTACGACGAGGTTTCGGGGAAAATCTCCCCGGTATATTCGGAGATGATCCGCTACGATGACATCGTGGAGTTTGATTCCAAGTATGTGAACCCCGATGGATCCCGGAGGATATGGATCTACAGGAACTCCGACATGAGGGTGGAGGATACGCTGAACGCCCCCAAGGACCTGGACACGGTGGTGAAGGAGGTACGGGAGATCGTCTCCGGGAAGGAGGTCACGTCCTACAACGTGGGATTCGATTTCGGGAAGTTCCTCTATCAGGAGCCGTGGAATATCCGCAACATGGTGACGAGGAAGATCGACATCATGAAGCTCGCTACCACCAAGGTGTACGAGCTGGCGGATTCGGATTCGATTGAGGATAAAGGATTACAGGAGAGGCTGCTGAGGGAGAGGGAGGATTCCTGTTATCCCGAGAAGTGGGTGAGATCCATAGACGCGTACCGTGTGTTGTGCCCGGAGGACCCGATGGGACTGGAGGGGATGAGGCACAGGGCGATAGACGATGCGGTGATGGAGGGGTGGATACTAAAACAACTCGTTTACTGATGGCATTAAAAACCCTGGAATCAATAGGTCATTGGAAATATGGCGAATACTCAATTAGTCGAAGGTTTGGTCTTTGCGATTGCCGGATTTGTCTCCGACGTATTGATTAAAGCCTTCTTTTTCAGTGGGGATTTCGGAACAGAGTATGGGTGGCTGTTCATACTAATCGGCATCATCCTGATTGTTGGCTCGGTAATCGAGGCAATTACGGTCTGTGATGCAAAAGGGGGATGGTTTGCCGTAGGATATCTTCTGGGAATCCTCTTGATCCATTGATATTGTCATTCGTTTCCATTATGCTCATTATAAATTCCATGTTGACGTTTTCTAATAACTTGTGACACTTTATGTATCACTATGAGAATTAAGAAACGTTCAAGGGATGAGCATGGACAAGCAGGACTTGGCACGCACCATATACAGTACCGCTGATGAATTACGTGGAAAAATTGACGCCTCAGAATACAAAAATTACGTTTTGGGCGTACTATTCTATAAATTCCTTTCTGATAAAGAGAAAAGAGATCTGTGTAAAGAGGGATGGACAGAAGAGATAATGAAACAGGATCTCAATGAGTCCGACAAAGAAACGGTAATAGATTGCCAGGTAAAAAATGGCTATTTTATCAGTTACGATAACCTCTACTCAACTTGGTTGGCTAATAAAGATGATTTCGACATCTCTAATGTTAGAGATGCCCTTAATGCGTTTGAAAGGCTTATCGATCACAACCATTCTGAGTTGTTCAAAGATCTGTTCAAAACTCTGAGAGATGGCCTTGGTAAATTGGGTTCAGATTCGACAGAACAAACCAACAACATGAGAAAACTACTGGAGGTTTTAAATGATGTACCAACCGACAGTAAACAAGATTATGATGTGTTGGGTTTCGTTTACGAGTACCTTTTGGAGCAGTTTGCCAGTAATTCAGGAAAGAAAGCGGGAGAATTCTATACTCCAACCGAAGTTTCTGAACTTATGTCGGTTATTGTTGCCGATCATCTCAAAAATCGTGAAAAAATAACCATATGCGACCCAACTAGTGGTTCTGGTTCTCTTCTCCTTCACATTGGAAAATTATCATCTGAAACAATTGATTGGGATAACATCAAGTATTATGCGCAGGATTATTCTGAGGATGCATACAACCTCACCCGCATGAATTTGATAATGAAAGGGGTCAACCATTGGAATATTTTTGCTCGTAACAAAGATACATTGGGAGATGACTGGCCCCTCGATTTGGAACAGGGAGGACCATTATTTGTCGATGCTGTAGTATCCAACCCACCATATTCACACAAATGGACTCCAAAAGAAGATTCTAGGTTCTCAGATTATGGACTTGCGCCTAAAAGTGCGGCGGACTATGCCTTCCTGTTACACGATCTGTATCACATAAAGCATGATGGAATTGTTGCCATTGTTCTACCACACGGAGTATTATTCAGGGGCAATAAAGAAAAAGACATACGTCAGCAGCTTGTAGAACTCAATCAAATTGAAACAATAATCGGTCTCCCCCCAAACATCTTTTACAACACGTCTATTGAGACCATCATAGTAATTCTCAAAAAAGGCAGATCTGACGGCAGCATTCTATTCGTAAATGCTTCGAAGTGTTTCACTAAAGCTAGTAAAAAGAACAAACTGCGCGCCATGGATATTAAAAGGATATCAGATGCAGTTCTAAACAGGGCGGAGATTCCCAAGTTCTCTCGTATCGTATCTAAAGAAGAAATCCAAAAAGCCGAGTATGATCTTAACATTGCAAGATATGTCGATGTTTCTGAGGATTTAGAATCCTGGGACTTACGTGGATCGGTTTGTGGTGGAATCCCCAACAGGGAGATAGATGAATACACAGATTATTGGAAATGTTTCCCCTCCTTGAAAGGAAAGTTGTTCGGGCCATTATGTTCCGGTTATTCTAAGCCGATCCCCGCTAACATCCGTGACACAATCCTTTCGGATACTCAGGTAGTTAACCATTTCAACGAGATGAGGGAAAGACTTGTGGGATTTGATCAGTTCCTTGTAGACAACCTGGTAGATGGTTGGGACTCCATCAACATAACAAAATTCAAAAAGGACATGACGGCAGAACTATGGACAAGGCTGGAGGGTATGGAATTAATTGATCCATATCTAGCATATCAGGTTCTTAATGACTGTATGCCACCCATAACTACTGATATAGAAACTCTACGCAATGAGGGGCGTGACTGTCTCCATAAAACTGTAGTCCACTATGTACAAAAAACATCCAAAGGAAAAACTGTTCCAGTACCGGACGGGTGGGACGGAGTACTTTTCCCCAAGCAATTTGTTCTCGAAGAGTTATTGACTGAAGAATGGAAAAAATACGTTGGCCTTCAATCGGAAGCCGAAGAGATCGATGTACAAATCGAATCCATATTCGAAGAACTTGATGAATCTTGGATCGAAGCAAATCCTGAACTATTCAATGATGATTGTACGAAATTTGATAACGCTAGTGTGAAAAAATACGGCAATCAGATGAAAAAAGAGTCTTTGGAGGAGGATTCTCCAGAATATCAGGTAAGGGAAGTTTCTAAATTGCTTGAGAAGAAAGCAGCCTTATCTAAACAAACAAAACTCAAGAAAGAAGAATTGGACAAGGCTGTAAAAGTAGCGGTGGAAGGGCTTACACCCGAGAAAGAGAAAGAACTTCTGACTAGTAAATGGGTTTCACCAATAATGACTCAATTGAATGCCCTGGACAAAGAACCTATTGAGTCTTTCATCAATAAGGTTACTTACCTCTCCTCGAAATACGAACACCCTCTGGAAGAAACATTCAGACTAATTGATGAAGCCGAACGCGGTTTGCTTTCTCAATTAGAATCCCTCGAATCGAGTGGCCCAGATGCCGAGGCAATTGATACTTTGATTAATTTATTGAAGAGGGAATGAGATGCCAGATAAGAAAAATCCCAGAATTAGATTTAAAAAACGTTCTAAGGATTGGGAAGAAGTTCGTTTTTCTGATCTTTACAAAAAGGCCATCCAAAAAAACGATTTGAGTTATGGGAATCGCGACATCATTTCAGTTGCGAAGATGTACTATGCTCCAAACCCGTTGATAACAAACAGCGAGTATCTGAAGACTTACAACATTTTTCTTCGCGGAGATATTGCATTCGAAGGAAATCGCAGCAAACATTTTGCTTACGGCAGATTCGTCGAGAATACAATCGGGGACGGAATCGTATCCCATGTTTTCAAAGTATTTCGTCCCATCAAAGATTATGATATACAATACTGGAAATATGCAATCAACGAGGAAAAAGTAATGCGCTCGCGTTTGGCTGTCTCCACTAAATCATCTACAATGATGAAAGAGCTTCGCGATCAAGATTTCCTTAATGAAAAAATAATGATTCCTCCGGTCGATGAACAACGTCGCATAGGGCAGCTGTTAAGCACACTTGATCAACTAATCGAGTATTATGAAAGAGCAATTCCGATTTTTGATAGATTAGTCAAATCAAGATTTATCGAAATGTTCTCAGATCATGAGAAAGTCCCACTAACAGAGTTGGCAACAATCAATATGGGTCAATCTCCGGAATCGTCAACTTACAACGACCAGGGTATTGGGATGCCTTTTTACCAGGGTAAAACGGAGTTTACAGATACGTTTGTAGAGGTCAAAACGTATTGTAGCGACCCTAAAAAAGTAGCAAAACCGATGGACATCCTGATGTCTGTACGCGCGCCTGTCGGTGCTGTCAATTTAACTAGCCAGGAATGTTGCATAGGCAGAGGTTTAGCTGCAATAACTCCAAAAAATGGCCTTGCAGATGTGTGGTTCTTGTTCAATGCCCTGAAAACAATGGAACAACAAATATCTGATCTTGGTGTGGGCAGTACTTTCAAAGCAATCAATAAAGAGGATATGAAGAAAATCAAGATTCCACTTGCACCTCTTGATTTGCAAACTCAGTTTTCATCCTTTGTCAACCAGGTCGATAAATCGAAATTTATGTTTATGACCAAACTCCAAAACTTAAGAAATATCAAAGAATCTATGATTGAAGCGTTATTGATGGTACAATGATCCCGGGGCGAAGATATGACTGACTACTACAAAGAAGAATCCGAGTTTGAAGAGGACGTTATATCATGTCTTCAAAAATATGGTTGGGAAAAAAGAAGTACTCAAGTACAAAGACGAGAAACAATTAATCGACAATTGGGCCACGATTCTTTTTGAAAACAACCGTGACATCGATCGCTTAAACGATTGCCCCTTGACAGAAGGTGAAAAGAAACAACTTATGCAAATGGTTAAGAGCAAAGGTTCTCCATTTTTACTGAATAAGTTAGTTAACGGGAGAACATTATCAATCCAGAGAGATAATGAGAAGGATAAACTCCACTACGGAAAAACCGTTAGTTTAAGCATTTATGATCGGAATCAAATTGCAGGCGGGAAGAGTAGATACCAGATTGCCCAGCAGCCACTTTTTATTCCCGAATCGGAGATGGATAGGAAGCGTCGTGGAGATCTCACTCTGTTGATTAACGGAATGCCAGTCATTCACATCGAATTAAAAAAGAGCGGAATTCCAGTTAATCAAGCTGTAAATCAAATACGCAAATATCGCGATGAAGGGAAGTTCGAAGGTCTGTTCTCGTTAATTCAGGTATTTGTTGCAATGACTCCTGAGGATCATCTTTATTTTGCCAATCCGGGATTATCAGAGTTTAATCCTAAATTCTTCTACAGATGGGCAGATGCAGAAAATAAAATTTGTGCTGATTGGAAAGAAGTTGTGCAGAATCTTCTGTTTATTCCCATGGCTCACAAACTTGTCGGATTTTATACTGTCCCAGATAAGAGTGATAAAAAACTCAAGGTTCTGCGCAGTTATCAGATCTTCGCAGTTGAAAAAATATCCAGTGCTCTAGATGTTGCACATTGGACTCGTGCTGAAAGGCGTGGGGGGTATGTATTCCACACCACGGGGTCCGGAAAGACACTTACTAGTTTCAAAGCCGCATCTCTGGTTGCCAGTGATGGAAAGGTGGACAAATCTCTATTCTTAGCTGACAGGAAAGAGTTGGGATTTCAGACGCTTAACGAATACCAGAATTTCGCTTCTGGTATGATTGCAGTTCAGGATACTGAAGACACTGTAGAGTTATATACGAAGCTGAAAAGCAACAATATAGAGGACAAACTGATTGTCACTTCAATTCAAAAAATGGCTCTTTTGTCCAATGATTATGGGCACAATCCTGAATTTTCAACGATTTCTTCCAAACGTATAGCCATCATCGTTGATGAGTGTCATCGTTCGACTTTTGGAAAAATGCTTCGCGATATCGAAGATGCGTTGCCAGTGGCTAAATATTTTGGTTTTTCAGGAACACCAATTTATGACGAAAACAATAAAGATGGTGGAACAACAAGTGATTTGTTCGGTGAAGAACTATGTAAATACACTATTACAGACGGGCTAAGAGATGGAAATGTTCTTGCTTTTGATCTTCGTATGGAAGCATTTGACGAAAAATCTACTCGGGTTGCTGTAGCATTAAATGAATGTAAAGCGAAATCTGAGTTAGAAGCACTTAGTGATCCAGAAAAGAAACGTGTATTTTTGAAATGGACAGATCGTGCACAAACTACCATGGTGGAAGTTGAAAAAAAGATTCCAAAAACTCAGTATGAAGAACCAAAATACTATGAGAGTGTTGTCGACAATGTATTGAAAGATTGGATTTCAATCAGTTTTGCTAACAAATTCCATGCAATTTTTGCTGCTTCATCGATTCCAGAAGCAATCGATTATTATAGATTGTTCAAGAAAAATGCTCCACAATTGAAGATTACCGCTTTGTTTGATGAACATGATGGGAATGAGCAATTTTCCCCCACCAAGGTCAAAGCTATCAAGGAGATTCTGGAGGATTACAACGATACATTTGTGAAATCATTTAGACCTGAAAAGTACGAATTATTCAAAAAAGATGTCAACATGCGTTTGGCTCACAAAGAAGATTACGAAGGAATTGACAACAACCCTGAGAAACAACTCGATCTAGTGATTGTTGTTGATATGTTACTCACAGGATTTGATTCAAAATGGGTAAACGCCCTATATCTGGATAAGATGCTCGAAAATGAGCATATTGTTCAAGCCTTTTCAAGAACCAACAGAGTACTCGATGATGACAAACAATTTGGAGTCATCAAATATTATCGCTATCCATATACCATGGAAAAGAGGATTGAAAAAGCTTTCAAACTATATTCAGGAGAAAGAGCCTCAGAAATGTTTGTGTCCAAGTTGCCTGAGCGCTTGGAGAGTATAAACAATTACTACAAAATGATCAAGTCTCTTTTCGATAGTGAAAATATCACCTATTTTGAAAGGTTACCCAAATCTGAACAATCCAAAATTAGTTTCAGTAAATTGTTCCCTGAGTTGAGAAGAAGTGTTCACTCTGCGTTTGTTCAAGATTTCAGATGGGACAAAAAAGATAGAAAATATGTGTTCGAAAATGGCAAAATCATTATTGTGGATTTGACCGAGGAGATATACAAAATCTTGGAAACACGCTACAAGGAATTATTCCCAAGAACACGCGGTCCGAATCCACCAATACCTCCATATGACCTTGATACCTCGCTTACCGAGTATTCAACGGAAAGGGTAGATTTCAAATATATGAATTCAAGGTTTGAGATATACCGCAAGGCCATCCAATCTGATACAGATCCTGAGACAGTTGAAGAATTCTTAGCTGAGTTGTCACGCTCATTTGCTAGCTTGTCCGAGACAGATCAAGGATTTGCTACCAAGATTGTAAGTGACTTGTCCTCTGGACAATTGTATGTTTCTGATGATGAAACCTTCCAGGAATTATTAATTCGCTATAAGAATAAGAAATTAACAGACGAAATTAAACGTATTTCTGAGAGTATCGGTATCGATGAAAGCCAACTCAGATTGATTATGTTAAGTAATCCCACCGAACAAAATCTCAATGAATACAATCGTTTCGACAAAATGGTAGATGGAATTGATTTGGTTAAAGCCAAGACTTTCCTAGAGGATAAAATAAAGAGTTCTATACCGCCACATAAAGTAAAATCTAAGGCAAGAACCTATTTGCGGGAGTACATCCTTAATGGCGGATTTGATGCATAATCCAACTAATCTGGTAGGTTCCCATGAAAATGGAAAACATCGTTTGTTCGGGTTCTTTTAATCAGGAACTCGATCTCAATTTGTTGTCTTCCAGATGTCCATATGTCCAATACAAGAAAAATCGTTATCCTGGTGCGTATCTAAAATTTGACGGCCATTCGGTAACGATCTACCGTACTGGAAAATACATCATGCCAGGAATGAGATCCTTCGAGGATATTCGACAATCTTTTGATAAAGTAAAGGAAATCCTTTCACCTTATGCCGATACATCGAAATTCACTGCACCAGTAGTTAGGAATATAGTGTGTTCATCTAACATAGAACACGAATTGAATCTAAGTACCATATATTTTGAATTGGTATCAAGGGACCTAGATGTGGTGTATGAACCAGAGGCGTTTCCGGGAATGATCCTGAAGATACAAGATTGCACCTACAATGTGTTCTCATCTGGGAAGTTCTTAATCCTAGGTTGTACCTCCGAATTAGAAGCGAAGAATGCTGATGATTATTTCCTGAATCTGATTGATACACTCTAAAAATTCACTCTTCTTGCTTACTCAAATCCTCTATTTTCTCGATTCCCCAAATTTTAGTTGCCGTGGAGGAGTAAAGGTTCTGACGATAGATTATCTCCGCTTTCGAAAAAATATCCAATGAGTGATAGTCGAGCCCGGATTCCTCGATAAACTTTTTGAAACGCGGGTTGTTCTCATAAAAACCTTCGCAGAATGTTTTTGCGAGTATATTTTCTCCAGCGTAGGTAATCAATTTAGTGCCGTAAGGCTGATCCTGAATACTGCGATTCTTATCTGCCGGCAAGAGGATGAGATTACCAAACCATGAACGATATGTTTGGAAATCATTTTCATCAGTAAACCCGTCCCTGTTAGAATCGAAATCATCAGCCAGTACATGTTCGATATCAAAGGTGTTCTTCTTGCTTGGCACCAGATATTTGACAATGTTAGCATTGGGATCATCACAGCTGCATTCCAAATAGTAGGTGATGTGAGCAAGCATGTATGGGATGAATCTCTTGGTGAACATGTTCAGATGAAGTTCTGAAATGCCCTCTAGTTTGAATTCCATAGCATTCAACGAATCTGTAAGGAACCAAGCCAATTCTTCGACATTTTTGTTGCGGATTTCTTTTGTTATGTTGAATATCGCATTCTTGATGGAGGAGTATGAAAAGTCCTTGTAATTTACCCCACGACGAATCACATACAGGTTGATGAAGCAAGATACCATCCTGATCTTCTTATTCACTATATCAATCGGATCGTCACTTGATATCGATGCTAAGATTACCTGGTTTTGGAGAGTAAAATTCAATTTAGCATTGTAGAACATCCATTCGTATGACTTATCAAATGATTCTGAATAGTTTTTAAGGCGAATGAATAGGTCTGAATAAAATTTGAATTCCTTCATGATGAAATTCGTAAATGATTGAGGTTTCGACAATCCGATTTTTTCCGTGTTGTCTCTTACCCATTTGTGGAATTCTGTACCGATAAGATCGAAGTCTTCCGGTTTTGCACCTTTCTTTCCTTCACGGATGGTCACAGCATATTGGGAACGGAGCCAAGTTTTGATGAATTCGTCATCAGCGTCCTTTTCTTCAAGATTTCTCTTGAGGAGGCTGTTCACCTGTTGTTTCCATAATTCATCAGCTTTAGCACGATCAGAATCTTCTATTATTTCGGACAATAGGTACCCTTTGAGCATTTCTGTCGGGGTGAGTGATAAGCCCCTATCATTCATAGTGACGAATACCTTATGAGCATCCTGTTCTGAAGTAACTGTAATCTCGATGAATATCAGGTGATTCTGAATCCAATCCAGGAAGAATGGCAGTATTTCCTTTGTTTGAATCCTCAAGTCAAGTAGGGATTCAATATCGTGATAACGTTCAATGATATTGGTAACGCTGTTATTGTTTCCCGG
This sequence comes from Thermoplasmatales archaeon BRNA1, assembly GCA_000350305.1. Classification (NCBI taxonomy): domain Archaea; kingdom Methanobacteriati; phylum Thermoplasmatota; class Thermoplasmata; order Thermoplasmatales; species Thermoplasmatales archaeon BRNA1. The sequence goes on from CP002916.1 coordinate 750,804, forward strand.
ATCTGTGTAATCTTCCCCCGTGTATAGGGCATTCATACATTCGTTACGGGCCTCGTCATTGATGTTGAATGTTTTCTCCCCATATTGCTCGGAGTAGATTAGTGGCGACAGATCAGTATAGTCAGGACATTCGGACTTTCTGAGATGGTTTAGGTAAATCAAAAGAAGAGTCAGTGAGGTAAGCCTTTGCTGGCCATCTATTATTGCTCTCTCTGAGTCTCTGGTAACAATTACACTTCCCATGTAGTAATTGCCATATTGGGCAACCTGTTTACGAACATCATCAGGTTTGTAATTGTCGAAGAATTCATCAGTTATATCTTCAAGAAGCTCTTTGATTTGTTTCTTGCCCCAGCGGTATTCCCTTTGGTAATAGTGAATTACATACTTTTTGTTGAAAAGAAGCTGACTAAGTGATTGATCGTTTCCTTTAATCTCCTTCATTATGCCACTATGAAAGAATTCGGTTAGTCCTCTATTAATCTGACGATGTTATCAAAACTCAACAACATGTCTTTTGAACAATAATCATCGACGTTATTCAATCGTTTGGTATACACTTGTATATCGCTTTTATTATATTCCGAACTCCTATTTACTACGCTTGATGTTTTATATCAAGACCCCGAAACAGATTACCAAGACCGGGAGGAAGAGGATCCTGGCCGTTGGTACCGAAGTGAAGAAGCTCGGTCTTGATGGCGGTGACGACGTTATCATCTACATCATGCGCCCGGAAGACGAGCTGAAGATGGATATGCTCATCGAGAAGACCGGCAGCAAGTTCTATCTGCTGCTCTCCGAGAACCCGGACCTGATCGTCGCCCGCACCCTCACCGAGGCCAAGGACATTGCGTCCCAGACCGAGAAGGGGGACTACATCGTGGTCGGCTCCTTCGTGAACCAGGCCAAGGCCCTCAGATACAAGCGTATCATCCAGGATGAACTGAAGAAAGGGCTGCCGTACGAGGAGAAGGCCATACAGGACCGTCTGGACAAACTGCTCCAGTACGACTGAACAGGAACGGAACAACACAAGCACGCCCCCACGCAAAACCCCAGTAGGATGTATATGCCATACGTCATCGTCATCTCCTGCGTAACCACGGAGACGGTCATGGTCTCCTCACCTTCCATCTTCTACAAAGCCGACGAGATCCACCTGTTCAGATACACCCGCGATCCCGGGACCGCCAGGGCGAAGCTCTACGAGGACCATTACAGAAGCGTATGCAACCAGATCCGCGATTCCCTCCCCGATTGCAAGATCACGGAACATTCCGACGACCCCGTGTACGACCTCCCCAGGATGGTCAGGGGACTGAGCATCCTGTACTCGCAGATCATGAAGGAGCACCCGGACGCCGAGGTCCATGCCAATCTCTCCTCCGGGCCGAGCGAGTTCATCGCCTCCCTGGGGATATTCGCCTTCCTCAATCCCGACGTAAAGCTGTTCAAGGTGCCCACCAAACGCTATACCGTCGACGCCGAGGAGTTCATGCTGCTGCATTACGACGAGAAGGGGGAGGCCGTAGGACTGTCCAGGGAGGTATACGAGCCGAAACCCGTTCCCACGGTCACATTGGACGGCCCCGACGAGGTTCTTGTAAGGTCATTGAGAATCTACGGCCAGCTTCTGGACAAGGGCGAGGAACCCACCGGCCCGGCCATGGTGTCCCTGCTGGAAGAGAAGGGACTGTGGATCTGCTCCAGGAAGAACTCCGGGAAGAGGTGCGGCGAGCACACCCTGGACAGGAACAACTACTACCGCAACTACGCCAACATCTGGAAGATGCTGGGGTGGATCGAGGATAAGGATCTGAGGGAGTACCCCCCGCTCACCGAGGAAGGAAAGGCGGTCATCGAGATGTTCTACCCGGAGTGATCTCTTTTTCTTTGTTCGGATTAATTCCTAAAAGGTAATTAGAAATCAAATGAAACCTTTAAATGGATTATCGCCGTTCTGAGATTGCAGATAACACCCTGAAGAAGAGTTTCTGTCCCAACCAAAAGGGGTGCGCCGTGCATCCCAAGACATCTGTCGGCGCGCCCCTACCTATTTCTATATATCCCGATTACCATTTCGGAATCACACGGAAACGGAGGGAAGATGGGAAGGGTATCTTACGAACTGTCAGACGACAACCGCAGGCGGCTGGAGCTGCTGACGGCGTTCGGCATCCTGAACGGCCATTACCCCTCGCGGGACGAGATCGTGAACGAGTCCATCCGGCAGTACTTCATGAGGGTGTACGAGGATTACTGCAGCAAGGCTGATCCGAACGATATGATGAAGAGGATGATGGAGGAGGTCGTCGGATGACGGCCGAGATCACCTGCCGAAACTTGTTCAAAACTCTTCCGATTTTTCAATATTTGGCGGTTTTCCCTTTCCCTCAGAACATTTCAATAAACGTCTGGCTCAACTATTAAAATCGGTTGGGAATTTTTTATTAATTTTTTTCCGTACTCATTCCTATTAAGTACACAAAGTCATTTTAGTAGTTTCGAGGTGAAAAAGTGAAGCCCAAGAAACTCAACAACAAGGGCCGCCCCCACCCCGGGGAGGTTTGGAAAACAAGGAACATCGAATACCAGGACAAGGTTGGAGTGAAGTCACGTCCGATTGTCGTCATGGAAGTCATAGGGAACGTGGTGTCCTACTACAAGTGTACTACAAGTTCGGGAATCCCCGGCACACACCATATCCTCGACCCCATCAGTGCGGGCCTCTACAAGGAGACCTACATCGTCCCGAAGATCGAGAAGATCGGACTTCACAGGCTCGCGTACCAGTACGGCACGCTGTCTAGGTTCGACAAGGATGCAATCAGGAATTTCAGGGGGACCCTGTGATGAAGAAGACCTTCGCAATCGCTGCCGTCCTGATTTTAGCCATGGCCGGGGCCTCCGTGTTCCTGATCCAGAACCACGATAAGGAAAGCGACACGGTCGTCGTGAAAGATATGCTCGGGGACTCGGTCGAGGTCAAGAAGAATCCAAGAGTCGCGTGTGTATCCCGCAACTCCTACGATCCCCTCGTGTCCTTCGGACTCCGGGACTACATCGACGGGACCTACGAGACAACGCTGGAGAACAAATGGGTGTACGAGATGGAACCCACCGCCTCCAAACTATTCGTCTATGACTATTCCGAGAGTCCCGAGACCTATATCGAACGCGGTGTGGATCTGGTACTGGCACCGGAACACCATAACAACATGGCTAGCAATCTTCGTGAGCACGGGATAGCGACCATCGTCCTATGGCCTTACGGTAACCCGACCTACGAGCCCTATCTTTACTTCATCGCGGACCTGGCTAAGCAGCTGTGGCCGGATGTGGAGGGTGTGGCAGAGAAAGCGGATGCCTGGAAGAAGGACCTCTCGGACACGCTGGACCTGATCTCCTCCACCATTAAGGAGAAGGGGCTGACCTCCAAGACGCTCTACTATGCCCGCGGTGAGAAAAACAGGCTCCTGAGCTACACCGACATCGGAGGATCGTTCGTGGACTTCGCGTTCACTACGCTCGGTGTAAACTACCTGTCCTCAAAATACGAGTACAACAAACCCTCCACCGAACAGCTCCTGGCAGATGACCCCAAGGTCATCGTGCTGGGATCCTATCAGCAGCACGCCCTGGAGAAGGAACTCAGGACCAACTCAATATGGGAGAATGTCACGGCAGTCAAAAACGACGAGATCTACAGGATCCCTATCGGCTTTTCACCGATGGAGTACACGTCGGCTTTCGCGCCAGTATTCCTCTGTGATATGGCCAACAAGCTCTACCCAGAGGTTTTCCACTTCGATATCCCCGCGATGATTAAGGACGTATGCCACCGCTACTACGGTTACGATGCCACTGACGAGAAGGTCCAGTACATGATCGACGGCCTCGGTCCGGATGGGAAGGCGATGTCATGAACGGCGAAAGAAAACTCTTTCTCACCCTCGCCATCGGGGTCCCCCTGATGGCGGCGGTGTTCGCCATCGCCATCTGCGTCGGCAGATATCAGGTGTCTCTCGATGCCCTGATGGGGATACTCAGCGGGAACCGTGCCGCATACCCTACCGAGTGGAACGTCCTGGTCAAACTCCGCATCCCGAGGACCATCGCCGCCTTAGCGGTAGGTATCGGACTCAGCGTATCGGGACTGCTCTATCAGGAACTGTTCCAGAACAAACTGGTCTCGCCCGATCTCCTCGGGGTTTCCGACGGTGCGGGAGTGGGTGCGGCGGTAGCCATCCTGCTGGGTCTATCCTCGTGGGCAATCACGGGACTGAGCTTCATCACCGGCATACTAGCCGTGCTCGCGGCGATTGCCATATCCCGTTCGGTTAGGAGCAGATCGTCAGCAACACTTCTGCTGTCGGGGATAATCGTGGGGGGATTCGCTGCATCCGTCCTCGGATTCGTCAAATACCTCGCTGGACCGGATACCACTCTGGCGAGCATCGAGTTCTGGTTGATGGGTTCGTGTGAATACGTGAACATGGATAAGGCCTTGCTCCTGGCCGGGGCGATAACCGTCTGCATGGCGATCATAATCCCCATCAAGTGGCGCATCTACCTCATATCCCTGGGAAGCGAGGAATGCAGGTCGAGGGGAATAAACTACAACGCCTACAAGTGGCTGATAATAGGCCTTGCGACCCTGATGACCGCGGCAACGGTCTCGGTAGTGGGGTGCGTAGCCTGGATAGGGCTGGTCATCCCTCATATCGCCAGAATGGTCGTAGGGCGGAACACCAAGTTCAGCATCCCTCTGGCGGCCATATTCGGAGGGATCCTGATGATGGTAGCGGACATCGTATCTAGATGCTTCACAACATCGGAGATACCTCTCCTGGTGGTGATGGGCATGATCGGTTCCGTGATGTTCGTAATCATACTGCGTTTAACAGGAGGGAGAATCGATGATAGGCTTTGAGGTAACTAACACCTCGTACGGATACGGGAAGGGCACCCTGATACTGAACGGGATTACCCTGAAGTGCGAAAAGGGAACGGTCAACACCCTTCTGGGGCTGAACGGCTGCGGTAAGACCACGCTCATCAAAACGATGGCCGGACTCTACAAGCCGGACGGAGGAAAGGTCACCTATGACGGGAAGGACATCCATGCCCTTTCGGACAGGGAGAGATCGGCTTACATAGCGTACGTCAACCAGCACGGGAACCATGTAAGCGACTACCCCGTCCAGGACTACCTTCTAATGAGCACCATAAACTCCCTTCAGCCCTTCGAGGAGCCGGGCAGGAAACAGATGGAGATCGTAGACAGGTGTCTCGATCTGCTCGGAATCAGCGGGATGAAATCGAAGAACATCGGACAACTCAGCGGTGGACAAAGGCAGCTGGTATACATCTGCGCGGCACTGGTCCAGGACAGCGAGGTGATACTGCTGGACGAACCCACGTCCGCATTAGACCTCAGGAACGAGCATACAGTCCTGAGCACACTCAAGAGGATCGCAGAGGACACCGGAAAAACAATCATTCTATCCACCCACGATCCTAACCATGCCCTGTTCCTGGATGCCAACGTCTTCCTGATGGATGGCGGGAAGATCATCTCAAATGGACCCAGCAGGGACATCATCACAGCGGAGAAACTGAAAATGGTTTACGGAGACGGAATCTGCTTCAGCTCGGATCTGCCGTACAGGGAGATTTCCTACACGTACTGCTCGGTTCGGAACAATTCGGTGGAATAATTCCACACTGGGAGCAATTATTAACATGGTAGATGATGGAGGTTTAGCAATGGGCAGAAGAAAAAAGACGGACAACAACAATACCGAGGGGCAAACCGAGAAGGTAATGAAATTCAACACTCCCAAGAGCACTACGCTCTGTTTCTTCAAACTGTTTTTGGATCAGGTATACCGCCCGGGTCCAAAGTATCTGAGTGAGAACGGAGATGTACTCAGAATGTACACTTCTGACAAACATCAGGACATTACCTCAGAGGGAATCGAATATGCCCGTTTCGCTTACAGTGTGTATCTGGGTGACTGGTGCGAGGACAAATCCAACATGCCAGACGACTCTGTCAGGGTGCCAGATCTTTTCTTCAGAGATCTGACCCCCATCGGCATAGCGAATTATCTGATCGAGGACAAAAAGGCCGTACAGAGTGTTTTCCGTCCGATAATCGGCGACGAAGAATACACTCCTCCCGCGACCGAGGATTCTATACGCAAAGCACTGGGCTGGATTAAGGGAGATAAAGGCATCCTTCTGAGGACGAAAAGCAAGACTCATTCATGCAATACCAAATGGTACTTCCCGAATGAGTCTCAAAAAGCATTCATGGACTTCGTCGAGGGTATGCGTCCACTGGTAAATCCAGATACCTTCGGAAGATACTCATTCATCTTCAACACGGAATATTTCAGACTGTGCCTTACCAAGCAATTCGTTCTGGACATCCTGAAAAAGACCGGACTGTACCTGTGCTTGTCTATGCCTGTTCAGTATAACGGTGCATATACCTTCAAAGATGGGGCCGGAGAGACCATCACCATTCCATCAGAAGAGCTGAAATCGGTAAGAAAAGTCCTTCAGTTTCTGCCAATCGTCGGAAGATACCCGAAAAAATACGAAGATCTCAGTACCAACCTCCAATTTGCTAAGTTCGTAAAGGAAGTGGAGGAATTCTGTCTTTCTCCTGATTGTCAGAAGTTAAGTGATATCGAGAAACACTTTTACGGGGCACCTTCGGGAACCGAACCAGACTATGAGATGCCCAAGAGAGAGGATAGAATCGAATTGCTGAAAAGGATATCCGAGAAAATACGTAACGACCTGGATAGTGATTACCGTATCAAGAAGGCCCTCGGTAACTATGACCATTTCAGGACCTACCTGACTAAGATAGATAGTTTCGACATCAGCAAACTGGAAGTGGATCACGGTTTGGATAAGGACGGGGATTTGACCAACGATCTGCCCATCATACAGGTTTTCTTTGCCGATCCGGACGGCACCTACCGCGAAGAGGACCCTTGGGCACCTGTCAAACTGTCTAAGGACGAGATCACACTCATCAGAGAAACAGAAATACGTATCGACATAATTGCAGAGAAGGAGGCTCCCGAAGTTCGTGAAGATGCGGTATGCTCCCCTATGCTGATTACGCCCATTGAAAAAATAGAAGACCGCCATTATGAAGAGTTGGTTGATGAATATCCAGACATACTGGATAAGGTAATCCTTCCAATATTGTCGTTGATTCAGTTCTCACCCAGCGCTCTCTTCTATTTCGTCTGCGAGCAGAACGAGTGGATGGAAACCTGCCGCGTCGATGGAGACAATAAGGCATTCGATCCGCTTAAGCTGATAGAGAAACTGACGAGGAAAGCCATCAAGGATCACCTTAACGATATGTCTGTAACAGACGCACGTTACCCCATTCGTTGCATCTGTGCTGGAAATGTGATGACCGAAGAGCGCATTATCCCATCCGTTCTGTCTTTCCGGCTCGGTGAAGAGCACTTGATGTCGCTTGGATGGTCCGAATATATCCCCAACTACAGCAACAAATCCAGATTCGAGCCGTATCTGTTCGATGACTTGCCGCGCTATTCCCAACGTGTACTGGATATAGTAAAGATGTCTTCGCTGAAGGGGTCTCCATTCAGGGATTTCCTAATTAGCGCGTTGGTAGAGCACGATTCAGAATGGAAGGAATACGTTCAGAAGAAGCAGCCCAAAACATGATGGGACGTTGATTCGTGTATGAGCCGTTTAACCCAGACACGAATCAACGGATTTCGTTCGAGAGCGTCAGTCGGTCTTCTCCATCAGCTTCTCTCCCAGCATCCTGACCTTCGCATCCAACCAGGTCAGCATCTCCTCGGCCAGTCCCGTGGTCTTCGGACACATCTTCAGGAACAGCAGCGTCTGATCCCTGACGTTGTAGAGGTGTTCGTATTCGAGCTCCAGATAATTCATGTCGTCTTGTGACATGGTTAACCTAAGGTTTGTGTTCCATTTATAAAGGCACGCACTACATGTAATACTAATCGCAGTTTAATCAATCTTCTTCGCGGGGTTGGATGGGTTTAACCCGGCGGTCTCCCGCCGGGGATTTTCATCATAGTTTGCCGAAGTTCACTCTGTCCTCCTCTGAGATAGAACCCAGTTTGTAAGACAATTGCTCCCTCGGGATGAAGATCGGGTCGTAGTCGATGTACGAGTACTTCGTCAGACCCGCCTCTTCCAGGTCGATCACTCTGTACCTCTCCCTGAAGGTCGATTCCTGGCTGGTGCATTTGTAGCACAGGAACATATCCCCCTCGCGTCTCTTGATGACAACTGGGCGGCTCTTGGAATGGATGCCGTCCTCGAAGGGAAGAGCCTCTGCCAGCCATATCTCGCCGTGGTGGGGTGCCTGGACCCTCTTGTTTGGATTGAACCCTCTCAGGCGAGTCATTTCTTCCCATCCTCCTTGTAGATGCGGTGGTGGCATTCCGTGCAGACCCTGGACCTCACCAGGGCGCAGTATATCAGGTAGATCGGGAGGTATCCTATCAATAGGAAGACGAAAACCCAGAGCCATCTGACCTTGCTAGCCTTGACGATCTTCCCGCAATACGGGCAGTACATCTCTTTAGCCATAGCTATCGCTGCTCCTTTTGCTCCGTATGGCTCACTCGGTATCCTTCAGGCAGAAGAAGACGCCGCTGTTCTGCACGATTGTTCCGAAGGATGTCCTGAACTTCCTGTTGAGGGGGATCTCATTCCTTGGCCACTTTACCTTCTTGGGCTGTTCGGTGTAACCCAGCAATCCTTCCAGACGGGCCAGTTTGGCATCGTATCTCGAATACGAGCCGTCCATCTCCTTCACGATACAGGTCTCTCCGTCATGGGATACGACGGTTCCGTGGACGTATCCGTTCTTCTCCGGGTACTGGGCACGGGAATTCGCATCGCGGGAGCATATCAGGGGTACCTTCTCGGATCTGAACTGCACCACGATACATTCGTTATCGGCATTCTTGAGGACGAAAGCATCCGCGATACCCGAGACGGGTAGATGTCTCGATTTGTTATCGGTCTTGCTGATGTCACAGGTCTCCGGGTCCCCGTTGTGGTTGCAATCCACGATGCGGATCGTGATCCTGGGGTCCTCCGACGGGTTCTTATCCAGATCGTCCAGGGAGACCACGGCAATCCTCTCGCCTGAAAGCTCGCACATCCTGGCATTGAACTTGCTCTCGTCGCATTTGATGGTGGAACTGTGCCTCATGTTGCCGGATTTCATGTTGTAGCGACTCAGGGTCACGGGCTTGATCCTGTTCCCATCCCTGTTGAAGTAGAACAGGATGTTGTCCCTGACGGAGATACTGAACTTGAGATTCCAGACCTTGTTCACTTCGACGGAACAGTCCTTGAACTCGTCGAGCGTGAAATGAGGGGCTTTCATCCTTCCGAACCTTATCCTGGCGAAGGAACCTTCTTCGAGCGTGGATTGGACATCCTCCACCTTCGCCAGTGATACAGTGCCTTTACCGTCAGTTCCGCAGATGATCCACTGGTCCGCATTGATGGCCATCGTGGACAGGAGCAGTTTGTAGCCGTCCAGATCGTAGACCTCGATTGTCGTTCCCTTGTGGATGTATAGTTTTCCATCCAGGATGATAGCTGCTGCATCGAAACGGCAGGTTCCAAGGGGAATCTGTTCATCACCTTTGACGAGGAAGAACCTGGACTGTTCCCCCTTCTCCGGGCGGGTGACCTTGAAGCTGTACTCTTCGTCGATAGGCTCGAACCTGTCTCCGTGTTCCGATATGAATCCCGTTTCCTGTTCCTTGCCGACGTACTTGTAGTAGGTCAGATCCTCGGAGGAGATGACGCAGTAGTGGGTGTTCCTTCCCCTCAGTGCAGTCCCGAATACCACATCGGAACCATCGATCCAGATGGCAGTGTTCTTGTCGTAGCGGGTGTCCTCATTGAGTCTCTGGCTCATGAAGTCCGCCACGATCTCTTCGAACCTGTATGGGTCTGTGTCGACGTTTTCATCCACGTCCTTGACGTAGGTCAGTTCGTTGTTCTCGATACGATATGCGGAACCGTCTATCAAGGCCCAGTATCCTTCCTTGTTGTGCAGGAGGTAGCAGGTGCCGATTTCCATGTCACCATCGTCGACGGGCCTTGCGAACCCTTCGCCGGTGGCGTGGAAGATGACGTTCCTTTCATAATAGTAGAACTCGCTCGCATCGTCGTTGGTGAGGATGTTGCTGTTCTTCCCGTCTATGGCGGCGGATATTTCCTCTTCCTCGCTTTCATCGATTGGGATTATGCGGAATCCGAGGTTATGCGTGATGACGATCTTCTCGCTGTTCCCGGACCACAGGAGGTTCCTTTTCCTTCCGTCTTCGTCGTTGCTGGTCGTCCTGAACAGGATGCGGCAGTCGGCAAGTCCCCAAACCGTGACCTGGTCGCCGTTTATGACGGCCAGTTTCTTCGAGTCGGGGGATATGGCATAGATCGGGTCACTCTTGCCTTTGAGGATGATCGAGAATATCGGGTAGCATCTGCCGGTCAGGTACACGTCCAGACTGGTGTAGATGCAGAGTTTGTGAGAAGACGGTTCGGAAAGAGCGATGCTCTGTTCGTTCACCCCGACGGTACCGTCTTCGGAGAGCGTGAGTGCTCCGAATTTCACCGAGGGGACGGTGGCAATCCTGTCCAGCGGGACATACCCTATCTTGGACAGCTTTTCTACCAGCCTCGATGTGGGCCCTTCCTTCTTCGCCAGTTCGGTCTTCAGGGCGTAGTCTATCATCGTGGACAGACACTGCCATTCTTCGTTGTACGGTGCGTAATGACCGCATTCCTCGATACGGGCGATCAGCACGTCCGTAAGGAGATCTTCATTGGTCCACACGTCGTGGACGCTATGCTGTGAAACTTTCATTGGAATCGTTTCTCCTTTTGGCAGCCGAAGCCGCCTCGGAGACTGTGCGGTCGCGTAAAAATCGACCAGGTCACTCGCGGTTCCAACTAATGATTTGTAGGCTTTTCGTGATATTTAACACCTTTTCTGGCATTTTTCGGGCTGTTTTCAGCTCTTGAGATTATTAAAAGGACCTTTCTTGCGCGAGGACAAAAGCCTTGTCATCTGCACGCACCATGCACGTGCATCGCGCATCCGCACGCATGAATCGTGCATTTTCGGACGTTCATATCCTTACCGAACGTGTCGTAACTCATGGAACGCCCGTGCCGCTTCTGTTATGACGCAAGCCCTGACGGTTACGGTACACGTTCCAAGGCGACCGCACCGGATCTTCCCGAGTTTCTGTGTCAGGGGGTAATCCCCTGAGATCCATAACCGCGGTTGCCGCCCTCTCCCTGCTGGCCCTCGCCAGCTTCGGTACCGTTCTCACGTTCGAGATACCGGTCACCCCGGACGAGGCATTGGCCCACGCCGAGGAGGTCTCCAATCCCGGGGACGTCTACGTGTGGAAGTGCCCCACGTCCGACGGCTCATCCTATACCCTGGAAAGATTGGAACTGGAGATCCCATCCCACGACAAGAGTGACATTCTCCGTGTACCCACGGTGTTCGTTCCGGTCCCGATCCTTCTCGTCGATTCCGAAGATCCTTCGGTGAAACAGGTGGCCGACCACATCCTCTCCAAGACCGAGGGTTACTCCGACTACCTGAAGATCGCCGCCGCGCTGTACTTCGTCCAGAGTTCCATCCGCTACACGTCCGACCAGGAATTGTACGGATACCATGAGTTCTGGGCGGCCCCCTGCGAGACCCTTCGTCTCCACAAGGGGGATTGCGAGGATACCTCCGTTCTTCTGATGTCGATCCTGGGCGCGATGGGCTACGACTGCGTATTGCTGGACTACGACGGGCACGAGGCCGTCGGGGTACGGCAGGGGGACCAACCTACTCTGGATTACCTGTACTGCGAGACCGCGATGGACGACATCCTGAAGCCCGGATTCGGGGACTGGAACGGCGAACCCGTCGTCTACGTCCCCGGCGAGACGCCCGTGCTGACGGAGGCCGCCAACGGATTCCTCGCAGCTTACAGGCAGATCATCCAGAGGGTCGCGGGGACCTGAACCCGAAGGATTTGATAACATGACTGCCATCAAAAGCAAGCATTTCGGAGTCCTCTCCGTATTCGCCGTAGCTCTGATGCTGGCCGTCTGCGTGTCGCCCATGCTGTTCTCCGAGGACAGCGACGCGGCGACGGGGGACGGAACCATCTACCTCAGGCCGGGCGACACGTACACCTGGACACCGACATTCAACATCGACAGTTCAAGGGTCTCCCTCACTGTCAACGCCAGCACATCGACCACACCCGGAACGTTCTCCAGTTCTTCGACCGCGGGCGGGGTAACTGCCTCAGTGTCGAACAAGACCGTTTCCATCTCCGTCGCCGACGGAACCTCCGCTTCTACCGTTTACGTCAAGGTCAAGGCCACGACCACCTCGGGAGTCAGCCAGACCGCCACCGCCACGATCACCGTCAAGGTCATCGTTCCCACGATCTCCTTCAACGACGTGAACACCTACCAGGGCGGAACCGTCTCCGCTACTCCTTCCATCTCTGGAGCATCCATCGACGGAAAGACCGTCACCTACACCGCGACCGGACTCCCCTCAGGACTGTCCGTGAACGCGTCCAACGGTAAGGTCACCGGAACCGTGGCATCCAACGCCCAGGCCAAGACCTACAGCGTCAAGGTCACGGGAACCATCGCCACCGACCCCACCCAGACCTTCTCAGGCACATTCAACATCATCGTCGCTTCCTCGATGACCCTCACCGCCCCCGGAGCGCAGTACACCGCCCAGGGAACCGCCAAGGACATCACCCTTTCGGGAAGCAACACAACCTCCGCCACCACCTGGCAGATCACCTCCCAGGCCGTGACCGGAATCTCCATGTCCACCTCCACCGGAACCAGCGGTAAGATCACCGTCGCCTCGACCGTGGCAGCTGGAACCTACACCATCGACTACAAGGCGACCAACCCCACCAGCGGACAGGTCGCCACCCAGAGCGTCACCGTCACCGTAGGTAGTGTGGCAATCAACAGCGTCTCCGCCACCGGAGGAACGGGAGGGAACGTCTCCGCAGGAGCAATCACCCTGTACTCCGTCACCGGAACCGCCGCCGAGTTCACCGTCAGCGCTGCATCCAACCCCAGCGCGGCCAGCCTCGGTCTCACCCTGAGCAAGAGCGGAACCAACGCGGACAAGGTCACCCTCAGCGGACAGAAGATCTCCACCGCCACTTCCCTGGCAGCGGGAACCTACACCTTCACCCTGACCGAGACCCAGGCCTCCACCGGAGCCACCGCCTCTGTCAGCGTCACCCTGATCGTTGACCCCGTCTTCGACTTCAGCAACAGCGTCACCAGCGGATCTCTCTCCGTCAAGGGAGCAGGGAACTGAGTGGTAACATGAACGCGACAGTTTCCAAGGGGGTGAGTATCATGCTGGCCGTCATCATGGCGGCCGCCGTCATCCCCTTCTTCATGGATTCGGCAGACGCCAATCCCGGCGATGCCGAGAACGACCCCCTCATCTGGTGGAACAACACCATCATCCTCCTGCCCGAAGTCGTGGCTGGAGAGATCACCGACCCCGACAACGAAGTGCTCGAACCCCCGGAGTCCCTTGTCATCGATTGGGGAGACGGACAGTCTCAGGTCGAACCCGTCGACGGATACGTCGTAAAGGGCGAGCTGGAGATAGTCCACACCTACGCCGACACCGGTTCCTACCACATCACCTGCACCCCCCAGAAGAGCGGATTCACCTACGAGACCTACGAGCTGTGGATGGAGATCTCCGGTGCCCCCACCGTCTACTTCTACGACGGCGAGGACGAGATCACCCACATCGTCGCTGAGAACGGCTACGGAGTCGGATCATACGAGGACAACTACTTCTCGAAGATCTCCGCACCCGCCGACCCCACCAAGGAGGGCAAGACCTTCGCTGGTTGGTTCTACAACGGATCCGAGTTCGACTTCGATACCGTCATCACCACACCCACCGTCCTCCAGGCACACTGGACCGACACCGCACCCGTCAGCACCGACATCACCGTCTACATCGACGGCCACGCATCCACATTCCAGCAGGGAACCGTCCTGTCCAGCCTCACCGCGCCCACCTACGAGGGTTACACCTTCGCCGGCTGGTGCTCCGACGAGGGAAGGACCACGATCCTCGCGGGAACCACCGTCCTCACCGATGGAATGCACATCTACACCAAGTGGACCCAGAACACCGCACCTATCGCGGAGCAGATCACCGTCATCGTCGACGGACAGAACGTGACCGTGGACGAGGGCAAGACCGTCGCCGACCTGACAGTTCCCACCCAGGAGGGAAAGACCTTCCAGGGATGGTATGCTGACGAGGCCTGTACCGTCGCCCTTGACGGTGGAACCGTCCTCACCGCGGGTATGCACGCGTACGCGAAGTTCGCCGATGCTGCCGCTACCGAAGACGGAGAGGACAGCGAGAAGCAGTTCTGGGAAGACCTGCCCGTTGTGGCGATCTCCATCTGCGCCATCGGTGCCATCGTTGCCGTTGCCGGACTCAGGTACCATCCCGTCATCCTTGCGATCGGTGTCGCCATCATCGTGATCGGAGGCCTCGACTTCGGGGGCATAATCAGCCTGTTCTGAGGTGATTCAGATGAACGCCAAGAACAGGACATTCGCCCTCGGTGCCGTCCTGGTCATGTGCCTGACCGCCCTCGCGTGCGTGAACGTCGTATCCGACGATTCGGACGCCTGGAACGCCAATGCCGGAACCTACATCTACATGGATTCCGACTACTACGACTTCGAGGGCGAGGACTGCGACATCAGCGAGAGGTGCACTACAGGGACCATCTGGGGTTCCAGCGCCTCCCTGAATCCGACGGACCATCCCGGTCCTCCGTCCACCGAGTACTATCTGCCCCAGTGGGCCAGCGGTACAGTCAGCTACAACCTCATCGTCATGGACGGCGGGGGCGTCGACATCATCGTCGACCAGACCGATTCAGCAACCGTCGTGGGCACTTACGGACTGTCCTCCGACAGGCCGATTACCGATACGGTCGACACGGGCGTATGGATAAACGGCCACTACGGCACCAAGACGATCTACGTCAGGTCCGGAACCCAGTTCGACCTGAGGATATCCGACGGATACAGCACCCACAACGTGAACCTGAGCAACAACAGCTGCGGTCTCTCGGTAACCTCAACGGACCTGGGAGGCAGAATCACCGGTACCCTGACGGGCAACGTCACCATCTCGTGTTCGGGAGTATGGGCCACCGGGGATCAGAGTTCGGCCACCTACAACATAGTGGCCGTCGCCGCACCCGTCAGCTACACCCACACGATCGTCTATGACGCCAACGGAGGAAACGGAACCGTCTCCAACACCGTGGTGACCGACCAGAACAACGGCAACACCAACGTCACCCTGGCCGCCAACGGATTCTCCAAGGCGGGATACGCCTTCGTCGGCTGGAAGATCGGGAACACCGTCTATCAGCCCGGACAGACCGTATCCGTGGGTGCGAACGCATCGGTGACCGCGACCGCACAGTGGAGCGAGAACACCGTCACCGCCACGGCCAACAACATCTCCGGGGTATCCGGGATGTCCTACACCAACCAGGTCGGTGCATCCGCCAGCAACGGCGGTTCCCTGTCCTATGCGGTGAAGTCCTGCACGGGAGGAACGGCATCCGTCAACGCAAACGGTCTCGTTACCTACAATGCACCCAACGTCAGTTCGACCACCTCGTTCACGGTGACCATTACCGTCACGGGAACGTTCTCCGGCGGATCCACCGTCGTAAGGGACGTCTCGTTCACGGTCTCCGTGGATCCCGTGCTGTCGTTCACCAACGCGGCGACCAGCGGAACGCTTTCCGTCAAGGGGGCCTGAGGATGAGGAGCAAAATCTTCGCCCTCGGTGCCGTCCTGGTCATGTGCCTGACCGCCCTCGCGTGCGTGTGCACAGTGACGGACGAATCCGATGCCACGAACTACACCTATTCGGCCACCGACACCGGTCTGATAGACCTCTATCCTGCGGTCGGCGACGTGATAACCATCACGAACGTCTCCAGCATCAACGACTGTCCCTACGGTACGCTGAACACCAGCACCCATGTGGCGACGATCACCATCCCCCAGATGGCCGCAGGAAAGTACTCCGTGTACGACAGTTATGTCATCAATGATACCAGCGGCGGTCACTGCTGGATGAACCTTCATTCCAACCAGAACTGGCCTACGGGAAGGCTCACGGACTACTTCTACGAACGCAGTGACCCGATCTACGTCGCCAACGGTACGCAGGTTTCCTTCACGGCGACCTACGACGACACCGACGACATGACCTACTATCTCGACTACGAGAAGGTCACCTACGTCACCCCAGGGGTCGGCCTCACGCTGAACTCCAGGGGCGACCTCAATGGTACCGTCAATGCACCCGCCGGAAGCACGATCTACATCGACTGGGCGGATCACTACGATTTCAACGACGAGGGAATCACCGACATCAGCGGAAGACTCACTCTCGTAGTGGTATCCTTCGAACATCCCCACACCGTCCATTACGACGGCAACGGGAACACGGGAGGTTCCACCGTGGATACCGTGGTGACCGCACAGGGCACCGGTAATGTCTCCGTCACGCTGGCCACCAACGGCTTCGTTAAAACGGGACACTCCTTCGCAGGATGGCTCGTCAACGGCACCGTCTATCAGCCCGGACAGACCGTATCCGTCGGAGCGGACCAGACCGTCACGGCGGTGGCCCAGTGGACCGCCAATTCCGTGACCGCGACGGTCAACAATCTGTCGGCGGTCAGCGGCATGAGCTACAGCAACCAGATCGGGGCCTCGTGCAACAACGGCGGAACGATCTCTTACGCGGTCACGTCCTGCACGGGAGGAACCGCCACGGTGAACGGAAGCGGTCTCGTGACCTATTCCGCCCCTGTCGTGTCCTCCACTGCCAACTACACAGTGACCGTGACGGTAACGGCATCATACCCCGACGGATCCTCCGTCTCCCAGGTCGTGAGCTTCACCGTCACCGTCGACCCCGTCCTCTCGTTCACGAACGCCGCCACCAGCGGAACACTCTCCGTCAAGGGGGCCTGAACGTGAGGAAAGCGGTCCTTTCGGCCGGGGCGGTAGCCATGATCCTCCTGTCCTCGTTCTGCGGTATGCAGATCGTCACCGACAGCGGATGCGGCGAACCCGTCGGAGGGACCGTTGGGCCTCTGGCCTGGAGCATCGAGGACGGCTTCACCCTCTCCGTCACCGGGGAGGGTGCGGTGCCTAACTACAGCTCGTCGGAACCGCCCTGGAAACAGTACCACGAGACCATCACGGGCATCGTGGTCGGGGAAGGGGTGACAAAACTGGGGGTCTCCGCGTTCGCGGGGATGGACCATGTCACTTCCGTCTCCCTGCCCGGATCCCTGACGCTGATCGACAACAACTGCTTCGAGGACTGCTCTGCCCTGGAATCCATCACGATCCCGGACGGGGTCACGTCCCCCGGCAGGAACACCTTCCGCAACTGCACGTCGCTGCAGACCGCTGTCATCGGGGACGGTGCAACATACGTCGGCCAGTACACCTTCTCGGGATGCTCATCCCTGGAGTCGGTGATCCTGGGGGAATCCGTGGCCTCCGTCGGGGACTACTGTTTCCAGAACTGCACGTCCCTTTCGGATGTGGACTTCGACGAGGCCCTGACCTCCATCGGCCAGTACTGTTTCCAGAACTGTACCTCATTGGAGACCTTGGACCTCCCCTCCGGACTGCTGGAGATGAAAGGATACTGCTTCAGCGGTTCGGGGATCACGGAGATAGCAATCCCCGACTCATGCACCGAGGTCTGGAGGTACAGTTTCCTGAACTGCACGTCCCTGGTCAGCGTGATCTACCCCGCGCACATCACGTACGTGGGCGTGAGCTGCTTCCAGGGATGCACTGCTTTGGAGACCTTCGTATTCGGAGGCTCCGAGACGGAGATCAGGGACAACGCCTTCAACGGCTGCTCATCCCTGACAGACGCATGGCTCCCCGAATCCCTCCAGACCGTGGGCAAGAACGCCTTCAAGAACTGCTCCTCTCTGACCGAGGTAATCCTGTACGAGGATGTCACATCTGTCGGGACCTACGCTTTCCAGAACTGTTCCTCCATGACGGAACTGACTCTCGGATCCTCGATGGAGACCATCGACACCGGGGCTTTCAGGGACTGCTCGCAGCTCGCAACGATCTACAACGCATCGTCCATGGAACTCACCGCAGGCTCTTCCGATAGCGGGTTCGTGGCGAGATACGCGCAGGACATCGTTCCCGTCATCCCCTACAGTGCGTCGTATACGGCCTCTGACGGCCTTTTCGCCTCTCAGACGGTCTACGCCTCGGACGAGGACGTTTCGTTCCGTGTAAGGCCCGCAGACCCGACGAGGGAAGGATACGCTTTCGACGGATGGACGCACGGCACCGGACTGTACGAGCATTACGGAACCGTCACCCTCCCCGTCGACGATCTGAACCTCGCCGCTACATGGGCATCCCTCGTCATTGTTGTAGAGGCTGACGACCAGGAGACCGTCGACGGCTCCCCGATCTCGTATCAGTTCGAGATAACGGGCGAGGGCAGGATGCAGGTCTCCATCTCATCCGTCACAGGCGGAGAGGCCTCCCTGAACGGAAATACCGTATCCTTCGTGCCCGACGGGACCGACACCACTGTGAACGCGACAATCATTCTTACAGTCACCAACGGCCACGCATCGGCCGATCTTACCACGGAGGTCCTGGTGGACCCCGTGTTCTCATTCACGAACACATCCCTCGACGGCTCTCTGGCCGGGGAGGTCGAATTATGAAAAGGATTCTAACACTCGCAGCGGCGATCCTTGCCGTCTCCGTCGTGTTCCTGGCCTTCGGTATGCTGTCCGACGACAGCGACGCTTCCACGGCGTCAACCTTCGGCTCGGATTCCGTCGGGGCGGAGAGGATCGTCTTCGATTCCAACGGAGGCTCGGGAGGATATGTTCAGTACGTCCTCAACGGCAACTCCGTGTACTTCCCCACGGAGTACAAAGCGCCCGGCACGTCGAACACCACATACTCGCAGATCTCCAAATCGGGATACGTTCTGATGGGATGGTCCGAGAACAGCGGCGCATCCGCACCGTCCTACTATCCCGGACAGTCCTACACCGTTACGACGGACAGGACGTTCTACGCAGTCTGGAAGGATCTGACCTACGACTGCATCGACAGGTTCGGAGGGAATTCCGACAGCCACGATTCCGAGGCCCAGCACGTCACCGTCCAGGTCGGGAGCAGTCCCGGTCTGACCATCGACGATGAGACGGGTGCCTACATCCTGATGAGGGCGGTTCTCGATAGGGGGACCTACAGGTACACCCTGACCGTGAACGGCAATGGGAACACCTTATCGTCCACCACCGAGAACACCAATACTTCGATCTCCGCGGATTGGCTCACGCTGAACATCTCCAGGAACGGGGAGTTCTCCTTCTCAGGCACGCCCAACAGGACGGGAATCTTCGAGATCAGCATCCACATGCAGACCAAGGGGATGGGCGGATCCTGGGGAGACCTGGAGGATATCTGGTGCAAGTGGTTCGTCTCTGTCTACGACGGGAACGACCCCTCGAACATCTGCCACGTCACCTACAATGGGAACGACTGCGGATACGGACCCTACCACACCGCAGTTAAGTTACCGAATTCTGTAACTAACCGCCAGAAAGGATGGAACGTAACCGTGGACGGTTCCCCCTCGATCTTCCCTGTGGGCGGCTCCTACACCCTGGTGAAGAAGGAAACCATCCTCACCGTCAACGAGTACACCTTCGACGAGGTCTCCGCCGCCGGAGTCGTCGGAGTAATAGCTTACAACGCCAACGGAGGATTCTACAACGGATCCTTCGCCGAACTGGTCCCCACCTACGGTTACACCGGTCTGAAGAACGGCTCCATCGTCACCAAGGACGGATTCACGTTCCTGGGATGGAACGCCACCGGTCTTGCGACCGACATCATCTATCCGTCGGGATACCTCTACGACATCCAGGGCGAGTACACCGAGCTGAAAGCGGTCTGGGGAAGCCCCGGCTCTTCGGCCACAATATACTTCGAGAACCCCGGCGACGGATCGCAGAACTTCTCAGTCATAACATTTTCAGGTTATAGGTACGCCCTGCCCGTGAACGGCATAGCCCTCTCAGGCTACGACTTCATGGGATGGTCCGAGACCAGATACGACGTCGGGATGGGCACCGCGGATGCGGGAAACTCCGTCCTCGTCTCATCGACTAAGACCTTCTATGCCGTCTTCCAGCCCAAGGTCTACACCTGTACGCTGAGGTACGACGGCAACGGCGGGATCGGTACGATGGGCGTCCAGTCCGAGACCGTTTCCTCCGTGCCGCACTACATGACCGTGGCGGGATGCTCCTTCGCCTATGCGGGGTATTCCTTCGCGGGATGGTCCGAGACCAGGTACGCGGATTCCCCGTCCTACCTGCCGGGAAGCTCCTACTGCTTCGCGGATTCGGGTGATGTCACGCTATACGCGGTCTGGACCGAGAACGTCCAGTCCGAGTACAACACCTTCCACCTGATCTTCAACGGCAACGGGCAGAACGTGACCAACGTGCCGCCTCAGGCATATCGGATTACATCCGAGGCCTCCGCGGTCTTCTACGTGCCGTCCTCCGTGCCCCAGAAGGACGATTGCAGGTTCACAGGATGGTCCGAGACCGCCTACGGCTCCGCAGTCTACCAGCCCGGACAGAGGATAACCATGTCCCTGTCCGAGGGCCAGAGCACCAAAACGCTAACGCTGTTCGCGGTGTGGGAGGCTAAGGTGATCGGAGGCGACGGCACCACCGTCACCGTGACGTTCGTGGCGGATTCGGGCACACTGCGTTCCGTACCCGTCCCTTCAGGCAACGTCGTTACGATGATCTCCGCGCCCGCCGTCGAGGGAAGGGCGTTCCTGGGATGGTACAACCTTGCCGAGAAATGGGACTTCTCCACCCCGGTCACCGAGGACCTGACCCTGAACGCCAAGTACTTGCCTGTGTTCCATCTGGACATCGAGGGAACGACCGTGAAGGTCGTGCTGGACTGCACCAGTTCATCCACCAGGGTATCGTTCTCCGACGGTTTCGCCAAGACCTACGAATCGTCCTCGATCCCGGGGCACACAGTTGCGAACAACACCAGCGGTTCGGTGACCGTCACCGTGACCACGGAGAACGGCCCGTTCACCGCGGTCTGCCATTACACCGTGGCCGACGGCCAGGGAGATAATGGGGAAGAGGAAGAGAAGCAGGGAATCGCGATCAACGACTCCGTCTACTGGATAGCGGGCGGAATCGTCGGTATACTGGCCCTGTTCGTCGTCGGGAGGATGTTCCTATGAGAGCGAAGATCCTCACCGTTGCTGCGGTCCTCACGATCCTCTGCGCCTCGTGTATGGGATTCTGCGTCACCGACACCGAGGAGGAGCCTGACGGTTTCCCACCGCTTGTCATCGCCGTCATCGTGGCGGGATCCGCGGGAGGGGTAGCGGGATGGTTCCTCAATGACTACTTCGATTCCAACGATTCGGACACCCAGCCATATCTGAGGCTGGCGGCGGCCAACAACATCACCGATGTAATGTCAGTCGCTACAGTGTTCACGGCCAACTCCAACGCAAACTACGCCCAGCTGTGGGGAATGACGAAGGAGCATTGGGTCAGGCAGGCCGAACTTGAGGCATATTCGGAATGGCAGTCCGGGAAGGAATACGACGGCAACACCGTCCTCCTGGGCGCACGCGCCTACGAGAACAACGCGACCATGACCGCCAATGCCGTGGCGCAGATCGATTCCTTCCTCGATGAAGTATCGGAGAAGATCGCCGCCTGGGACGGCAAGGACACCTACTCCGGCAAGATGCAGGTGGGATTCGTCCTCGACAACCTGCCAATGCTCACCGACTCCAACGTCGTGAGCGCCGACATGGTCTCCGTGGCGAACGCATACGGAAGCTCGGGCAAGGTCTACATCGGCACCGTCGGGGAGGACTACATCGTAACTTCTGAAAGTTATAACCCGTCCTACGTCTACAACTTCGGTGCGAGGACTTCGGTCACCTCCGAGAGCGGTCTGACGTACGTTTTGGAGTCGGGACGTAATTACCTTTCAGGAATCAGTTCGACCGTCGGGAACAGACCGTTCGAGCCGGGGATCTACACAGTATCGAACGCGGTCATCGGCGGGGACACCCTCTCCGCAGTGATGGGTTCCTCGTACATCCCCCTGAAAGCAGGTATGGCGATGTGCTCCGAAGGGAATACTGCACTCGCCTACCTCGACGGGGAGAGGATCGTCAGCACCGGTGGAAACTACGGGAACATCTACTTCCAGGTGATCCCCGGGGACATCCCTTCGGGGGAACAGGCTCCCGACAAGGTGGACCTGACCCCGATGCTCAGGGCATACCAGACACTGCTGGACAAGCTCTACTGGACCTCAGTATCGGCCAACAACGCCGCGGGTGCGGTATGGAACATCTACGACCGCGCCGATGCCAAGGAATACGGGGTAACGACCCTCATGTCCTCCAACGTCTACGATTCCGTGGTTCTGTCGGAGGGGATGAACGAGATCCTTACTCTCTCGGCGATGCAGCAGCTCGCTTCTTACTACGATGCGAACGACGACCTGAAGGATCTCCAGATCGGCCTGTACGGTAACGGGATGGACGCTCCCTTCGTGAGAGGATCCATTCTTGATGAATTCGGCAACACTGTGTACGACGACGTGGTCTTCACCCCCTTCTTCCAGTCCGATTCCGTGACGCTGGAGAGGGGAATCGACTACACAGTGGATCAGAACACCCTCGTGGCCATCTGGACGGACGGCAGGGAACTGGCGTCCTGGTATGCGGATGCCATGAGGACGGACGGCTACGAGACCGCCTTCGTCGGGAAGGGATACATATTCCAGATCACCCAACTCGGAGTGTGCGACGATTCGGGTATGCACAGCGAACCGAAGGTGGATTTCAAGGTCACCAAGGTCGACTACGTCAGTCCCGGAAAGGCCAATCTCACCGAAGACCCAGATGCAGATTCCGCAGGCAAGAACATCCTCAAGATCGTCTGCATCGTCTCGGGTGCCATCCTTGCCGTGATGGGATTCGTGAGGAGGTCTCCGGTCATCGCGATAGCCGGTATCGGACTCATCGTGTTCGGCGTGTTCTTCGCCGAACCCGTCTGGAAATGGATAGCGGGGATGATGAGGATATGATCGGGAAGCACGTCAGGATTTCCACCGACACGAGGAGACTCATCCACTACATCTCGGTGCTGTACGAGAGTTCCGATATGTTCCTCCGCGAGGTCGAGGGATACTACGGCCAGGATTACGTCAAGGAGAACGGCCCGGTCCGGGCAGTTGCCGACTACCTGAAGCTGATTGTCAAGGGCAGGGTCTGGAATGTCAGGGAGGACGAGATCGTCCATCTGGCCGAGGCACTGTTGGATTACGGCGACGTCATGATGGCAGGGGGATGGGCATGAGATCTGTTCCACCCGACATGGTGTTCAACATCAGGATCACCGTGAAGAATCTGATGACCAGCCCGCCATCGACCATCCGTATGGAGGTCAGTTCCGACACCACCGTGGCGGAGATCCTGTGGTCCGCCCAGGATATGTGGAGGTTCAATCTCGCCGCCGTCTGTCTGAAGCTGGGCAGATGGCTGCTGGACCCTGAATGGACCGTGAAGGACATGGGTTTCCCCGTGGACGGAACGGTGCTGGAGCTGATCCCCCATCCCGGTTTCGACGGTGACATCAGGAGGGTCATCTGATGATAGACCTTCAGGGCATCCAGTCCTTCATCGAATCCGTGACGGAGTTCTACGAGACTTTTGTGGAGACCGTCACCCCCTACGTCGAATGGCTCCAGACCAACTGGCTGACCCTCGTCCTCACGGGCGAGATCGTCGGTGCGGTGGTGGCCGTGAAGATGGGGAGGTACAAGCGCGGGTTCGGATGGCTGGCGGCTGCCCTGGCGACGATATGGCTGGGAGGCACGGCATGATAATCGAGTTCAAGGACAGGAACGCCCCGAAGAATCCGGGGAGGTGGTACGTCTTCACCTACGACAACGGGCTGAGGGTGACCTTCTCGGAGTACCAGGGCAACCTGACCGAGATAGAGGACCTGGGCAGGCAGCTGTCCAGGGAGAAGAGGAGGGAGATCAGGATGAGGGTCCGGGACGAGTACGGACTGGACCGTATCCACGCGATCTTCCGCTGCGGTAACCAGGAGTACCGCAGGAACAAACCATAAACAAGCGAGGCGAGAAGATGTTATTCAGAAAGAAGTGCGGAGGCGACTGCGAAAGTTGCAGGCGCGGATGCGAGGAAAGGGAGGAGCCGGAGACGTCCTACAACAGGACGCCCAACGGCTCCGATATGAGCGACATACAGAGGCTGGGCGATTACCTTTCAGAGAGGTACACCGCACAGTCCCTCATAGCCGAAGTGAGGAAGGTCTACGACCCCAACTACCTGGCGTTCTTCGGGGTGCACGGTGCGATGGAATCGTACCTCACGCACTTCAGGGACAGCCTGGGTCTTCACATAGACCGCGAGGATATACGCGTGATGGCGAATGCCATCGTCGACCGCGGGGAGATGGGAGTATGAGCTGCTACACTACCCTCGGGGTGACCGTATCCCCGGAGGCGGGGATCTACTTCCTGAGGTTCCTGAAGACCCTCACGCAGAAACCCGACAGGGTCACCCAGGACACCGACGGCACCGTATCGGCACTGTGGGAGGACAGGAACCACTTCGACGAGTACTCCGACTGTGATTACTCGAAGATCCTCGACTTCCTGGACAATCTGGGCGACGACAACTACATCTCCGAGTCTATCACCGAGGACGGGGAGCCGGACATCAGGGGAGGGTACTACTTCGGATTCGCCAGGAGGATCACCTACGACCTCTACGGCGAGCCGGTGGACCTGAACACGGTCACGTCGGAGAACAGGAAGAGGAGATTCCTGGACAGATTCAGGAGGCGCTGACATGGTCCTGCTGATGAAAGTAACCGACACAATGGAGGACAACGAGCCGATCTACTACGACATTGACGATCCGGTACAGTGCCGCGACTTCAGGCGGTTCCTTGAGGACACGGCCAGGATGACCGTGATGAGGGACGCTTATCCCGGTGACAGAGTGGTCATCGAGTGCATCAGGAGGGATGACTGATGGCCTGTCCATACTGCGGCTCAAGGAAGATCGCCGAGGAATACACCGTCCAGACCTACGACCTCAGACAGGAGTTCGTGGCGATTAACCATCTCCAGTGCGGCAAGTGCGGAGCCTACTACTCCAAGACGATCCGCGAGAACCCCAACACCGGGAAGAGGAGAGTGACGATCTCCAAGGGCTCGTACCTGACGGGGAATCCCCCAGAGAGGTCGTTCAACCGCACCCGCCCGCATCCCATCATCGACAGGATAGCGGGCATCTTCAGGAGGCGCTGACATGAAGAAATACTGTCCCATGTGCGGCGACTCCCGCAATCAGATCTACATCGGGAAGCTCGGTCCGGACGCGGTCATCAGGTGCGGGATATGCGGAATCGAGTACTACCGCGACCTTGACGACGACCCCATCCTCTCCATGTCCGAGTGGGGTTCGTACAGGTACGACGGCGAGGCCGACATGAAGGTGCTCAGGAAGAGGGCCGAGGGTGCCGTGAGGTACTTCAACAACGGCAAACCCAGAGTGGATATGCACACCAACGTCTTCGGCTACCCGTTCTCGATCATCGACAACGGCAAGCTGGTGGACGTGGAGAACGCCTACAAGGGCAACGTCATCATCAGAGCGCTGTCCTACGGCGGCGGCATCTACGAAGGGAAAGTGACGCTGTCCTACAACGACGACTACAACGACGGCAGGGGCCAGGGCGGTGCAGGGTGCATCCTCATCGGTGACGTGAGGGACGTCCGTATCGAGAACGGATTCTTGGTGATCTCAGGCGTGGACCTTGGCAAGCCGATCTCCTACGCGTACCGCATCCAGGAGAGGCCGGACGACAAGAAGTTCGTGTTCCCGATCCCCAAGGGAGGCAAGGTGCCCGAAGAGAAACCGGTACCGAAGAGGCAGCCTACGATAGACGATTTCGGTCCCGTCGAACCGCCGAAACCCAAGCCGAAGAAGGAGGCACCGAAGCCCGTTCCGAAGCCTGCTCCCAAGGCCGAACCGAAACCCGCGCCCAAGCCTACAATCCCCAAGAGCCAGCCTAAGAAACCCGAACCCAAGAAACCCGCCCCGGCACCTGCTCCCAAGGTGGAGAGGAAGAAGGGCAGCCTGGTCTACGAGGTGAGGGTGGACGGGAAGCTCGAAGGATCCTTCTCATCCCAATCCAAGGCCGAGGCCCTGAAGAGGGACCTGAAGAAGAGAGGATTCAAGGCGAGGGTGTACGGGGTGAGGTGCTGATGGACTTCCTGGAACGCAAGCGTGACAGGAGGATGCGCGACCTCGCCTACCGCATAGCCTACTTCATGGAGGACTACGACCCCTACGGTTTCCGCGATGCCCTTGAGGTCTGGGAGACCCTGGACGACGGTATACGGAAAGCGGCGGAATACGCCTACTCGGAGATGAGGTCCGGGAACTACAACCAGCTGATCCACGACATCTACGACGATGACATGGACGGTCTCCCCGAACTCAAGGCCGAGATGGATTCCATAATCTCCGATCTGAAGAGGCTCCAATCCTCGTCTCAAAAACTGATTTCTAAAAACCCTTTAAAACTCAAAAGGAGGAAAAGCAGATGCAACTGATGACAGCAGAGATCGAGAAAGCCCTGAAGAAATACCCCCTCTACTCCCAGGACGGGAAGGGCGGGGACGCGAAGATCGTCGTGAAGTATTTCGGGGGAAGCGCGGCCACATGGCTGATAACCGAGGGAGAACCCAGGGACAACGGGGACTGGTTGCTCTACGGATTCGTCACCTTGGGATTGCCCGACGACTTCGCCCCCGGCAAACTGCTCTGGGAGTGGGGATACATCACCCTCAGGCAGCTCCAGGAGGTCAGGTTCCCGCCCTTCGGATTGGGAGTGGAGAGGGACATCCTCGTCGAACCAGGGAAGTACAAGGTCAAGGACGAGGTGTTCATGTGCCGCCAGTACGGGAGGGATTGAGTGGACTCCAAGACCTGGGTGTTCAGCCATTCCTCCGACGGCGAGTACCCCGTGACCTTCTGCGGGACCGAGGAGGAGATGGAGAAGGTCGCCAGATCCCTCATGGAGAGGTACCGCAAATCGGGATACGAACCCCCGCTGAAGGTCTGGACCGGCTACGGCTGGATGAAGCACACCGGGCCTTACTGCGAGATAGACGAAAAGGGAAAACACATCCTGGGGGCGGTCGCATGATCTGCGGGAGGCGGTAACGATGGCGAAGTACGTGATCACCTACCATTGGTCCCCGTCCAGGTATACAGTCTCCGCCGATTCCGAGGAAGAGGCCCTGGAGATCGCCGACAGGACGTATATGCGCCAGTGGGAACGCGGCGATGCCCCGTCCGACGAATTCCTCGAAGAGATAACCGTCGAGAAGATCCAAAGGAAACCCGCATCGAAATCCAAGAGGGTGAACCCGTGATCTACAAGGGCAAGAAAATCAGGCCCGGAGTCGTGGACGAGTGGCTGTACGAGGACTTCATCGACATAGCCTACGGACGCGGGGAGAACCTGAAGAACACCCTGCTCTGGAAGGATTCCTACGAGAGGGGATTCGTCTGCCCCGACGGGAACGGCAAGTGGTTGGCATTCGCTTACGACGGGAGGGACCACCTGTACCTGGGCACGTTCACAAATGACGAGGTGTTCGAACCCGAGGAGGAGGACTGGAACGACTACCAGGACTGGATGTTCTCCAATGCCGATAAAGCGCCTTCATCCGAGGCGGTGAACATCATCCGCTCCCTGTACCTGGACGAACGTAACAAGGGCATCCGCAGGCCGATTGGGGAGAGGATCTTCAACGACCAGGGGTGTCTGAAGTGGTTCGCGAAGTATTGGGATTACGTCAGATGGTGCGAGCACGGAAACGAGTGTTCCCTTTCAGAGGTGGGATTCGACGGATTCATCGACACATTCCTCAACCCGGAGCCGTACATCGAGTACCTTCTGCCCGAGGGCGACGAGACACATGAGGGCAAGGAACTGGCCGCCTCGCTGATGAGGATACACAAGAGGCTGATAGGATGAGGGTCCGCGACGTCCTCGCGTACGGGTGCGTGTGCGCCCTCATGTTATGCGCCTGTGCGTACTGCGTGTACTGGCTGGGGGCGGTGCTGTGAGCATCCTGAAGGGATTGATGGCCGTCGGCGCGGTGTACTGCATCGCTGCCCTCATCAGGATGTTCGGAGGGATGTGATGTTCCATCCGCTAATCCAGAAGGGGATAGGCACGCTGCTGCTAATCTCCGGGATGATCTTCGCCACGCTGATGATCCTCACCGTAGTGGGTGTCGTCCTTATCGAACTGAACGGAGGCATCGTATGAACTGGTGGCTGGAACAGGTCCTCGGAATCGTACTGCTGGCCGTCGTGTTCTCGGCGGTGGTGTGGGAGGTTACGCACCTGATCGAATGGCATTCCCTCATGTCCGACGGTCCCGCGGAGTACCTGCGCGTACACGCGTACGAGTACGTGCGCTGGATGTTCGGAACGGATTTCGGGTGGGTGAAAGGATGAACGAACAAGATAGAAAACAAAACAGGAGAACGAACATGAAACAAAAATCAACGAACGAAGTCGAGAATGAGATCGATAATTTCGACATAACCGACAGGGAACTCGATTACGGGTTCGACGACAGGGAGGGGAAGTGATGTATCAGGTCGAATACGACGGGGAGATGTACGCCGTCTCGCTGTTCGTGGGGGAATACCGGAACAACGACAGGCTGGCCATCATCCTGATCGACGAGGAGGGGTACGATTTCGCGGACCTCACCGTGAATCTCTCCCAGGAGAGATGCCCCGAGGGATGCGCGTTCCTGGATACGAACAATCTGCCGTCTGCGGAGGATTTCGTGGAGAGGAACGGCCTGGGAGAGTTCACCGGATACTACGGTCATTCGGGATACTGCTCGTACCCCATGTACCGTTTCGATATGGGGAAGATCGGGAAGGTCGTCTCCGAGTCGAAGAAAGGGACCGTGTTCCGCGTGGAATACTTCACCGGCATCCGCTGGAGGAAGATCGAGGATTTCGATACCGAGGACGAGGCCCAGGAGTGCCTGGAGGACCAGTACTACTTCGACCAGAAGAACGGGGAACCGTTCGTGAAATACAGGGTACGCGAGGTGAGGAAATGAGGGATACCGTGATAGTCTACGAGGTGAGGGTTGCGGGGAATGTCCTTGCATCCTTCTCCGACGAGGACAAGGCCAAGAGGGAGATGAAGAAGCTCCGCAGGGAAGGTCAGCAGGCAAGGGTTTACACCAAATGGATCCCCGTGGCCGAAAGACCGCAGGAAAACAAGACCCAGACGAAGAAAAAGGAGACCAAACCGAAGAAAAAACCGCAGCCAATAATACGTCCGAAAGTGCAACCGAAACCCCGGAATGATTTCAGGGAAGGGTGGTACGTCCTTGATTGGGGCGGATTGCTGTTCCTTCAGAGATCCGAGGAACCATTAGAACCGAAACTCCAGGGGATGTTCGACTGCTATCTCGACTATTCCCTGATAGAGCCGAAAGGGGATGATTACGACATGGACGGGGGCCTTGTTGCATACAAGGAATCGGAGTCCATCGATTATTTCATCGGGTGGAAGTTCGACACCGAAAAGAGTGAGTTTGTGGACGTGGACGATCCCTATGAGCTGAGGGAGGCATTCGAAACCGAGGACAGGATGACAATAGCGAAGTACATCAAAAGATATCCGAAGTTATGGGTGTTCTGACCTAGTCACCCCCTAAACCTTTTCCGACCTCTCCCCTACCATTAAATCCCATCCACTCCGATGATTCCCCCAACAGAAACCCTGGGAGGATCCGTCTTGAAAGGAGTGTCGAAAGATGGAACCCAGAACATACGAAGAGAGCATCCTCAGGATGCTGGCGGTCGATTCCGATCCATACAAGAACGGGACCGACTGCTGCTGTATCGTCCACACCGCAGCCGGACGGTACAAACAGGCGATGAACGAAGCGAGAGCGATCTCCAACGGATGGTATTCAGATTCCGATCCGTCGGACATCATCGAGGAGCTGGAGGAATGCTGCAAGAACATCCTCACAGCCGGATACCGCATGGCGGAGATCACAGCCAAGCTCTACGTCCTGGGGATGGTCGGATGACCGTCCTGAACGAGTTTTTGGAATCGTACCTGCACTATTCCGTCTCCCAGAGATTGTTCGAGGACAGGTGCAGGCAGCTCACCGAATGCAGAGGCACCGCCGAGGAAAGGCAGGCGCTGGTCGACGAGACCTTGAGGCTCGCCACCTGCGTATCCAGCAACGTGAACGATACCGAATCCCTCGTAGCCGACACTGTGGAGTTCATCCAGTCGGAGGGAGGAGATCCCGATCTGCTGGAAGCAATATCCCTGATAACCAACAACCTCAGGGAGGACAGGACCAGGGCCGACGACTACAACATATCGGTCAGCGGGATGAGGATAGGCAACGTGTCCCGCAGACCGAGGAAACCGCAGGTCGCCAATCCGTTCGTGTACGTCTCCGACGAGGAACCCATCGAGGAACCTGTTGAAGAAGAGGAACCCGAAGCGGAGGAGACCGTCATCGAGGAACCCGTTCCCGAGGGGGAAACGCCTGCCGAAGAGGAGGAGAACGGCGAAGAGCCAGATTCCGAAGAACAAGGCAGTGGCGATCCCGGGGAAGTTCCCGAAGAATCCGTGGAAACGGAAATGACCGGATCCACAGATACTGAAGAGGAACCTCCTGCCGAGGTCCCCGAACCGGAACCCGAGCCGAAGAAGAAGAGGAAGGGCTTTTTCGGAAGGTGACCCCGATGCTGGAAGCAATACTGCCCGTGCTCCTGGCGTTCGTTTCGCTGGGAGCATTCGAGCTGGGCACCAGGGTAAGGGACAGAGTCCACGTCATAATGCCGTGGAAGGACCCCCTCACCCTCCTGTTCGCGCTCGTCGTACTGTCCCCGGCGATAGCCTACGCCGCGGGACACCAATTCATGGAACTGGACATCTGGTATGCCGCCTTCGCCATAGCGTTCCTCTCCTGTTATTCGCTGGCCTACATCCGCGGCGATCTGGGGTTGGTCTATGTGAACGTGCACACCATCATCAGCGAACGTTTCCCCGCCGGAGCTCAGGAGATCAAACCGGTTGTATGGTACGAGGACAGGGACGGGAGGATGTGCCTTCAGGAGCAGTCCTTCAAGGAGATCCTGAAGTCCGTGTTCCTCGGCATACGTTCCCCTCTCCGTCTCGACGTCAGGAGCATCCAGAGGGAGAGATACCTAAGCGTCCAGAAGGTCCTGTATCCCAGGGTCGAACTCAGTCCCATCGACGTCGTCGAGGAGAAGATCGAGGAGACCGTGGTCTACAGGTGGTTCTTCAAGTTCCGGGTACGTTCCTATTCATACACGCCAGCGCCCCCGTGCATCGACAGCACCCAGAGATGGCTGGCAACGGGATACAACTACGACTACATGGTCAAGGAGAACACCAGGAAGGACGCCGAGATCCTTGAGGCGAAGATAGGCGCACGCAGCCAGTTCATAGGCAAGAGCGGAGACCTTCTCACCGAAATGATCGCCGACAGGACCCCCGGTGCCGAGATATTCGCCAAGGTTGCCGAACGTCTCGCGCCTCAAGAAGGGATAGAGGCGGTCGGTACGGTCCGCAGGACCGTCCAGCCAGCTCCCAGAAAGAGGCCGAAACAGAAGGAGGGGGATGAATGAACGACGAATTCATCTTCCCCCAGACCGAGAACGGCCCCGTGACCTTGCAGGACGAGAACACTTCGGAAGCAATAATCTACGGTCCCGCCTACTCCTGGATAAAGAACGTCCAGTGGGTCTGGGACGAGATAGAGGAGTATCTTCGCAACAAAGCGGATTCGCTGGACAGCCAGATCATAGACAGGGAGTGGTCGTATTTCGTGATGGTGCACAACCCGTACCTGATCAACGCCCGTTCCCCGCCGGTGAACGAGGTGGAGCACCTGAAGGACCTCTTCACCCTCCGTTCCCTGACCAAATGCCTCGCCGCAATCGAGAAGGTCAGGGAGTACAGGAAGCAGAACATAGCCTGGGCCAGGATGAAAGGTATCGAGAATTACATCAAGGGAATGGAGGGACGCGGGGTGACCGAAGCGGAATGGACGGCTGCCACCGCCCAATACGACATGGAACCCATCACCTTTGACTATGTCCACGGCGAGGGTCCTGTAGGGTACGCGGAAGAGGACGTGGATTACGAACTGGCGATGCTGGATATCCTCGGTCCTGAGGAATATTCCGAGCTGAAGAACAGGGTCCTCGGAAAGGGTGAAGAACCGCCTGAAGAAGATGGTGAGGAACCGGAATCCGCCGACGTATCATACATCGACTCCCTCAAAGGCATTTTCGAAGATCCAATAGAATCCGCGAGGATGATGCTGGAGAGGTCGTCGGACGAGTGTTCCGCCGCAGCTGATTACTGGACCGGCATGAACGCTGACGGCAGGGCGATAATAGACGCCCTGATCCTGTACGCGGAGGGATGACATGGCCAACGCACGCTACCTTCCGAAGTACAAGAACACGATCTCCGACCTCAACCTGTGGCATTCGTTCCTTCTCAGGAGGATGACCGTAGGGGATTGCCGTGTGGAATACCTGCGTACCTTCGAGATCGTCCTGGATTCCAACTGCTCCTTCCCCCTGAAGGAGAACCCCAGGTACATCAGGCTGACCAAACGCTACCCTCTCCCCCCTCCGCCCCAGAAGTACGTCACCCCGGTGAAGTTCCAGGTCTACATGGAGCTCTACAACTATGTGATGAGGGACGCGGGCCTGCTGAACAGGGAAGCGGAGAACGACATCGGCGACTATGGGGATGATATGGTTGACTGAAGTCTGCACCAATCCGAAGACCGCGGAGTTCATCAAGTCCACCTTCAAACCCGGTGCGGTGATCGTATCCTACGGGATGAGGGGAGGAGGCAAGACGCATTCCGCGATATCCTTCTGCCAGAGGATGATGGAGGGCTACTATCCAGATATGCCCAGCCACATCATCCTGGTTACGAACGTCATCTTCGTGAAGAAGACCGCATCAGATATGGAACAGGAGGCCCCGCCGGGTGTTCACATGATCCACGAGATGAAGGAGCTGTTCCCCATCGTGACCGATGCCCTGGAGAGATACGGGAGGAAGGACACGATGGTGATCCTCCTTCTCGACGAGGCCCAGAACTTCCTTCTTGGGGACATGAACAGTCAGGGCGACATGGCAAGGGCGATGAAGGTGTTCTGCGGTATTATCCGCAAGTTCAACCTGTGTCTCTGGCTCATATCCCCCGCCATGAGGAACCTCGGCCCCGCGTTCAGGAATTTCCTCGATGCGGACAACGATCCCGGGAACGTCAACTGTACCATGCAGAAGGACAACGACGAGGCGAAGCGGTACATGAACCGCAAGAAACTGGAGAGGGATCCGCGTTCATTCGCGTTCGTGAGGCCCGGATATGCCGCGAGGAAACAGATCATGTCCGTTCCCACGTCCTCCTGGACCAGGGACCCCGAGTCCCTGCCGGTCGGAGGATACGCGTACGATCATCTGTCCAGCGCGGATTTCACGGTAGGGGATTTTCCCTTCCACGATTTCGTCAGATACATCTCTGGAAAGTCGAGCTTCGGCATGGCCAAGGCTATCAGGGAGTTCTACGACACGCTGCCGGAGGACGACGGTGTCCCTGTACCTGACAGGGAGAAGTCGGAGCACTTGCTGAAGATGGAGATCGCCAAGTCATTTCGTCGTGCAGGGGTACATATTCCTGTCATCGCCAAGGCCTTCGGTGTCCATGAGAATACGGTCAAGGCGTGGACGAAGGGATGGGACAGCGAGGTTTCGCAGGAGGCCCCCGAATCCGGGAAGTAAGATACATATATACACGGCCCGCGAGGGGGGTATGTGTCTGTCTGTCCGAATGTCTGGATAGTATCGGAGGGAGACACGCCCCTCCAAACCCTTTTCTCCCTTTTTCCCCGACCTCTCCCCTACCATTAAATCTCTGATAATCACATAATTCTCACGCAGAAACGACGGAAGATCCGATCCAGGATGTGAGCACACATGAGGAAAGGAAATACCGTCGGCGATGAGGTTCTCATCGCCACATACAACAGCAAGAACCGTACCGTAACGGACGGTCACCTCACCGAGATCTTCGCTGAGGTCGGCAGGAGATACGGATACGAAGACGTCAAGGCGGAGTTCACCGCCCTGAGAGACTTCAAGGTGAGATGGCAGCGCTCCTACAGCTGGGCCATCTTCACCGTCAGCGACTATCTGGACAGGGCACCCGATGCCGTCCTCGAGAACCTTGCGGATGTTCTGTTCTCGAAGATCACCGGCGGGGATGCCGAGTACGGTGATGTATTCCTGCAATACGTCACCGACAAGAAGCTCATGAAGGAGAACCGCAAGGACTTCCTCAAGAGGAGCAGGACCCTGTCCAAGCAGTCAATCGGGGAATACCATGACCTCAACGACTGCGTCAACCGTCTGAGGGATGAGAGACTGATCCCGGACGACATGGAGTGTGTCCTGTCCTGGGACACTTCGCCCACCAACAAGGCGGCGGGCTGTTCCCTTCTCCAGGGAGTGGTCTGGGTCAACAAGGCCCTCGACCAGAAGGGTGTTCCCGAACACGTCCTCGACTACAGCGTCTACAGCGAGATGTGTCACCTCATCATGGGATTCAACTCCCACGACGAGATCGGCTACCGCAGGCTCTGTTCGATGCACCCCATGGCCGCCGACGCCATCAACTGGCTGAACGAGCACGGGATGTACCTCTGACCATGTTCCGCAGAGGCCGCACACCGAAAGGCATACCCGTCGGAAAGGACGGATATGTTCCCAGAAGAGACATCGTCAGGAGATTCCAGGAGATCGGGGACTTCCGCGACTCCGAATCCGACGACAGCGTCATCCTTCCCGGAAAACTCACCCCCGAGCAGATCGCGGAATGGTGGGAGAATCCGTCGGTTTGCGACATCGAGGGCATCGACACCAAGGAGTCCGACATCTATTCCGTACCATTGTCCATCAGAGGAAAGAAGAGGAAGGCCCTGAAGCGGATCGCAGTACTTTCCGACAGGAAGGAGAGCGACCGCATCAAGAAGATCCTCGCCGATTCTTTCACGGCAGAGGAACTGGAGGAGATGGCCGAGGGACGCTCCCTCATGGTCACCGTCCAGCCCCATCTGAGGGACTGTACGGGATTCTATCTCCGCAGACAGGACGGCGTCCCCGTCCCCGAGATCGTTCTTGAAGAGGGTACGACCGCCGACGGCATAGTCCACGAAGCGGTTCACCACCTCCGGGCTAGGGAAGGGAGATCCGCGTTCCCCACCAGGAACGGCGTCCTCGACCAGGGATACAGGAGACTCCCCAAGAGCGAGAGGGACACCATCGTCGGGAGGGAGGAGAAGGAGACCGTTGCCGAAACCGTCGCCAGGACACGCATCGACCCCGTGGAATCAGGATACTACGACCGCATCCCCGGACAGTCATCCAGAGCGGCGTATCTCCACGACCAGGAGGTCATCAGCGGCTCCAAGGCCCTGAAGGGCAGGGCCGCCGTGAAAGCGGCGGAACGCAACTACGGGCGCACCTCCATCTCCAGAGCCATCCTCTCAGCCAACAGGAAGGGGAAGAGATGAGAAAACATCACGTCCCCGAGAACGACCCCAACGGACTTCTCAACGCCGTCAGGGAGTTCAATTCCCATCAGGGTCCGGCGAGGATCTTCTACAACAGGAACTCGCACACCTTCTTCACCCGTCTCTACCCGGACGGCGGGGACAGGTGGTTCGGCCCCATGATGGACGGGCTGGACGTGGCAGAGCTGTACCGCAAGACCTCCGACTTCTGTGACGTGAAGGTAACTCCGGAGGAGCTTCGCAGCATGGAGGCGGACATCGGACAGTACGCGGTGTGGTAACATGGTGACCGAGAGAGAACGCAGGAAGGACCGTATGGACATGGCATCCCTGGCGCTCGCCGCGGCGGGACTCGGGCTGTCAATAGTCGCCCTTCTGAACGAGAAAGGAGAGATCATAATGCCGAACAAGATCGACAGCAGCAAGTACTCCACGCGCAGGGACCTGAAGAAGGCCTACGCGCAGGAGATCAAGAGGACGGCGGTGTCCGAGATAGGTTACACGGGCACCGTCATCGTCCTCAACGAGAGAGGGGAACAGGTCCAGTACGGGCTGGTTCCCCTTGAGAACAGGAAGATGGTCGCCGAAGCTCCCAAGAGGAAATCCCCGGCAAAGACCCAGACCAAGAAATCGTGGGTCGCGATGGAGATCAATTCCCGTACCGGGAACGACAGGCAGGCGATTGTCTGTTCCTCGAAGGAACAGGCTAAAGCGAAAGCCGAGGCGATGAAGAGGGCGCACAGATCCGGCTCCAAACAGAGCAGGGACTGCGTGCAGGGCTACGCGCTGATGGACACTTCTCAGTCCATCGATGTGGCGGGCATGGTCTCCGGAAAGGGAGGCCAGTTCTACAGGGTGTGATACCGTGGAGTTTTTCAAACTGATGAAGAAGCAGAGTTCTATGAACAAGAAGGGCAACCAGGTTGCCTACGTGAGGCCCGGCGTGGACTACGTCGAGGCCCTGGGGAGCGGGACCGCGGGGAGGAAGAAGATCCCCACTGTTTGGGTCACCGCGAAGAACGGACAGAAGTGGGAGATCCCCGTGGACCCCAAGACCGGGAGGGTGCCCAACGAGTACCTTTTCGGCAGGTTCCTGGACATCAACAGGGGTTCCAGGAACGGGAGGGAGAGGAACATCCTCATCGACATAGGGAAGGAGGCGGACATGATCCACGAGATCCCCGACGGAGGATTCACCCCCCAGCAGCTCATCGAGACCGGTTGGTGGCAGGCCGTGAACGAGAGCGACATCGAGGGTATCGACGATACTGGAGCAAGAGCGTTCGCCAGGGAACTGGAGGATGCCGCGAAGTCCGCACAGGCCCAGGGTATGAAGATGGTCCTCCTGATGCCCGACGAATCACAGAAGAGGGTCAGGGACATCATCGCAAGGGACTTCAACGCCTCCGAGGTTAAGAAAGCGGTCAGGAACGGCGGTATCATCATCAAAGAGGGCAACCCCGGAAGGGGAGCCGCGGGATGCTACATCCCCATGCAGGAGACCTCGTCCTTGAAAACACCTGTGATCATCCTCGGCAAGAACTGGGACGAGGAGACCCTTGTCCACGAGTTCACACACCACCTGAGGCACGTGGACCAGACCAGGGGAGGACTCACCAGAACCCCGCTCAAGCTCAACGCCGGAGGGGAGAGGGTATCGTCCAGGGCATACGACAGGAAGGAGTACAACTCAGCCGTCAATCTGGAGGAGGCCGCGACAGTCGCAGAATCCCTTGTCAGGATCCAGGCGCCGTCCAAGGGGGCCAACGGTTACTACACCGCCACCAAGGTCCACGGGGACACCCCCATGGAGAGGTACACCCACGACAGGACCACCCTCGTTACCGACAAGCCCATGAGGGGAAGGAAAGCAGAGAAGCAGGTCACAGGCAAGTTCGAGGACACCTCGATCTCACACCTCGGTTATTACAGACCGGGAAGCAACGCCGCCAACTACTACAAGGAGAGGAAGGCAAAGGGCACCCTGCCCGTACCCGTCAAGCCCGTCAGGAAGACGAAGAAGACGGATGCCACCAAGGGCACCGTCGCCGGACCCGTCGGAGCCACCGCAGCCAAGAGTCCCAACAGGAGGATCAGCAGGGCGAAGAGGTAATCCCAAAACACATTCAGCCCTCCGTCCCTGACGGAGGTGCTGCAAACCTTTCAGTTCCTTATCTTTCTGAAGATGGTCTCAAACGCATCCGCGACCTGTTTCCCCATCGGAGTCAGCGAGTACCGGATCTCTCTGTAGCTCTCCGACGACACCGTCCTGGTTACGAGACCTTCCTTCTCCATCTTCGCCAGCACCTTCGTCGTGCTGTCGTACGACCGGACCACGTCCTTGATGTCCTTCTGGACGACGTACTCCTTCCCGCGGAGTAATCTCAAGATCGGGTCCGCGTACCTCATGTTGATGCTCTTCTCGGAGATGTCTCCGGGGATGATCGTGTTAGCCATGCTGACCAGCAGTGCGATCTCCGTCCCCTTCTCGGTGAGACTTATCCTTACCTGTTTGTGGACAGAGCTGACGATCTCCACATCAACTATCCCGTCCTTCTCCATAGAATCGATTCTCTGGCGGAGTGTCTGGGTGTGGTTCGTGATGTCCTGGAGATCCTTCATTATGAGGGGCCTGTCCGCTTCGTACAAAGCGAGGATCAGCGCGGCAGTGTTCCTGTCGCTCATCGACGTGAAAAAGTCCGTGTCCCTCATCGGCAGACAATGGAAACAAGTCCTTTTAATCCTATTCCTAAATGGTAATCGGGAACCGTTTCCGCAGCATCCCCGGACCCTTTTGCAAAGCCTAATGTATCATGAAGATATAGTCTGCAATAAAAGTATCACTAAATTAGTATGATACTGATATTTTGCCTAACATTGATATATTGTAACAATTAATCATTACACCTTAGTGATACTTATTTATACAGACGACCCGTATTCTTCCTTCGCGAATCGTTGGTGATACCATGAAACGTATAGCAGAGACCACATTCCCCGCGAAGTTCACCATCCGCGGGACGTTACGCTATGTGACCGTCCCCGTGGCGGTGGCCGAACGCATGGGGATCCGCGACGGCGACTACCTCGACGTCACGGTGAGATGGCCGAAGACGGAGGATTACGACATCGATGATCTTCTGGCCCCGGCACCAGAGAAAGAGGACAAACCCAAGAGAGGAAGAAAAGCAAAGACTGACGATGAATGAGATGGGAATAACGGCCCGCTCGACGACTGGAATCAACAAGCGGACCGAACCAAGGTTGTGAAACGATGGTTGCAGATACAATTAGTTCGGATTATTTAAAGGCCAATACCGAAAGCATTGGTCTTGATGTAGAAAGGTACATGAAGTACCTCCAATCCGAGGGCAAGACTCCCGGAGGGATGCAGAGGACGAGAACGAACCTCAACACGTTCTTCACCTACGCACCCACCACGGAACCCTCGGAACAGCAGTTCCTGACTGTTAAGGATGGTTTGGAAAAACACGGATATGTCTGGAAACTCGTCAACGAGATCCTCACGACGGCAGGGAAGATGTACAAGTTCCTGTGCAGAGTTAATCCCTGGGAGGACATAAGACCCAGACGTGACAACAGATGGCACAAAGTACCCGATGCACCCTACCCGTTCGGAGAGGATATGGATGCGTTCAGAAGGTTCCTCGAAGAGGAACCGATGAACGCATCTGTGAGGAGCAAACAGATCTATCAGGCGGAGAAGGCACTGAGGGTCCTGTGCTACGAGAAAGGGATTCAAACAGCCTATGACATAGACACGGACTGTTTCGAAATCCTCGGCAGATATCTCTCCAAGTCCTCGCTGGAGACCAGAAGATGCGTGATGTATTCCCTCGGCAGATTCGTCAAGTTCCGCACAGGGAAGGACGTCCTCCACAAATACCAGCTCCAGAGGGAACTGAAGAACGAATTCGAATCCACCCCTCAATGGGAGCACATGATGGATTGTGTGGAGAAGTATGTCGCTGACTGCAAGGAAAGGGGATTCACGGAGGTCTCCAGAAGTAACCTCCGCACCAACCTCGTCACCACCATCCGCAGGCTGTTCGGATACTTCGGCCCTCTCGAACCGGAAGAGGTCACGATGCACCACTTCCGTCAGTTCAAGAACCTCAGCACCGACCTCAAGGACAAGACCATCAAGCACGGCCTGGGGAGTCTCGGGAGAATGCTGGAATTCATCACGGGCACCAATCCCTCGAAGGATGCCAAGCTCGTCTGGACCAAACAGGGTATCGACCGCACCTGGGTGTTCAAGGAACAGTGGAAGGACATATTCGGTTCCGCGACCATGGCTGAGAAGGTCGCGCTGGTCCTCTGTGCGGGAATGGGTCTGAGGAGGAACGAAGTTGCCACTCTGAAACTCTCCGACATAGTCGGGGACAGGATGCTTATCCGCGGAAAGGGACACGGAGCGGGGAAGATCGTGGAGAAAGAGATTCCCAAGTCGGTCATGGCCGTGATACAGGCATACCTCCCCGAGAGGGACCTGCTGATAAGGAAGTTCGGCGACAGGTACAACGGTTCGCTGCTTATCCCGCCCTACTACTCCAACGGTCAGCGCACTCTCAACCTCTATGTCGGGAACCTCATATCGGAAGCATCCGCGAGGGTAGGGGTCAAGGCGACCTGCCACACATTCCGCAGGTTCTACTGCATGAACCTGCTCGATAACGGTTTCGAGCTCGACACGGTCCGCAGGATGATGCGCCATTCCTCGGTGGAGATCACTCTGGAAAGCTACGTCTACGCTGATCCGAGGAAGATGAAGACGGCTACAGCGTCGGTCGACGATGCCCTGTTCGGGTAACCGTCCGAACCGTTAAACTAATTATACCCCCAAACTCCATTACCTTGACGCTGACTGAGGTTAGCGTCAAGGGTTTTTCTTCGGAAACTCCCTGCATCGGCTCCCCTGTCCGGCAACGGATCGGGAGAAGGAAAATGAGATACGGTAAGGTAATCGCGGGCACTTTCATAGACAGACCGAACAGGTTCATAGCCAACGTCCGGATACAGGGCGAGAACAATGAGCCAGATTCGTACCCTGTCGTAAGATGTCATGTAAAGAACACCGGCAGGTGCAGGGAATTGCTGGTTCCCGGATGCAGGGTCGTCCTGAGTGTCGCTGGCAATCCGGACAGGGAGACGCCTTACGACCTCGTCGCGGTCTGGAAAGGGAGACGCCTCATCAACATGGATTCCCAGGCACCCAACGCCGTCGTGAAGGAATCCATAGGGAAGATCCTCGGAAAATGTGACAGGGTGGTCCCGGAGCACACCTTCGGGGACTCCAGATTCGATTTCTATGCCGAACAGGGCGGGAAGAGGATCATCCTGGAGGTCAAAGGGGTGACCCTGGAGGATGACGGGGTCGTCCTGTTCCCGGATGCCCCCACCGAAAGGGGATTGAAACACGTCAGGGAACTCACGTCCCTGGTGTCCGAAGGATTCGACTGCTGGATATGCTTCCTGGTCCAGATGGGCGATGTGAAGTACATGTCCCCCAACTACGCCACCCACATGGAGTTCGGGAAGGCCTTGGAAGGGGCGGAGGCCGCAGGCGTTCACGTGGTGGCGTACGCCTGCGATGTGGAAGAGGGGGGACTCACGCTCTCGCACGAGGTCCCCGTGAGGTTTCAGTAAAGCGAGTTTCTCCTGCGCTTCGCGTCGG
The DNA here is from genome assembly GCA_000350305.1 of Thermoplasmatales archaeon BRNA1. Classification (NCBI taxonomy): domain Archaea; kingdom Methanobacteriati; phylum Thermoplasmatota; class Thermoplasmata; order Thermoplasmatales; species Thermoplasmatales archaeon BRNA1. Next base: position 792,547 of record CP002916.1, read on the forward strand.
GATCGTTCTCCTCGATCTCCTCAACGGCGGAGATGTACTCGGCAAGGGCCTCCTCCTGGTCGCGTATCATCTGCATTATGATGTAGACGCTCATGAGCTCCGGACGGGTCTTGGAGATGTCCCCCATCATGCTCTCGTCCTTGATCATGCGGATTATGGTGGTCTTCTTGGTCCTGTTGCCCTCCCTGTCGAAGCTCTGGAGGGACGCGAGGGCGGAGGACCCGTATGTGGTGGCGTTGATGAACTTCAGCGCGGCATCGCAGCACACGGGGTTGAATGAGAAATCGATGTCCTCCACCATGTTCAGGAACGCCTTGTAGAGCTTCTTCTGATGGAACTCGAACATGTCGATCTTGGACATCCCCGCATCGGACGCGATCTCGGAGGGTCCGTACATGTCGGCCAGGTTCCTGATGGTGAACTCCGACTTCAGGCGGTACTGGTCCACGTTATCGCCCGGTTGCGCGATGAGCATGTTCTTCCTTGCCAGAAACATGTCGATGGATGGCTCGACGATCCTGTTATGGCGGATGATGGCCCTAACCTCGTTCCTTTTGGTCCTTCCGACGAGGTTGTAGTAGGTCAGGGCGTCCATCGCGCTCAGACCGACGATGAAGGCGAGGGAGTTGTCCGCGATGTTCAGCAGGTGGACGTCCACGTCGCCCCCGTTGCCGGAGTGCCAGAGGAGCAGGCCCTCGCAGAGGAAGAAGGCCACGAGGATGATCAGCGAGGAGTACACCATCGTGATGACGGAGTGCCTGATCTCGCGGCTGGCCGAGGAGTTCTTCCTAATCGTCCTCCTCTTCTCGGAGTCCTCCTTCTGATTGGCCCTCCTGATCTTGGCCTGGAGCTTCGACTCCTCTTTCACACGGGACTTCTGGGCCCTCTTGAGCTCCTTCTCCCTCCTGGACCTGTCCAGAGCGGATGCCACCTCAGCTGCCTCCGATTATCTTCCTGATGATGTCCTGCGTATCCTGGGGGGTTCCGACGGTGTTGACGAGGTAGCAGTCGCAGGCCTCCAGCATCCTCTTGAAGAATGCGGTGCGGATGCTCCTGCGGAAGGGGTCCCTCACGATCTGGTGGGGGTTGCAGAAGTCGTTGAGGAGAAGATACTCCAGGGCCTGGTGGGCGGTCATCTTCTGTACGATGTTCTTGTCGCCCTTCTCCCTCTCGAGGAGGATCACGTAGCGAAGGCTGCAGGTGCTCCTGACGGAGGCCTCGCCGGTGATCCACCTGATGTTGGCGATGCCGCGGCCCTTGTTGTCCAGCTTCACGTTGTCCAGAAGGGGCCTGAACTCCTCCCAGACATCGCCTATGTCGGCATCGATGTAGCAGTTCTTCTCCGAACCGCGGATCATGGGGCGGCCGTTGCCGAAGGTGACGAAGAACCAGTCGTCGGAGATGAGGCAGGAGTTCCTGTCCCTGAGGAGCCCCCATGACTGGGTGGTCTTGCCGGCCTTGGAGGGCGCTATGATCGCCACCCCGACATCGTCGAAGGACACCGCGGAACCGTGGACGGAGTAGATGTTGTGGACGCCCTCCAGCATGTATCCGGTGATGCCCAGGGCGATGCTCTTCACCCACCCGTAGTAATCGAAGTTGTAAAGGAAGGCCGTGAGGGTCTCGGGATCGAAGTCGACGCGGAGGTCCTCCCCGTCGTCCCTGACGCAGTACAGCCTGCAGTGGGACTTGATCCTCTCGGATGCGGAATAGAAGTTGTCCCTCCACATGTCCACGTGTTCGCGGACGCCGGTGTGGAGCTCGACGATTATGCCGTTGATCTCCGCCTTGGAGTGGAACAGGAACTGTTCGCGGTACTTTATGAGGAGCTCCTGCACATCGTTTGATGATATGAGCTCGGTCTCGTATGCCATAGTGGAGGTTATGCGTGTTCTGCTTATATCTGTTTCAAGCGTTGGATTTCTTTGGAAGCCGCAGGATTGCCCATGGATTCCGCCTTCTCGTAGAGTGCCAGGGCCTTCTCGGCGGATTTCTCAGTTCCCCTTCCGTCCTCGAAAAGCTTCCCGAGCCTGAGCATGGCCCACGTGTTGCCGAGACCGGAGGATCTCTCGAACCATTCCGAGGCCTTCCCGTATGACTGTTCTACACCCATGCCGAACTCGTAGAGGATCCCGATGTTCAGCATGGCGTCGTTGGACCCGAGCTCGGAGGAGCGGAGGTAGTGCTCCATGGCCTTGGAAAAGTCGGCCTCCACACCGCATCCGCTGTGATATAGCTCGCCGACGGCGTTCTCCGCCTCCGCGTGTCCCTGTTCTGCGGCCTTCGAATACCAGTGCATGGCCTTGGAATAGTCCTTGTCCGTGCCCTCGCCGACCGCATAGGCGTATCCCGCCCTGTACTGCGATTCGGCATCACCGGACTCCGCTTTCCTGAGGATCTCCTCCAGGTTTTCAGACATGCAGTGGGAATCGTCATCAACATAGATAGGATTAATCATCCAACTGACCGAAGATATAAAGAAAGATCCCGCTATACGTCGGATAGGATGGGATAGCATGAGTTCATCAAACGATACCGACACGGCGATCATTTTCGCCTCCAGCCTCGGCGGACACGTGAGAAAGACGGCGAAATACATCGCCGAGAAGCTCGGATGTGACATTTTCGACCTGAAACTGCAGACGAACATCGACGTGACCGCCTACGACAGGGTGATCTTCGGGACCGGGATACACGCGGGGAGACCGTATTCCAAGGTCTCCAACTACATCGCCGACCACAGGGCAGACCTCTCCTCGAAGAAGACCGCCCTCTTCATCTGCTGCCTGTACAAGGGCGAGCGCGGAGAGCAGCAGTGCCAGGACATCGCGGGCCAGTTCGGCATAAGCGATGCTGTGTTCTTCCCCGACTCCGGAGAGAAGAACGAGGCGGGCGTCTCGAAGGATGCCGATTCGTTCATCGAAAGGATGGGAGCATGAACTGGACGATCTTTCTGGCCGTCTACGTCTTACTGAACGTGACAGCCTTCCTCGCCTACGGCTGGGACAAGCATAAGGCGAAGAACGACAAGTGGAGGACAAAGGAGAGCACCCTTCTGGCACTCGCACTCCTCGGAGCGTTCGGAGGGCTGTCCGGAATGTACGCATTCCACCACAAGACCAGGAAGGGCAAGTTCAAACTGGTATGGCTTTTCGTGGTTCTACACATCATACTGATAGCGGCGATCGTCTGCTATCTCTGAAATCAATTACCGCCCTCGAGCCTCGACATGCGGGGCGAGGGCGGGAGACCGTTCTCCCACGCTTTTCTCACGTCGAGCTCCATCCCTTCGTGACCGAGAAGGACGACCCTGCTGTCCATCTTCTCCTTCAGGAGGGTCATGCCCATCTCCTCCCCGAGTTTCAGCGCGAATTCCCTGATGCCCTCGAAGGTCGGCATGTTCGATAGCGAGAGCCTCTGTCTGGAACCCCCGACGAAGACGTAACCCTTGGGTTCGATGAGGTCGGGTTCGGCGATCCTGTCGATCCTGGCATAGTCCTCCGGACGGAAGAAGTTGTAGCCGTCCACGAGGGTGTGCCTGATACAGGTCCTGGTCCTTAGGTCCGGGAGGATCTCCAGGGTGCGCATAAGCCTCTCCCAGCCGTCCCTGATCTTGGGGCGGCAGGTCCTGATGTAGGTCTCCCTGTCGGGGGCGGCCACCGTCACGTAGAGCATGCGGGGGAGGGTGGAGAGGTTCTCGATCCTCTCCGGCATCGTCCCGTTTGTTACCAGGAACGTCGTCATGCCGCGGGAGTGGCACTCCCTGAAGAACTCCCCGAGATACGGGTAGAGGGTGGGCTCCCCCGCGAGGGAACAGGCGACCTGATTGGGCTCCATGGCCTCGTTGAACATGCCGATGTCGCACCTTTCGTCGCCCTTGAATCCGGAGATCAGCTTCCTCTGCCTTGCTATGAGGGCGTCGAGCATCTCCTTGGGCTCGGTCCATTCCTTCACCTCGAAGTCCTTCCCCTCGATCCTCCAGCAGAACGGGCAGGTGTGGGTGCACTCGTTTAGGGCGGGGGTCATCTGAAGGCAGCGGTGGCTCTGCACCCCGTAGAAATCCTGCTTGTAGCAGTTCCTCTCATGGAGCATGGACTGCTTCAGCCACCCGCAGAGCTTGACCGCGGCGTGGTCGTTGTAGATGCGGTACTGCTGCTTCACGAGGGTGCTGCGGTATTCCTCGTCCATGGGGATGCCTCAGAAGTCGAAGAGGCTCTTCTGCCTCTTCGGTGCGGCCGGCTCCTCTGCGGGGGCCGGTTCGGTCTTTGCGGGTTCGGCATCGGGCACGGCCCCGGGAGCGGTTTCAACGGGCTCCTGCGGTGCCTCTGAGGGGAGTCCGGGCCTCTTCTCCGGTGCGGAGAAGGACAGTTCCCCCGGCTCCTTGGATTTGGCGGACTTCTTCTTCGTCTCGGCCTTCTCGGGCTTGGGGGGCTCGGCGGCCGAGTAGGAGTCCTTGATGATCTTGGCGTCCATCTTGACGCCCAGGAGGAATGCGAGCTCCTCGGGTTCCAGCCCGGCCTCCCTGATGAGCATGACCCTCATGTCCAGGTCGTTCTGGGCCATGATGCGCATACGGGGGAAGGTGTCCGAGAGGACGTTGGCCCTCGAGGTGTGGGTGATGCCCCCGATCTTCATCGCGATGGAGTTCCTGAGCGCCCTGGAGGACTTGGAACGGGACATCTTTGTGAGATACGTCGGGAACCTGATGCGGTCGCGGGTCACCTGGTTGCTGTGGATGGCATCCGTGATTCCGTCGACCATCATGTCGTTGGCATACTTCCAGAAACCGTAGTACTGGCGTTTGCTCACCCTCCCGAGGTACACGTCCGCACGTGCCAGCCTCTCGGAGCATCTGACGAGGTCCCCGACGGTGTGGCACTCATAGGGCATGTTCTCGTCTATCCACAGCGAGACGGTCTGGGGGTCGGTGTCGGCTTCGCGGAGGACCTTCTTCGCGAGCACGGGGTCGTGCTTCCTGAAGATGGCGTCCATGAGCTGGTACATGTCCGACCTCTCCTCCCTTCCAGACAGGGCGGAGGCCTGCGTGAGGGTGACGCGGGGGTTCCCGGTCGCCAGGGACTGGAGGTCCCTGACGGCGGCCCTCAGGTCGCCTGCGGCGTTCTCCGCTATCTTCGAGACCGCCTCGGGTTCGATGCTGACCCCCTCCTCCTCGCAGATCCTGCGGAGGACCTTCTCCACTGCGGCGGCGGTGGGCTTCCTGAACTTGATCTGGACGGTGTAGGTCTTCACGGCCGAGCTCTTCCTGGAGAGCTCGTACCAGTCGTTGACTATGAGGATGACCGGCTGGAGGGCGGTCTTCACGAGGTCGTTGATGGCGGGCATGGCCCCCCTGTCGGCGTTGCCGAAGAGACTGTCGGCCTCGTCGAGGACCACCAGCTTCCTCCCTCCCCGGGAGGCATTCATGAAGTTGCCCTCGGAATCGAAGGTGTTGTAATAGGATGCCCTGAGGGCGATGCTGCGGATGGCGTCCCCCGTCCTCTGGTCGGAGGCGTTCATCTCCACGATTCCCCAGCCCATATCCCTCGCCAGGGCCTCGGCCGAGGAGGTCTTCCCGATGCCGGGGGAGCCGATGAGGACCATCGCCCTCTCCGCAGGCATGCCGTTGCGCCATTTCTCGGCCCATGCAAGCATATCCCTGGCGGCGCCGGGGTTCCCGACGATGTCGGAGAGGGTGCGGGGACGGTACTTCTCCGTCCAGTCGTCTCCCGTTCAGATACCCCCTTCGCCGTCGTTGCCGCTGTTTGGCGGACGCTGCTGGTCCACCGGACGGAAGTAGATCAGGCGGAACACGTCGATGCACTGCCTGAAGTAGATGATGAATCCGAGGATCTCGATGCCTATGACCATCGACGTGGAGAGACCCGGCGTGAACCACCTCACGTAGATTATGATGGCGGACATGCACAGGTACATCATCGCCCTGGACCACTTCCTGAGGACGATGTGCCCCAGGCCGAAGAGGTTGAGGGCGCCGGGGAGGATCGCGAGTATGAGTGCTAGCTTCTCGGTGTTGGAGAGCTTGTGGGGCCTCACGGTAACGTACCTAGTGACGTCCATGGGCGCCCCGCACTGGTCGCAGAACTTGTTCTCCTTTGCGTTCTCCGCACCGCATCTGGGGCAGAGGTTGGAATCGGGGTTCTCGCTGAGGTTGTGTATGGCGCCGGAGTCGTCGACGGAATAGGCGCTCTTGATGGTGGCCCCGCAGAAGTAGCAGAAGTCCGCGCCATCCTCGATCTCGTTGCCGCACTCGCCGCATATGCGCCTCATTCGGAATCGCCCCTTATGTGCATGCGGTATATGCCGTCCGTGCATTCAACCTTTATCGGTGCCCCGTACACCCCGGAGACGGTCTCGTCGTTCAGGAGTTCGGATTTCCTCCCGTCAGCGTAGATCCTGCCGTCGCGGATCATGACCACGCGGTCCAGCTTCACTGGGATGTCCGTCAGGTCGTGGGTTATCATGACGATGCTCACGCCCGTTCCCGTGAGGATGTCGAACATCTGCCTGAACTTGGACTTCATCACGATGTCCAGACCTGTCATGGGCTCGTCGAGGATGAGCATCCTCGGGTTGGTGATCAGGGCCCTGGCGATGAGCGTCCTCCTCATCTCTCCGAGGGAGAGGCCCCCGATCTCCCTGTGCATCAGGTCCTCGATGCCCATCTCGGAGGCCCTGCAGAGGATGAGCTCCTCCATCTTCTCGGTCACGGTGACGTTCCTGAAGATGTCCAGGCTCCCGAAGAATCCCGAGCCGATGACCTCGCGGACGGTGGTGTGCTCGTTGAAAAGGCTCTGGAGGTCCATGGAGACGACGCCCATCTTGGACCTCAGGTCCCAGATGCTCCAGCGCTTCTCTCCGAAGACCCTCATGGAATAGCCGGCATCGTCGTCGTAAGGGTAGATGTCCCCCCTCAGAAGCTTCAGGAGGGTGGTCTTGCCCGAACCGTTGAGGCCGATGATCGCAACGTTCTCCCCGACACCGATGTCGAGGTCGATGCCGTCGAGGATGCGTACGCCGCCGCGGACGACGGAAACGTTGCGGAGCTCGAGAGCCTTCTCCATGTTTTACCCTATAATGAGAGAGCGTAAAAGGATGTCCCTCGGGCGGTGTGCCCGAGGGGGTCTGGTTTCATTCCGCGGATGATTCCGCGATTGCGGCGCCGGCGTTCCTGGAACGGTTGATGACGATCATCGCCACGAGCACCAGTATGGACAGGGGCAGGGAGACGATGAGGGGGTCCAGGAGGGCGAGGGGTCCGGATATGAGGACGGAGTCGCCGGTGATCCACCTGCAGACGGGGAGGAACACGCACATGCTCTTGTTCATGAACAGCGCCCAGAACAGGTAAGATGCGGTCCCGGCGGCGATGCTGAACATGGCGGCCTGCTTGTCCACCTTCATCTTGGTGTAGAGTCCGTAGGTGAACGCCGGGAGGAGGGCGGCCGCGGTCATCCCCATGAACAGGGAAGTGGCCTTGGCGATGATCTCCTTCGGCATGAGGTAGCAGTACACGACCACGAGGACCAGCATGATCGCGGTGACGATCCTGTTGACCCTGATGTTGGAGGAGTCCATCCTCATGCCGTCGGTCTTCTGCTTCCAGAGGGTGTAGAGGTCGTATCCTCCCGCCACTCCGATGGTGTGCATGAGGGCGGAGATGGTAGAGATGGACGCGCAGACCAGAGAAAGCAGGAACAGGCAGACGAAGAAGTCCCCTCCGGTGATGTCCTCGAAGACCTCGAGGATGTATTGGGGGACGATGAAGTCGGTTCCCAGGCCTAGGCCGGAGACGTATGCGTTGGCGGTGAGGCTGTGCTCTTCCATGAAGAACACGTTGGAGAGGGCCCCGGTGGTGTAGGCGGTACCGACGATCAGGAGCATGAAGATGCTGCCGATGATGAGGGACCTGTCGAGCATGCGGTCGTCCTTGGCGGACATGAACCTGACGATGAGCTGGGGCTGGGTGAGGACACCGAGACCCACCCCCATCAGGAAGGTGGTGACCACCAGCATCCATTCGGAAGATCCGAAGTCGGCGACGCTGGTCCAGCCGTTGAATCCGTCGAGGACCCCCGCAGCGGAGGAAGTGTCGATGTTGGACAGGTCGGTGAACGCCTCGCCGACACCGCCGAGGGTGACGAAGGTGACCACGAGGATGACCCCCATCCCGACGAACATGATGGCGGCCTGGAGGGCGTCGTTGTACATGACTGCGATGATTCCGCCGAAGACCACGTACAGGCCGACGACGACGGCCATCGCGATGAGGATCCAGTCGTAGAGGTCGTTCAGTCCGGTGAGGACGGCGACGGAGTTCACCCCTCCCTTCAGTACTGCGGCGCAGTAGATGGGCATCATGACGATGATCAGGATGGCCACGAAGGCGCGGATGGATTTGGAGTCGAACATCTTTCCAAGGAGATCGGAGAAGGTGGCGGCGTTGAGCTTCCTGCCCATGCGCCTGGTCCTGGGGGCGAAGAATATGAACGCCACCAGCAGACCGATGAAGAGATTCATGAAGCACAGCCACATCAGGGACAGACCGTGGGTTGCGGCCTGACCGCCGAATCCGATGACCGCGGATGCGGAGAGGAAGGTGGCCCCGTAGGACAGCCCGATGATGACCGGGTTGGTCTTGCTCCTTCCCAGGAGGTATTCGGAATTGTTCTTCGTGTTGCGGTAACCCCATACGCCGAGCATGATGGTGATCGCGGCGAAAATCACGAGCATCACCGCGAAGATGGGAACGGACACACCGTCACTCATGTTCCTCGTCCTCCAGTGCGCTCTTCCTTACCTTGAACCCGATGTAGCAGCACAGCGCGGCGCTCACGAAGCAGCCGATGTACGATGCGACGATCCACGGGTCGGTCAATCCGAAGAAGCTCATTCCAATCATTCCTTGAATAGTGCTAACAAGTAGCACGGTGAGACACCCATCGTCCAGGTTGTATATAATGCTTGACAATCATTGACACGGTAGCACTTTTAAATCACATGTTGATACGAAAAGCATCATGGCGGAACAGATCGAAGGGAGACTGTACCAATTCACCGAACTTACCGGGAAGATGAGCATGCCCATGCACCAGTATCTCCTGGCCTCGGATCCCGCGATCATGTTCGCCACCGGCAACTACTCCCAGGCGGAGTGGATCCTCCCGGAGATATCGCACATCCTCGGGGACAGGCCCCTGAAGTACCTTTTCCTGTCCCACTTCGAATCCGACGAGTGCGGGGGACTGGAGCTGTTCCTGAAGAAGTATCCCAAACTGGTGACGGTCTGCTCCTCCTTCACCGCCAACGAGCTCCCCGGATTCGGCTACAGGGGGAAGGTCGTGGTCTGCGACGAACTGCACGGTTTCTCGGACGGGGAGATATCCATGAGATTCTTCAGATACCCCGCAGAGGTGCACCTCAGGGACGGCCTCCTGGCATTCGAGGAGAACTCGGGGGTGTTCTACTCTTCCGACGTCATCTACAGGGACGGTGTGACCTTGGGGAAATCGGTGGACAGCCAATGGCAGAAAGAGGTGGAAGGCATCGATTCGGCCCGTATCCCGGACGACGTCCGCAGGGACAGGCTCAAATCGGGACTCATGAACGTCTCCCCGAAGGTCATTGCCACCGGGCACGGCCCCGTCATCAGGTGCCTCCCGGATGCCTGAATCGCCCGTCCGGAGAAGCATAGATTAAATATTCTGCGTCCGATAGCCTCGGCGATAGGCTTGCCGGGGAGCTAGGCGTGCCCTGTAACCGAAATCGTCTTCAGCGGTGGGACTTCAGGGGGCGGCAGAGCTGAAACGGCAGGCTCGCAAAGTAACTATGAGACTTTGTCCTGCAGAGTTGGAGTATCCTGTCGTTCCCGCCGGAGGGTGGGCGCGGCTCGACCAATCGGGGGAATCGGGTCAGGCCCTGACGGGAGCAGCCTTACCCCGAGCTACTGACGTTTGCGGGGAAGCAGGGTTGAGAAGCGATGCGATAAACCTGCCTGCGGAGGCGATGTCCACCTCTGATCGCCTATCACTTGCCGACTTCCCACGAACACGGGAACTCGGTTTTTCCAACGGAATCGTTTCAGGCCGGAGCAGAATACCGAATCCAACCGGGAATGTTTCCGGAAGGCTCGGATTATTCACTCTTAACGCTTCAGTTCTCGTTTCCGATACGGATTGATCTTGATTCACGGACGGCGGCGCTTATAATTTCCCCGTTCACACTCAATGTGGTAATACCAATTTATATTGAATAATACATAGTGTTACTAAACAAATAATAAATATTACCAAAGATGATTACAAACGGACCACCATGGATAAAAAAATGATAATAGGGCTGGCAGTGGTCGCCGTTGTAGTGGCTTCTGCGGCCTGCGTGACATTCGTCGTCATGACATCTGATGATGATGACGGCAACAAATATGCTGAAATGAGACTGGTCGTCTATGGAAATGCCAACAATGACAACTATCTCAACGACAAGGATGTAGACCTTATCAAATCCATCGCGAAAGACGGCAATTGGGACAAGGAGACGAATCCCTTTGCCGATGCGAACAACGACGGAAAAGTCGATTCCTCCGATGTCGATGCCGTGAACGGATTCCTCGAGGGAAAGACCTCCATCATGTACTACAGGGATTGGAACAACAAGGTCAGTTATGTCCACTATCCCGTCACCGGCAAGATCGGAGTGTCCTATGACGTCTGTCTCGACGCTGCAATCCTCGGCGGATGGTACGGCCAGGTCAAATACATGAACATCAACCAGAGCGAGATCTCGGAAATCGATGAATCCTACTACCCCGGAGTGCACAGCTTCATCTCGACAGGTAAAAACGGCCACGATTTCGATGAGGTGTATTCCCACGAGGACCTCGCACTCTGCTGCGGTGACAACTATAACTTCAGCGACGAGTTCATAAGCAAGATGCTCGGAGCCCACAACAACGGAGGTACCAAGGACGTCCTCCTGCTCCCGTTCGCCAGATGCGTCAACGGCATGGACATGAGCACCACCATCATCACGGTCAGCGTGATGACCATGCATCAGGCGGACTGCAAGAAATACATCGAGTATCTCGAGGGCATCGACAAGAGCGTCCACTCAAAACTCGACAAGATGGGCAACAACCTGTCCGAGGTCATCTTCTACAGGGTGAACGGAAACGACAATTTCACCCTCAGGGTACCCAACAGCACCGGATTCCACCACAGCAACGTCTACATGATCAAGTCGCTGGGATTCAAGAGTGCTGCCGGAGAGTCGAAGAACGGCGGTGTCAATTGCGGAATCGACGAGATCATCCACTACGACCCCGATGTCATCTTCGTCATCAACACCGGCTGGGTGTACGCGGACCTTACCGATGAGCAGTTCAAATCGAAGGTTAAGGAGATGTTCGGATACCTGGAGCAGACGCGCGCCTACAAGCAGGGCAACGTGTTCTACATCGGATACGAGCTTATCGGTTCCGCTCCCGCATATGCCGTCCTGCCCCTGCTCGCATCTTTCGTCTGGCCCGACCAATTCGACGAGGATGACGGCTGGAAGGAGCTCCAGGACTTCTATTCCAAGTACCTCAACAGGAACATCGATGTGAAGAACTCCCATATCGCACCCCTGAAGATGAGCGATCTCGGACTCGCCTGAACGAGGCACCCGACAAACACCTTACCCCTTCGGGGGAACAGCAGGGGAGTTACCATGAAAAAGGACGAAGCAACCACAATCAAGGCTTGGAGCGGGATACGTGCCGAGAACTACGGAAAACTGATCAGGGAGACCACCACGAGCGAAGACCAATTCTGGGCCGGGGAGATCCTCAGGAGGGCGCCTGAAAAGGACGTCCTCCGTGTCCTCGACGTCGGCACAGGACCCGGTTATTTTACCATCCTCCTTTCCAAACTGGGTCACGATGTCACCGGAATCGATGTCACGCCGGACATGATCTCAGTCGCCAAGAAGAACAGCGAGGGCCTGAATCTCGACTTCAGGGTGATGAACGCCGATGAGCTGTCCTTCGAAGACAATACTTTCGACCTGATCGTGAGCCGCGTGGTCACCTGGACCATACCGAACATGATCGACTGCTACAGGGAATGGCGGAGGGTATTGGCTCCGGGAGGCAGGATACTTGTCTTCGACTCCAACTTCCGCAGCCGTTTCTTCGATCCAGCCGAAGAAAGGCGCATAAGGGAGATTGCGAGGAAGGAGGCGGCCGGATGCGAGGGCGTTTACACGGGCTTCGTCGGATACCACATCCGCGAGGCATACTGGGAAGGACGCCCCATGATCGGAACGCCGAGGCCCGAATGGGACCGCAATGCCCTGATCAAGTTGCGCTTCAAGGACATCACGATAGACGAGCAGATCTACCGTGAACCCGACCCCAGACAGCGCATCTGCCCCGTTTTCGCCATAACCGCCACCAAACCGTCGCCCGAAGAGGAGGCGGACCTCCTCATCGAAGAGCACTGGGACGGCATGGGAGCATGCTGCGGCGCATATGCCTCGGCTGCGATCGAGACCGGAAGGTCAGACGAATACGTGGAATCCATCGGGAGCCACATCGCGGGGACCGATATCCTAGATGTCGGATGCGGATGCGGACTCGTGTCCGTCGCATTGGCAAAGAGAGGGTACCGGGTAACCGGGGTCGACTGCTCCTCCGTGATGCTCGAGGAGGCAGACAGGTGCGCATCGGAGAACGGCTGCGAGGTGGCTTTCACCAAAGCCAACGCCTATCTGCTGCCGTTCCCCGACTCATCGTTCGACACGGTGGTGTGCCGCAACTCGTTCTGGTTCTTCCGCGACCCGGGGAAGGTTCTGAAGGAGATGCACAGGGTCCTCAGGACAGGCGGATCCCTCGTCATCACGGATAACGAATGGATGAACGACCTGGATGCCGCGGGCGCGAGGTACGTCCATCACAACACCGGAGAACTGGGCTCCATCAGAGTCAATCTGGGCTATGCGGGATACGAGATAATCGACGATGTCCTTTTCCGCCTGCCGCAGAACAAAGGCGACTACACCGGTTATCTCAGGGACGCCCTTTCCGGCCTCTTCTCCGAGACGGAAGTGACCGGGGGATACAGGGACCCCGCCGTCCATCCGAAGCTCAGGGACCTCGTAAAACATCCTTTCATCGCAACAGCGAAAAAATGAAGGGGGACGGCGGCAGCTTCATGCTGCCGTCAATCCCCGGATTATTCTCCTCCTCGTCGTATAGGACATGTATCCCATACAGGAAGACGAGATGAAGTGGCTTGCCACCAGTGCTATTATGACCCACTCGAAGGAGAAGAGGGAACCGGCCGCTATCATGCCCAGCTTGATGAATGCCCAGAATATCATCACCTTGGTGGACTTCAGGGACGACTTCATCGCCTGCAGGGTGGAAGAGAAATAGCGTGTGAACGAGGAAGGCACTATGCAGAACGCCAATGCACGGAGCGTCCATACGAGCATCTCACGGTTTTCCTCCATGGTCGGATCGCGGATGAAAACCCCCATGAGGGGGTCGGCGAGCACGAATATGACGACGGTGAGGATCACCCCGATGACGAGATTGAGCTTTGCAACGTAATCCATGGAAAGACTCATCTTGGAGGCATCCCCCTGGCCCATCCCGGCCGCCGCGACGGGTATCATCGCGGCCGTGAGCGCTTCGGAGGGGACGGAGGACAGGCTGACATACCTCCAGGGCATGTTGAACCACATCACCCCGAGGGTCCCCGCTACGGCGATGATGAACACCCTCTGCGTGAGGACTATGGCGTTGTTGATGATCGAGTCCGCGGCCTTGGGTGCTCCCACGCTCAGAACCTCCCTCATGGCCCCCCATTCGGGGCTGACGGACCGTCTGTCCAGATGAATGGTCATCCGGCCTGTCAGATACCAGCAGAGCCCCAATACAGCGGTGAACAGGGCGGACAGGGTTGTCGCCATGGCCGCACCGAACAGACCCATGCCGAGGACGTAGATCAGGAGCGGATCCAGGGTCATGTTGACGACTGCGGATGACACGAGGACGACCATCGATTTCTTGCCAGCGCCCTCGGAACGCAGAAGAGCCACGACGATGCTGTTCGTTATCAGCGCCCAGGACATCATGAAATACGGGAGGACGTAGTCCCAGCTCAGTTCGCGGACGTCATCCGCCCCCATATAGTCCACCAACGGGTCGTACAGGACGTACATGACCGATGAGACCGCGATTCCCGCAGCCACTCCCAGGATGAGAGAGTTTCCGGCCAGTTTGGAGGCACGTTCGAAATCGCCCTTCCCGAGACGGAACGCTATGGTGGAAGTCACGCCCACGCCTATCGAGGTACCGATTGCCGTGATGATCGAGTACAGCGGGGTGATCGTCGATATCGCGGAGGATGCGGCGGACCCCAGACCGGAGGTCCAGAATGTATCTACATAGAGGTTGACCTGGACGACCAGGTACGAGAACAGCATGGGTATTGCGAGGGCCCTTATCGCGCCCTTCGGCTCACCTAGCAGCGTGTCTACATCCGACTTGCGGTCCCTGCTCATGGGTCAGACATCTCTCGTCAGTATGGCTTCGTCGAGAAGTACCACCGGAACACCCCTCAGAGAATCGCGGATCACCCTGCACTCGATATCGTACACGGTGCGCAGATTATCGATGTTGATGATCTACTCCGGCGTACCGGTCTTGTAGATTACGCCGGGGGTGTTCATAAGGATGATCTGGTCTGCATACCTTGCCGTGATGTTGATGTCGTGGCTGATCATCAGGACAATTATCCCCTGGGCGAGCGCGATGGATTTGACCAGTTCCGTGACGTAGATCTGATACTTGACGTCGAGATTCGCGGTGGGCTCGTCGAGGATGAGGATCTTGGGTTCCTGGACGAGGCCCCTCGCAAGGGAAACCTTCTGATGCTGCCCCGCAGACAGTTCGTTGTAGTTCTGGGTGGCGAGCGACTCTATGTGGAGCAGTTTCATCGCTTTCTGTACGATCTTCAGATCGTGTTCGAAGGACCCCCACGTCTTCTTGTTGTACCTCCCGACCATGACCGTGTCCACGACGGACATCGAGAACACGTCCTGGGAGAACGCAGGGACGTAGCTGACGTAATCCGACAGCTCCTTGCGGGACATCTTGGAGACATCGGTGCCGTCTATTAGGATCTGTCCGCTCGTGGGTTCGAGGATCTTGCATATGCACTTGACGAGCGTGGATTTCCCCACGCCGTTGGGTCCGAGGATGCAGTACAGTCCAGGTTTGTCTATCTTCAGGGATATGTCGTTCAGTACCTGGGACTTCCCTTTGTATCTGAAGGACAGGTCGTTGATTTCTATGGACGTCATGCGATCACCAGACCTTGCTGCTCCTCTTCAGAATCAGCATGATGAACAGGGGCCCTCCGACGAACGACATGACCACCCCGACCTGCAGCATGATGGGGCCCAGGAAGGCACGCCCGATAAGGTCCGCGAGAATCAGGAACATGGATCCGAACATGGCCGATGCGGGGATCAGATACCTGTTGTCCGCACCCACGAACATGCGGCAGATGTGGGGGGAGACGAGCCCGATGAACCCGATGAGACCCGTGAAACTGACGATGGATGCCGATATGAGGCCGGTAAGCAGGAGAAGGATGATGCGGAGGGTCTCGGCATCGATACCCATCGCTTTCGCGTTGTCGTCGCCGGTAGCGAGTATGTTGAGTTTCCCGGAAAGGATCTGGACTACGATTAGGCCGACGATGCAAATTCCGCCCATGATCGGCAGCTGGTCCAATGTGACCATGGACAGGGACCCGACCTCCCAGGTGTAGATGCTGGAGAGGTCATCGGGATTTGCCCATAATTTCAGGACGGTTGTGAATGCGTTGAAGATGTACATCACGCCGATACCCGCCATGATCATCGTGGTCGGCGATGCCTTGGAGGTCTTGGAAAGTACGATGATCATGAATATCGGGACCATCGAACAGACGAATGCCAGCGTGATCAGCGACACGTAGCCGAAATAGAGCACCATGCCGGTCGAAATGGCAATGGTCGCACCGAAGGACGCTCCGGAAGATACCCCGGTTGTGAAAGGGTCCGCCAACGGATTCTTCAGGACACTCTGCATGACGACTCCGCAGACTGCCAATCCCGAACCTGCGATGATTCCGCCCAGAACCCTGGGCAGACGTATGTCCACCACCATGTAATCGATGAATTTGTCCTGGATATCCCCCATGATGTGGTGGAATATGGTCGAATACGTCTCGACGAAACCGACCTGGGTCTTACCCGCGGAAAGCGAATAACCCGCTATGAGGACGGTTGCCAATGCCGTCAGGATGATGAAAAAGAGACGGTTTCTCAACTGCTTCCTGTAATAGAAGGTCGTGGTGGAGACACATTCTCCGACAGGTTCTTCCTCCATCCAGTCAATCACCGATGTCTTTACAGAATCGCTGATGTTGGATTGAGCCGTCAAATCGGATATTGTCATTATATCAAAATTTCAAAAGTATACATCATTAATAATACTTTTTTCAAATTTAGTATTACGATAGGAACGTATGCATTTGAAAACAATCCAATTAGTCAAAGTAGGATAAGTCGACCGTTAACATATCTAGGGGAAACCCCGGATATGCTTCCTGTAAGGGATCACTCGAACTTGTCGAAGAGACCCTTGTCATAGAGGATGAAGAGCGCGATCGCCACGATCGCGGTTATAACGATGACCCCGATTCCCAGTATTCCCATTCTATCACTCCGACCTGTATCCGGGATGCTGCTTGGGCCTGCATCCCGTGATGATGTCCCTGCTGAAATCGAAAAGCGTTTCCCTCTCGCCGTTCTGGACGAGCTCGTACCTCTTCGAGGAGTTGATCTTTCCTACGACGGCCCCGGTGCATCCCACCTTGGAGAATATGTCGATGACCTTCTGGGAGCATGAGGGGTCGCAGGTGTAGACGAATCCGCACCCCTGGTAGGATAGGATCCAGTGGATGAAGTCCTCCAGGTCCTTGCATCCCTTGGGGGCGGGGATGGCATCCAGGTCGACGACCGCGCCCATCTCCGAGGATTCAAGAAGCATACCGAGTGTCCCCACGCACCCGGGGTTGCTCATGTCCTTTCCGGCGTGGACGAGGTGCTCCTCAGCAACCCTGGCGGCGGCATCCATCTGCCTCTGGACGGTCTTGGGGTCCTTTGCGAGGGTGGTCTCCCACGCATAGGGTATGCTCTTGGGGTAGTGCCCGTCGAGGTCCATGACCATGACGACGTCGTCGCCGTCCCTCGCGGTGCTCGAAAGGACGATGTCCGAGCGCTTCACGGTGCCGATGACCGAGATGTCCAGGGCGTGGTATGAGCAGTCGGGGTGGGTATGGCCGCCAACTATGGGGACGTTGAACCTGTGAACCCCTTCCTCCATACCGCGGAGCATCCTGCCGCAGATGATCTCGTCCTCCATGGACATGACGTCGACCATCGCGGTCGCGCGGCCTCCCATGGCGGCGATGTCGTTGACGTTGACGAGGACCGCGAAGTATCCGGCCATGTAGGGGTCGGAGTTCACGAGGGATTCCATGATACCGTCCGCGGCAAAGAGGGTGCAGATGCCCTCCTGTGTCTCGATCACCGCGGCGTCCTCCCCCTCGGAGGCGATGACGTTGGGGAACTTGCTCACGGGCAGGAGATCGACGACCTCGTGGATCTTGGCCTTCCTGGTCACTCCCGGGAAATTGCGGACCGCTTCGACAACGTCATGAACTGCCATGTTGGGACCCCATCGTAGATATCACATATAATAATCACATAAGACGCGTCTGCTTGGTCTTCATGACCAGATGGTTCGCGTCAAGGTTCTCTATCGTAATCTGGGCGAGTATCTCCTCGTACTCGTCGACGTAATCCTTCGAGGGCACGTAAGCGTTCCCGGTGGGGACCACGTTACCCGACTTCTTCAGGATCTTCCTCCCCTCCTCCACGGCAGCCGCATCCGCGGGATTCCCCACGGGACGCATTGTGCCCGCCATCCTGAGCTCGAGCTCGAATACGGGCCTCTTGAAGAGCCTGTAGAGGACGTACAGGACGATCTCGTCGGTGTCCTTCCCCGCATAAGTGCGGCTGAGGCGGTCGACGCTCTGATAGACAGACTCGGGGAGCTTCTTCGCGGGGACGTATATCTTCGAGGGAGGCACGTCCTTCATCCTGAGATAGCCGAGGTCGGTCATCGCCCTGAGGTATCCGGTTAGGATGAGGCGGTGGTCCTTGATGCCCATCTCGGCAAGTTTCTTGTCGAGGGAGCTGATGGATAGACCGTCCTTGCCGAGGCACTCAACGATGATCCTGTTGAGGTCCTTCTCAGGATTGAACATGGTTCGATGGATTCCGCTACTCGGTTTTAAGACCTCGTACGGAATGCTCCGATTTTTTGTTATTTTTGTATAAATTATTCCTTTAAGTATAATCATTTTCACTCTGGCATGTTTACTTGGTAACAAATGTGGTAAACATTATGATAAACCAAATAGGGGGGTTTTTTACCAATTCCAGTTCAAATTTTATTATATATCCACCAGGGTTTTAGGAGAGTCAGCCAGTCAACGGTGTGTTGGGAATGCACACCGGGGATTCATCCAGTGTCAAGGCTTTTCCCTGCGACACATCCATCCTATCCCATATCCTTGGGTGGATCCCCGGCAAATCTACAGGCCATTCGACTGGCTTTCCTATTTATCTCAGATTATCGCGACTACGATGATTAGGACGAACGCGAACAGGAAAAGGGTGGAGACGTTCTTGGTGATCTCCGCTGCCTGCTTATCGCGCTTCTCGGCATCCTTGACCCCGATCCTCTCCAGGAGCCTGTCCACCCATCCCTGGAAGATGTACCCTCCGTCGAAGGGCACCGCGGGCAGGGCGTTGGTTATCCCGAGCAGAATGTTCAGCCAGAACAGCCAGTAGAGGAGCTCGAGGAAGGACCAGAAGAATGCGTTGTAATCGCCGTACCACCACTGGATGCTGGAGGGCAGGGGGTCGAAGCCGCTGTAGGGCATCGTGAGATAGCCCATGAGGGCCTGGGGAAGGTCCGTGAGGGAATCCACGCCGTACAGGGGATTCCTTGCCTTGTCGAGGACCTGCGAGGGCGTCAGGAGGTTCAGCCCGGAGGTGGAGGTGTAGACGCCGAGATACCCGTATCCCTTGTTACCGTTCTCTTCGAGGACGGCCGTGGTGGTCTGAACGGCGTTGTTGGCGTCCACATAGGTGATGGTGACGGTCTCGCCCTTGGAGGTGGTCTTCATATAGTCCGTAAACTGGGAGGAGGTGAACACCTCGGTGTCGTTCATCTTGACGATGGTGTCCCCCTTTGACAGGCCTGCCTTACCCGCCGGCGAATCGTCGGCCAGCTTCGATATGTACATCCCCCACGGTATCGCCGCGGAGGTCGTCGCAACACCGGATCCGTCCTGGACGTAGGTGATGGTGACCAGATAGAACGGGCCGCGGACGGCGGACATCTTGACGGGGTCGTCGAAGTCCTCGTAGAGGACGGCCTGCCCGTTCATGCTGAGGATGATCGCTCCCGAGGGGATCCCCGCGATGTCCGCCGGAGAGCCCTCGACCTCCCCGTAGATCGCCGCATTGTCCTCGTACTGGTTGGTCATGCCCCCGAGCATCACCACGGAGAACAGCAGGAACGCCACCCCGGCGATGATGAAGTTGGCGGATATACCCGCGGAGAAGAGATCGAGCTTGGCGGTCCTGGAGCACCTGTCTACATCCGTCTGGTCCGGCTCCACGAAGGCCCCCACGGGGACCACGCAGTACAGCCCTCCGGTGTTCTCGACCTTCATGCCGTTGGCCCTGGTCTGGACCCCGTGTGCGAACTCGTGGAGCACGACGGCTATGATCAGGGCGAGGAGGGTGTACCAGAATGGCATGATGGGGTTCAGGCCGGGGAGGGCCAGAACGTACTCCACCCCGAGGGACGAATGCGACTGCAGGATCGAGGGGATGCGGATGACGGAGAACACGATCATGAAGACCATGAACACCATCTCCACGAACGCGAAGACCTGGGACGCTATTCCGAAGAACCTCCAGAAGCGGCGGTACTTTCCGAGACGGTCCATCAGCTTCAGGCCGAGCTTGGTGTTGATCTTGATGAGCGGACCGTACTTCTGGAACCCGTACCTGATCGCGTTGGGGGACTTCCACGTCCAGATGTAGATCGGGATGTAGACGATCAGGAGGGCAAGGAGGATCATCACGGTGGTGCTCATCCTCTTACCTCCGCGGGTGCACGATGTCGTTGTGCGCGCCGTCGAATATTATCCTCTTAGCCCAGGAGAGCTTCCTGAGCTTCGTCTGGGGGTCGGAGCCGTCCTTGGTGCTTGGGTTCGAGAAATCGAATCCCAGGAGGATTATCCTCGATGCCCCGAAGTGCCTCGCGAGGCAGACGGACCTGTCCCCGTCGGTGAACCCGCCGAAGTTCAGGACGTTGCCGGAGGGCTTTCCCTGGGTGGTGAGGACGACCTTCCCCCTGAATTGGGGGGCATAGGCCCTTACGAGGTCCTGGTTGTCGCCGTGGGCGAGGATGAGGGTGACGGCACCGTCCCTGCTGCAGCCGATCTGCGCCTCGATGGGGCCGTCGAGGTCGGTGACGACGATGTCCGGCCTGATGCCCGCGGCGACGACGCGTTCGGTGGCGGATCCCGCGGAAATGATGCATCCCTCGGGGGGAAGCTCCCTCAGGTCGGATTCCAGCTGGGGCGAGTCCCCTATGACGGTGACCGTATCCCCGATCAGTGGCGACAGGCAGTCCTCGTCGTCCAGGTCGAGCATGGGGGTGACGGCCTCGAGAATCCTCACGGAGAGGTCGTCGGCTGAGGGGTCGAAACCGAAATCGTCGCAGATCGCGCGATAGGTCGGCTCCCATTCAAAGAACTTCATTCGCACTCTCCTGCTTCTCGGAGAGCTCTATTTCGGCGATCTTCTTCATACGCCTGCTGATGGCACCGGCGGCGACCGCCACGATGATGCCGCTGAATATCTCCGCCATGATGATGATGTAGGAGGTGGTGAAGAGCCCGGTGTATCCGATGAGGTAGTCCAGGGCACCGGTCATGATGAGGCCGATGGCAAGGACGTTCAGGCACCCGATAATGCTGAGGTAGCGGATGGACCTGCGGCTCATGTATCCGTCCACCAGGACCCCGAACAGGTACATCATGATGCCGAACAGGGCGGGCCACATACCGTTGGCGATGAATACCAGCACGCGCTCGGTGGTGCGGGTGGTGTAGATGTCGTCCATGGAGTAGACGCCCAGGATGATTCCGAAGAGGAACAGGAGGACGGCGGCGATGACGAAGACGATGATGATGCTTCCCGCGCGTACGCGGTCCATGAAATGGTGGAGCCCGCCGCGTATCTTCTCGTCCAGGCTGTACGCGTACAGCATGATCAGCACCCCCATGGCCAGGAATATGAACAGGGTGGTGGAGCCGAGGAAGAACTTGTCCACGGAATCCGAGGTGAACAGGTTGGCCGCCAGGTAGATCATCGATATGAAGATGATCAGCCAGGACAGGGGCGCGAGGAAGCGTTTCCTCTTCTCGGGCTCCTTCATGTACCCGGCGATGATGGCGATGATGGTCTCTGCGTTGCGGGTCTGCTTGACGACGGTGGCCTTCACGTCTATGATGTGGACCAGGCCCATGATGTACTCGATGACGCCCTTGTCCTCGGAACCGTCGGTGACGACTACGATCTCGTCGGCCTCGAACTGCGAGAGGACCTCCTCGAGCTGTTCCCTGACCCTCCTGTCGGAGCGCCTGCCGACGCTCTCGTCCCCGCAGATGAGGGCGACCTGCACCTCCTCCGCGTCATGGGATGCGAGGATGTCGTTGTATTCGTGGATGGCGTTGTAGAGGGCGTTCAGGTCGGAGTCCTCGGGCTCCTTCACACCGAACTTCTGGGCGGCTTCCAGACATGCGTCTACGCCTACGCAGGGGGTCTGAACACCTCCCTTGCGTCCGAAATCGTCGTCACGGTCGACGGCGAGAACGAGAACCCTGCCCGATTTGGCCATACGTTCGTGTATTGCTCTCCTTATTTTTATAAGATTATGCCCGCGCGAGGGCCTGAAAGTTACAAATAATGGGTTTATCCATTCACTCAGACGTGTACATCAGGTGGCACGGGCTCTCGTGTTTCGAGTTCTACGACGGCAGGACAAGGGTCGTGACCGATCCCCATGACGGGAAATCCATCGGCCTCTACACCCCCAACGTCTACGCCGATGTCGTGCTGTCCACCCATAACTCTTTCGCGAGGAACTGCTTCAGGATCGTCAAGGGGACCCACAGGGATTTCCTGGAGTATGCCGGGGACGGCAGCGTCGGGGACTTCTCCTTCCTCGGGCTCCAATCCGGATCCCTCCACGGCAGCGACGGGAACCAGGGCGCCAACAGCATCTACTCCTTCTCGATGGACGGGATAAGGGTCGCGTTCACCGGGTCCCTGGGGGGCATCCCGGACGACTTCGCCGTCGAATGCTTACGCGACAGCGACATCCTTTTCGTCCCCGTCGGGGCCTACTCCACCATCTCGATAGACGGCGTGAACGAGTTCATCGACATGGTGAGGCCCAAAGTCGTCGTGCCCACCGACTTCAAGATCGGAGGGGTCACCCTCCCCCTCGCGCCCATCCAGGAATTCATGGAGGGCAAGGACCCGGACTCCTTCGTGCACGTGGGGAACGAGGTGGAGTTCTACAGCGAGGACATCGCCGATTACGAGGGGATCTGGCTCTTCGATTGAAGTGCCTCAGAAAAGTGCTAGGCCGTCCTCGATCCTGCCCATCTCGATGGGGGTGGTCTCGTCCCCGATGAGGGCCCCCTTGGTGTTGGCGACGATGCCCGCACCGAGGTACTTGGAACCGTGGTTGACGGAGGAGGTCTGCACGTCGACCCTGAGGACGTCCTTTATCATCTGGATCTCCTCGGGGGTCGCATCCGTGGGGCAGACGCATCCCTTGTTGTTGCAGGCGCACAGCGAGCCGACGGTGTTGATGCCGGCGACGGTGCCGCGGACCGCCTCGACCCCGAAGACCTTGGAGATCTGCTTGAGGGTGCGGTCGGAGGTGTCGGGGTTCACGATGGCCCCGCTGTCGTTGACTAGAATGTTGTTCCCGGCGGCGTTGAGCTCGTCGGGGAGGCGGATGACGGGGAGGTGTTTCCTGATGAGCTCGAGCTCGTCGCCCTCCACCTGTCCGGAGACGGCTATGCCGTTGGAGTTCATCGCGAGCAGGGACCCAACTACGTGGGCGCCCCCGACCGTGACGGTAACGGTTTCCACCCCGAGCGCCTCCTGCAGGTCCCTGAGGAACTGCCCGTCGGCGTCCGGGGTGACGAATGCGAGGCTCTCGTTGGCTACCGCGTTCACACCGATGTTGAACGTACCGGATACCCTGGAGAGCCTCATTGTCATCCTGCTCACTCCGAGAGGGAGACCTCAACGAGGCCGTCGTCGAACTTGACGCACTTGACGGCGATCTTGGAGGGCGGGTTGCGGATTCCGTTCTCCCAGAGCTTCTCGTTGACGGACTTGTCGATCCAGACGTGCTCGGCGTCGACCTTCATGTGCCTCATGATGGCTGCGCGGACGTCCTTCACTGCGCGCTCGGTCCTCCTGGACCTGGGAGCCTGTTTCGCTCCCCTGAGCGGGATGATGATGATCCTGGTTTCTTCGTCTGCCATTGGAATCACTCCTTAAGCTTGCTCATGCGCCACGAGCGCCTCTTGGGGTGCCTCAGGAACTGCCTGTTGGTCCTGATCATGACCCAAGCGGGAACACGGCGGTTCTGCTTGACTTTCTTGTTGAGCCTCTCTTTCATCGCAGGGGGCTTGGTGCTGGACATTTTCATTCTCTCCTTTGGTATGTGATGCTTATCTCCCTTTCCTGGGGAGCCATCTGCTGAAGGATCTCCTTGAGCATGGCGTCGGTGACCTGTGACTGCAGCCTTCCGCTCTGTGCGAGCCTGATGAGCTGGTTCTCCACGGAGGCGGCGAGGTTGGCGTTGGCGAGCTTGACGTTCGCCAGCCTGTCGCGGGCCTCGGGGGTCATGATCTGCCTGAGAATGGACTGCTTCTGTGCCTCGAGCTGTTTGGCCTGCTGCTCCTGCTGCGCCTGAGCCTGCTGGGACTGGGCCTGCTGCTGGAGCTCCGCCATCCTTCTCTGCCTTATCGCTTCCAATTCAGGATCTTCTGCCATGTCTCACGCCTTCAGTTCTTGGATGCGTCGAAGACCTCTTTGGCAGCGTTGTCGAGCATGCTCTGTCCCGCTGCGCTGACCTTGCGTCCCTGCTTGTCGTTGGTGGCCTCGAGGAGTCCGGCGTCCTGGAGCTGGATCAGGCATTTCCTGATGATGTTCCTGGATCCCTTGACTGCCCTGTTCGGCTTGGCTCCACGGTCGACGTATCCTCCGTACTCGGCTGCGAGCTTGGAGGTTCCCATGGGACCCTTGACGTACAGCTTTCTCATGATGGAAGCGGCCCTGGTGTACCACCAGTCCGCCTGGGCGGGAGCCCTCTCCGTGTGGATACCGGTCTTAGCGAACTCGGCCCACTCAGGAGCAACTATCTTGTCGTTCTGCTTGAGCTTCTCGGCCACTTTGAGGATGAGGGGCTCTGCGGGAACGTCGTAGACTGTTACCATTTGTTCACCTGTCTTGCCACGAAGGATAATCCTACGCGGCTGCAGGGCCGGATAGGTGCAACTGATATATAAGCGTAGCTACGCTGAATTAGAATTCAATCCCCGCACGTCCGCCCGAATGGGTCCCGTGCGGCCCGAAGGTGCAAAACCTTCCACGGCAGATACCTAAGCGGCATCCAAATCCGTGACTCTTCGATAATCGAATCAGTATATAACCTTGTCCGTCGGAGAGATCGCTACGGCGGGGAGCCATCATCTCCTGTTTCCCAGCAATCTATTATTATAGGTAAGTCATGGGCAGGCCCATGACTGACGGCACAGGTCTCAAGAACAGGGGCCATTCGCACGCGGACGTCGACGAGAGGCGCGCCGCTGCGGAACAGTTCACCGGTGCAACCCTCGAGCGCGTTGGAAAGTACTGCTTCAGCTCGGAGGACGCCGCCCACAACTGCGAGAACATGATCGGCGCGGTGCAGATCCCCCTGGGATACGCCGGGCCCGTGAAGATCAACGGGGAGTACGCCCAGGGGGAGTTCCTGGTCCCCATGGCCACCACCGAGGGCGCCCTCATCGCCTCCGTTTCCAGGGGGATGTCCGTCATGAACGATGCGGGAGGCGTTCGCGCCAAGACCTTCGGCGACTACATGACCCGCGCACCCGTCCTCAGGGTGAGGGACCTGGAGCATTCCTGCCAGGTCATCCAGTGGATCGATGCCCACGGGGACGAGATGAGGCAGGCCGTCGCAGGGACCACCTCCCACGGGAAGCTCGTCAAGATCGAGAAGTTCCCCACCGGAAGGAACCTCTACCTCAGGTTCTCCTTCGAGACCGGGGACGCTATGGGAATGAACATGGCCACCATCGCCTCCGAGGCGGTGTGCAGGCTCATCGAACAGGAGACCGGTGCCGTCATGGTCTCCGTTTCCGGCAACATGTGCTCGGACAAGAAGCCCGCCGCCATCAACATGATCGAGGGGAGGGGCAAGACCGTGGTAGCGGAGGCCCTCATCCCCGCGGACATCGTCGAGAAGAGGCTCCACGCCTCCGCATCCGCGATCGTCGAGACCAACATCAGGAAGAACCTCATCGGATCCTCCATGGCCGGGATGCTGGGAGCCAACGCCCACGCCGCGAACATGGTCGCAGCCGTCTTCCTAGCCACCGGACAGGACCCCGCACAGGTCACCGAGGGCGCGCTCACCCTCACCGACTGCGAGGACGTGGACGGATCGCTCTACATCAGCGTCAGGATGCCCTCCATCGAGGTGGGTACCGTCGGAGGGGGCACCTCCCTCCCCACCCAGGCCGAGGCGCTCAACATGATCGGGTGCAAGGGGGCCGGGAAGGCGAGGAAGCTCGCGGAGATCATCGCGGCCACCGTCCTCGCCGGAGAGCTCTCCACCCTCGCCGCACAGGCCGCCGGACAGCTCGGAAAGGCCCACGCGGAGCTCGGGAGGGGTAAGAAATGACCAACGTCAACATCAGCTACAAGGACCTGAAGGGGCTCCTCGGGGCGGATGTCTCCCAGCAGACCATCCTCGAGAGGATCCCCCTCCTCGGTTCCGACATCGGGGACAACGTCCCCGGTACAGACGAGATGACCATCGAGTTCTTCCCCAACCGCCCCGACCTGTACTCCGTCGAGGGAATCGCAAGGGCAATGAGGCAGTTCTTGGACATCGCGCCCGGACTCCGCAAGTACGATGTCAAACCCTCGGGCATCAAGGCGACCGTCACATCCGACGTCAGGGATGTCCGCCCCTACTTCATGTGCTGCGCCGTCTACGGCGTCGAGGTCACCGACACCGTCCTCCGCTCCATGATGGAGCTGCAGGAGAAACTGCACATCACCGTGGGGAGGAAGAGGGCCAAGCTCGCAATCGGCATCCACGACCTGGACAAGGTCACCCCTCCGTTCACATTCAAGACCGTCGACCCCGACGGCATATCATTCGTGCCCCTGGCAAAGACCGAGCCCATGACCCCCAGGGAGATCCTGGAGAAACACGAGAAGGGCAGGGCGTACGCCCACCTCCTCGAGGGGAAGGAGAAGTACCCCATCATCGTCGACGCGGAGGGGAAGGTCCTGTCCTTCCCCCCGATCATCAACGGCGCCCTCACCACCGTCACCACCGAGACCAGGAACCTCCTTATCGACGTGACCGGATTCGACGCGACCGCCGTCGAGGGTGCGCTGAACATCGTAGCCACCGCCCTCGCAGAGAGGGGAGGCACCATCATGTCCGTCGAGATGGAAGGGGCCCCTAAGAAAGTCTACCCCGTCCTCAAGGCCAGGAACATCACCGTCTCCATCAAGGAGTGCTCCAGGTACCTCGGCACCGCGCTCTCGTCCGAGCAGTGCATCAGGGCCCTGGGACGCATGGGGATGAACGCCCGCACCGCCGGGGACAAGCTCACCGCCTGCATCCCCGCATACAGGCTGGATATGATGCATCCCGTGGACATCTACGAGGACATCGCCATCGGATACGGCTTCGAGAACATCGGGAACCGCCCGTACCGCGTGACCCAGACCTTCGGGAAGCTCCTTCCGGAAACCGAGTTCACCATGAACGCCCAGGACATCATGGTGGGACTGGGATACACCGAGATCACCACCCTCACGCTCAGCAACCGCAGGGACGAGTTCGAGCTGTCCGGATTCCCGGAGGTGGACTCCGTGACCGTGACAAACCCGATCACCGAGGAGCATACCTGCCTCCGCTCGTACCTCATGCCCTCTCTGATGAGGATTCTGTGCAACAACAAGCACAGGGACCTGCCCCAGAAGATCTTCGAGGTCGGGTACGTCATACGCAACAACAAGAACGTCCCCCACCTCTGTGCCCTCCAGGCGGCTTCCAGGAGCAGCTTCACCGAGGTGAAGTCCCTGGCCGAGAGCATCCTCAGGGAGTTCAACGTGGAATACACCCTCAGCGCCTGCGACTACCCTACCTTCGTCCCCGGAAGGGGGGCCTTCATCGAGGTGGACGGCAAGAAGATCGGGCTCTTCGGGGAGATGTCACCCAGGACCATCACCGGTTACGAGATGACCCACCCGGTCATGCTCGTGGAGATGGACCTCCAGCCCATAATCGCCAAGAAATCCGGGAGGATGGTCTGAATGGTCGAGAAAGGTGAGGAGTTCCCCCGCTTCGTCATGGCGGACGAGAACGGAGAGACGGTGGATTCGAAGGACCTTCTGGGTCTCCGCTACGTACTGTTCTTCTACGCCAAGGACAACACCCCCGGATGCACCACAGAGTGCGTTGATTTCACCGCCCTGTACCCCAAGTTCGCCGTCAGGAACATACTCCTGTTCGGCGTATCCGGAGACTCTTCGGAATCCCACCGGAAGTTCCGCGAGAAGCACGGGATCAAGGAGAAGCTCCTGGTGGACAAGGACCACGCCCTCGCCAAACAGGTCGGGGCCTTCGGGGAGAAGAAGAACTACGGGAAGATCGTCCAGGGCACCATCCGCTCCACCTTCCTGATCGGAAAGGACGGGAAGGTCGAGGAGAAGTGGATGAACGTCAAGGCCACGGGACATGCCCAGAGGGTTCTCGATGGCACTCTGGCACATTTCAGGGACGATTCCGTCTACGACCTCGAGATCTGACCTTGAATACATCGGATAAGGGTGCAAAACTGTACTTCTGGGACAGGAAATCACTGTTCCTTATTGTACTTCTCGATGAAACGGCGCATAGTTTCGGGATCGCTAATGACATAGGTGTTACCGAGAGGCACATACCTTTTGTCCTCTGCGATCATCTTGGACAGTCTTGCCGCAGCTTCGGGAGTATCTATCACCAGATCCTCGTAGAAAGACTTGGTCGCCATGCTTTTCCCTCCTATGATTGAACGAGGAGCGTTGCCGTTTATAAATCTTCGCTGCAAAATCATATTCCGACAGGCTGGAAGTATGATTATTCATTCGGAGGGCGGCATCTGCCAGTAGATGACCGTCCCCCTGTCATCCTTCTTAGGCTCGCCGATCCTATAGGTTCCGGGTTTGACGGATGCTATCTGGGGGAAGGATCCGAAGGAGTACTCCCCGACCGCATCCCTCACGGTCATGTTCCTGTCGTTCACTTCGACAGATGTACAATCGGTAGCGGATTCCGCATTCAGGATGCAGGAGACCCTGCAGGCCAACTCACTGCCTTTTTCGGTGCCTCCGAACAGAACCATGGCGGGTTCGGTGCGGACGATGATCTGGGAGATGGCGAGAGAATAGACGTCTGGGTCATATCCGATGTATTGGGTCCCGTGGACCGCGTAGAGGGTCTCCACTCCGTACGAATAGATCTCGTGGTACAGTGCCTTGAGCTCGGTATGCCCGAACACTACGCCCCATACCCTGGAGCAGTCGTTCACCTCCATAATGCGGGAGAGGACCTCCTTGGTGGAATCGGAGACCCTGGGGGGACCGTCCCTCTCGATCTCTATCCAGACCAGATATCCGTCGGAGCGGTCAACCGAAAGCTTGTACCTCTCGAGCATCCCCGGAGGGAGGGAGCCCTTGCAATTGGAACAGGAACCGTCGGCGGAACAGGAATCGCAGCCCATGCTCACTCCCCGTAAGAATCGTTCAGGCGGGGGACCATCGCGGCGGTCACTGACTGCTCGGTCAGGGACTTGCGGTCAAGGAGACCTCCGCTGAGGAATCCTATGGCACCCTGCTGCTTCCCGATCTCCGTGATGCCGAAGACCTCCTTCATGGCATCCCCGACGGTCATGCCGCCGCGGACCTTCTCTGCCACGGCGGAAGGGTACATGAAACCGGAGCCGCAGCCCACGGTGATCCTTCCGTCCTTATCGTAAACGGCGCAGTACTGGATATCGTAGAGGCCCTCCTGGCGCTCGAACACGCCCGCCTCGATGCCCACGGCCATGTCGTGCTCTCCGAGGACGAGCTTGGCACGGTTGATGGCGCCCTGGCGGGTCTGGCCCTCGAACGGCTGGGGAGGCACCCCAGACTCCACCTCGGCGGCGGATATCCTCACGTCACCGTAGATCCTCTCCATGACGCTGCGGACGGCTTCCACCTTGACGTGGTTCAGGGAACCGACAACGATGTCCGGGACGGAGTTCTGCCCGCTGCGTGAGTACTCCCCCCTCATGATGTTGGTGGAGCTGATCTTCGAACCGTCGCAGCTCATGACCAGGGGGACGACCTCGATCCTGAGGGGCGAGATCCCTCTCGAGACCCTCTCCTCGTTCACCTTATCCGCGTTCCCGGCCGTCTCCTCGGAGACGACCAGGATGTCCGCGGAGTCCATCATGTCCCTGGGACCGTACATGTCGTCGATCTCGAACACCCTGTAGGGCTTGTCCTGGGTGTCCAGGAACTTCTCCAGGGCGGTCCTGCGGAGATACATCGGGACGACGTCGGAACGTGTGGACGATGCCATGGCATCGCTGGTGATCCCCACGTAGATGATGTCCGCCACCGCGAAGGCGCGGTTTATCAGTGCCACGTGTCCCCTGTGGAGGACGTTGAATGTACCGGCTACTGCGGCGATCATCTCAGAAACCCACTACGAGGACGGCCACCGCTACGATAGCCCAGAGGGCGACCATGAATACGGCGTATTTCTTCAGCTTGCGCTTGGCCTCCGAACCCTCGGCATCCAGGCACTCCTGGGAGCAGAACCTCTCGTTGAATCCTGCGCCGGTGAATGCCTTGCCGCAGTGGAGGCAGTGTCTGTGCTGCGGGATCTTCACCGGACGCTCATCCGTCACTGGGCGCACCTCCTGTCCATCTCGTTCTGCACGAGTATTATGCAATGGTCCGCGTGAAGGCTCACGGGACCCACGGAGATCTTTGCCGGAGAATGTGCCAGAAGGGCCTTCTCCTCTTCCTCGGTAAGGTCGGAGTTGTCCCCGAGCACGAAGATCGGGTTCTCGGGGAACTGGAACTCCCTCACGTCGGTGCCGTCCTCCTTGAGATATACGAACTCACCCTTCTCAGAAAGGCAGTCGATGACCTCGTCGAACCCCCTGCGGGAGATGAATATCCCCGGGGAGGGCGATACCTCCTGCCCCTTGATGACCTTCTTCAAGCAGGCGTTGCGGATGAGGGATGCGGTGGACCTCTCGTCGGGATTCAGGTAACGGACGGTCCTGCCCTCGACCCTTACGGTCTTGGGGGCGTCCTCTCCGCCCTCGAGGACGAGGTAGATCTCGCAGTCCTCGCGGAGGTTGTGGCTGAGCACGAAGGCAGAGTTGATGCAGCGGCAGAGGATGTCCATCCTGCCGGCTCCCCCTCCCAGGTCGTCCAGCTTCCAGGAGCCGTCGGCGACCGCCTTGTGCCCGGTGATTACGAAGTATCTCATTCGGACCCGTTCTCCATGTCCTTGAATGCCTCGGGATCCATTCCGCCGAACTGCTTCTGGAGACGCTTGCGCATCTTGCGGTCCTTGGACATGGAGCCCATCATCTTCTTGGAGTTGTTGTACTGCTTCAGGAGCTCGCGGACGTCGGTGGTGGTCACACCCGCGCCGTGGGCGATGCGGTCGATCCTCTTGCCCTTGATAAGGGAGGGTTCGTCCTTCTCCTGTTGAGTCATGGAGTCCATGATGACCTTGAAACGATCCAGGCGGGCCTCGGTGCTGTCGAAGTCGATCTTGTCCTCCACCTTGCTCAACCCGGGGAGCATCCCGACGATCTTCTGGAGGGTCCCCATCTTCTTGACGGCCTTCATCTGGTTGTACATGTCGGTGAGGGTGAAGCGTCCCGACATCATGTTGCGGGCCAGCTCCTCCATGCTCTCCTCGTTCTCGATCTCCTGCTTGGCGATCTCGACGAGTCCCTGCAGGTCCCCCATACCGAGGAGACGGGAGATGAAGCGGTCGGCGTCGAAGGGCTCCAGGTCGCGGATGTGCTCGCCGGTTCCGATGAACACGATGCGCGCGTCGGTGGTCGCAACAGCGGAAAGGGCGCCTCCTCCCTTCGCGGTACCGTCCATCTTGGTCATGATCACGCCGCTGACGTCGACTGCCTTGTTGAAGGCGTCTGCCTGGGGTCCGGCCTGCTGTCCCACCTGGGAATCCAGGACGAGGACCCTCTCGTCGGGCTTTGCGACCTTGGCGATGGCGATGATCTCCTCGATGAGGTCGTCCTCCAGGGCGTGCCTTCCGGAGGTATCGATGATCTTGATCTTCCTGTCGGCGAGCTTGGCGAGACCGTCCCTGACGATCTTCACGGCATCCTTCTGCCCGGGCTCCCCGTAGACCTCCGCCCCGACCTTGTCCCCCAGCTGCTTGAGCTGGTCGTAAGCCGCGGGACGGTAGACGTCGGCACCTATGAGTCCGACGGTGAAACCTTTCTTGATGAAGTAATTGGCCAGCTTTCCTGCGGAGGTGGTCTTACCCTGTCCGTACAGACCGACGAGCATGATGGTCTGGGGCTTCAGGGCGATGGGGTCGCCGTTCTTCAGGAGAGCGACGAGCTCCTCGTAGATGACCTTCCTGACGTGGTCCTTCGCGGAGCGTCCCGCGGGGGGCTTCTCGTTGAGGGACCTCTCGCGGACGTTGTTGGTGAGCTTCAGGACGAGCTGGACGTTGACATCGGCCTGGAGAAGAGCGCGCTGAAGCTCGCGGCAGACATCTTTGATGAGGTTCTCGTCGACAGTGGTGGAACTGCCGATGCGGTCGAGGACGCCTCTCAGGGATTTTCCCAATCCGTCTAGCACCATTAATATCGGCACTTGATGGGAACGTTTCTATAAATAGTCGCGCGCGCGGAAGGGATGAAGGATTCGGCGACCGTACACCGGATGAACAGAAAAAACGCCGGAAGCGGAAGAAGAGATGAAGAAGGATCGGGAACAGGCCAGCCAGTCAGAAGGGATGGGATGCACTCTACAGAACTGACCTGTGCCCTTGCGATATAGATACCTTTGAACAGTATTTATAGTCTTTCAATCTCCCTTAAATACATCCATCTTCCGGGACGTTTTTTGACCTTACGGAAAGAATGTCATGAAAGGGCCTTTTCCGACTTCTGGTAATCTGATCCTGCGCCCGATCCGGTGCCCCCGTGGGACTCTCGCCGGGACAGATCGGAGTTCATAGTCACGCCGGTCCATGAGGCTAGACTTAACGGATAATGCGCACAGAATCGTATGCTGGCACTTGTTGAAAAAAGAAATGATGCTGCCCCTTTCGGGGCAGCGGTTAGTGTTTTGTTTCAGAGGTAGCCGGACTTCTGGAGGGTCATGAGGTCCTCGGTGGAGAGCTTCTCTCCGGCCTTGAACTTCTCAAAGATCTCCTTGGCTTCCTTCTTAGCCTCTCCGTCGGCGCGCTTCTTGGAGGCTGCGGACTTCTTCTTCTTGATTCCGTCTGCGCTCTTGGATGCGTCGCGGGCCTTTCCGACAAGCTCGAGGTATGCCTTGTGCTCCTCGTCGGCGGCGTTCTTGCACTCGACGAACTTGGCCTGTGCGGCGTCGGCCTCCTTGCGGATGGAGTCTGCCTGCTGGTACAGGGTCAGCATCTTGTCGTGTGCGGACTGGGCCTGCTCGGCGTACTCGGAGACCTGCTTGTGGGCGACCTCGGCCTGGGCCTTGACCTCGTGGAACTGCTGGTAGAGTCCTCCGAGCTGCTCGTCATCCTCGTTGGACTTCTCCATCTCCTCGATCTCCTTGGCGAGCTGGGAGATTGCCTTGACGAGCTTCTTCTCGGCATCGGGTCCGAGGGGGACGGTCTCTTGCTGCTTGACCATCTGGTCGAAGCGCCTCTTCTTCTGGGCGAGAGACTCCTCGGGCTTCTCCTTGTCCTCTTTCTCGGGCTTGAGCTCCTGGATCTTAGCGCGGAGCTCGGAAACCTTGGTGTTGAGATCGCTGCGGACGACCTTCGCGTCCCTGACCTTCTGGTTCATCTCGTCGCGGAGCTGCCTCTGCTTTCCGGCCTCGTCCACGAGCTCGCGGACCTGGTTGTTGAGGGCGTCCCTCTTTGCCTTCCAGTCCTTGGTCTGGGCGTTCAGCTCGTCGCGGCGGACCTTGTGCTTCTCCGCCTCGTCGTTAGCGACGGTGCGGTCAGCCTCAAGCTGCTCCAGCCTTGCCTTCTCTTCCTCGGTGGGCTCTTCGATCTCTTCGGTCTCGGCTGCCTCGGCGGTCTCGACGACCTCCTCGGTGGTCTGCTCCTCAGCAACAACCTGCTCTTCCTCAGAAACGTTCGCGTTAATCTCCATCTCGTCTGCCATAAAAAACATCACTCGTTGTTCATCTTGGCCATGATACGAAGCATGGCCCACTTCTTGAACTTCCCTATAAAGGACTTGCTTATAAGGGTTGTGATGATTTCCGCGTAACTTAGCATGTAGATGGCCGAAATCATCGTCTTGAGCTGTGAGTGCTCGCGGCAGATCTTCCGAGATGCCCGGCCCCGTTCCCGATACCCCGATAGGGCACAGAAGACTAACTGTACTCTGCGGGTTTTAAATCCTCATACTGAAAAACAGATGTGCCAGGTAGGGAGTCCGGCTAGCAGGACTTCCCAGCCCTGCGAGCCGGTCCCGAGTCCTGACGGGAGGTGACAAAAATCGCCGAAGAACGTCAAGACCAGGGCCGGCACCTAGCAAAGCTAACCCTGGTCTTAGCACTGGTCCGGCTGATCGTCGAACTAGTACTCTGAAACCTCTTACCGTCGCCGAGAGGCGGCGGGTCAAAGTCTGTTATGGCCATTTCCGTGGCACATATATAATGGTGCCGTAAGAATTCACATGCGGGCGCATAATTAACGTTATATAAACTGACGCGATTCTTCGGTTCCCTAAGTGATTAGCATGAGCGATTACGTATGTCCCCTTGATTACAGGTACGGACGCCCAGAGATGAAGTCAATCTTCTCCGAGAGCAGCCGCATCAGATACCAGATGCAGGTCGAGGCCGCCCTGGCCCAGGCCCACGCACAGCTCGGAGAGATCTCCCAGGCCGATGCCGACGAGATCTCCCGCGTCGCCGGGTCCGACGAGGTCACCGTCGAGCGCATCAAGGAGATCGAGAAGCTCACCAACCACGACCTCATGGCCATGGTCAAGGCCATGACCGAGAAGTGCAAGGGGGACGCCGGGAAGTACGTCCACCTGGGAGCCACCTCCAACGACATCGTTGACACCGCCACCGCCCTGCAGATCAGGGACGCCCTGGACATCGTCGCCGCGGATGTGGACGAACTCCTGTTCACCCTTGCCAAGCTCGCCAAGAGGGAGAGGGACACCCTCGAGATCGGCAGGACCCACGCACAGTTCGCCATCCCCATCACTTACGGATTCAAGATCGCAGGATACATCGCCGAGCTCCTCCGCTTCCGCGAGAGGATCATCGAGATCACCCCCCGCGCCATCGCGGGGAAGATGGCCGGAGCCGTGGGGACCGGCGCCGCCCTCGGGAAGAACTTCCAGAAGCTCCAGATCGCCGTCATGCAGGAGCTGGACATCACCTACGAGCCCGCCGCGACCCAGGTCGTCGGAAGGGACAGGTACACCGAGCTCGTGTGCATGCTCGCCACCCTCGGAACCTCCCTCGAGAGGTATGCCACCGAGGTCAGGAACCTTCAGAGGTCGGAGATCTCCGAGGTCTCCGAGTACTTCGACGCCGCCCACCAGGTCGGATCCTCCACCATGGCGCAGAAGAGGAACCCCATCAACTCAGAGAACGTCTGCGGACTCGCACGCGTCCTCCGCGGCTTCGTCATGCCCACTTTCGAGTCCCAGGTGCTCTGGCACGAGAGGGACCTTTCCAACTCAAGCTGCGAGAGGTTCACCCTCCCGCACGTCTTCTCGCTCATCGACTATATGCTGTACAAGATGAACAAGGTGTTCTCCGGACTGGAGGTCCACCGCGACAAGATGCTCAGGAACATCGAGTCCGCCCACGGGCTGATCATGGCCGAGCCGGTCATGATGGCCCTCGTAGGCAAGGGGATCGGGAGGCAGGACGCCCACGAGATCGTCAGGGAGGCATCCATGGTCGCCGAGGACAGGGAGTGCCAGCTCCTCGAGACCCTCTGGGAGAGGGACGACGTCAAGAAGCTCATCTCCAGGGAGGAGCTCGAGAAGGTCATGGACCCCGCCAACTACACCGGCGGCTCCAAGGAGATCGTCGACAGGATGGTCGCCGCCGTCGAGAACGCCCTCGAGAAGAAGGTCGAGTGATGCAGACCAACCCCTTCCTCAGGAGGAACATGAGGTTCGGCTTCCTGGTCGGACTCATCACCGGGATACTGCTGGCACTTGCCCTTTACGCCAGGAGCGAGCACCCGATCGTCCTGGTGTTCATCCCCTTCGCGGCGTTAATGGGATGGTACACCCCGTACCTCATGTACAAGATCAACGAGGAAGACTGATTCCTCCCCGCAAAACATCGACGATAACGGTTTTGCCCGCACGGGAAATCCGTGCGGGCCTGATTTCCATCAGAGTTTCTTCCCGGCGTTGGGTCCGGGGGTGGTGTCGTAGACCGCACAGGGCGAGATCTTGACGAGTCCCTTGGCGGGATACTTCTCATTCTTGTCCTTCGCCATCTTCTTGGCGGCCTCGTAATCGGGGCCGGAGGTCTCGTAGACCGCTTTCCCCTTAACCTGGACACACTCGTGCCCTCCCTCTCCGCCCATGGCGTAGACGGAGACGACGGGGTTATCCAGGATGTTCTTCAGGGTCTTGTTCAGGTAGTTGTCGATAACCCAAATCTCGTCGTCGTTGGCGACGAAGAGGAATCCGATGGGGACGACGTTCGGGATGCCTCCCTTGGAGGAGGTCGCGAGAGCGAAGATCCTGCTCTGGTTCCCGTGGTCTGCGAACAGCTGTTTGGTCCTAGCGTCAATCTTGGCCATGCATGATGAATCGGCGAACAAGGATAAACCGATGACGGTCACCAACTATCCAGATGTGCCGAACCCTCTTCCGAATGCGCTTCCCTTGCCGAATTGGGGTTCTTCGAATACCTGGCATTCCTGGTACTCCCCGTCTTGACCACCTCGCGGGATCTTACCAGCCCCTGGAGCGTCAGCTCAATGGTCTTGACTGATATGTCGGGGAACATCTCCGACAGGTCTTTCTTGGAGATCGGAATAGCGCTGTTGAGGACGGCATACCTGATGCGTTCCCCCTTGTTCGTCTTCCCGGATAGGGCGGCGAGACGTCTGTCAAAGTCGCGGTAACAGAGGAACAGACGTCCGAGGAAATAGTCGATGAACGGGAAATAGTCGCAGGTGCTGTCGAACCACCCCTCTTCGGATTCCTCCAAGGCACGGTAGTACTCCCCCTTGCTGGTGTTGATCTTGGTCTCCATGGAGACGTATCTGCATACGTCGTACCCCTCCCGGCAGAGGAGCATTGTGGTTAGGAGCCTCGACATCCTCCCGTTGCCGTCGAGGAAGGGGTGTATCCTCAGGAAATCCATGACGAAGCAGGGGATGAGGAGAAGAACGTTGATCTCCGGATTGCAGCGTGCTTCTGTGAACGAGTAGTACAACTGTGCCAGACATTCCTCTACCTGGTCATGCGGAACCGTTCTGTGGATGTTCTCCACGGATCCGTCCGCGGCCCTGTCGACGATGACGTTGTCGGTCGTCTTGAATCCCTCGTCCCTGTAACCCGAATACCTCGTAAGTATCGCGTAGAGTTCCAGGAGGCCTTCGCGGTCCACATCCATGGTCCCGTAGTTGGCCAGAATGTGTCTCAGGGCATCCCTGTATCCGATGATCTCCTTCTCGGAATGGTTCTTCGGTACCGCCCTCTCGGAAAGGAGGCTGAAGATCCTGTCATCGGTGGTCCTGATCCCTTCGATGGCATTGGAATCCCTCATGGACATGGCGGTCGCGAAGATCTGCATATCGGAGAGTTCCTTCCCGCGCCCGTGCATGAGCAGTTTGGAGCGCTCGCTGAACCCCTCCAATCTGGATACGAGATTCACGATGTACGGGGGAACGGCATCGGTCTTGAGGAAGGAATAGTTGAAAATATGCATGATATGATTGAATCAGCAGTAATTAATATTTAATAATTTCTGATAATCTACCTAATTTTCGAATTGAAATTAGGTAAATCGAACAATGTGGGAAAAAGGGAACCGGGCAGTCCCCTGCCCGGAAATAAGTTTCACTGCTTCTTCTTGTAAGCGTCCATGCAGGCCTGGATGGTCTTTCTGGCCGCCTCGGGGCCTTCGATGATGCCGGCCTCGGTCTTCTTGCCCTCGAGGGCCTTGTACACGGTAAAGAAGTGCTGGATCTCCTCGCCGAGGTGCTTGGGCAGCTGGGCGATGTCGGTGATCTCCTTGTACATGGGGTCCTTGGGAAGGACGGCGAGGACCTTGTCGTCCTGGTCGCCGGAGTCGACCATCCTCATGATGCCGATGGGCCTGCACTTGGCGAGCGCGCCGGGGATGATGGGCTCGCTGCTGATGACGAGGACGTCGAGGGGGTCCCCGTCGAGGGCGAGGGTGAGGGGGATCAGTCCGTAGTTCCACGGGTACTGGGTGGAGGTTGAGAGGATCCTGTCGACGGCGATGAGGCCGGTCTCCTCGTCGAGCTCGTATTTCATCTTGCTTCCCTTGGAGATCTCGATGAAGGCGACGAACTCCTCGGGCTTGACTCTGTCGGCGGACATGGTATCGACGATGTTTGCCATGGTCCGTGCCAATGGCCTGTTGGTATAAAAACTTGAAATGGGAAAAGGGAGACGGGGGAGTACCCCCCGGTTGAAGTTTACCTCTTGTCGCCGGAGAACATGACGTTCTGGCCCTCGAGATAGTCGAGGATGTCCCTTCTGAGCTCGGTGAACTCGCGGGCGGCCCTGTCGCGGGGACGCTCGCCCGGGACGTCGATGATCTTGAAGATCGTCGCCGGCCTCTTGGAGAGGACGATCACGCGGTCGGAGAGGTACAGTGCCTCGTCCACCGAGTGGGTGACGAATACGATGGTCCTGTGCGAGGTCTTCAGGACGTTAACCAGGCTCTCCTGCAGGATGTTCCTGGTCTGCGCATCGAGTGCGCCGAAGGGCTCGTCCATGAGGATCACGGCAGGGTGCATGATCATCGCCCTCGCGATGCCCACGCGCTGCTTCATACCTCCGGAGAGCTCGTGGATGCGGGCATCGGCGAAGTCCTGGAGACCCATGGCCTCGAGGTACCTGTCGGAGCGTCTGCGGCGCTCCTCCTTGGGGACCCCGGCGACCTCGAGACCGAACTCGATGTTGCTGCGCACCGACCTCCACGGGAACAGCGCGAAGTCCTGGAACACCATGCCCCTGTCGGACCCCGCGGTGGTGCAGGGTTTGCCACCCATGGTGATGGTTCCCTTCGTGGGCTGGAGAAGGCCCGCTATGCAGCGGAGGATGGTGGATTTCCCGCATCCGGAGGGCCCTACGATGGAGATGAGCTCCCCCTTCTTGATGTCCAGGTCCAGGTTGTCGACCGCGAGGGTATCCTTGTCCTTGTTCCTGTATATGACCGTGAGACCCTCGATCTTCATGAGGGTCTCCCCCTCGGGGATGTCCTTGTACAGTTCGTCGGTGCGGTCCGCCCTGACGCGGTCCCTCGAGCTGTACCTCTCCCCCTCGATTACCATTTCGTCCGTCATGCATCCATCCCCATTCTGCGCGAAACGACCTTGCTGAAGTATTCGGCGAGGCCGGTGGTTATCAGTCCCAGGAACGCGATGACGATGATCGCGGCGAAGGCGTTGGCCCACAGTCCGTTGTCGGTCATCATCAGCAGGTAGTGTCCGATACCTCCCAGCTGCTTGGCGTACAGTTCGGCGGCGACGATACACATCCATCCCACCCCGAGACCGACCTTCATACCGTTGAGGATGTAGGGGACGGTCGCCGGCAGGACGATCTTGACGAAGATCTGGGGCTGGCTGGCGCCCAGGGTCTTGGAGGCCTCGATCCAGTTGGAATCGATCCTCTGGACACCGAAGATGATGCTGGTGAGCATCGGGAAGAATATCCCCACCGCGACGACCAGTGCGGGTCCGAGCTCAAGTCCGAAGGAGATGATGAAGATGGGGGCCCAGGCGATCGGAGCGATGGGGCGTATGATCTCGATCCAGGGCGCCGTGATCTCCCTCATGGGTCTCACGTAACCTAGCAGCAGTCCCAGGGGGACGGATACCGCGAAGGCGATGGCGAATCCCTTGAGGAAGGTGGTGAAGCTGGAATAGATGTACTCGCCGAGGGTGTGGTGGTTGATGGTGTCCCCGTCGCGGATGAGGTCGATGAGGGCATCGAAGACCTTGTCTGGGGTCGGGAATGCCTTCATGTCCGCCATGTAGGTGACGAACCACCAGATGAGCACGAAGGCAACCAGGGAGACCGCGAGTACCGCGATGGTACGTATCAGGCGGTGTACCCTGTTGTTTTCATCGTACTGAAACGACATGGTCACCACCAACCACTCTCTCGTATTCTATATTTACGTCACTTTGCTCAAGCCAATCCGACGGAATACTGAGCTTCCCAGATGATGTATCCGACGATCTCGGGGGAGGTCGCACGGGTAGTCTCGAGGTTGGCGAAGCTGGAGATTCCGGCCACGTAGTACAGCGTGTCGCTGGACAGGCTCATTCCCGCGGTGTAGGACTGGTATTTGAGTCCCATCAGGGCCGCGAGCTGAGACAGCTGCACATGCTGGATGGTGGCTGCTCCGGGGGTCGCGAAGATCTTACCTCCCCAGTTGGCGACGTTGAACACGTAGTACTTGCCGGTGGTGGGGTTCTGGATGTACTTCGCTCCCTCGGCGGGTGCGGTGGTCTGGACGGTGATGTAGTCGGAGGCCTTCTCCCCGGGCTTGAGGAGGATTCCGGAACCCTCGGAGTTGACGCGTCCGATGATGTTGATCTTCTCGACCGAGCTGGTGATGTCCATGTTGTTCATGCACCTGATGGTCGCGGGGGGTGCTCCGAGGAAACCGATGTTGCAGTCGCCGGTGTTGAGAGCGGTGTAGACCCCGGGTCCTCCCGCCTGTCCGGTGACGGAGATGTCGACGTTGTAGTTGTTGAGGATGCCGGCGTCCTTGGCGAACCAGAGGGCGATCTGGTGGATGTCTCCCTCGATGGCGGCGACCTTGATGGTGACCTTGGATGCAGGGGCGGTGTAGGTCTTCGCGACGGCGCCGGTCATGTAGGAGTCGTCCACGAAGGCGTTTCCGAGAGCGGCGTAGTCGGCGAATCCGAGGTCGGTTGCGGACTTCTCGATCTGGTTTGCGTTCTTGAGGGTCTCCGCAAGGGTAGCGATGTCGGTCTTCAGGGTGGAGAGTGCTCCGGCAGCGGTGTCGGCGTAGAGGTACGTGACGTTTCCGAGAGCGGACTCGATCGCGGCCTTCTTCTGCTCGTCGGTCAGGCCGGAGGGCATTGCGACCCTGTTCTTCGCGACGTCGATGAGCTTCGCGTAGTCTGCGCTGCTCTTGTCGGCGAGCGCTGCGTTGATCCTGTTGACAGCCTCGTGGTAGCCGTCGAGGAATGCCTTGACGGCGTCGGCGTTCGAGTCGAGATAGGTGACGTTCCCGGCGATCACGCAGCAGGTGTGGCCGTCGAAAAGGTCATTGGTGAGTGCGAGTCCGACATAGGACTCGTGGTCATCGTCGTCGGATTTCCTGTCCTTCATTACGACGAGTGCGGCAGCGGCACCCGCTACGATGAGGAGGGCAACAGCGGCGATTACATACGTCTGCTTTTTGTCCATGTGATGAACCTCGACTAAACACCGTCAATCATCATATTTGTACTAATTGGAATTATTTTCCTCTATGTGATAATAATGAGTGATTATTCCAAATTGTACTGATATACAATTATTATCCCTTTTGTGATAATATTTCACGAAGTAATTACAATCTAGAATTTTCCGTTGCGTCCTCTGGGTCTTGTGAATAACTATAGTTAAATAATGTGTTCCAAGAGGAATCTGTCAGACCGACAGCATCAATTGGATTCATTTGAAGACCGACTGTTTGATTATCACGTTTGCAGATACCAGTATCAACGGGCCCGGGGGTCCGCCGGATATAGGTCGATGATAACAAAGTACTTCTCCCGCCGGGACTGGTGCTTAACCGCAGCAGTCCTCGTCCTCATCATCATCCAGGTCTACCTGGACCTGAAGATCCCCGGGTACATGAGCGACGTGACCAACGCCCTCCAGAGGGAGGGCGGGTCCGACGATGTCACGTCCGCGGGGGTGAGGATGCTCGTATGCGCCCTGCTGTCCCTCTCCTGCGCCCTGGCGACGGGTGCCCTGGCATCCCTCGTCGCGGTCGATGTCGCCTACACCATGAGGAAGAGGCAGTTCGACAACGTCCAGAGGTTCTCCAAGCAGGACGTGGACGCCTTCAGGGCGGAGTCCCTCATCACCAGGTCCACCAACGACGTAAACCAGATCCTCCTGGCGGTCTCCAGGGGACTGCCGATGGTGACCAAGGGCCCCATACTCGCCGTGTGGGCCATCCTCAAGATAAGCAACACCTCCATGCAGTGGACGATAGCCACCGCGGTGGCCGCGGGAGGGCTCATGGTCCTCACCGCGCTGATGATATTCTGGGTCTCCCCTCTGTTCAGGAAGGTCCAGTGGCTCACCGACGGGATCAACCGCTCCTCCAGGGAGAACCTGGACGGCATCAGGGTGATCCGCGCCTACAACGGCGAGGAGCACCAGAGCAGGAAGTTCGACGAGACCAACGACAGATTGCTGGACAACAACGTCAGGGCGATAGCGAGGATGTCCCCCATATTCCCCGGAATGAGCGTCATCCAGAACCTCCTCACGCTGTCCATCTACTGGATCGGGGCGTCCCTCATCATGAACGCCGCGGACACCGAGACCAAGATGGACCTCTTCACGGATTCCATCGTGTTCACTTCGTATGCGCTCATGGTCATGTCTGCCTTCCTGATGATGTACGGGGTGCTCAGGATGATCCCCCGCGCGATGGTCAGCTACAGGAGGATCGACGAGGTCGTCTGCCACGTGCCATCGGTCCCCGACAACGGGGACGGGGGACAGTGCCTGGAGTCCGGCACCGTGGAGTTCAGGGACGTCTCCTTCGCGTACCCCGGGGCGGACGGATACGCCGTCGAGGGCGTGAGCTTCTCCGTGGGGAAGGGAGAAACGGTCGCGATCATCGGTGAGACCGGGAGCGGGAAGTCCACCATCGTCGCCCTCGCCGAGAGGTTCTACGACGCCACGTCCGGGGAGGTCCTGGTGGACGGCAGGGACGTCCGTCTCTACGGGCACGAGGAGTTGAGGAGGAAGCTGGGATACGTCCCCCAGCAGGCGATCATATTCTCGGGTTCGGTCAGGGAGAACGTCAACTACGGCGACGGTTCCGAATCGAAGAACGATGACGACGTCAGGCGCGCCCTGAGGATCGCCCAGGCGGAGCAGTTCGTGAATTCCCTCGATGAAGGGCTTGACGCCCAGATCTCCCAGCACGGCAGGAACCTGTCCGGGGGACAGAAGCAGAGGGTCGCCATCGCGAGGGCGGTCTGCAGGTCCCCGGAGATATACCTCCTGGACGACTGCTTCTCCGCCCTGGACTACAGGACGGACAGGGCCCTGAGGGACACCCTCAGGAGGGAGGAGGGGGACAGGTCGTTCCTCATAATCGCCCAGAGGATCGGCACGATAATGGACGCCGACAGGATCGTCGTCCTGGACAAGGGAAGGCAGGTGGGATACGGGACCCACGAGGAGCTCATGAGGACCTGCCCGGTGTACAGGGAGATAGCCACCTCGCAGATAACGGAGGGTGATGCCTGATGGTCTCGCCGCGTCCCGGACCACCCGCATGGTCCAATACCGACGTCTCCAGGAAGGCGGACATCAGGACCGCCCTGAGGAAGATCTACTCCTACGTGGGGGAGTACCGCAGGGGCATGGTACTGGCGGTCGTCCTCTCCATATTATCCGCGGTGCTGGCACTTATCGGGCCGCAGGTGCTGAGGAGGATCACCGACAGCCTTTCCGAGAGCATATCGGAAGGTTACGACGTGGACATGGACCTCATCGCGGGACTGTGCATGATGCTGCTGGTCCTCTACGGGCTGTCCTTCCTCTTCGGTACGATAGAGCACTACCTCCTGCCGGCAATCTCTGAGAAGATCGCCTACAGGGTGAGGAAGGACCTGAACAGAAAGATGGACCGCCTCCCGCTGGGGTATTTCGACAGGACGTCCACCGGGGACATCATGAGCAGACTGACCAACGACGCGGACAGCATCGGGATGCACTTCGCGGAATCCCTCTCCATGCTGATCACGGCAATCACGTTCCTTGCCGG
Organism: Thermoplasmatales archaeon BRNA1; assembly: GCA_000350305.1. Lineage (NCBI taxonomy): Archaea > Methanobacteriati > Thermoplasmatota > Thermoplasmata > Thermoplasmatales > Thermoplasmatales archaeon BRNA1. The sequence goes on from CP002916.1 coordinate 836,560, forward strand.
CTCCTCCATTATGATGTTCTACACCTCCTGGAAGCTGGCCGCGGTGTCGATGATTCCCGCGGTAATCGCGATCATATTCATGTTCGTACTGGTGACCAGGTCCCAGAGGTTCTTCAGGCAGCAGATGAGGGACCTTGGGAAGATGAACGGCCACGTGGAGGAGACCTACTACGCCATGGACATCGTCAGGGCGTACAACGGCAGGAAGGGCTCCGAGGAGACCTTCGACGGCATCAACGGGAGCCTGAGGAAGTCCAGCTTCATCGCCAGGGTGCTCTCGGGCATGGTGCCCAGGATGATGGAGTTCCTGGACAACCTGTCCTACGTGATCGTGTGCGTGGTGGGTTCCTACATGATCGTGGAGGGGGAGATCACCTACGGTGTCATCGTGGCGTTCATCGTGTACGTTAGGCACTTCACCAGGCCGGTGGGGCAGTTCGCGGATTCCGTGGTGGCGCTGCAGTCGGTGGCGGCCTCCTCTGAGAGGGTGTTCGAGGTCCTGGATGCCCCGGAGATGGAGGAATCCCCGGATTCCGTGGAGCTGGCACATGTCAGGGGAGAGGTGGATTTCAGGGACGTGAGGTTCTCCTACGTCGAGGGGAAGGAGGTCATCCGCGGGTTCTCCGAGCACGTGGAACCCGGTGAGAGGGTGGCCATCGTCGGTCCCACCGGGACCGGGAAGACCACCGTCGTGAACCTGCTCATGAGGTTCTACGACTACGATTCGGGGGAGATCCTCATAGACGGCGTCCCCGTATCGTCGATATCAAGGAAGAGCGTGAGGTCCGCGTTCGCGATGGTGCTGCAGGACTCCTGGATACTGTCGGGGACGCTGAGGGAGAACATCGCGTACACCAGGGAGGACGCCTCGGACGAGGATATACTCAAAGCCATCCAAGATGTGGGTCTGGCACAGTTCCTGTCCACCCTCCCGGAGGGATTGGACACCGTCATCGTGCCATCCGCGCTATCCGCGGGACAGAGGCAGCAGCTGTCCATCGCCAGGGCGATGGTCAGGGACGCACCCATGCTGATCCTCGACGAGGCCACCAGCTCAGTGGACACCCGCACCGAGAGGCACATACAGGATGCCATGGACACCCTGATGAGGGGGAGGACGTCCTTCGTCATCGCCCACAGGCTCACCACCATCCTAAACTCCGACAAGATCCTGGTCATGAGGGACGGGACCGTCATAGAGCATGGCACCCACGACGAGCTGCTGGCGAAGGACGGGTTCTACGCCGAGCTTTACCGCAGCCAATTCGAGGGCTGCGATTGATTATTTTATACCCGCTCGGCGTTGGGTGAGTCATGGCAGAAAGGAACATCACCCACGCGAAGACCGATTGGCTGAGGTCAATCATAATCGGACTGGTCCTGATAATCATAGGCATCCTCCTCGCCATCTACCAGAGGGACGCGCTGAAGATCATCCTGATGGGTGCGGGCATCGTCGCCCTCATCGTCGGCGGGGCGTACATCTATGAGTACCTCACCGTTCCCGGGACGGTCTCGCTCCCGTACGGGGCGATACTGATCGCATTGGGAATCGTCTTCATCGTCGTGCCGGGATTCGTCTCCGACGTGCTCATGGCGCTGCTGGCGGTGATCCTGATCGTCTTCGGAGCGCTGGCGTTCGTCAGGTTTGCCGTTTCGGACGAGAAGACCACCGTGCCCGCGGTCATCAACGTGGTCATCGGCATGCTGATGATGATCCTCGGGGTCTATGCCGTGTTCAACCTCGAGGACACCGCGGACATCGTGATGATCGTCATCGGAGTGTTCATCGTTATCGCCGGTGCGATCGAGGTGCTGAAGGCGTACGAGCAGTACAAGTGGATACACTGAAAACATTTACAGGCCCGATGAGGGCCTGGTTTTTTGGGAATATCAGAACTCGGTCTTGTCGACAATCTCCGACTTGGCGTTCTTCCTGACGGATTCGATGCACTTGATGGCCGTGGCCTTGGCGGCGTATCCCTGGGAGGCGGCGAGGATGATCTCCCCGTTCATCGCCTTGAGCCTGAACCTGAACTGGTCTTCCGAATCCTTGAAGATCTCCCACTCGGGGTAGGAGTACTTGGGGACGTTCTCAACGGTGAGGTCGGCGATGTCGGAGTTGTAATTGCGTCCGACGGATCCGACTCCGTTCATGGCGGATTTCTTACTCTTGTAAACCTGAGAGGTGCCGATGATCTCGTTGTTGCCTGCGTAAAGACTGAAGAAGTACCCTCCGTCCTTGCTGTTACTAATCACGAATCTTCCCATGTATTGACAATCGCAATTTGATGTATAGATATGTTATCGCTAACACCGCGTGCTCAGATTGAGCATTTCGTAGCGATATAATTAAAATCTATAAACCTAAACCAATTGGGTGGCTCAAAGGTACTTTGTAACGAGAGAAGTCAAATACTGTGCATTCAACCAGAAACATTTCTTGATTTGCAACGAACCATCTGGAGCTTCAATGCAATCCGTTTTATCTCTTGCATGAGGCCTCACGTGGGCCACTGTACTGTTTTTCATCGACGGATAGCGATCATATTCTCCTTCGATGGTCAATTGTTTCGTAACTTCCCATACTTTACGAGCCTCTTCAAAATCCTCAACAGGTATCGACCAAAAGAATACACCTTTAAACAATGCCTTACGCTTGTTTTTGTTGGCCACATCCGTCATCTCAAAATATGATTGAACACCAACCGCAGAGGCCCGATTATTCACCCTTATTCTTATTGACCCTGTCCTTGACCTTCTTCTTTCCCCAGGCGATGAGGTCCTTGGTATCGAACTCCCTTCCGAACAGCAGGGGCTTGGACATGTCCTCCTGGACATAATCGAACACCATGATCCTGATCCTCCTCCCCTCGGGGGAGAACATCCTCAGGTAGGCGTCCGTCCTGACAAAACTCTCCACGTCCATGAGTATCACCGGGTCGGCATACACATGATGCTCGGACGAGATTCCGAGCCTCACCTTCCCGTCCTCGGCGGTCACGGACATCGGCCTGTTCCCGTAGTCGTTGCTCCTGAGGACGGTCTCGACCGATCCCTTCTTCTCGGATACGATGGCCTCGATCTGCTTCGCATCCTCCTCGAGAATGTACGCATCCCCCACAACATCCATCCTGCGGGTGATGGCCTTTAGAGAGTGCCTGATGCTCCGCATGGTGCCGACGAATCCCAGGGAACTGTCCATCGCCACAAGCAGGAACGACAGTGCCAGAAGGAAGATTACCCACATCTCCCAGGACTGTTCGAGCCAGGAGACGTAGCCGTGCCTGAAAACGTACATGAAGTAGATCTGCACGCCGGAACCGGCCATGACGGCGAGGGAATACACCCTGATCCTGACTATGTTGTAATCGCTCCCGCACCAGAGGTTGATCCCGAACACGAACACCGCCCCTCCCGCCATCATGAGCGCCATGGATATGATGAAGGAGATGCTGATATCGGAAAGCAGATTGGGGGAGAACATGACGAAAAGATAGATTCCCAGCACCATGCTTGCCATAGCGAGGGAATCCTTGAGGCTCCTCTCCATCTCGTACAGGATCAGTACAGAACCGGCGACCATGATGGCGAAGCCGCAGATGCTGATGATGTTGTGGACGTCGCGGTCGTCGTTGAACAGCCAGAAGGCGGTCCCGGTGACGAGCATCATGAACACGAGGAATATTGCCTTCTGGAACCTGGTTATGTTCATCTGGCCGCCTCCAGTAGGCGGACCGGACCGTCGTCCTCGTCCCTGTCGCGGATCCTGAAGGAACCCGTCCTCCCGTCCGCGAACACGATCGCGAGGCGCTCCTCGGTGAGTACGGTCTCCCTGATCGCAAAGACGTCCGGGTCGATCAGCGAGCCGCTGCCGCGGGGAGCGACCATCATGAAGACCCTGGAATCCTTCCATCTCTCCAGGGAGCAGTAGATCACGGAGAGGCCGTCGTGCATCTGGACCACGGTTCTCCCGGCCACGGGTCCGGCCACGGGTTCGTCGCCCCTGTACTCCCCGCTGACGAAGTCCGCGAACTTCTTCGCGTTCTCCGGAAGGACGGAGATGTCTGGTCCCCCGCCTTCGGTCATCCTGTGGGCCGAGAGCGTCCTCTCCATACGTGCCAGATCCGTGGAGTTCCTCACTGGCTCCGACCAGACGAGACCGATGTAGAGGATGTACATCACGAGATTCGCAATCAGGTTGCCCTGCTTCTCCAGGAAATCCAGGGTTCCGGCGGACATCCTCAGGTAGAAGATCAGCTCAGCAGTAATGGTCAGGGCGAAGAACACCGACCCGATGAGGATGTACGTGATGGTACGGGAGTTCCTGCTCATGTACCTGTAACCCGAATACATCAGGTTCAGGGCGAGGAAGCACAGGACGAGACCGGCGTAGAACTGGTAGACCGGGCCGTCGTCCACCCAGTGGTAGTACCTCATGAACCTGGAGAATCCCAGGGAGATGGCGAACATGCCGACCGCGAAGAATATGCTGCGGTGCCTGTCCAGGATTATGAGGGCCCCGCAGACTGCAGGGAGCGTGAAGTACAGCAGACAGCGCAGGACCCCGTAGTCATCCATGCGGTAGTAGAACTCGGCGAGGGCGTAGACGATCATGGAGGCGGCCATCAGCAGAGTGATGATGCTGTAGAGACCGTCCATGGCGACCTTCGTCTTCATGCGCACTACGCTGTCGTCCATTACGGGGGGAGAGGGGGAGGGGGTTTATACTATTTTTTGGATAATTAGGAATCATTGTTTCATCATAAGAATGACAATTCTGTTGATTGCTCTAAATAAGAGACGACGTGGTCAATAATACTGATGTTAGAAGACAGAGAAAGCCTTGAAGGAAAAAGAGTCATTCTCCTTGCTAACTGGATTGGGCCGAACACGTACCGATTATAGTGTCCGAAGAATCCTAACCTTGGGGCAGTAAGAACATAGTGTCAGACAATACAACGATGGGATGACAACAATGAAAACACCGTGCCGACCTCCAGATTGGACAGAACTCATCGATACCCAATTGTCAAAATTCCTTTAAGAGGTACGACTAACCTAGAACTAGCATACAGTGAGTTGAAAAATGCGATTACCTGATTGTAATCCGGTTTTGGGGAAAAGAAATCCAACAAAACGTAGTCTTATGTGCTGACAAGATTGTTGCTGCAATTAGGCGAATTGCTGGAAATCAGGATCTGCTTTCTGCCTCGGCCTTCCTTTCGAATCTGCCGTTGTGGTACTCATATGCTTTTTTCAATGGAGCATATCTTTCCGGAAATTCTATCTTATCATATGGCTTGCACATTTTTTCATACACCTTGCTGCCTAGTGTCTTTTTCAGACTGTCCAGGTATTCAATTGTACCGTCCATTCTGACTGTCATCAGATACTTGTCAAAAAGCGAATCGTGGAATTTATTCAGCAGCAACCCATTATTCGGATTCGTCTTTTCCTGGGGACTCGACATTCTCCAGGGATATACATGGCTGCCGATTAAGACTTCCCTTTGTGATACTCCCGTAATGCAGCATTTTTTACCGAACATTTTATCGAGCCCACGTCTGAAAATCGCCTGATTGACCCTAACGTTGACTGTACGGGACGTGTCATAACCGTCAATGTACATCTGACCGTCCCATACATCTTCGGATAATCCCGCTTTTATGCGTTCCAGGATTTTTCCTGAAACCATACCTGATGGTTTACCGTCAAGCGCATCCAGGATTTCGCGGATTTCCTCTGTCGGTTTATTCAAACTCGTGGAGATGGCACGGATATCGCCGGCTGAGAGTTTGTCCGGCACATACATCTCACAGAATGATTCTATCTCGTCTGCAGACCAGTTCTGTCCCCCGTTTTTACCAGGGAATGCTTCAATGTATGGTTCGATCAATTCAGGATTTTTGGAAACGATTTCGAATCCTGGAACATAGTATCTGTTTTTCACTATAATCGCCGGATCCGAGTCGGTTCTTTCGAATTCGCCCATGTATCTGTATGAGTCACCGGACTTACTGAAGAGAATGATTGGACAATTGCCGTCTCTGAATGCCTTGTTTGCACCCGAATTAATGGGAAGATCGCGGATTATCGGGTCTTTATTTTTCGGGATGCTTTTTAGCGTAGCATAGTAAAGAAGTGTTCCTGGGCGGTATGGATCCCAACGATCCTCATACTGGTCTCCGTCCTCGTCCTTAATCAATATGACTGTATTGTCTCTGAAAAACAGCCCGCCCCTCATAGATTGTTTGTCGTCACTGTATCCAAATTTGCGTGTTATTGCCAAACGGTCATATTCTTTTCCGATTTCAAAGACCATAGTTGTCGATCGACAAAGCATGTTATAAGCTCTGTGATCTGGATTGTTTGGACATATCTTACTTTCAAAGAGATTGATGACACAAACATCCGAAAGAACGCTTCAGATCCTTCCAGAGTGGCTACTGATTCCTGAGAAACTAGCATAGGCAACCTTCACGCACAACTCTAGTTGAAGCATCATACAAAATATCCACACAACGGACTAGCCTATTACAGATGGTGGACAAGGCGAGATTCGAACTCGCGACTTCTGCCTTGCGAAGGCAGCACGCTACCGGGCTGCGTCACTTGCCCATTAGAATTCCCGGGTGAGACACCAATCTGACCAAAGAATATAAACATTTCACTCCCCGTTCCGTACCACGGTGGAAGGAATGTCCAGGATATATCTCGCAGGCCCCCTGTTCTGCACCTCCGAGCTCGAATACAACCTCAAGCTCAGGCTAATCCTGAAAGAAGAGGGCTTCGATCTGGTCCTCCCCCAGGACAACTCCGGATCCATCGATGTCGGAAAAATGTCCGATCAATCATTCGCGAAGGAGACCGCCCTGGACATCTTCTCCGACGACCTGGCACTTCTCGGTTCCTGCGACGCCCTCCTCCTAAACATCGACGGCAGGGTCCCCGACGAAGGGGCCTGCGTCGAACTCGGATACGCCTACGCCAAGGGCATGCCGTGCTTCGGCATCAAAACGGACATCAGGACCGCCGAGTACGGCATCGACAACATGATGATCGTCGGCGCCCTCGGCGGCAACATAGCCCGTTCGGTCCCGGAGCTCGTCAGGATGCTCCGGGACGCGGGCCTCTGAGTTTACTTTCTCCTTACGTGCACGTGGACCCCTGCGGCGGACTCCACGACCACATCCGTACCCACGGGGATGGTCTCGTCCGCCTCCGCGGACCAGGTGTCGGAGCCGATTCTGACCTTCCCCCTCATGTTCCCGGGGGTGACCTCCACCGTGACCTTCCCCTCCCTCCCGGCGAGGGAGTCGGACACCGTGGTGGTGGGCGCCTCGGGGGAGCCCAGCCTGCGGTACACCCAGAAGGTGAATACGGTCACAGGGATCGCGGACACCACCGCGACAGCCGCGGTCACCCAGGAGTAGAGGTCGTCCGGGCATGCCAGGCCGTACGCCCCCACCACCGTGCACACCCCTCCGGGTATCAGGAGGTACGCGCCGGGCATGAGGGCCTCTACGGCCACCAGGACCAGCCCTATCCCCAGGACGGCGAGCGCGGCAAGCACCTCTGCTTCCATGCTCACACCTTCGGCAGCTTCACGGCCTCGGCGATGCCGTCTGACTCGGTGATCTCGGCATCGATGCTCTCCTTGAAGGAGTCGGTCTCCTTCTTCACGTCCTGCGGGGACGGGATGGGTCCCAGGACGTCGTCCGGGTCTCCCACTGCCTGCTTGATGTCGTTGGTATCGGAAATCTGCCTGTCGGGCACGTTCTTCGCCGCTCCGACGTAGTCCGAGATGCCCTCCACTAGACGGGTGACCTCCATGGGGAAGAAGATCTTCGAACTCTCGCCCTGTCCGACGCTCTTCAGCGTCTCCATGGACAGAACGGACAGCGCCTTGGAGTCCATGGCGGCGGCACCCACGCTCATGATCCTGAGCTTCTGGGCGTCTCCCTGCGCCTCGAGGATGATCGCGGTCCTCTTTCCCTCCGCCTTCAGGATGGTGGACTGCCTCTCTCCCTCCGCCTTCAGGATCGCGGACTGCCGCTCTCCCTCGGCCATGAGGATGGCCGCCCTCTTCTGTCCGTCCGCCTCGAGGATGGCGGCGCGCCTCTTCCTCTCCGCGGAGGTCTGCTCCTCCATGGATCCCTTGACCTTGGCGGCGGGGTCGACCTCCTTGATCTCCACGTTCTCGACCCTGACCCCCCACTTGTCGGTGGCTTCATCGAGGGTGTCCCTGAGCTGGACGTTGATGTTCTCCCTGCTGGAGAGGATCTGGTCCAGCTCCATCTGTCCGATGACCGAACGGAGGGTGGTCTGTGCAAGGTTCACCGTCGCCAGCCTGTAGTTGGTGACCTCGAAGAACGCGTTCTTCGGGTCGGTGACCTTGATGTAGATGATGGCGTCCACATTCACAGGGGAGTTGTCCTTGGTGATGACCTCCTGCTTGGGGACGTCCATGACCTCGGTACGGAGGTCCAGCTTCACGACTTCGTTGATCAGGGGGCATACGAAGTTCAGACCGGGGTTCAGCACGCGGATGAACTTTCCCAGCCTGGTGTAGATGCCCTGTTCGTAGGGGTTGACGATCTTGACCCCGCTGAGCACGCAGACCACGAGCAGCACGAGGACGATGATCGCCACGCCGATGAGAATACCGGAATCCATGTCTTACACCTGCTTCCGTATTGTGCTCCGAGGATAAGGAACTATTGAGGTTATCAACAGATATTGTTTTGACAAAGGTTTCAGGGAATCATATGTTCCAGAGGAGACTTGAACTTCGGAATGCTAACTGTACTGCGAAGATTTATCTATCTGTGACCCGTCGTAAAATCCGAGGTGAACGTATGGCAACACAGTCATTCTACGAGGACATGGTCCTGAAGACTCCCGAGGCCGTAAGGAACCTCGAGAGGGCCATCGAGGCGGCCGACAGGCGCGGACCCCTCAAGATAGAAGGCATCAAGGGAGTCACCAACGACCCCGAAATCGCCCGGCGCATCGCAGAGATGTACGAGAAGTGATCGTCTTGACAGACTATCACATTTCTTCCCTTTCTTCCCTAGTGGATACGGTAGGCGAATCTGCCATATCCAAACACCTGTCTACTTACAGATGTGCCAGGGATTCGGAACGCGAGGATTATCTGCATAATAAGGCCATAACGATGGAAAAGAGGCAGATGTCGAGAACATATCTCGCTTTGGGCTCCGATGGTAACATTCTCGGCTATTTCACGATCGGTATGAAATGCATGCACGTTCCTGACGAAACCCCAATCTCTAACAGCACCCGCAAGAAAATGAACATCGATGATCGGACAGGCGTTGCACAGAGTTATCTCTTAGGTCAATTAGGCCGGGATGACCGTTCGGAAAAGGGTTTCGGAAGGGCTCTTCTGCAAGAGGCTCTCGGAATCCTCTGCAGGGCAAATAAGATGGTGGGCTGTCGTCTGGTGAGACTGGATTGCGCGGACGAACTGGTAAACTACTATGGACAAACCGGATTCTTTTTCGTCGGCAAAAACGAATCAGAAAACCTCAACCAGCTTGCAATCCTGATATGAGCATCACCGAAAGGCGATACCGTTTTAGCGACATTCCGCCATCCAGGTGCCGATTCAAATGAAGCAGCTCGTACTTGTCAGGCACGGGGAGAGCGAGTGGAACAAGCTCAACCTGTTCACCGGATGGACCGACGTGGACCTCTCCGAGAAGGGATGGGAGGAGGCCAAAGCCGCCGGCGAGATGATGAAGGCCGAGGGATTCGCCTTCGACAAATGCTACACCTCCTTCCTGAAGAGGGCCATCCACACCGCCCACACCGCCCTTGCGGCCATGGACCTGGACTGGATCGAGGAGGTCAAGACCTGGAGGCTCAACGAGAGGCACTACGGCGCCCTCCAGGGACTGAACAAGTCCGAGACCGCGGAGAAGTACGGCGAGGAGTAGGTCCTCCTCTGGAGGAGGTCCTACGATGTCCCCCCGCCGGCGCTCGAACCCTCCGACGACAGGAACCCCGGCAAATGTGCCAGATATGCTGGCACCCCTCCCGAGGGACACCCCCTCTCGGAAAGTCTCGAGGACACCGTCGCACGTGTCATACCCTACTACGAGAGCGACATCCTCCCGGACATCAGGGCTGGTAAGAGAGTGGTCGTGTTCGCACACGGCAACTCCCTCCGCGCCCTCGTGAAGTACCTCGACGGCATGACCGGCGAGGAGATCGCCAAGGTCAACATCCCCACCGGCGTCCCCCTGGTCTACCAGTTCGACGACTCCATGAACGTCGTGTCCAAGAGGTACCTGGGCGACCAGGAGGCCCTTGCCGCCAAGCAGAAGGCCGTCGCCGAGCAGGGCAAGAAGAAGGCTTGATTCATCCGCCGTTTCCTTAAAAGGGGGGGACGGCGATACATATCATCAAAGGTAATACCATGGGAGACTGCAAAGTTGAAGTCGAGCCCGGCGTGTGCAAGATGCACACCGTCATAGTAGCCAAGCCCACCGAGGACATGATGGGAGTGACCTTCGAGGTCCAGTCAGACTGCGCCCACGTACAGAACTACGCCGACCAGCTCGGCACCATCAACCCCTACGAGGTCCTCAACACCCCCTTCGGGGAGACCCCGTTCGTGAAGAACGCCTCGGGAGTCATCCCCCACGCCGCCTGCCCCTGCGTCTGCGCCTTCATCAAGGCGATGGAGGTAGCGAGCGGGATGGGCCTGAAGAGGGACGTCCACTTCACCATCACCGACGCGTGAAGGAGGTTTTCCCGTGTCCCTCGAGATCAGGCACGACCGCTGCGCGGCGAGGTTCACCGCCGAGAAGGACGGTGCGGAGGTGGGCGAGCTCACCTACGTCATCGACGACGGGACGATGAACATCAACCACACCTTCGTGAACCCCGACCAGAGGGGACAGGGCATCGCCACGAAGATGACCGATGCCGCAGAGGCCTTCGCCAGGGCCGAAGGGCTCAAGGTCATCGCGACCTGCTCCTACGCGGCCGCGAAGATCGCAGAGAAGTGATCATTTTCTTACCAGGGGTACGAACTTCCCGTACCCCTTACCTTCCATCTCCTCCAGCGGGATGAACAGCAGCGAGGCGCTGTTCATGCAGTACCTCGCCCTAGTTGGGGAGAACCTGTCGCCGTAGAACAGGTGTCCCAGATGCGTGTTTCCCACCCTGCTCCTGACCTCGGTACGCGTTATAGGTAGCTTATGGTCCTCCAGATACACCACCGAGTTTGGATCCAGAGGCTTTGAGAATGCCGGCCATCCGCAGTGGCTGTCGTACTTGTCCTGCGAAAGGAAGAGGGGCTCCCCGGTGATCCTGTCCACGTAGATCCCCGGGGAGAACTCGTTGTCGTACTCGTTTTCGAAGGGCCTCTCGGTGTCCGCCTCCTGTGTGACAGAGTATTGCAACGGGGTCAGCCTAGACTCCAATTCTTCATTGCTGGGTCTTTTGTATTCCGAGGGGTCGAACACCCTCTCCGAGACCTGCCTGACAAGCTCGCTGTCGATATGGCAGTAGCCGTGGGGGTTCTTCTCGAGATACCTCTGATGGTATTCCTCCGCAGGGAAGAAGTTCTCCAGAGGGGCCAGGACGACGTTGAAGGGGTCGTATCTCCCGGCCTCGGTACCGGCGATCCTCCTGACTGTCTTCTCCGATTCCCCATCGTTCCAGAAGATGCAGGCCTGATACTGGGGACCGGCATCGTTCCCCTGCCTGTCCTTCAGCGTGGGGTCGATGGATGCGAAGAACGCGTAGAGGATGAAATCCAGGCTCACCCTGGACTCGTCGTATGTAACGTGGACGGTCTCCCGGTACCCGGTGCGCCTCCTGCAAACATCCTCGTATGTGGGTACGACGGAAGGGTCCCCGTTGGCGTATCCGACCTCAGTGGAGACCACCCCGTCTATTGCGGATATGAGGCGCTCCGTACCCCAGAAACACCCTCCGGCCAGCCATATCTCCCTCATGGTATCCCTCAATGCATCCTGAACGCGGAGGAGACCTGGTGGCAGAGCTCCTGGGTGCAGATCACGACCACGTCGTCGGGAAGGGATGCGATGTATTCCTCCTTCCCCGAATAGAACCGCGGGCCGTACACGAGGATGATCCTCCTCCCGGACGAGGACATGACGGCCTCCTCCACCGAGGGGAAACATCCCTCCCCCACCTTCAGCTGCCTGTAGTCCGGGAAGGCCTCCGCCAGCATCCCCGACAGGGTATCGAGGACCTCCTCCTTCGGGACCCTCCTCTCCCCTAGGAGCATCTTCCCTCTCCCGCCGGGGGACATGAGCTCCTCCGCGGAGGCGGCGGGGCATCCTCTCAGACAGCCGTCGGTCATGCTCGGATAATGGCGTCTGGGACGTTTATAATCGACCGTCCCGGAAGGCAATTCCCATAAAAATATCCGAAAAATACGGACAATCTTTATTACCGATGCACCAATCGTCCACCATTCGGGAGTGCCCGCGGGGAATCTTGGGTCTCCCGGCCGTGCACAGTCACAGGCAGTGAGAATATGGACATAGGCAACGCATTGGACACGGGATTCGGGATCCTCAACCATTACTTCTGGGGGATCTCGTTCGTGTTCCTCATCGGACTGGGGATTGTCTTCACCGTCAGGCTGAAGTGCCTCCAGATCCTGAAGATCAAGGAGACCTCCTCCCTGGCGCTCTCCGGAATCTCCGAGGGCAGGGGGACCCACAGGATCTCCTCCTTCGAGGCATTCTGCATCGGGATGGGTGCCCGCATCGGAGTGGGAAACATCGCCGGAGTGGCCACCGCCATCGTCACCGGAGGGCCCGGAGCGGTCTTCTGGATGTGGATCTTCGCAATCATCGGTTCGGCATCCTCCTTCATGGAGTCCACCCTGGCACAGATCTACAAGGAGAAGAAGGAGGACGGGCACTTCTACGGAGGTCCCGCCTACTACGCGTCCAAGGGACTCGGCAGCAGGAGGCTCGGCATCGTCGCCGCGGTCCTCCTGGTCATCACCTTCGGCATCGGATTCATCACCGTCCAGTCCTGCAACGCATCCCAGGCCCTCTGCGGTGCCTTCGAGTTCGACCACAACAACTACGTGTTCGCAGCGATTATTGCCGGAATCGCGGCGGTCATCATCTTCAAGGGACTCAAGGCGGCCGCCAAGTTCTCCGCCAACATCGTCCCCTACATGGCCCTCGCGTGGATCGTCTTCGCTGTCGCCGCCATCCTCCTGAACATCGGAGGGGTGGTCAACGCCGTGTACATGATCTTCGAGTACGCCTTCGACGCCTCCGCCCTGGCGGGAGGAGCCATCGGAACCATCATCGTCACCGGTCTGAAGAGGGGGGTGTTCTCCAACGAGGCCGGACTCGGATCCGTGGCCAACATCGCCGCGACCGCGGACGTCAAGCACCCCGTCAAGCAGGGACTCATCCAGTCCTTCGGTGTCCTGGTCGACACCCTCATCGTCTGCACCATCACCGCCCTTGTCGTCCTCTCCTACGGGCACTTCGACGAGATCATGGCCCTCGACCTCGAGGGTGCGAAGCTCGTCCAGGCCGTGGTCGCGGACGCGTTCAGCGGAACCTGGACCAACTACATCATCGCCATGTTCATGTTCGTCTTCGCGTTCACCTCCCTCATCGGATACTACACCATGTCCGAGGCCAACGCCAGGTTCGTCAGGGACGATAAGAGGTCCGTGCTGGTCATCCGCATCATGGTGGTCATCGTGGCGTTCCTTGCGGGAACCTGCACCTCGGTGAACCTTGCGGACACCATCTCCGACACGTTCATGGCGCTGATGGCCGCCGTCAACATGATCATCGTAGCGCTGCTGTCCAGGAAGGTCTTCGAGGCCTACGTGGACTACAAGAAGCAGAGGAGGGCGGGCATAGAGGAACCCGAGTTCCACAAGGACGCCCTGTCGGACATCTCCGGCGTAACGGAGTGGGAGTGATAGATATGCTGACCATCGAGCAATGCAGGAAGTACATCATCGTCATGCTGATCGCGACCGTCGCGGACGGGATCGTCTCGGGCTACTGCTTCCACAACAAGGAGTACGACCTGATGTTCGTCCCCCTGTTTGTCGGATTCATCCTGCTCTTCATCACGTATTACTTCATCGAGATGAAGGGCAATCTGGAATCGGGATTCGCGGTCAGCGAATACTAAACACAATCCGGCGGGGAGACCCGCCGTTTATCCTAATTCTTCGGATTTGACTGCGGAAAGATAACTCTGTAAGATACTTCTATCTATGGAGACTTCAGTCGAATCAGCAGAGGGATCCGAATGGCTACGAAATCATTCAAGCAGATGATGGTGATTGATACGCCCGAAGCGGCCGCCAATCTAGCTAAAGCTATCGATGATTTCGAGAAGAACGGTTCCGTCGACCTAGGCCCTGTCCAAGGCGTATGCGATGATCCTGAAATATTCAAGAAAATACGGGAAGCATGGCATTGACCGAATACGTCTTGATTCGGTTATCCAAGATGATTGAGGAATGTGGTGAAAGTACGGTACTGCGTATTTTTCTTGACTATAGGCCCGTTAACCAATCGTCAGTGGATGATTTCCTCACGAAAAGTGCCATAACAATGGAAAAGAAGGGAGAATGCAAGACCTATCTGGCCATGAACCCATCTAACTTGAAAATTCTTGGATTCTTCTCCGTCGGCATCAAATGTTTGGCGATTCCAGACAATTGTGGATTATCGAATAATTATCTGAAAAAACTAAATAGGACTGAAGATCAGGTGGCTCAAGCTTACCTTCTTGGTCAACTTTCCAGATCAGAGGGCTATAAGGGATTCGGGAAAGTGCTAATAGCCGAAGCCATGTCAAAGATAGAAGAGGCATTCGGCATAGTTGGATGCAGACTTGTAAGATTGGACTGTTCTGACGTTTTAGTTGGATATTACGAGAAACGTGGATTCCATTTTGTCCAAAAAAAACACTGAGAAAGACCTCAATCAGATGATTAAACTTTTAGGCGAAACACGGACCAAAAATGAAAGTGCCAGATGCTGAAAAAAATCAGATCTTGTAGTTGGACCAGCAGAGCTCGTGGGTCTCTGTGTGGAGTCCCGACGGGGTGTGGTCGGTCCTGATCATGCGGAAGACGATGTTGTCCTTCCCGACGAAAGCCCTCTCGGAAACCCCGTCGTGCTCGGCCTCCATTATGCTCACGTAGACGTGGCCGAACTGCGTTGACATGTTGTCGGAGCCCCTCTTCTCGAAGTCGCTGATGTCGAAGACATAACATCCGCAGGACGTGTCGGACTCGATCTCGGTCTGGTCCGCGTTGTTGATGTCGCGGACGACGGTGACCCTGTCCCCCTCTATGGCCTTGATGGTGAAACGCTCGATAACGGTCTCCCTGGTCACGCGTCCGCCGACTGTCTCGGTGAACTGATATGCGAACCATGTGCCCGGGGTGATCTCTGCCATAGTTTTCAATCCAACCCTACAGGTCTGGGATTTATAAAGGTTGTTAAGGAATCCGGGGTCCCAGCGCGAATCTGGACTATCATCCAAGGTAACGAATGCGCATAAACCTGCAGTCAGTCCTTTCCGGGGATCCTGCAGCCGTCCGGTCCGCAGACGGCCCCCTCGGGCGCCTTCTTCAGCTCACCCGAGTTCTCCAGCTCCCCCTTCACCAGCCCCGCGAACTCCTCGGTGGAGGGCGCTCCGGGGACGCCGTACCTCCCGACGATGTAGAACGGCACCGCATTGAGCCCGTAGCCCCGGGCCTCCCTCTCGTCGGCCAGGACCTGGTCCGCGAACCTGTCGGAGGACAGGACCTCCCTGACCTCCTCCCCGTCGAACCCGCACTCCTCGGCTAGCCCTTGGAGGACGTCGTGGTCCGCGATTAGTACGCAGTCCCCGAAGAACGCCTGGAACAGCCTCAGGGCCATCCTCTCGCCCTCCTCCTTCCCGTGGGAGAAGGCCATCTTCATCAGCCTGTGGGCGTCGAAGGTGTTGCAGCTTTGGACGTCCGCGTACCTGAACTCCAGACCCTCCTTCGCCCCCATCGCGGAGATCGCGTCCACCCTCTCCTTCGCCTCGGAGAGGGACATCCCGTAGTGCTTGGCCATGCCGGTTACCATGTCGTTCCTGGGCTTGGGCCCCGCCTGCGGGGTGAGCTGGAAGGACTTCAGCTCCATCTCCACCAGATCCTCGGCGCCGATGCTCCTGATAGCGTTCTTGAGGCGGGTGTCCCCGATGTAGCAGAACGGGCAGGAGAAGTCCGTCCAGTAGGTGATCTTCATGCACCCGCAATCTCCCTCCTAGGTTATAAACGCGCGAGCCGCGCGCATCCGCGATTGAGGGATTCCGAAAATATATTAATACAACCGCAAACATAGCGCGATTCCATGTATGTCTACATTTTGGGCGGCTTCCTCGGAAGCGGGAAGACCAGCCTCCTGATGAGACTCGCCAGCATGTTCAGCGAAAAGAAACAGAAGGTAGCCATCCTCGTCAACGAGTCCGGAGAGATCGGTGTCGACGGGGCCACCCTCAAGGCCCAGGGATACGACGCCGTGGAGCTCCCCTCCGGATGCGTCTGCTGCACCCTCGCGGGCACCCTCCAGACCGCCCTCGTGAACATCGTCAACGACATCGACCCCGACGTGGTCATCATCGAGCCTACCGGACTCGCGCTCCCCCACAAGGTGAAGGATCTCGTTTCCTCCGCGGACGTGGACGAGGACAGGGACATCATCATCGGCATCGCCGATATCCAGAGGTTCAACGACCTCATCAAGAAGAAGGAAGAGTTCTTCACCAGGCAGATGCAGGGCTCCGACTTCATCCTGATCAACAAGTGCGACCTCGCCAAGGACGGCGAGATCGAGGAAGCCACCAAGTGGCTGAACGAGCGCTTCCCGGACAAGGAGATAATCCCCGTGTCCGTGAAGGAAGGTACCAACCTCGACAAGGTATACGGGATGATGGAATGAGCGAGGAACACGTACACTCTTCGATCGAGGAGGCCGGGGGCGCGGCCACCGGCTTCACCGGCACCATCGAGAACTGGAACGCGGACGCCGAGGCGAGGTTCGCCGACACCCTCATGGAGGTCGGTAAGTTCGTCCAGGGGGAGTCCGGATGCCTTCTCGGACACATCAAGGCGGCCGTCTTCAAGGACGACGGCAACGGCCTCACCCTCAACCTGATCGACATGGACAACGGCGTCGAGCACCACGGCACCCTTGCCAGGAACGATCTCGTCAAGTTCAACTTCATGTGCGCTGTCCTCGATGTCGACGAGGACGAGCTCCAGCACTTCATGCTCCACGCCATCGACGACTCCGGCCTCGATTACCACATCGACATCGAGTCCCTGAGGCACCACCACGAGCACCATCACCATGACGAGGAGTGCACCTGCGGCCACCACCATCACCATGACGAGAGCTGTCCCTGCCATGGGCACGAGCATGAGCACCACCATCACCATGACGAGAGCGAGTGCACCTGCGGGCATCATGACCACCATGACGAGGACTGCCCGTGCCATGAGCATGAGCACGAGCATGAGCACCACCATGACGGCGGGTGCTGTCACCACCATCACGACGAGTGATGGAAACGGGGGGTAAATCCCCCCTCCTTTTTACAAGTGCCAGATTGTCAGAATCTTCTCTTCTTGAACCCAGAACCGTTCCTGGGTTTCCTGTTGGGGTCGTAGGCCTTTAGCCACTTTACTAGGTCCGCATCCGCATCGGTCCACTCCGGGGTCTCGCCCACATCGATGTACTCGTGGTACCACTCCTCCGCGTCCTTCATGGGCTCGGACATGTCGGGCTTCTGCATCACGATGAGGACGGTGTTCTCCTCCGTGGGCACCCAGAAGTTCGGGCGGTCGTAATCCTCGTCCTCGAGGAACCCCACTGCGAAAACGATGGTGTCCAGCCTGCTGAGTTCGGCGTACAGGCCCGCCTGGAGGATGTAGGACTCCGGTACCTTGGTGTAGTTCCCGTCCTCGTCCAGCCATTTCTCCCTGTCATGGGAGGTCTTGATCTCCAGTATCGCCTTCCTCTTCTCCCCGTATGCGACGTACCCGTCCACCAGTCCGCCGAAGGTGCTGTTGTCGTGGAAGTGGTCGTAACCGCAGGTCTCCTTGTCGACGGGTTCCTCGATGATCACCTGGGTGCCGTCGGGCAGCCCCATCATCGCAGCGACCTTGGAGGCATTCTTGCGGACGTAGCTGCGGATCTTCGGCTCGAGGATGTTCCCCGCATCGATGAACTTGTTCGGCGGGTCGCCGGGGTAGATCCTGGCGAGCTCCAGGGCCACCTTGAACGGGGTGGAGAAATCGCTCACGCCCAGGATTGCCCCGAGCTTGGTGCCGGTGATCTTCTTCTTCCTGTAGATGTCGAAGGAGACCACCTTCGCCGATTCGTCTATCTCCACAACGTTTGCCCTGCCGTCGAATGCCATGGTCACCCGATAGCATAACGAATATATAACGTCTACAATGTTATAGAATCAGAGGAAACATGTCAATTCTTGCCGTCTGGCACAGATTTCTTCTGGATCTTGTAGATCATCTTCCTGATGCTCGAACGGGGCATGAACCTCTCGAAGAATATCGCCAGTTTGAACGGCGTCCCGCATACGATGATGACCTTCCCCCTCATCGCCTTCCTGATGCCGTAGGCCGCGATGGCATCCGGGTCGGCGGAAGAGGACTGCTTGAAGACGTTCTTGCCGGTCGCGTTCGCGGTCTCGGCGAAGCGGGTGTTGGTGGGCCCGGGGCAGAGCGCGGAGACCGTCACCCCCGTACCCCTGAGCTCGACGTCCAGGGCCTCGGTGAAACTGAGGACGAATGCCTTGGAGGCGTAATAGACGGACATCAGCGGTCCGGGCTGGAACGAGGCCACGGATGCGACGTTGAGGATCTTCCCGGAGCGCCTCTCGATCATTCCCGGGAGGAAGTACCTTGTGAGCAGCGTGAGGGAGATGTCGTTGACGTGTATCATCTCGGCCTGCTTCTTGGGATCGCATTCCGCGAAAAGACCCAGATCTCCGAAACCCGCACAGTTCACCAGGAGGTCTATGCTGATTCCGAATTCCTCCGCCTCCCTGAATACCTGCTCGGCGGCGCCGTCCTCCGCAAGGTCGGCATCGATGATCTTGATCTTCACCTCGTTGAGGACGTTGAACTCGCTGCGGAGGGCATCGAGGACCTGATGGTTGCGTCCCACCAGAACCAGGTTCCAGCCTTCCTTCGCGAGAAGTCTGGCGATGGACTTCCCGATGCCGCTGGATGCTCCGGTGATAAGGGCCTCTCTGCTCATCGCCACACAATCATTGTCCGCATATTTACCGATTGAGCATGTCAACTGAATTCAAAACGGAGTGCGGGGGAGGGGATTTGAACCCCTGGACCACTGAGGACAGGATCCTAAGTCCTGCGCCGTTTCCTAACTTGGCTACCCCCGCGGGATGGCGGTACGATTGCTTCCCGCTATTAGAACGTTACAACCCTATTTTAAGAGGGTACGCATTACGCCGTAACATCAAAGAGGAATGACATGGCAGACCTACTAGCCGAAAGCGGTAAGCAGCTCCTCCTCGGGAACGAGGCCATCACCAGGGGCCTCTTCGAGGCGGGAGTGAAGTTCGCGTCCACCTACCCCGGCACGCCCTCCTCCGAGGTCGGGAACCTCCTAGAGGAGCTCTCCGAGAGGGCCGGGATGTATTTCGAGTTCTCATCCAACGAGAAGACCGCCATGGAGGTCTCCGCCGCGGCGGCATCCTCCGGCGTGAGGTCCTTCGTGTTCATGAAGCACGTGGGGCTCAACGCGGCGGCCGACCCCCTCATGACCCTCACCTACGCCGGGGTCAGGGGTGGCATGCTCATCATGAGCGCGGACGACCCGTCCGCACACAGCTCCCAGAACGAGCAGGACAACAGGTACTACGCCACCCTGGCGCTCATGCCCATGGTGGAGCCCTCCAATCCCCAGGAGGCCAAGGACTTCATCGCCCCCGCATACGAGATCTCCGAGAATCTCGGTCTCCCCGTGCTCTTCAGGACCACCACCCGCGTCAACCACGCCAGAGGAGTGGTCACCCTCGGTAAGATCAGGAACGACACCCCCCTGAGGGGACACTTCGAGAAGGACGACAAGTCCTTCGTCAACATCCCCGCCTTCGCGGTCGGTAACAGGGTCCGTCTCCTGGAGAGGAACAAGGCCGCCCTCCAGATGTCCGAGGAGTCCCCCCTCAACAGGATCGAGGGCGACGGCGACATCGGAGTGATCACCTCCGGCGTCTCGTACTGCTACGTCAAGGAGTGCCTCTCCGGTGTCAGCATCCTCAAGCTCGGGTTCACAAACCCCGTCCCTGAGAAGAAGATCGCGGACTTCGTCCGCGGTAAGAAGATGATCATCGTCGTGGAGGAGCTGGAGCCCTTCCTGGAAGACCAGGTCCTCAGGATCATCGCACAGAACAACCTGGGCGTCCCTGTCCGCGGGAAGAGGGACGGGACCCTGCCCAGGGAGTGGGAGTTCTCCCCCGACACCATGCAGAGGCTCAAGGGCCTCGTGAAGGTGAACGAGGCCGCGGTCCCCATGCCCAAGTCCAACGTCACCCTGCCGGGACGTCCCCCGTCCCTCTGCGCCGGATGCCCCCACAGGGGGATGTACGCGGCCACCAAGAAGGCCGTGGGTAACACCCCCGTCGTTTACTGCTCCGACATCGGATGCTACACCCTCGGGGTCCAGCCTCCCTTCAGGACCGCCGACTTCATCATCTGCATGGGAGGGGGCGCCGGGGCCGCGGGAGGATTCGCCCAGGCCACCGACCAGAAGCCCATCGCGTTCATCGGGGACTCCACCTTCTTCCACAGCGGCGTCCCCCCGCTCACCTCCGCCCTGTTCAACCACCACAACATCGTGATGGTCATCCTGGACAACAGGACCACCGCCATGACCGGCCACCAGCCCAACCCGGGGACCGGGAGGCACTTCGGCGGCATCGACACCGACGCCGTGGACATCGAGAGCCTGGTGAAGGGAATAGGCATCAAGTTCGTCGAGACCGTCGATCCATACAAGGTCAAGGAGTGCGTGGACGTCATGAAGAGGGCAATCGCCTTCGACGGCGTCGCGGTGGTCATCTCCAAGTGCCCCTGCCCCCTGCTCCTGAAGAAGGAGAGGATGCTCGCCAAGAGGTCCGCCACCGTGGACGTCTCCAAGTGCGTCAAGTGCTACACCTGCCTGAAGATGATCGCCTGCCCCGCCCTCGTGAAGCAGGAGGACGGCACCGTGCAGACCGATCCCTCCCAGTGCATCGGGTGTGGGATGTGCGCCGACGTCTGCCCCAAGAAGGTCATCGAGGTGAGACAGTGAAGTATTCCGTCCAGATCGTCGGAGTGGGAGGACAGGGGGTCCTCCTCGCGTCCATGGTCCTCGGCAACGCCGCCATGGAGTCCGGATACAACGTCATGATGAGCGAGGTCCACGGTATGGCCCAGAGGGGCGGTTCCGTCCTGTCTACCCTCCGCTTCGGGGACGAGGTCTACTCCCCCCTCGAGGCCTCCGGCGGCGCGGACCTCATCATGGCCTTCGAGCCCGTCGAGGCCGTCAGGTCCATGGGCCTCGGCAACAGGGAGACCCGGATCCTCATGAACCTGGATCCCGTCTACCCCGGCAACGTCGCCGCGGGATTCGAGGAATACCCCAAGATCGAGGACCTTCTGGAGTCCATCACATCCCAGAACTCCCACGTTGCCACCATCTCCGCGACCGAGATCGCCATAAAGGCGGGCAAGGCCGTGGCAGCTAACGCCGTGATGATCGGTGCCGTGGCAGCCATGCAGGGATTCCCGCTGAAGAAGGACGTCCTCAAGAGGATCCTCCTCGACACCGTCCCCGAGAAGTTCAGGGACCTCAACGAGAAGGCCTTCGAGATGGGATTCGAGGCGATGGCCCCGAAGAACTGAAACGATCATTACCGCCCCTCCGGGGGCGGGATTTCTAACATGTTCGTATCAAGAACCAATATCCCCGGGGGAGATATGTCCCCGATCCTTACATGACCAAGGTCAAGTTCTGCGGAATGAGATACCCTGCCGACATCGAGAAAGTCAACCTTCTGAGGCCCGATTATGCGGGGTTCGTGTTCCACCCCGGAGACCCACGTTACGTGTCGCCGGAGGATGCGAGGAAACTCGTGGACATGCTTGACCCCTCCATCGTCCCCATAGGGGTGTTCTACAGGGCGGACGAACCGTACATCGCCGACTGCGTGGAGCGTTCGGGAGTGAGGATGGTGCAGGTCAGCGGATGCACCGACGACACCCTGGTCACCCAGGTCAGGACCCTGACGGAGTATCCCGTCATGAGGGTGTTCAGGATCTCCATCCAGGAGGACGTCTCCGACGCCGAGAGCAGCATCGCGGACACCGTGATGCTCGATGTGGGGCACAGGGGCACCGGGGAATACTTCGACTGGTCCCTCCTAAAGAACTTCGGGAGGTCGTTCTTCCTCACCGGGGAGTTCACCCCTGAGAACGTGGGCTCCGCGATCGTGAGCGTCAGGCCGTACGCGGTGAACGTGAACTCCGGCGTCGAGACGGACGGCAAAAAGGACGCCGACAGGATGCGCCGCTTCCTGGATGCCGTCAGGTCCGCCGACAATCAGTAATACCAACACCCCCATCCCGTAGACATGGGAGAAGTGTCGTTCTACTGTCCGAACTGCGGTACCAAGATCTCCATGGACGATTCCAGGGAGTTCGGTTTCTGTACATCCTGCGGCACCAAGCTAAGGCCGGACGGCACCATCGTCAGCGTCCGTTCCGAGGGCTCCGTATATCCTCCCTCGGGCAACGGCTCCGTGAGGATCGTGATCAGCCCCAAGGTTAAGGGTCCGCTGACGATCGCCGTGAACCGCAACCTTCCCGTCACCATGGAGCCCGGGAGTTCCATGGACGTCATATTCCCCGGATACGGGATACCGAGCGACATCCGCGTTAACAACAAGTACAACCTGAGGGTAATACCGAAGCCGGATGTCGACCTGGAGATTTCGCAGCTATCGGGTTTCCTTTCCGGCGGATCGTTCACCGTCACGGAAAGACCCAGATACTGATTTTCCAAAAGGTGCCGGGGGGTCTGCAGTCCCCCGGCGAGGAGAAAAGAAACAAGTTTTTGAGCTTCAGATGGCAAGAGGCCTGGGCACGGCGACCGCGGTCGCGCGACGCTCCTCCGCATGCTTGGCCATCGCGGTCCTGATGGTCACCGGGATGTCCGAGACCACGCCGTCGACGGTCTTGCAGATGGCTTCGTTGATCGCGTTCATGGCATCGTCGAGGGTGCTGACCCCTTCTGCGGTGAGCGCCCTGTCGTTCTCGAAGCGTACGACGTCCTTGCACACGACGTGCAGGGCCCTGAATCCCTCCGCCGCCCTGGTGGCGCGGTCGGATTCGAAACTGAAAGGCATGATGGCGACAGCTCCGTAGTGAAGTCCCTCGCTGGCACATATGTCGGCGATGACCGGGGAGGCTCCGGATCCGGTCCCTCCGCCCATCCCGGCCACGATGAATGCGTAGTCGTACTGGGAGATGACCTCTCTGAGCTCGTCCGCGTGGATCTGTGCGCACTTCTTCCCAAGGCGGGCGTCTCCGCGGGTTCCCAGACCCTTGGTGACCTCCTTGCAGATGTACATCCTGTAATCGGCGGAGGTGTCCTCGAGGGCCTTCCTGTCGGTGTTGACGGCTATGACACCCACACGGCTCATCTTGCCGTAGAGCATGGAGACGATCCTGCATCCTGCTCCTCCGACCCCGATGACCGCGATGCGTGCATCTCCGGAAACCGCAATATCCGATATGGCGTTCATTTCTCTGCATCCCCTTGGTGTGTGTTGTGACACCTGGTGTGTTCTGGAGACCCGACTCCTATCCCTAGACCGGGTTCCCATCCCTTCTGACTGGCTGGCCTGTTCACTGATTCCGCGCCGCCTGCTGAGCGGCCCTGAACGCGCGCATCTTGGAGTCCTGTACGGCCTCCTGGGGGATCAGGTCGTTCTCGACGAGCTTCCTGATGTAGGACTCCGCGTCAAAGATCGTCCCGTCCCTGCGCATGTTCTCTATGGTCTGGAGCTGGATTCCGTTGAGGCGGACGTAAATCCCATCCTCGCCCGTCTCATTGGTCTCGCTCGCCCCCACCATATAGGTGCGGATGGCCTCACGAATGAAGTCGGATCTGTTGTCGATGTCGTGATCCATGAGGTACTGCGTCAGAGCTTCCGCTTCCTCCGCGGTCATCTTGAGGGTCACGATCTTCATTTCCTCGGTCATTCGTTTCGCCTTCTTTTTTTGCAAACAACCTGTGAGGTTCCCATCCCTTCGCTTTTTGCTTGCGGTAATACCATAGATTTGTTCGATATATAAAGGTTGTGTTACCGTGTATTACCACGGTGTGGGAGAAGCAAAAACCGATACTCCCCGTTTCCTCCTCGGAAAGGGAAGATATCCCGCTTTTCCCGCCTTCTTCACCCTCTCTATATAATGCTCTATAATAAAAATCCTCGTTTGTTATCGGAATCCTGACGGCTCCTTTCGGTATTACTGAACGCCCGAAACCCTCCGTAATACGGACGGTATGCCCCCGCATCCTCCCCGATTGAACGTATCATTTATTAGTCGCGTGCGTATGCGCGCATCAGTAAAAGTGATCGAATGAGCCGCGACTATGCTGAGATGGAGAGCAAGTGGCAGAAAGCGTGGGCAGACGCGAAGCTGAACGAGTCCGAGAGGATCGACGGCAAGCCGAAGTTCATGCTGATCTTCGCCTACCCGGGACTCACCGGGTACCTGCACGTCGGACACCTGAGGGGATACACCTACACCGATGCCCTCGGAAGGTACAAGAGGATGACCGGATACAACGTCCTCTTCCCCGTGGGGACCCACGCGACCGGGAACGGGGCCATCAGCCTTGCCAACAAGATCGCCAGGAAGGACGAGAAGACCGTCGACTACCTCATCCGCAACGGATGCCCCGAGGATATGATCGACAGGCTGAAGGAGCCCATGGACGTGGTCAACTTCTTCAACGGGGTCTACCAGAACGATTACTGGAGGAGGTTCGGTTTCCTCTCCGACTGGAGGAGGTTCACCTGCACCCTCTACCCCGACTACGCACAGTTCATCCGCTGGCAGTTCTCCAAGCTGAAGGAGAAGAACCTCCTCATCCAGAAGCCGTATTACGCACCATTCTGCCCGGTCCACGGCCCCGTCGCCGTCGATCCCAGCGAGACAGACATCTCCAAGGGAGGGCTCGCCGAGACCCAGGAATACACCCTCCTGAAGTTCTGGTGCGAGGAGAGGAAGTTCTTCCTCGTGGCCGCAACCCTCAGACCCGAGACCGTCTTCGGACAGGTCTGCTTCTGGGCCAGGCCAGACCTCGAGTACAGGATCGTCGAGAAGAACGGCGAGAGATGGGTGATCTCGGAGCAGTGCGCCGAGAAGATGAGGCTGCAGTTCGACGGGGTCACCGACGCCGGATCCATCGCCGGGAAGGACCTCATCGGCCTGATGTGCACCCTGCCCATGATGCACAAGCAGATCCCCGTCTTCCCCGCGGAGTTCGTCGACCCCGACGTGGGTACCGGACTGGTCACCTCCTGCCCCTCGGACGCCCCCGCCGACTGGGACGCCCTCGAGATCGCCAAGAGGAACCCCGACCTCCGGAACGTCTACAACATCTCCCAGGAGGTCATCGACGCCGTCGTACCCGTATCCATCATCTCCATCAAGGGATACGGCGAGTTCCCGGCGCAGTCCATCATCGAGAAGCTCAAGATCCCCTCCGTCACCGACCCCGCCAGGAAGGCGGAGCTGCTGGAGGAGGCGAAGAAGCAGGTCTACAAGGACGGATACCACATGGGTGTCATGAAGGAGGTCTGCGGCGAGTTCGCGGGCATCCGCGTCGAGGAGGCCAAGGACAGGACCCAGCAGGCCATGCTGAAGTCCGGCGAGGCCGAGATCTTCAGGGACCTGACCATGGAGGTCGTGTGCAGGTGCGGGGAGAGGGTCCACATCCGCAGGATCGACGACCAGTGGTTCATCAACTACGCCGACCGCGACCTCACCGAGTCCGCCAAGGCCAGCACCGAGGGCATGACCCTCCTGCCCCCCGAGTGGAACAACAACGTCAAGGGTGTCCTGGACTGGTACCGCGAGAGGGCCTGCGTCAGGCTCGGCAACTGGCTGGGGACCAAGTTCCCCTGGGACGAGAAGTGGACCATCGAGGCCATCTCCGACTCCACCCTCTACCCCATCTACTACACCATATCCCTGTACGCCAACGACGGGAGGATCAAACCCGAGCAGATGACCTGGGACTTCTTCGACTACGTCATCCTGGAGAAGGGGGAACTGAAATCCGTGTCCGCATCCACCGGCATCTCCGAGGAGCTCCTTGAGACCATCCGGAAGGACGTCCACTACTGGTACCCCCTGGACCTGAACCTGGGGGGAAAGGAGCACATGACCGTCCACTTCCCGGTGTTCCTGCTGAACCACAGGGCGATCCTGCCCGACGACATGCAGCCCAGGGGCATCCTGGTCAACTGGTACGTCACCGGCAAGAACAAGGACAAGATCTCCAAGTCCAAGGGAGGCGCACAGCCCATCCCCGGCGCCGTGAAGGACTACGGCGCGGACGCGATGAGGCTGTACTACGCCCACGTGGCATCCATGTTCGTGGATGTGGAGTGGGACGAGGACCTGGTCTTCAACTACAGGCAGAGGCTGGAGAAGATCATGACCTCCGTTGAGGACATGATCGCCTCCGAGGAGGACGCACCCGCATCCGCCATCGATGCCTGGCTCCTCTCCCGTCTCAACACCCACGTGAAGGAGATCCGCGAGGCCATGGACAGATACGACCTCAGGCAGATGTGCACCGTCACCTACTTCGACATCGTCAACGACATGAAGTGGTACGAGAGGCGCGGCGGGAAGAACAGGGCCACGGTCATGAGGGCCCTCCGCATCTGGATCAACGCCATGATGCCGGTCACCCCCCACATGGCCGAGGAGCTCTGGCACGAGGCCGGCTTCGAGGGACTGGTCGCAGCCGCCCAGTTCCCCGAGTACGACCCTGCGGTCGCGGACGCCTCCGCAGAGTACGGCGAGGGCCTCATACAGGAGGTCATCGACGACACCAACGAGATACGCAAACTGGCCGGAGAGGGCATCACCAGAGCGGTCTACTACACCACCCCGATGTGGAAGAAGGACATCATGAGGGACGCCATCGCCATGGCGGAGGAGGGCAAACTGACAGTGCCAGACCTCACAAAGAAGTGCATGGCGGACGAGAACCTCAGGAAGAACGGCAAGGCCGTCACCGACTTCGCGAAGAAGGTCGCCGTAGACTTCATGAGAACCTCCGACCTCGCCTCCAAGAAGGCCCTCGTGGACCTGGACGAGACCGCGTTCCTCAGGGATTCCGCAGGTTTCCTGAAGAGCGAGCTCGGCCTGGGGATCGATGTCTTCTCCGCCGAGGACGAGGACCGCTACGACCCATCGAACAAGGCCAAGGTGGCCGCACCCGGAAGACCCGCAATATTCCTGGAATAAATCCATACGCGAAACACCTAAAATACAACCAGAGAGATTCGATTACCATGAAATACACCATTACCGGAGACAATCTGCAGTTTGTGAACGTCGAGCTCCAGCCCGGGGAGACCTTCTTCTCCTCCGGAGGTTCGATGAGGTACATGACCGGCAACATGAGGATGGAATCCAAGGCCACCGGCGGAATGTTCGCCGGACTGAAGAGGAAACTCGCGGGAGAGACCTTCTTCCAGCTCCAGTACCACACCGAGGGAGGACCCGGAGTCCTCGGTCTCGGAGGTGACTGCCCCGGAAAGATCGTCGCACTCGACATGAACGAGGGCAACTGGCTCGTCCAGAAGCAGGGATACCTCGGATCCGAGGCCGGCGTCACCATCGACATGGCATTCCAGAAGAAGCTCGGGGCCATCCTCTTCGGAGGAGAGGGACTCGTCCTCGAGAAGCTGTCCGGAAGCGGAACCGCTTTCATCGGTGCCTGCGGAGACTTCGTCATCGTCGACCTGAAGCCCGGAGAGATCTACAAGGTCTCCTCCGGAAACGCCGTCGCATGGCAGGAGTCCGTCAAGTACGACATCGCCGCCGCGGGAGGAATCAAGACCGCCCTGTTCGGAGGAGAGGGACTGTTCGTCACCACCCTCACCGGACCCGGAAGGATCATCCTCCAGTCCATGACCCTCGGAGACCTGGCGAAGTCGCTCATCCCCTACCTGCCTACCGACAACAGCTGAGGCTTGGAAATGGCTACCGTAGAGAAACGCCCTGTGGGCAAGGGAGCGTGGGTGCTGGTACTCCTGGCACTCGTCATCATCGGCGCCGCGGTCGTGCTCTACATGTACCCCGAGATCCTCGAGGACATAGTCATGGCCGCGGTCTTCGTGGTCCTGATCATCATCGCACTGATCGTCATCACCTACGTGGCGATGTTCATCCTCGCCATCCCCATGTACATACACAAAGGGGAACAGGTGCAGGTCGGCGCCAGCTACTCCATCGACGACGTCGAGGGGACCGGCGGCGAGGTCAGGTCCGACGAGAAGTCCGAAGAGAAACAGGACGACTCCGGGCCCGGGATCTACTGAAACTTCAGATGCCCCCGCAAGGGGGCACGAACCTTTCGTTTTCTCCAGCGTTCATTGGGCGGGGGGTCGTCCTTCCCTGCCGTTCCAGGAACGGAACAGCTTCTGGTCTATGCCTGCCTGCATAAGGCATCTCCCGACGATGAATCCCACGATGTCGTCGACCGTCTGGGGTTTGGGGTAGAAACCCGGGTTCGCATCCATCATGACGCAGCCGTTCCTCGCGAGCTTGAGCTCGTTCTCCAGCATGATGGCGGACTTGGGGGATTCCCTGGTCACCAACACGGTCTTCCTCCCCTCCTTGATGGCACACGCTACCGCCCTGGAGATGAGGGTGTCGGCGATCCCGCAGGCGAACTTGGCCGCGGAGGACTCGCTGCAGGGACACACGAAGAGAGCGTCGTAATCAAAAGTGCCAGATGCGACGGGGGCGAACAGGTCGTCGTCCTCGTAGACCGCATCCGCCATGGCGTAGACCTGGTCCACGGTGCAGTGGGTCTCCTCGGGCAGGATCGCCTTGGCGGTCCTGGACATCACGAGGATCTTCTCCCCGGGGAGCTCCCTCAGGAGCCTGACACCGTAGGCGGCGCCAGAAGCGCCGGTCATCGTCACGACGAACCTCATCTCAGTCTCACCGTCTCCAGGTTGGCCGGAGCCACCGTCTGGATCTTGCATTTCTGGAAGATGGATGATGCCAGGTCGGAGCACTTCCTGTCCTCGCCGTGGACGACGATGATCTTGGAGGGCTTGGGCGACATGGTCTCGATGAACTGCATGAGCTGCTTGCGGTCGGAGTGTCCGGAGAACCCGTCCACGGTCTCGCGGTTCATCCTGATCTGCAGGTTGATCTGCTTGCCCCTCATGGGCAGGGTGATCTCCGAGCGTCCCCTCTGGATGGTCCTTCCGAGGGATGTCTCGCTCTGGTATCCGACGAACAGGAGCCAGTTCCTGTCGTCGTCGCACCACTCGCGGAAGTACTCCATGACCGGTCCTCCGGACATCATACCGCTGGTGGCGAGCACGATGCAGGGGTCGGGGGAGTGGCAGATCTCCTCCCTCATGTCGGCGGTCTCCACCTTGTGGAAGATCTCCGAGAGGAAGGGGTTGTGGTTGTTCTGGAAGATGTCGGTCCTGAGGTTGTTGTTCAGGTACTCGGGGTAGGCGGTGTGGATGGCCGTCGCCTCCCAGATCATACCGTCCAGATAGACGGGGATGGGGTCGATGGCGCCGGTCCTCTCGAGTTCCTCGATAACGAGCATGACCTCCTGGGAACGTCCGACGGCGAAGACGGGAATGAGGATCTTCCCTCCGTGCGAGGCGGCCTCCTTGATGAACTCCCCGAGCTGCTCGGACGCCTCCTTCCTGGAGGGCTGGAAGTCCTTCTTGCCCCCGTATGTGGACTCCACCACCAGGGTCTCCAGCCTGGGGAACTTGTTGTTGGCCTGGTTGAACAGCCAGGTCTTCTCGAACTTGGTGTCCCCGGAGAATGCCACGTTGTGCAGTCCGTCGCCGATGTGGAAGTGGGCGATGGCGGAACCCAGGATGTGTCCTGCGTTCTGCAGGGTGAGGCGGACATCCGGTGCGATGTCGGTGGTCTCGCCGTACTTGAGGGGTATGGTGTGGAGGATCTCGTTCCTCACGTCCTTGGCGTCGTAGAGCGCCTTCTTGGCCTCCCCCCATGCGAGCTTGATGTTGTCGAGCTGGAGGAGCGCCATGAGGTCCCTGGTGGGCGCAGTGCAGTACACGGGTCCGTCGTACCCGTACTTGAACAGGGCGGGAAGCGTACCGCAGTGGTCCAGGTGGGCGTGGGTGATGACGACCGCGTCGATGTCGCTGAGGGGGTTAGCCTCGGGTATGTTGAAGTACGGGGTGGCATCTGAACCGGGATCGAGACCGCAGTCGATGAGGATCTTGGAGTTCTTGGTGGTGAGAAGGGAAGCCGACCTTCCGACCTGCCTGAATCCCCCGAGCGCGGTGACGCGCACCCACTGCTCCCCGTCGAGCGTGTTCCTGACCAGGTTCCTCGCGACCTTCTTGAGGATCTTCTGCCTCTCGTCGTGGGAGTACCTGATATAGCCGCGGATGTCCGATATGGTCTTGGACGGGATCGGGGGGGCGCGGATTACGTTGACGTTCCAGCCGGTGGTCTTGCGGAGGTCCATGAGGAGCTTGTCCCCCGCGCCCTTGACCTCGTCGGGGTAGATGGCCTCGACGACGGCGGTGCCGGTGTCCTCCAGGAAGTTGATGTCGGTGATCTCCGCCTTCTTGGGGATGAGGGAGCGGATCTTCTTCTCGACCTCGTCGGTGTCCGCAAGGTCCTGGGGGTCGGGACGGAACTCCACCCTCCTCCTGACTGTCTGTGCGATCTGGCGGGGGAGCGCGGTGTTGGAGGAGAACTCGTCGTAGTTCTTCAGGTACACGACGATGAGCGACCCCTCGAACTCGATGGAACTCACCTTCATGTCCTTGGGGATCATCCCCGAGACCTGTTCCCTCAGGCTGTCGAATAGTCTGTCTGGATTCATTTCAATCGGCTTCTCTTGGAAAAAAGCGGTTGGGAAGGGGTTTGACGGGAGGGGATTAGTTGGGGTACCTGAAACCGATCTCCTCGCAGCGCTTCTTGATCTTTTCCTGGTCGACCCACTCGTAACCGTTGGGGCCGATGATGAGGATGAGCATTCCGTCGCCGGTGTAGTTGTCGCGGCGCCTTGCGGCGTTGAGTCCAGCGATGGCGACATCTATGGCCTGCTCCTTGGTCATGTTGGGCTTGTATAGGGACTCGAGGGCCCCGTATGCGGTGACGGATCCGGATCCCGAGGAGGTGTAGTCGTCCTCGATGACGCCTCCCGCTCCGTCGACGCTGAAGACATGGCCCCCGGTGCGGTCGTATCCCGCGAGGATGGGGCCGAGGTAGAACCCCTGGCGGATGACGGATCCCAGCAGGGTCGCCGCGGTGGCGACGGACATCTGGGCCCCCTTCTGCATCTCGTAGATGGAGACCTGGGACTGCATGTACCTGACCATGAGCTGGGCGTCCCCGACGAGACCGGAGATGGTCATCCCGAGGTTATCGGCGATGGGGTAGACCTTCTGAACGTGGCTGTTGGCGATGAGGTTGCCCATGGTGGCCCTCTGGTCGGTCGCGAGCACGACTCCGTCCTTGATCTTCATTCCGATGGTGGTGGTACCGGTTTTCACCGCGTTGTCAGATACAGAATTGTTACCGCTCATTCTACTTACCTTCGTTCAGCAATTGTGACCGAGAAGAAGCCGGACCGCATGCCCGACAAACTGAATAAGGAAAGTTAGTAGTTGCATATAAAATTTACATCGCGGGACATTATTTTCTTGCGATACAAGTACGCTTCCGCCGGGAACCGCCATAGAATCCGGCTAGACAACGGAAACGCCGCGACCCGAACGACGGCGGACACCTTCCGGACCCTTCCGGCCGGCACGCGTGAGGCACAGGGGGCCCGATTTTTTGTCCTTGCTATGCGATTGTAAAACGCAGAACGGACGCTTTAAAAAGGACGTTGGATTGATGTTTTCCCCATTTGCAATAAGGGTTTTAACCACCAAGTCTATCGCTTCCCCCATCAAGGGTTGCACATGGAAATCGAAGATTGGTTGGGCGCGGGTAATCAGCTTGGAATAGACATTTGGAACAAGAAGTACTGTCACAACGGGGAGACCTTCGAGCAGTGGCTCGACAGGATCTCCGAGGGAGACAAGGACATCAGGAGGATGATCGTCGAGAAGAAATTCCTCTTCGGAGGAAGGATACTCGCGAACAGGGGACTCCAGAAGACCGGCCTGAAGGTCACCTTCTCGAACTGCTACGTCATCGAGCCCCCCGAGGACTCCATAGAATCGATCTTCCAGTGCGCGAGCAAGGCCGCCAGGACCTTCTCCTACGGGGGAGGGGTCGGAATAGACCTCTCCAAGCTCGCACCCCGCGGTGCGAAAATCAACAACACCGCATCGGCGACCTCGGGAGCCGTCTCGTTCACCGACCTCTTCTCCATGGTCACCGGCCTCATCGGACAGCACGGAAGGAGGGGAGCGCTCATGCTCACCATGTCCTGCGAGCACCCCGACCTCGAGGAGTTCATGGCCGTGAAGACCGACCTCGACAGGGTCACCAAGGCCAACATGTCGATCCGCGTCACCGACAAGTTCATGGAGTGCGTCCGCGACAAGGAGACCTTCGTGCAGACCTTCGTCCGCCCGGAGACCAACGACACCACCGTCAAGAACCTCGATGCCTACGGATTCTTCAAGAAACTGTGCTACGCCAACTGGGATTACGGAGAGCCCGGATGTCTCTACTGGGACAGGATCAGCAAGTGGAACCTGCTGTCCGAGTTCCCCGACTACGAGTATGCCGGCACCAACCCCTGCGCCGAGGAGCCCCTCCCCGCCGGAGGAAGCTGCCTGCTCGGTTCCATGAACCTCTCCGAGTTCGTCAAGGACGGGAAGTTCGACGAGGAGGAGTTCAGGGAGGGTGTCGCCATCTGCGTCCGCGCCCTCAACGACGTCCTCGAGGAGGGACTTCCCCTGCACCCGCTGCAGGAGCAGAAGGACTCCGTCGCGGGATGGAGGCAGATCGGACTCGGCATCATGGGTCTCGCCGACATGCTCATCAAGCTCGAGATGACCTACGGAACCAAAGAGGCCATGGACTTCTGCCACAAGCTCGGAAGGATCATGGCCGACGCCGCCCTCATCGCCTCCGCCAATCTCGCGAAGGAGAGGGGCAGGTTCCCCAGGTGCAACATCGACCAGATCCTTGCGTCCCCCTACTTCCAGGAGAACGCCTCCGAGGAGGCGGTCGAGCTGGTCAAGCAGTACGGGCTCAGGAACTCCCAGATCCTCACCATCGCCCCCACCGGAACCCTGTCCACCATGCTGGGCATCTCCGGAGGGATCGAGCCCATCTTCGCAACCCACTTCGAGAGGAGGACCACCTCCCTCTCCGACCACGACGAGTTCTACAAGGTCTACCCGCCGGTCGTCAAGGACTACATGGACGCCCACGGCCTGAAGGACGATTCGGAGCTCCCGCCGTTCTTCGTCACCGCCCAGAACCTTGACTACAAGCAGAGGCTGAACCTCCAGGGAACCTGGCAGATGCACATCGACGCATCCATCAGCTCCACCGTCAACCTCCCCGAGGACTTCCCCGAGGAGAACGTCTACGACCTGTACATATACGCATGGCAGATCGGATGCAAGGGGGTCACCGTCTTCCGCGAGGGATGCAAGCGTCTCTCCATCCTCACCTCCGAGGACAAGAAGAAGAAGGACAAGGAGCAGGCCGAGAAGCAGAAGGAGGAGGCGATCGCCGCAGCCACCACCACCGTCCGCGGAAAGGTCAGGACCGTCTCCGACAACGTCATCGGGAAGAAGAGGAAGCTCATGACCGGATGCGGAAGCCTGCACTGCACCGCGTTCTTCGACCCGGTCACCGGGGATCTCCTGGAGGTCTACCTCAACAAGGGATCCACCGGAGGATGCAACAACTTCATGATCAGCCTGTCCAGGATGATCTCCCTCGCCGCCAGGAGCGGATGCGAGATCGATGACATCATCGACCAGCTGAAGTCCTGCGGATCCTGCCCCTCCTACGCTGTCAGGACCTTCACCAAGAAGGACACCAGCAAGGGATCGTGCTGCCCGATGGCCGTCGGATGGGCCGTCAAGGACATGTACGAGGAGATGCAGAGGCAGATCAAGGAGTCCTCCCTCATCGCCCCCGCTGCCGCCCCCGAGGAGAAGAAGACCGTCCTCAACCCCTGCCCGAAGTGCGGTGAGGAGCTGACCTTCCAGGGCGGATGCAACCTCTGCCGCGCATGCGGATGGACCAAGTGCGACTGAAAACATTAACCCGTGGGCGGGGAGACCCGCCCACACTTTTCCCAAGACAAACGTCCAGATCGGGACCGTCTGCGAGCGGGATTCGATGGACTCCGTGACAGAGTTTCATAACTGCACCCCCGTAGTGACCAGAAACACCGCCATGGATATCGGGAGCATGAATGCGAACCTGCCGGCCACATCGCGGACGGATTCCTTCCCCTCCAGTACGGACACCAGGACCGCGATCAATGCGCACAATTCCACCAGGTAGACTGAAAGGATCAGAGATGTGCCAGATGTGTCGAATCCCTCCGTGACGCGTGACAGGGGGCCGAGCATGGATACGCTCATGCCGAGAACGAGCGGGGCGAACACCGCGGCAGTCCCGAACATGGTGTCCGTCATGCTCCTGAGGTCGGAGCGTATAACCTTCCTCACGGACTCCTGGTCCTTCAGTTGGCGTCCCAGGGAAAGTGCCAGCTTACCCGCGTTCCTGATGTCCTTCAGGGATACGCGGTAGATCCTGCAGAATATCTCCGCCGTGGAGGACGACACCGGGGATACCGCGTTGGATATCGCGGTCTCCATGTCCCCGCGGCAAACCGAGCATTCGTTCCTGAACGCATCGGCGATCCCTCTGCAGATATTCCTGGAGGATACGGATACCAGGAACGCATCGGCGAAATCCATACCGGACATCAGGCGGTTGCCCATGTCGAACACCGCGTCCTGGAGCATCGCATCCTGCCTCCTTCTCCTGTCCTCCCTCACGTGCTCCGGGACCACGGACACGAGCATGCAGGCCCCCGTAACAATGGCAGACACGCAAACCGCGGTCACAGCGGAACCGCAGAACCTCGAGGCGACCATGAAGACGGGTATGGACGAGACCAGAGGTACGAGGGGAAGCATATCCATGTGCAGCCCGTTCCTGCGCAGGAACGGGTTCCTACCGCGTATCCCGGATATCACGCACATCACGAACATCGGGATGATCACCACGGTGACCGCCGTCAGGGTGTCCGGATCGATGTTCCCGGAACCGAACAGCCCGCTCATCCCCAGCATCGGGAGCACAGACATCAGGACCATCGGGATCATGATGCCCACCCCGAACACGGTCATGCAGGGCACGTTGAGGGACGAACTGTAGGACTTCCCCGCCTCCCTGAGCCCCTGGAGGGCGATGTCTGAAGCATCCTTCAGCATCCTCTCCCTCTCGCCCGTGTCCCTGGTGTCCGAGGCGGAGATCACCATGTGCATGGCCATCCCGTACGACGAGGAGCCCTCGGGCAGGGCGGAGAGCCTCTCCCTCAGAGATGTCCTCATATCGGATTCCACGCGGGTGTCCGCGTCGTCGGTGACCGAACGGAACATCCTCCTGCTGAGGGGAGGCCCGTCCGATGCCACCTCCCTGATGGCGGCATCCAGGGAACCGCCGTTCCCCAGGACGGCGGTCATCATCCCCACGGTCTCCGGCCCCTCGTTAAGATACGCCGAGGGATTGGGGGCTGCGGATTTCCGTACGGAGAACATGTCACGCCTCCGGATCCAGACCGGTCTCGTCCCTGAACCTGTTCTTGAACGAGTTCAGGATGTCATCGGCGGACCTTCCGCGGTTGCGTGCGTAATGCTCGTTCGCCGCAGCGACCCATTCGGGTCCGAGGAACCTTCCGTCATGAACGCTCCCGACATGTGCCAGGAACTCCCTCAGGATGCTCCTCGCACGTATCTCCTCCCTCACCTCGTCCTCGTTCATGGACGAGGACAGCATCGCCCTCCTCATCACCGGGACGGTGAAATCCAGCCGGTTGTGGGAGATGTCCACGAACTGCCCCGCGCGGTCGGTGGTGGCGACCACCTCGCTGACCCTCCTGGTCTGGGCACCCGTCTTCCTGTCGCTGAACGTGCCCACGGTGACCAGGACATCGGTGGCCATGAACGCCTCGGGGGAGATCCCCATGTCGTGGACCACCCTCTCGAAGACGGTCTTGGCGGAATCCCCGTGGATGGTCCCCATGATGGAGCTCCCCGCGCGTCCCGTCCTCATGCTCTGGTAGAGGGTTCTGGCCTCCTCTCCCCTGACCTCCCCCAGGATGATGGCGCTCTCCCCGAGCCTGAGGGAGACCCTCAGCGCCTCGTTGGAACGGGACAGGGAATCCCCGTCCATCCTGTCGTCGACGAGAAGCGACTGGACCTTGTACCCCATGCACCTGAGCCTCTCGCCCGGCAACTCCAGCGTATCCTCTATCGTCAGGATCCTCTGCGAGACCGGGAACTCGAACATCATCGCGGAGAGGAGCGAGGACTTCCCCGCACCGCGAGCCCCGCACACCAGGAAGGTGGCGCGGTTCTGCACCAGATACGAGATCAGTCCGGCATCCAGATGGGAGATCGTGCCGTTGGCGATGAGCCTGGTCATCGTCCACGGGTTGGCGGAATGCTTCCTGATTGCGACGGCGTCCCCGAGAGGGGACATAGGGAACCCCACGACGGTGGCCCTCGCATCGTACTGCCTCATGTCCGTTTCGAGAACGGGGCTGGATTCGCAGTAGGGGAGTCCGCTGTCCCTCTTCAGGACGTTGATCAGGTTCATGACCTCCCTTCTGTCCACCACGAGATTGGTGCGGCACCTCAGATGCGAATTGGTGCCGTCCACACCGGACATCGTGACGTGGATCCTGTTCTTGTCGCAGGGGGCGTCCACGTAGATGTCTTCCAGCTTGGGGTCTGCGAGTAGGATGTCGAACACCCCCAGACCGACGGTGTAACGGTACACTATATCGGCCATCTGGCACATCTGTTGTTCCATGGCCGGGGCGTTGCCGTTGCAGGCGATGAGGATGTTGTCCGCATGGGCTCCGATGACCTCCTTCGACACCGAATCCACCGCATACCTGTCCGCTCTCCCCCCGTTCTTGCGGAACTCTTTCCTCACGGCGTCTATCGCCTCGATTATGATTCCGTTGACGGCATCCGATGCCACATACTCGGCAGGCGTGAGGTTGTACTCCACCTCCCCGTCCTCCGCGGTGCCTATCACCACGTGTCCGCTGGGCGTGTCGTATTCGGCGATCTTCTCCAGCTCGCCGATGCTCCCCACGAGCCAGCAGTCCGCATACGAGGGCTTTGTCCTCACGTTACCCGACACGATCCTCCTGAAGTCCTCCATGAACGTGCTCTTGGAGATCATGGCCGGGGAATCCGGGACGTTGTTGGTCCCGGCCACGAACTGCCCCTCCTCCAGCCCCTCTATCCTGTTGGGGGCCCAGCTGAGGGCCTGCTCCTTCAGCCTCCGGAACGATATCATCGGACACCTCCTGCCGTCATGGAGGATGCCTTCTTCTTCACCCTGGCGAAGGATTCCTCGGAGACCGATATCGCAGACCCCGTCCTCTGCATGCAGGATGCGCATTCCGCCATATCCCCGCTCTCGGAGTGCAGCCTCCCCTTGGCGTATGCGAAGTTGGGTTCGGGGAAGTCCGCCCATGCGGCGTCCATGACCGCCCATGGGGACCTCTGGCACTGACGGCATCTCCTGTCCCCCGAGACCGGGACGGGGGAGCGGTCCATGGTCGCCAGATCGCAGAGGATGTCCGCCGCATCCCCGGATATCTCCGTGTCCTTCCCGGCCGTGAGGCGGATCCTGTCGGAGTTGCCCTCGGAAGCAATCGCGGACGTGATGCACCTGATGCACACCGGGGACCCCGCGTCCGGGACCTGCTGACATCCCCTGCAGTCTACATTCAGTATGCCCGACGGATCCATGGAGGCAGAGCCCGGCCTGTTTTCCCCGCGGGACTTGAATCTGAGCTTCATGAGTATTCGACGCACGGGAGGGGTCTTAAAATGGTGACACTACAGTTAGTTTTCCGAGGATGGGACCGTGGGACGGGACGTCCCGAGAACGGTTCTCGCATACGCCACAACGGAGACGGCCGTGACGACCGCCCCGATTATGATTGCGGTGTTGTAGTCAAGGCCGAACCCCTGACCGGAATGCATGATGAATGACGAGACCACCATGGTCATGAACATCGCGGGGAGGGCGGTCACAAGGGAATATGCCCTGTTGGACACCGTCCTGAGCAGGAACACCGTCGCCGTCCAGAGCACAATGGCGGCCAGAGTCTGGTTCAGCCACGAGGTGTAGTTCCACAGGACGGTGAAGTCGATGAAGCACAGCAGGACGATGATTGCCGCGATGGCGAGGGTGATCATCAGGGTGAACTTCGTGTCGGAGGGATCCACCTCTCTGTCGTCCTGTACCATAAGCCTCGCCGACCTGAGAGCGGTATCCCCCGATGTGATGGGACAGACGATGACCCCCAGCACCGCGAGGACCCCTCCGATGCTCCCTGCCACGCCGGTGGAGATGTCGTAAACCACGCCGGACGCACCAATCCGGGACAGTTCCGTTGCCAATCCCGCGGTGCCGGAATAGAATGCGAGGCCGGCGGTAGCCCAAACCAGGGCGATGACGGACTCGATGACCATCGCGCCGTAGAATACCCTGCGCCCGTCCCTTTCGTCCTTGAGGCACCTTGCGATCATCGGGGACTGCGTAGCGTGGAATCCTGATATCGCTCCGCAGGCGACGGTGATGAGCATGTCGGGGAAGTAGGTGTCCCCGTTGGGATGGAGGTTCTCGAGGGTCATGGAGGGGAAACCGTAGCCCCCTATGACCAGGCCCGCTATGACGACGACGGCCATGACTATGAGGAGGACACCGAACACCGGATAGATCCTTCCGATGAGCTTGTTGATGGGGATTAGCGCCGATGCGATGAAGTATGCGAGGATGAGGGCCATCCAGAACATGAGCGGCAGGCCGGTAATGTCCACCAGGAGGTCCGCCGCACACCTTGCGAACGTGGCGGACCACATGATGAGCAGGAACACCAGGAGGACCAGCAGGGGATACCTCGCCCACTTCCCCAGATACTTGTGGGCGATGGCGGTGAAGGAACTGCCGTCGTTGCGGACGGACATCATCCCCGACATGTAATCGTGGACCGCGCCTCCCAGGATCGTACCGAAGACGATCCACAGGAACACTATGGACCCCCACTTGGCCCCCATGAGGGCGCCGAAGATCGGCCCCGTCCCCGCGATGTTCAGCAGCTGAATCAGGTGGTTCTTCCACCTAGGCATGGGCGTGTAGTCCCTGCCGTCGTCCCTGCTGACCGCGGGAGTGGGCTCGCGGAAAGGCCTGATGGTCCTCTCGATGAGCTTGCTGTAGAAGAGATATCCCAGCAGCAGGGCTATCGCTCCGAGTATCAGGATCATCATCGTTCTCCGCTATGCCGTGATGTATTCATTACTGCATCCTGCAGATGCTGTCGATCATCCTTCCCGTCTTTCCCTCCCCTGGGACACCCTTTTATAAGGGTTCGCTGTGGACAACATCATGGAAATACTCTCGCCCGCCGGTTCGCCGGACAGCCTCGTGGCCTCCGTGAAAGGGGGATGCGATGCCGTCTACCTCGCAGGTAAGTCGTTCGGAGCGAGAGCTTTCGCCGGGAACTTCTCCGACCAGCAGCTCGAAGGGGCCGTAGGATACTGCCACGACAACGGCGTGAAGGTCTACGTGACCGTGAACACCCTCATCAAGGACTCCGAGATGGAGGACGCGGTGTCCTTCGTCAGGTTCCTGAAGGACATCGGCGCGGATGCCGTCCTCGTACAGGACATAGGGCTCCTGAAGTCCCTCCACTCCGTCGACATCGCCAAACACGCCTCCACCCAGATGGGGATACACTCCGCCAGGGGCCTGGAATGGTGCTCCGAGAACGGGATCTCCAGGGCCGTCCTCAACAGGGAGCTCACCATGGAGGAGATCGAATCCCTAGCCAGGGACTCCCCCGTGGAGACCGAGGTCTTCGTGCAGGGCGCACTGTGCTACTGCCTCTCCGGGGGCTGCCTGTTCTCTTCCCTCGTGGGAGGGAGGTCCGGCAACAGGGGGGCGTGCGCCCAGCCCTGCAGGAAGAAGTACACCTTCGACGACGAGACCTCCTACAGGCTGTCCAACGCCGACCTCTACGGCATAGACTATCTCAAAAGGCTGGAGAAGGCAGGCGTCACCTCCGCCAAGATCGAAGGGAGGATGAGGTCCCAGGCGTACGCATACCTCGCCACCAGGGTCTACGCCTCCGCCAACAGGGGGCTGCCCCCCGAGGAGTATGCCGAGGAGACCGAGCTCTTGAGGACCGTCTTCAACCGCGGATTCTCAGACGGATACCTGGGAGGTGTGAAGTCCCCCGTCCAGATGAAGTACGCCGACAACCGCGGGTTCTACCTCGGGAGGGCGAAGTTCCGCGACAGGAAGTTCGACACCGGGGACCTCGACGAACCCGTCAACATCAAGGACGGCATCACGCTCTATAGCGGGGACGAGAAGATCGGAGGGTTCAAGATCTCCTCCGTCGGCAAATGTGCCAGTCCCTTTGCGGTTCCCGACGGCACCTACGACATCTACAGGACCTACGACCCCCGCATCGACGAGATCAAGAACCTCGTGGGCGAACCCCCGAGGTTCAGCGGGACCACCGCGAGGAAGAAGGTCCGCATACCCCTCAGGACCTCCGACAGGAAGAGCATAAAGCTCCCGGAGATGTCGT
Source organism: Thermoplasmatales archaeon BRNA1 (assembly GCA_000350305.1). NCBI lineage: Archaea > Methanobacteriati > Thermoplasmatota > Thermoplasmata > Thermoplasmatales > Thermoplasmatales archaeon BRNA1. The sequence goes on from CP002916.1 coordinate 877,749, forward strand.
TCTACGTCAACTCCGTGAGGAACCTCGAGGCGGTCTCCCCCTTCGCCGACAGGGTGTACTACGAGATGAACGACTCCCTCGCCGAGGCAAGGGAGCTCTGCGATTCCAAGGGGATCGAGTGCGTCACAATCGCCCCCAGGTTCGACCCCGCCGACAGCATCGCGGACGAGGGATACCCCGTCATGATCCACACCCCGGGGCAGTTCATCCCCGACGGGAAGACCAGGGTCTACGCCTCCTACCTGATGAACATGTTCAACTCCAGGGTGGACTACCCGTTCTACCAGGCCACCCTGTCCGTCGAGCTCTCCGCCGAGGAGATCCAGGAGATCGCGAGGCACTACCCCGGGAGACTGGAGGTCATGGTGTTCGGCAGGACCGAGCTCATGTGCACCCGCGACCCCGGCATGCACAACGGCATGCTGATCGACGAGAAGAGGTTCAGGTTCCCGGTCTACCGGGACCAGAGGGGACTCTCCCACATCCTGAACTCCTCCGACCTCATGCTCCTGCCGTACCTGCAGCAGCTCGGGAAGTTCGGCATCGAGAGCGCGGGGATCGACCTGAGGAAGAGGCCGGAGAAGATCGCGAGGATCGTGGCGAGGGCCTTCGCGCAGGACAACGTCGGCGCCAAGACCGAGCTCGGGGAGATGTGCGGCGGCATCAACTACGGGGCCTACCTCCGCGGGACCGAGTGAAGACTAACTGTACTCTCACCATTTTATAAATCCCGAAACCGAAACACTACCGATGATCGGGAACAGGAGAGGCGACATAGGTTTCCTGGAGGCCATGGTGTCCGCGATGGCGGTGTGCCTGGTGCTCTCGGTATTCCTGGCGGCCCTTGCGGCGGATGTCCTCGCGGAAGAGAATGGGGATCCCCCGGGATTCGACTGGAGCATTACGGACCGCTCCGAGATACACGGCGGCCGTGTTGTCTCGGACATAGGGGAACGTCTCCCGGCGATCGCCAGCAGGGAGAAGCTCTGCGGGATCACCGTGAGATGCACCCCCCTGGCGGATGGTGCGGAGCCTTCCGAATGGTCGTACGGAGAGACCGGGGCCGAGAGGATAGTACTCTCCCATATGTCGCAGATCCCCGCAGAGGATGGGCGGATAATCCCGACGCTGTTCGAGGCGGTGATGAGCAGATGAACCGCAGGGGGATCACGGGAGTCGTTGATGCCGTGGCGTTCATCGTCCTGATAGGTCTCGCCGCCGCCCTCCTCGGAAACGCCCTGGCCGACGAATCCGGCAGCGCCGATGACGTAGTGCCCCCTTCCGAGGTGTGCTCTTCCGTGTTCCAGTCCAGGGTCCGCGCATGCGATATCGGCATGAATCTCGACGACCCGGTCATGCATCCGTTCCCCATGCTCGCGGCGGCCTCCATCCGCACCGGTGACGGGGCGGCTTCTGCCTACCTGAAGGGGATACTGGACACGGTCTACCCCTGGAAGGGGGCGTACTTCCTGAAGATGTCGTTCCGGGAGGTGGAAGAGACGACCGGGACCGATAAGGGTCCGGGCGATCTGAGCTTCCGTTCGCAGTATTCGGCCGGATTCGGCGGCGTGGTGAACGTCGTGCTCGAGGTGTACCTCTGATCAGGACGGACGCTTCCTCCTTCCCTCTTCGACCTTGGCTGCGATGGTCCTTTTGATGTCCTTGGTGCAGGGCCACGAGTCGTCCATGTAGTCGATGAGCCTGAGGATGTCCGCCTTCTCGTTGGTAAGTGCCAGATACACCCTGGACATGAACATGGACACCAGGTACGGGAAGTCGTCGCAGATCTGCGGCCTGTCCTTCCATATGGTGCACCTGTTGTCCTTTCCGAGGAACCTGCACGGTTCCCCCGCCCTCTTGTTGAAAAGGATCCTCCCGTCGCCGGTCTGGTAGACGTACTGCGTCATGAAGGTGTAGAGGTCCGTCCCCGCTGCGGCACAGACCCTCTCCACCTCGTCGGGACGGATGATGATGTTCGGCTGGTGACAGCACTTCCCGCACATCTCGCACGGGAACTCCCCGCGGTAGGACATGCATATCTCGTAGGCGAGGTCGAGGTCCTTCTCCATCTCGGGGGAGATCTCGGCCAGACCCTGCAGGTCGTACTTACCGCGGTAGAGCGCCATCAGATAACACCGACGAATCCGAACATGAAGGCGATGACGGACAGGAGGAGTCCGACACCGGAGATGACGGCGGGCTTGTAGTCGTCGCTCTCGTGCATGACCTTGACGCCGTGTCCGAAGGAGTTGCCTCCGAAGAACAGGCCGCAGGCTCCGAACACCAGGGCGCCGGCGTAGACTCCGATAAGGAAGCAGACCATTCCGATGATCCCGGTGGCTAATGCGAGGAACGACGAGATAAGGGGGTTGATTAGAGGCTTCTTGGGCTTCTGCTCGTCGTAGATGTCGAAGGTGGAGATTGCCATGAGCGGAGGATTGTGGTATCGTATATAAGGGATTCACGCGGGCTTCTCCATTACGCACTGGAGCCTGCGGCGTACCTCCCCGAAGCGAGTGGTCTCCTCCTTCCTGTGAACGGACACGATCCTCGCCGAGGAGAACATCCCCATGACGTCCGCCTCCGAGAAGTAGCGGTAGAGGATTCCGTTGCGGACGTCCTCCTTCCTCCCCTTGGAACGGAAATCCCCCACCGCGAACGCCTGGAGGTATATCCTCCCTCCGGGGACCAGGACCCTCAGGAGTTCGGACACCGCTTTGGGAATATCCTCTGCTGGCACATGTTCCAGGATGTGTACCGCGACGACGCAGTCGAAGGAGGAATCGCCGAAGGGGAGATCCCTCACGTCCGCGGTCACGAACTCCCCCCTGTCGCCGAAGAGCTCCCTGCAGGCCGCGACGGCACGGGGGGAGAAATCGAACCCGGTGACCCTGCACCCGTCCTGTATCAGCGAGGCGGAGGTCTTCCCGTTGCCGCAGCCCGCATCGAGCACCCTGGAACCGGGCGGTATACCCATCCACGACACGGAGGAGGTCCCCCTCCAGGAACGCGGCTGCCCCGCGTACAGAGAGTCCCAGGCTTCGAGGTAAGGGTCCATCGTGCGCGCGATGTCTTAATAATAAGAAAACGTTTGCGACGCAAACAAGAGTGTGTACCCCATGATGTGGAACCCTCGCATCGAAACCATGCCTCAGGACGAGATGAGGAAGCTCCAGTACAAGGAGCTCAAGACCCTCGTCAACAACCTCTACAGCTTCAACAGGTTCTACCACGACCGCATGAGGGCCGCCGGCGTGACCCCTATGGACATCGAGAGCCTAGCGGACATAACCAAGCTCCCGTTCATGGTCAAGCAGGACCTCCGCGACAACTACCCCGACAAGATGTTCACCGTCGAGAAGAGCGAGATCGTCAGATACCACATGTCCTCCGGTACCTCCGGGAAGCCCACCTGCGTGGCCTACACCCGCAACGACCTCGGCTACTGGACCGAGGCCCTCGCCCGCTCCCTCACCGCCGCAGGACTCACCGCGGACGACACCATCCAGATTGCTTACGGGTACGGACTGTTCACCGGAGGCCTGGGTCTCCACTACGGCGCGGAGAGGATCGGGGCCACCGTCCTCCCCGCCAGCACCGGGAACACCCAGAGGCAGCTGGAGATGATGCAGGACCTCCAGTGCACCGCCATCGCCTGCACCCCCTCCTACCTGACCCACCTGATCACCACAGCGAGGCAGATGGGTATCGACTGGAAGAGGGACATGAGCCTCAGGAGGTGCATCCTCGGCGCGGAGCCCTGGTCGGAGACCATGAGGGGCAAGTTCGAGGAGGCGACCGGTGCCAAATGCATCGACATCTACGGGACCTCCGAGCAGGCCGGACCCATGTTCTGCGAGTGCGAGCATCAGCACGGACCCCATATCTCCCCGGACATCATGTACTGCGAGATCCTGGACCCCGAAACCGGGGAGTCCCTGGAGCCCGGCAACAAGGGAGAGCTGGTCTGCACCATGCTGAAGAAGGAGGCCATGCCCATGATCCGTTACAAGATGAGGGACATCACCTCCCTCAACGAGGAGACCTGCGAATGCGGCAGGACCACCCCCCGTCTCTCCAGGATCACCGGCAGGTCGGACGACATGCTCATCATCCGCGGGATCAACGTGTTCCCCTCGCAGATTGAGTACACGCTCATGAGGATTCCCCAGGTCGGGGACCAGTACATGATCAACGTCTCCAGGGAAGGGGACCTCGACAGGATGGTCATCCAGGTCGAGATCCGCCCCGAGGCCTTCAGCGACAAGCTGGAGGACATGCAGAACCTCAGATCCTACATCGAGGCCCAGCTCAAGAAATACCTTAACATCGCAGTGACGGTGGAACTCAAGGCGCCCGGAGAACTCCCCAGGTTCGACGGAAAGGCCAAGAGAGTCAATGACACGAGGGTGTTCTGAAATGAATGCAAACATAATCACTCAGCTTTCGATATTCGTGAACAACTCCCCCGGGTCCCTGGCGAACGTAGCCAAGACCCTCCAGGAGTGCAGCATCAACATGAAGGCCTGCAACCTCGCAGAGTCCACGGAGTTCGGCATCCTCAGGGCCATCGTGGACGACCCCGAGACCGCCGTTACCAAGCTCCAGGCCAAGAATATCATCGTCAAGAAGACCGAGATCATCGGCGTGAAGATCAAGAATGTGCCAGGCTCCCTCTACGAGGCATCCAACGTCCTCGGTACCGCCGGCATCAACATCGAGTACGGATACGCTTTCACCAGCAAGACCCTGGAAGGCCTCTTCATGAGGGTGGACAGCCCCGAGAAGGCCATCGCCGCACTGGAGAAGGCGGGACTCGAACTCGTCAAGGCATCGGAGATCTGAGAACGTGGGAAACCTGAACATCGCGTTCGTCGGGGCCCCCGGCCTCGCCTCCGAGATCGGAAAGAAGGGGACGGTCTCCGATATGACCTTCTACGAGGTCAAGGAGGGGACCGACTCCGTCACCCTCATCGAGCCCAGCAAATACCCCGACAAGCTCTCGTCCCTGTTCTACAGCGTCCAGATGGCTGAGTTCGCGGTGCTCGTGGTGGACAAGATAGACTCCTTCCTCGGCGAGACCATCGTCATGCTGGACTCCCAGAGGAAGGACAGGGGATGGATCGTCCTCCGCAACTACATCCAGCCTGAGCAGGTTCAGCCCCTCATCAAGGACACCTGCCTGGCGGGTTACGAGTTCAGGGAGGAGGACCCCATCGCCATGCGCATCGCCCTCATAGAGATGGCGAAGGCCGAGAAGCGGGTCGCCGGGGACGGCACCTGCGGATCCTGCCCGGTGGACTCCCACTTCAACGTCAAAGGGGTGGGGACCGTCGTCCTGGGATCCGTCGCCGACGGATGGTTCCGCATCCACGACAAGATGACCGTGTGGCCGGTGAAGAAGGAGGTCGTCCTCCGCTCCATCCAGAAGCACGACATCGACGCTCAGGACGGGGTCAAGGGAGACCACGTCGGACTCGCCCTCAAGGGCATCGACAGCGACGAGCTCGACCGCGGATTCGTCTGCTCCACCGACCCGTCCATCAAGATGTCCCCCGGATTCACCGGCAAGGTCGCGTACAACGGGTTCTGGAGGAACCCCCTCAAGGAGGGCATGATGATCCACGTCGGCCACTGGATGCAGATGGTCCCGGCCCACATATCCGCCGCAGGGGACAGGGACTCCGACGTCACCATGGAGTTCGACGGACAGATTATCCACAAGCCCGGGGACGCGGCCGTCGCCATGTACCTCGAGGGCGGGAAGCTCCGCGTCATCGGTACGATCATTCTTCCCTGAAACCCATTCCGCCGGGCATCGTCCCGGCGGCCGGAACACCAAATGTACTGCAAACCATTAATGCTCGTCTATTCCGAATGACAATCTGCTTAGCAGTGAGACGGAAGGCTGTCTGAATAAGGATCCACGCACCGGGATTGCACAAGCTTACCTTTTGGGACAACTCGCGAGTTCACGTAATGCGTCCGCGGTTTAGGCGGTGCGCTCGTAGATTATGCACTTTCAAGGATTGCGATTTCCGAAAACAATGTCGGTTGCCGCACTGTCCGTTTAGACTGTACCGAAGAACCCATACCATGCTGCGAAAAGCGTGGCTTTACACCCATTCGGAAAAATGAAAGCGGCAACCTAAACCAGATGATTGCATTGGTCTGACTTCTCTACTACTTATATACGTGAACCATCATGCCATTGGCAACCGTGCTACTTGTTGGCACTTATCATTGCGGTGACGAAGATGGAGTTCTGGAACAAAGAACTGGAGACCATGCCCAGAGAAGACCTCGAGAAGATGCAGATGTCCCTGCTGAGAAGGGAGCTCCGCATCATGTACGACTCCTCCCGGTTCATCCACGACCGCATGAAGGCCGTGAACCTCCTCCCCGAGGACGTCGACACCCTGGAGAAGTTCAAGGCTGTCCCGTTCATGAAAAAGTCCGACCTCCGCGACAACTACCCGGACAAGCTGTTCGTCAGGCCCTACGAGGACCTGGTGAGGGTGCACGTCTCCTCCGGTACCACCGGACGCCCCACCGTCGTCGGCTACACCCAGAAGGACCTGGACAACTGGACCGACTCCCTCTGCAGGGGAATGATGTCCTTCGGGGTCACCAGGAAGGACGTCTTCCAGAACATGCACGGGTACGGGCTGTTCACCGGCGGACTCGGCGCCCACTACGCCGCCGAGAGGATCGGATGCACCGTAGTCCCCACCTCCACCGGCAACACCGACCGCCAGATCCAGCTCATGCAGGACCTCCCGGTCTCCTGCCTCGCGGGAACCCCCAGCTACTACTTCCACATCGCCGATGTCTGCGACCAGCGCGGCATCGACATGAGGAAGTGCATGAAGGTCAAGAGGGCCCTTGCCGGAGGGGAACCCTGGTCCGACGCCATGAGGAAGAAGCTCTACGAGCGCACCGGCATCAGGGCGTACAACTGCTACGGAGCGTCGGAGTTCTACGGACCCATGTTCACCGAGTGCGAGAAGGCCGACGGCGCCCACGTATGGGCGGACCTGTGCCTCATGGAGGTGGTCGACAAGAACGGCGACCACTGCGCCGACGAGGAGAAGGGGGAGCTCGTGGTCACCATGCTCCAGAAGGAGGCTTTCCCGCTGATCAGGTACAAGATCGGGGACATCTCCTCGGTCACCTGGGAGAAATGCGAGTGCGGAAGGACCCACCCCAGGCTCGCAAGGATCAGCGGAAGGGCTGACGACATGATCGTCGTCAGAGGAATCAACGTGTTCCCCTCGCAGATCGAGTCGGTCATCGGGGAGATGGACTTCCTCGCCCCGTTCTACCACATCACCCTCACCAACGAGAACTACATGGACAAGATGGTCGTAGACGTGGAGATCGACCCCGCCCACCTCACCGAGGACACCACGGAGATCGGTGCGATGTCCACCCAGGTACAGCTCCGCCTGAAGGAGATCCTGAACCTGAAGGCCATCGTGAGGATGAACCTGCCCGGCACCCTCGAGAGGTTCGAGGGCAAGGCGAAGCACGTCACCGACAACCGCTCGTGGGACTGATCCCGACAAGTGCCAGATACGATAGATTGGACGTTTTCGGATCCGATTCAAAAAGGGAATACCGGCCCCTTTCGGGGCCGGCTAAGGTATATTGAGGTTCAGATGTCCCTGAAGGAGACGGAGTACTCCATCTTCTTCGCACCAAAGTACTCAGCGACGTACTTGGCGGTCTTCTCCGGGGGGAACTCCTTGCAGGAGAACACGTCGACGAACGCCCTGTCGGTGTCCTCGGCGAAGTGACCGGAGATCATGGAGGTCTCGATGAGCTGGCAGAGGGAGTATCCCTGGACCTTGGGCTCGTCTCCGAAGAAGACGACGTAGGGCTCTCCGTACCTCTTCATCTTGATCTCTTTGCAGACGTCGATCGCGAACTGGGCGATGTACTTGCCGTCGGAGATCTTCTGGTGGTCGCACTCTCCCAGGTCGATGCTGACGAGGAGACCCCAGTGTTTCTCGTTGTTGTATTTGTTGATGGACTCCTCATCGGAGAGGAGAGGTCCTGCTTTAGGGCTCATTGAGTACATTTCTATTACCTCTTAACACACCTTGAGAGTGCTTACTATTCCATCGGATTCTGGTATTTTAATCAATCCCCGACACCGCCAACCCGTAAAGATTCGTCAGAAACATGTGCAATACCCTGTTGTCGGAAAGGGCATAAGCTTGTATCCCCAGGGGACAGATGGTACACATTTCCGTCAAAACCGACACTGGACATAATTGTCCGAAAGCCTTATCGTGTCGCGGGCCTAGCGTGGTGCCGTAGAACATGATCGCAGGGCTTTTCGAGATCCTCATGCTGCTTTGCTTCGCGGTGTCGTGGCCGTTCAACATCCTGAAATCGTACAGGGTGAGGACCGCCGTGGGCAAGAGCATAATGTTCGAGACCCTGGTGGAGATCGGATACGTCTGCGGGATGGTCAACAAGATTGTCAGCGACGACGTGAACTACGTCTTCGCATTCTATCTCCTGGATTTCGGCCTGGTGGCCGCCGACATGCTCCTGTGGGCACGCAACAAGAGACTGGATGCCGCAAGGGTTTCGAAGGCCTGAAAGTCGCCGTTTCTCGGCAACCCTTATCTATTCACGCTTCGGTTCATCGGTCATGGATGTGTCTAGCCCCGCCTTCGCCGACGGCAAGCTCGCCGACAAATACGGATGCAAGGGAACCGAGTTCAACGCGGCCAACATGCCCTCTCTGTCGTTCCCCCTGAAGATCGAGGGTGCCCCCGCGGGTACCGCCTCCTTCGCCATCATCTTCGACGACCCGGACTCCGTCCCGGTCTGCGGATTCAAGTGGGTCCACTGGCTTGTCGCGGGACTCCAGAAGAACGGCCTCGAGGAGGATGCCTCCAGAAAGGCATCCGGGATCGTGCAGGGGGTCACCTCCTGGTACGGTCACGGATCCGACGACAGGGACCTAGTCTCCTGCTACGGCGGACCCTATCCCCCGGACAGGCCCCACGAGTACGTTCTCACCGTCCTTGCCCTGGACTTCGTCCCCGTCCTCAGGAACGGGTTCGACTACGACACCCTGATGAAGGTCGCCAAAACCCACATATTGGCCAAGGCCACCCTCAAGGGCGTGTACAGCCCGAGGGAATGATTGGTCTTATCTGGGCGCCATCATCGTTATATTAGCCGTAACCGTGACACACCCGATGGCCGGATACAGCTCAACCAATGCGGAGACGACCTTCCGCGACGCCCAGGAACTTGCCAAGAACGAGAGGGTGGAGGAGGCATTCTCCCTCTACCTCAAGGCCGCCGAGATGGGACACGGCGCATCCGCGTTCATCGTCAGCCAGTACTATTATGCAGGCGTGGCCGGAATCCCGGAGGACAGGGGGCTGTCCATGGTCTGGGCGGTCATCTCGGTCATTGACCACTTCCCGCAGGCCAGATCCTGGATGGATACCCTGGTGGGGAGGGGTAGGTTCCCCGAGCCAGAGGAGCTGTTCGAGAATGCTCTGAAGGCGGCGGAATCCGGAAGCCCCGCAGGGAAGTTCCTGGCGGGGATGTGTTACGAACTCGGGATCGGCACCTTCCCCGACGGGTACGCCGCATACGCGATGTTCGAGTCCTCCTCCGAAGCGGGCAACCTCGACGGAACCGCACAGCTGGCACTCTGCATGATCAGGGGCACGGGATGCGTCCGCGACAGGGAGAGGGGGATCGATCTCCTCAGACAGGTGGCAGAGGGCGGAAGCGTCCGTGCCTGCCTGAAATACGCATGGTGCCTCGAGCACGGGTGGGGGGTCAAGAAGAACCGCAAGGAGGCCTACGAATTCTACAAGAGCCTCAGCGACAGGAAGATCCCCATCGGACGGTACGAGGTCGGCAGGTGCTGCATCGACGGCATCGGGGCCGCCGAGAGCATCGACGATGCGGCCGCGTGGTTCCTCATCGCCAGGAAGGAGGGGTGTCCTGAGGCCGAGTTCGGCATCGCGAGATGTACCCTCGCCGGCAAGATGCCGGAGAGGCCGCCGGAAGGCCTCAAGCTGCTGATAAAATGCGCCGAGGAGGGCATCCCCGACGCCATGATGATGCTTGCCCAGCTGTACGCCAAGGACGGAAAGCTCGTAAGGAAGGACCCTGAGGCCTCCGCCGAATGGTACAGGAGGGCCGCCCTCTCGGGAAGGGCTACCGCCATGGTGATCACCGGCGACGCATATGCCACGGGCACCGTCCTCCAGAAGAACACCGCCGATGCGTTCAGGTTCTATATGATGGCGGCCAACATGGGCAACACCGAAGGGATGCACATGGCTGGCAGCGCCCTGATCTCCGGTACCGGCACCAAGAGGGACGAGACCGAGGGATTCCGCCTCTGCAGCATGGCCGCGGAGGACGGGTTCATGAAATCGGAGTACGCCGTCGCCTGCTGCTATGCGGACGGAAGAGGCACGGAGAAGGATACCGGGAAGGCCATCTCCATGCATCTGGCACTTGCCGAGAAAGGGTACATCAAATCCATGCTCTTCCTCGGAGAGACCTACTACAAGGGCGAGGGCGTCGAAGAGAACCTCCCCGAGGCCGTCAGATGGTTCGAGATGGGCGCGGCCAAGGACAACATCAACTGCATGTACTTCCTCGGGGACGCCTACGACCACGGAAAGGGCGTGGAAGCGGACGAGGAGAAGGCCAAGGAATGGTACGGCAAGGCCGCCAAGAAGGGCCACAACCTATCGAAGAAGATCCTCGACGCCAAGGAGGGAAGGACCGTCTTCGTAGAGAGGCCCGGACAGGACGAGAGCCCGTTCCAGATGTTCCTCAGGAGCGCGGAGGCGGGCGATGCACAGTCGATGTACATCGTCGGAAGGTATTACGAGTCGGGCATCGGCATGAACGCCGACCTGGAGAGCGCCAGGGCGTGGTACGAGAAGGCCGCTGGGAAAGGCAATGCCGCCGCTAAGAGGTCACTCGAGGGACTCGGTAAGAATTGAGATCCCCGCCGTCCGACGGGGTAACCGGTTTCAGGCGAAGTACCAGTAGAGAAGCACCGCGAGGAATGCGATTCCGGTGACGACTGCGGGGAACGCTTTCACGAGCTTGGTCTGAAGGGTGGTGTCGGTCCACTGCTGCATAGACTGGTATCTGCGAGCAGTTATAAATAATGGCCCTATCGGAGACGCATGGTCAGGGTTTTCGTCTCCATCCCCGTCCCCAACATATCCGACCTCGCCCCGTTCCTGAAGGACATAGGGGCCGTAAGGGGGGTCAGACCCGTGTCCGCGGTGCAGCTCCACATCACGCTCGCATTCGTGGGGGAGGTGGACGAGGAGAGGATCGACGACATCGCCGAATGCGTGGAGGCCGAGGTCCGCGAAAAGGGAAGTGCCAGGATAACCCTGAAGGGTGCGGGCGCGTTCCCGTCGGAGAAGAGGCCCAGGGTCATCTGGGCCGGAGTCGAGACCGGTCTCCCCCTCGAGGGCATCGCCGCCGGCATCAGGAGGAGGTTCGCCGCCAAGGGCATCCCGTTCGACGAGAAGCCCTTCAAGGCCCACATCACGGTCGGGAGGGTGGACAGGCCGACGGACGTATCCGGACTCATCGGGGTGTACAGGAGGACGGAGTTCTTCTCGTTCATATGCAGATCCGTCATGGTCGTCAGGAGCGACCTCTCCCCGTCGGGACCCACCTACACCATACTCAGGGTCTGCGACCTCTGATATACGATAAGCGCGGTTCGGAATCATCCGAGGCAGCCTCATGAGATACTTCGACGCCGAATACTGGAAATGCAGGGACCATCCCACTCCCGATGCGGAGGAATACTACCACACCTACTACGGCAACGCCTCCGCCATGGAATGGGAGTACTCCTCTAACATCCGGGAGTTCTGCAGGTCGGCCATCGAGGACGGGATCAGACCGGAAAGCATCGAGAACCCCTCGGAGCAGGACGTCATCGATTGGATGACCTCCGTTAGGTGGGAGCAGTTCCATTCCATGTATCCCTCGGTCGAGCTCTCGGACGACGAGAAGAAGTACCTGGTCATGGGCTACCTCCCCAAGAGGGTAAGGGAGCAGGTGGACGAGGAGAACAGGAGGTGCCTGGAGTTCGCCGCCGAGAGGGAGGCGGAGTACACCGGGCTGCTGGAGAAGTTCAAGGCGGTGGACCCCGAGCTCTACTACCACTTCATCGGCGACGACTACCGCGACCTCCTCGCGACCCTGAAGGTCAAGGGAGGGGACGTCATCATCGACATGCCGAAGGCCACCTCCGGGCAGCTGAAGAGGATCGTCTTCAAGGATGCACAGATCGACGAGGGCGTCCCGCCGGAGGAATTCTACATCGAGCTCGTCGAGTGGTACGTCGAGGGCGACGGAAGGAGCGCATACATCGACGTCGTCGTCCCCGGCAGGGACCGTTCCTGGTTCTCCGTCGTCTTCAGGAGCGCACGCTTCGTGGGAGCGGACGGGAAGGACGTCCCCATAGTCGTCAACCCCGAATGACGGCATCCCGCATACCCTCTCCCGCCGCGAAGGATACTATTACATCGGGCCGGTCTCTGGGGAAACCCATGAAGAGCTCCCTCGTCCTGGCCGCGGTCGTCATAGCGGTCATCGCATCCTCCGTGTGCACTTACGCCGCAGTCGGCTACGACCCGTCGGATGAGACCCACAGGCTGGGCATAATAGGCGCCATGGACGACGAGGTCGACTCCCTGAAGGCCTCGATGCACATCGACAGGAAGGAGACCGTCGCCGGCATGGAATTCTGCATCGGCACCCTGGAGGGCAAGGACGTGGTCGTCGTGAGATGCGGGATGGGGAAGGTTAACGCAGGCATCTGCGCCAACACGCTGATCAATCAGTTCGGGGTCGACAGGATCATCAACACGGGGGTCGCCGGTTCCCTGGACAACGGCCTTGACATAGGGGACCTGGTCATCTCATCCGAAGCGGTGCAGCATGATTTCGATGTCTCCCCGATCGGTTTCGCAAAGGGCGAGATCCCCTACACCGGGCTGGTGGCTTTTCCGGCCGACGCATCCCTCATCGATTCGGCCCTGCGTGCGGCATCCGAATGCGCGCCAGAGATCAAAGCGGTGAAGGGCAGGGTATGCTCGGGGGACCAGTTCATAAACACGAACGAGCAGAAGGACAGGATCACCGCGGATTTCGGAGGTCTGTGCTGCGAGATGGAGGGAGGGGCGATCGCCCATGCCTGCTGCCTCAACGAAATCCCCTACGTCATCATCAGGGCGATATCAGATAAGCCCGACGGGTCCTCGAGCATGGATTATAGCGAGTTCGAGAAGGAGGCGGCCCAGAGGTGCGCCTCCATCGTGCACTACATGGTGAAGAACCTCGCCTGAAGGGCATTCGGTAACGGTACGGGATGTGAGCGGTCCCACACATGACCGGATTCCGATTCATCATACATGTGCCAGATCTTATATTGTCATTATCGGCAATCCGACGGGGGACAGGTCTTATTATCATTCCCCCGCGGGAAATCGGTTTATATTCATACATCGAAACACAGCCATGGACTTCACCTATTACAACGGTCCCCTGACGATCTGCTCGGGAAGCCAGTACAGGGTAAGGCTCGAGAGCAAGCTGAGGAAACTCACCGGCGAGAAGATCATCGTAGGCCCACTGGATGCCTCCATCAAGAAGTGCATCGAATCGGGAAAGATAGATGCCGGGAAGGGAGAGGTCCTCCTCGATATCGCCAGGTTCTGCGACATGTCCTACATGAACCCCGAATCGGATCCCCCTTCCAGGTCCACCATCATAGCCTGGTCGGATGCCATAGAGAGCATCTGACGCCGGCGGATCAGTCCCTGATCCTGATGGATCTCTCCACGGGCATCACGAATATCCTCCCGTCCCCCATGTGACCGGTGGATGCGGCGTTCCTGATGGCCTCTATCGTGGCATCCTCCTCGCAGTCCTCGACCACAATGTCTATCCTGGTCTTCTCGATCTCGTCCACCACCAGGGAGCCGACCCTGTTGGAGAACACTATCCCCGACTGCTGCCCCCTTCCCCTGACCTCGGTTATGGTCAGGGCATTGATGCCCGCCTCCTTCAGCGCGTCCTTGACGGGCTGGAGCTTCTCCGGGCGGAATATTGCAGTGATCATCTTCATCCTCTCACCTCCAGTTATACGAGGGCTCCGCCAGTTCGGATATATCCGCTCCGACTGCCTCCTCCTCTTCGGTCAGGCGCACCCTCACGAACCTCGATATGACCCAGATCAGCAGATACGAGGCTGCAAAGCAGAACGCCACGGTCACTATCACGGCGGCGATCTGCCCGAGGAAAAGGGAGATTCCTCCGTAGAACAGCCCCTCGTACCCGTCGGCGACCATGGACGGGTTGGCGAAGAGCCCGGTTGCGACCGCTCCCCATATCGCGCCCACCCCGTGAACGCCGAAGACGTCCAGGGCGTCATCGGCACCGGACCTGCTGCGCATGAACAGCACCCCGTAGTAGCAGACGACCCCTGCCACCAATCCTATGATGATGGCTGGTCCGGGCTTCACATAGCCTGCCGCAGGAGTGATGGCCACAAGGCCCGCGAGAGCGCCCGATATCAGTCCCAGGGCACCGGTGTGTCCCATCTGCCTGTACTGGACGGCAGCCCAGGAGATCATACCCGCGGCGGGAGCGATCATGGTAACGACCACGGCGTTCACGGCGGTGCCGTCCGCGGCCAATCCGGATCCCCCGTTGAACCCCAGCCATCCGAACCACAGCATGGCGAATCCGATGAACACCATGGGCATGCTATGTCCCCTCCTCAGGACACGCTCGCTCCTCCTGCCGACGAACACGGCAAGTGCCAGACCGGTGGTTGCCGCACACATGTGCACCACGGTTCCGCCTGCGAAATCCAGGACGGTCAGGTGCTGGTCGAAAAGACCGCCTCCCCACACCCAGTGGGCCATGGGGGCGTAGACGAGGACCGACCAAAACGCAATGAACACCGCAATGGCGTTGAACCTGACCCTCTCCATGCAGGCCCCCAGGACTATTCCAGCGGTAATCATAGCGAACATCATCTGGAAGAGCATGAACTCCATCTCGGGGATGGTGCTCCCCTCGGGGATGGTCCCATAGTCGATGTTCTCCAGGAGGACGTCGTCGAGGTTGCCGATCAACCCCCCGATGTCCCCGCTGAAGGCGAGGGTGTACCCGACGATTGCCCAGGACAGCGCCATTATCCCCATGATGATGGCGGTCTGGGCCATGATGGAGGTCATGCTCTGCTTCCTCAGCATCCCCCCGTAGAACAGGGCCACCCCCGGGGTCATTATGAAAACCAGGGCGCTGCAGACCAGGATCCATGATATGTTCCCGCTGTCCGAACCCGAAACGGCGGCATCCGCGGATGATACGGGGGCCGCGACGACCGCGGCGAACATCAGGACGGAAAACACTGCCACTGTCAATAGAGCGAATCTCATCGTGTCACCTTTTGCAATGAACATCCATTGCCGATTTGATTAGACAAATGTCTAATTGTATATTAATATTCGGTAATTTTATCGTTAAAATCAAACTATTATCCTAATTATTGTACAGATAATCAGCGGATATCGTAGGATTGGCTACATGTGTCTAATCGGTAAGGGCCGCAGCCGGATACCCCGGGAAACTAACTGTACACTGCTCCCTTTAAGTCCCCTACACGATTTTTACTCAAGCGTGGTCAAAATGACGCACGCAAGGATACGTTCCGGGAGACCGGACAGAAAGGGAGGGATCGAGGGTCTTCCCCTGGAGCTGCTGATAGTTATCGTGGTGGCTACAGTGGGGACCGCGATCCTCATCGGATGGATGGATGACGTCGACGGATCCGAGCCCGTGACCTACGGGGAGGTTACGTCCGACATAGACATGGTGGAGTTCGACGGCACGTACTACAGGATAGACGGGACCTCGAGCGATACCGGGTTCATGATGACGGTGCATGTGGCGGACAGCTCCGGCAATGCCGTGAAGGGGGCCGTCGTGACCCTCAGCGGACTGGGTGTGGACAACAACGGGAACAACCACATACAGACCGACGGGAACGGCGACGCGGAGTTCGACTACATCACACTGTCCTCCTCGGTGAAGGCCGGGGACATAGGGTTCATCAACGTCCATGTCTGGGAGAACACCCTCGGGGACTATGAGCTGAAGATCCCGGTGGTGAACGGCTGATGGACGGCAGGGGCGTCATAGGGTTCCCGGTCAGGATAGGTGTTGCGTTCCTCCTGGTTGCCCTGTGCGTCCCTGCGATATCCTATGCGGTAGACGCCTTCCAGGAGAGTTCCGAGCTCCAGAGGGTGGACGGCGAGGTGGATTCCATCATCGAGGCGTCCGGCAGGATCTACTTCGGCGGTGCGGGGTGCTCCTGCACGATCGATGTGCATGTGGAGCCCGGCTACGAGATATGGATCGGTGGGGAGGGGCCGGAGGCCTACTCCGTGTCGGTGGTCAAGGGGTCGTCTGTCAGGGAGAGGACCTACGCCGAGAACCCTTCGGTCAGATTCCTCGGGGAGAGGATGGTTCTGACCGGGGATTCCGAACTTCTCCTGGAATGCGCCAGGATAGACGGCGTGTACGGGATAAGGGTGACCGAGAGATGATGGAGTTCGTGAGCTCCCGCGCAGCACTGATCGTCTGCGGAGCCATCCTGATGGGTTCGGTGTTGGTCCCCGTAAGCGGCATCCTGGAGGATGACGAATACGACCTCGTGCAGTCCCTGGCCGAAAAGGATGCGTCGGTGATCGATCACCTGTTCGATTCCAATCTACATGTGATAACGATAGACGGCAGCGACATGCTTCCGTCTCCGTCCTACAGGATGGTCCTCGAAGGTCACGACCTCGTGATAACGGACGGCGACAGTCGCCTGTATATCGCATATCTGGCACATGTGTCGGAGAGGATCGAGATAGGGTATTCCGACTCGGTGGAACTAGTAAGGTCCCCGGAAGGCAGCATCACGACGAGAACGTCTCCGCCACCTTCCTGAGGGCCGCAGAGAACCTGTCGATGTCGCTCTTATCGTTGTAAAGGTAGACGGATGCCCTGGCGCTTCCGTCGATACCGCGCCCGTCGAAGAAGGAGTGGGCGCAGTGCATCCCGGAGCGGATCATGATGCCGTCGATGCTGTCGAGCATCATGGCGATGTCGTGGGAAAGCAGACCCGCAATGTTGAACGAGAAGATCGAGCGGCGCTTCGAGGGATCGGAGGGGCCGACCACTGACAGACCTCTGACGTCCTCGACGCTGTCCATCATGTACTTCACGAGTTCGGAGTCGTGCCTCTCGACCTCGTCCATGCCGATCTTGGAGATATAGTCTATCGCCGCCTTGGTTCCGAATACCCCCGCATAATCCTGGAGGCCCGCCTCGAAACGGTCGGGTACGGGGGCGAATGTGGCGGAATCGTAGGTGACCATGCCCACCGTGCCTCCTCCGAAGCTCCTCATACCGAGCTCCTCCAGGATCCCGGGCCTCCCGTACAGGACTCCGAAACCGGAAGGTCCCAGCAATTTGTGCATGGAGAATGCGTAGAAGTCCGCGCCGCTGTCCCTGATATCCACCTTTATGTGCGGTGCGGCCGCGCAGCCGTCGACGAGGACCTTCGCACCGTACTCGTGGGCGATATCTGCGACGTCCTTAACCGGGACCTCGACGCCGGTGACGTTGCTCACATGGCAGACGGACACCAGCTTCACGTCCTTCCCCATCTGCTCCTTGAAGGACTCGATGTCGAAGATCCCCTCGGTTCCGGATACGGAACGGCGTATGACTATGCCGACCGAATCCCTGAGGTTCAGCCAGGGGACGTAATTGGAGTTGTGCTCGGAATCGGTGGTTACCACCACGTCACCCTTCTTCAGGCCGAATCCCCCCGCTACGGTGTTGATTCCGTCGGTGGTGTTTCTGGTGAAGACGAAGTGATCCGGATCCTCCCCGTTGAAGAATGAGCACAGGGTCTCGCGGGTCTCGTCCACACGGACGGAGACCTCGTTGGAAAGGTGGTGGACGCTCCTCCCCCCGCACGCGGGGCACCTCTCGTAGTATTCCCTGATCGCGTCGATGACGCTGTCGGGACGGAGGGACTGGCAGGCGCTGTCAAGATAGACGCCCTGGTCGTTCCTCATCGTCGGGAAGTCCCTGCGGATTTGGGAGAAGTCCATGCCGACACGTATGGTCTGGGTATAATAACGGTTTTGCCCCGGAACGATACTGTGGAGGGATGTCTCCATCCGCCTCGGCAGTTTCTATTTATTTTGTATGTACTTTTTATTCACTTTCTATGTACTCCGGGAAATATATATTTTGAATTGCCGAGGGATCCGCAATCAGCGTCTTAATCTACTATGATAACGATTCGGTCCCATCACACCCAGAGAGGTATCCAAATGGACAGCAACGTTCGTCCCGAATCCATGGTCCGCATCACCACTCCCGAGCTGGCGGATGCGTTCATCAAAGAGCAGATCGAAGCGCTTCAGAAACAGATCGGAAACGGAAAGGTACTCCTGGCACTTTCCGGAGGTGTCGACTCCTCCGTCGTCGCCGCCCTTCTCATCAAGGCAATCGGAAGCAACCTCACCTGCGTCCACGTCAACCACGGTCTCCTCCGCAAGGGGGAGGCCGAGCAGGTCATCGACGTCTTCCGCAACCAGATGAAGGCCAACCTCGTCTACGTCGACGCCACCGACCGCTTCCTCGACAAGCTTGCCGGAGTCTCCGACCCCGAGCAGAAGAGGAAGATCATCGGAAAGGAGTTCATCGACGTCTTCGAGGAGGAGGCCAAGAAGATCGAGGGAGTCAAATTCCTCGGACAGGGAACCATCTATCCCGATATCCTCGAGAGCCACGGGGTGAAGGCCCACCACAACGTAGGAGGCCTTCCCGAGAAGTTCGGATTCGAGCTCGTCGAGCCCGTGAAGCTCCTGTTCAAGGACGAGGTCCGCGTCGTCGGAAAGCAGCTCGGCCTGCCGGACTCCATGGTCTACAGGCAGCCCTTCCCCGGACCCGGACTGGGAGTCAGGTGCACCGGCGCCATCACCCGCGACAGGCTCGAGGCTGTGAGGGAATCGGATGCCATCCTCCGCGAGGAGTTCGCCAACGCCGGACTCCAGGGCAAGGTCTGGCAGTACTTCACCATCGTCCCCGACTACCGCTCCACCGGTGTCCGCGACGGACAGCGCCTGTGGGACTGGCCCGTGGTCATCCGCGCGGTCAACACCAAGGACGCCATGACCGCCACCGTCGAGGAGGTCCCCTGGCCCCTGCTCAACAAGATCACCTCCCGCATACTGGCGGAGGTCAAGGGAGTCAACAGGGTCCTTTACGACCTCTCCCCCAAGCCCTGCGCTACCATCGAGTGGGAGTGAAATCACTTCGGGCCTTCGGGCCCCCCCCCCTTCTCTTAATGTCTGATGTGGATGTTCTCAGAGGATGCAGAACCTTCCTTCGGCCCAACGGCTACGGCCCGGTGAAGGTCACTTCAGAGAGATAAACGGCATGAGATAGATCGGAACATAACTCACGCCCTCGCCCGTTCTGACATCCTTCGAGTGGATGACGAAGGATCTGTCGATGCGTTCGCCGTACTTCTCAACCAATCTATCCAGGGATGAATGGGGCACAGATCTACCGGATTTCACTTCCAACGGAACGATACCTGCCCTACCGGGAAGGATGAAATCCACTTCATACTTCCTGTTGCTGCCTTTTTTCTCGAATTCCGTGAACCACAGGTCGTATCCTCTGCAGACCAACTCCTGCGCCACCATGTTCTCGAACAACATCCCCCTGTTGATTGACAGTTTGCCGTCCAGCAGGAGACCGTACGTGTCAGCCAGGCCTTCCCTGTCGTTCTGAAATGCGAGACTGATCAGCAATCCCGTGTCCAGAAGGTAGCATTTCACTCTCCCGACATCTTCGCTCAGGCCTATAGCAATGCCGGGATTGGAACTGCAGCGGCATCTGTTGAAGATCATCGCGTCGCAAAGCCATTTCACCGCACTGTCATACTCTCTTTTCCTAGACCCTTTCCTCACTTTGACCGGGGACAGAACCTTGTGGGGGGATGACAGTATCGCAGGGATGCTGTTGAACAGCGCCAGCGCCCTCTCCATCGCAGCTCCCGGTATCTTGTGTATGTCCTCCCTGTAGAGTTCGAGTATGTCCTTCTTGACGTATTCCGCCTCCATGATGTCGCGATGTTCAAGATAGGCCGAGACCGCCTGCGGCATCCCGCCGACCACCACGTATTCCGTATATCTCCTGAGCATCGTCCTGTGGGCATCCTCGCCCAGGGTTTCGTTTCTTTCAGCTATGGATCTCAGCATATCCGCCGTGACATCGTCCCCGCTTGCCCAGAGCCACTCCTCGAAATCCATGGGGTGCATGTCAATCTTGTGCTCTTCCGACGGGACCCTTATGCCGGACACCTTGGATTTCACCGTGATCAGGGAACCGGTCTCGATGTAGTCATACCTACCGTCTCTGACGAGCGCCTTGATCATCTCCCTTGCCAGAGGGAATGCCTGAACCTCATCGAATATGATTGCACTCTGCCTCTCGTACAGTTTGACCCTTGTTTTGAGCTGAAGACGGTTGAACAGCATATCGAGGTCTGCCCTGTACTCGTTGAAAATCCTGCGCGTCTCGTCATCGGCTTCGACGAAATCGATTAGCATGTAGCTCTTGTACTGCTCCTTGGCGAATTTTTCGGCGATAGTGCTCTTGCCAACCCTTCTAGCACCCTGCAGCATGAGTGACGAACGTCCGTTGGATGCGTTCTTCCAGTCTAACATTTCGCCGTAGATCTTTCTTCTGAATTCCATTCGTTGGATTAATCGTCCCCTCAGTATATAAAGATGCCACTTTTGCAAACATAGAAATTGGGAAAAATGCCACTTTGCAAACATAGAAATTGGGAAAAATGCCACTTTTGCAAGTTAACATCCATCCATCCGCAACATACAGACATCATTCAAAGGGATATCCGCCGGCCGTTCCGACCAACGAACGGCATCATCGGTGATGCGTTTGCTTCATGGCAGGGATACTTCGGACATCACCGCCGGACCTCCCGGGAAAACACGGGAAGGGGTCCCCGCCCCCGGAGGGAC
Organism: Thermoplasmatales archaeon BRNA1; assembly: GCA_000350305.1. Classification (NCBI taxonomy): domain Archaea; kingdom Methanobacteriati; phylum Thermoplasmatota; class Thermoplasmata; order Thermoplasmatales; species Thermoplasmatales archaeon BRNA1. Next base: position 898,922 of record CP002916.1, read on the forward strand.
GGGTATTTGGTTTGCAGGGAATCACTCATCCTCGTCCTTGGCCTCGTGGTCCTTGAACTTCATGTCCACGATGACGTCCATCTTGATACCGGACCTCTTCTCCTCGGGGTTGGATGAGAATCCGAAGGTCAGCTCATAGCAGATGGGGCAGAGGGGGACCAGGGCGTTACCGACCTGGATGTCCGGGAAGGACTCCATCTCGGTCATCTTGTCGTTGGTGACTGAGAAGTCCACGTTCCCCTTGTCGGTGATGTACGAGTTGTACTGCTGGACGGTCCTCTTGCAGAGGAAGCACCTCATGTCGTCCTGCCCGTTCTTGTGCTGGATGGCGACCCACACGGGGACGTAGATCAGCAGGATGACGGCTCCGATGATGACGGAGAAGGTACCGTTCTCGATACCTCCGTTGATGCACCAGTATGCCAGGCACGGGATGAGCACGAAGAACTGATAGCACATCAGGAAGCATGCGACGTAGAACCATCCCGGAGGCGCCCTGTAGGGCCTGGGCAGGTCCCTGAAGCGGGGGTTCCTGCGGGCGGTGATGAACGCCAGCATCCCCATTCCGAGGGCGAAGGAGAATCCGAACGACGATGCCGCGAGGATCATTCCGACGGACCCGAAGTGGATGATGATGATGAATATGATTCCCATCGCGAACTGATACATCATCGCCACCAGGGGGGCGCCGTTCTTGTTCGTGTAGGTGAAGATCTTCGGCATGTTGCCCTCGTGTCCCATGAAGTACAGGGTCCTGGAGGATCCGAGGAAGGCGGTCTGGATCAGCATCACCATTCCCGCGATGAGAAGAATCAGGGCGATGATCAGACCGATGTTCCCGAAGTCGTACTGGGCGATGGGGTACAGTGTGGATACTCCCCAGGCCTCGATCGTCTCGGGATCCATCATTCCGTAGACCACGAAGGGCACGAGGAAGTAGAGTGCCAGACAGACGAGTCCGGCGGAGATGAGTGCCTTGGGGACGTCCTTTCCAGGGTTCTTGTACTCGGCACCGTAGGTTGCCGCGGACTCCCATGCGCATGCGCACCACTGGGCGTACGCGAACATTCCGAACACCATCATGAAGTCGCCGGCATCCCAGTCCCATCCGTCGGGAGTGAGGTTCTCGCTGATGCGGTCGATTGTGAATCCGGTGAGGTCCCCCTCGCCGGCGGTTATTCCGATGATCGGGAACAGGATGACGACGAGAAGCGGAACGATCGCGATAAGTGCCAGGATGAGTCCGGCGCGGGCTCCTCCAGACAGTCCCTTGGAACCGACATAGACGATCATGCTGAACACGAGGATACCGAACCCGAGGGACAACAGCAGGGTGCCGGTGTCGTCCAGGGGCTCCATCTCCATGTAGTGTTCCATGAACTTGGAGATGTAGTCGACGGAAGTGCAGGTGAAGATAGGGATGACAGGCGTCCACGTGAACCAATACGACCACGCCGTGAACGCTCCTATGAATCTCCCGAACCCGTATCTGCCTTCGTTCGGTTTGGTGAAAACCTTCTGCGCACAACCCCCTATACCGGGAGTCTCAAGCGCCGCCGCCATCTCTCCGATGGCCAGGTTCTGGGCGAATCCCTGAAGGACCGAGACCGTCCAGATCATAATACTCAGACCCCATGCGGTCCCCGCGATATCGTAGATCCCCGGAAGGATTAGGATGGGGACACCCATGGCGATGATCATACCTTGTTTCCAGTCGATGGATTTCACAAGGCCCGTATCCAAATTGATGAATCCGCTGTAGGAATGGCTGTTTCCCTCAGCCAGGATTCTGATTCCGTGCTTTGACAAGCCTACCTCCCCCTAAATCTATGGGATAAAATTCCTTTATTCTGTATTTAATATTAATCACTAACTGACTCCAATCACGGATTTAAGTATATAATCGAACCCGTTGATTAATAGATATTGTTATATATTCGAATAAAAGACTAATCCAATTGCAGGGCCTTCTTCCTAAGCTGATATTTATAACTTTGTACTAATATCACAATAATGCCAAATGTAAACCGCATTTCATACACATAATGGATTCATCAGGAATAAAATGTCCCGCATACCGCAGCCCCAGCGGGCGATTTATACCCGCACGGCCATATGAACGGCATGGGTCTCGGGAAGGAGAACGGCACCACGTGTTTCGCTGCGGGGATGGGTGAGCTTGATGACTCCCTCAAGGCCATGACCGCGATGCTCAACCGCAGCAACCGTGCGGAGATACTGATCGGCATAGGGCCCGACGGGGAACCTTCCGGCGAAGACCTGTCCGAAGACGACATCCCCGAGGTGGTCCGCAGAATGAGCGCGAAGATCGACCACCTGCCGGAGTATTCCGTAAACCTCGATTCTCTGGAGGGAAGGCCATTCATCAGGATCTCCGCCAGAGGATATGAGACGCCCTATACTTTCGACGGGTGGTTCTACATCCGCAAGTGCCGCCTGACAAGGGACGGGCAATCCCATGAGGTAAGGGAGGAATGGATCCAGACCCTGACCTGCGCGATGGTGAGGCACTGAACCTGAAGGGTACGGGCACAGGCCTATTGGGGAAGGACTGTGTGATAGGGAAGCGTCAGACGGGCCCTCTTTTGTCGAGGGCAATGTTTGACGTCCGACATTATCAAGGCGGAGCAATGTCGAACCGCAAATAACCCTTAGAAATGAAATGGGGGCGGCTGCCCCCATAAATGATTTCAAGCCAGGACGTCGGCCATCTCGTAGACCGCGCCCTTCTTCTGCCTGACGACCCACTGGGCCGCCATGACGGCTCCGCCGACGAAGACCTCCCTGGAGTGGGCCTGGTGGCGGATCTCGATACGCTCGGAGTTGCCGATGAACATGACGGTGTGGTCGCCGACGATATCCCCTCCCCTTATGGAGTGGATCCCGATCTCGGTACCGCGGGGGCAGACTCCCTGGCGTCCGTAGACGTACTCCTTGCCGCCGAGCTCCTTGCTGATGATGTCGGCCGCAGTGAGGGCGGTTCCGCTGGGCGCGTCCTTCTTCTGGTTGTGGTGGGCCTCGATGATCTCCACCTCGTAAGCGTTGCCGAGATCCTTGGCCGCAGCCTTGCAGAGCTTGAAGAACACTCCGACTCCGATGGAGTAGTTGGAGGAGATCACCGCAGCGACGTTATTCTGGACGATGGCGTCGGTGATGTTCTTCTTCTGGTCCGCGGACAGACCGGTGGTTCCGATGATGAGATTGACGCCTGCCTTTGCGGCGACGGGTGCGTTGACCGCGGTTGCGGGTGCGACGGTGAAGTCGAGGAGGACGTCTGTCTTGCTCTCCTTCAGGACCTTCTCGAGGTCCTTGGGGTCGGAGACGGGGACGTCGATCTTCCCGAGACCGGCGATCTCTCCGATGTCCTTTCCGACGTTCACGAGGTCGAAGGCCGCGGAGACGGTGATGCCCTCGGTGGCCATGATGCGGCGGACGATCATCTGTCCCATCCTTCCGCATGCGCCGACCAGAGCTGCCCTGACCTCGGCCATCAGAAGGCCTCCATGGAAACGGTAGAAGCGTTCATTGTGATCGCCTCTGCAATCTTTAAAATGATATTTAATCAGTTGGTGGGACTCGCTCGAAGGCGTACCACTTGCCGTCCTTCAGCACCAGCATTATCTCCTTCTGGTCGGCGGTGCCGGTGGCGCTGAAATCATATGCCTTGCCGTCCACTTCCATCGACTTGGTGATCAGTCCGAGGTCGAATGGATACTCGGTGGTGGTCTCGCAGCCATAGTAATCGAACTGTGCCCCGGAGATGGTGACATTGTCCTTGCGGATGCCGTATCCGTCGATCAGAGTTGCGCCGCATGATGGGAGAGCCACGGACTCGATGGCGTGTCCGGGGAAGAGGGTGACTCCCGCGGAGTATCCAGCGGCATTGTGGAGGGCGGCGAGGAGGATGCTAGTATCCTCGCAGTCACCCATTCCGGTGTAGATGGTCTCGGCAGGGTATGCCCAGTAGTCGGTACTGTCCACATAGTCCTTCGAATAAACACCGTAGATGTACGCGTCATAGTCGTATTGGAAGCACACCTGCACGAACTGTGCCAGGTAGTTGGCGTATGCGTATCTGTCGGAGATGTCCCCTCCCGCATCCACGTAGACTCCGCGGAGCTGGGATTCGAGATTCTTGACGATTGTACCGCCGGCAGCGAGGTTCTCCAGGTCGTAGTACTCGCAGTAGTTCCTGTAGGATTTGCCGCCGGAATAGTACTTGGAGCATATGTTGCCGAAATCGAAGAGGTTCTTCGCGTAGTAAGTCTCGTACTCGGCATATTGGAACTCATATGTCATGGAGTAATCACCCCAAGAGTACTGCCTCACCACGGTACCGGTGGAATCCATAGAACCGTTGCCCTGGACGTAATCGAAGGATGCTAGGATACGCACGTCGTACGTATGGAAGGGGCCGTCGGTGCTGTAAAGGTCGAAGCATACCCCGTAGCTGCCGTATGTCATCTTGCTAGCAGGAAATATTGCGAGGGGAGCCTCTGCGGCGTTGGTGCTTCCGGGGACGTTCTCCGGATAGGTGAACGTGTAGGTGGTATCGCCGTGACTTACTGCCATGACGATCTTTGCCCAATCATATGATGAATTTCCGGTATAGTCTGTGACGAGAGTCTTCCATGCGGGATCGTATCCCGCAAGGGTGATCACCATGCTCCCGGAGCTGTTGAATGATAACGACAGAAGACCTTCGGAGAAGCCGTCATCGACGGCCTTCCCGATCACCGCGTAATCCTTGTTCTCCGATGAAAGGTTGTAGACGTTGGTGCCGACTGACGGTTCGCCGACCTTCAGGGTGCAGGTCGCTGTACCGGCCCTTACCGTCGAATAGTAACTCCCATACACCGGATTCACGTCTTCCTCTAGCGTAGCCGTGATGGTTACCGTGCTCCCGGCTGTTGCAGAGCCTGTGAACGTCACCACCCCCTTGTCCACCGTAGCAAGGCTGGTATCGCTGGAGGTCCAGGTCACGACGGAGGGGTCCACCCCGTACTGTGGCAGAATAATGACTTCGGGATCGTCGGTGACGATGTCCGATGACGAGAGGGCGAAATCCACCTCATTGATGTCCTCATCCGACAGGAACACCGTGTACACTGCGAACAGCGCGACGGCGGCTGCCATGATGACTATCGCGAGGGGGAAGAACGAACCCCTCTTCGGTGACGTCACGGCGTATCCTGCCATGAGTATCAGATGACGTCATCCGATTTAGATTTAGACGTACAGATGCATCTGCTCGTCAAGCATCCTGCGGCACTCGATGACAGAGATCTTCATCTCAACGTCGCCCTTGTCCGCAAGCCCCTGATACATCTTCATGGCCTTACGGATGTCCTGTGTGACACCGAATCCGTGCTGGTAGCAGAATGCGACGTTCTGGATCCCGGTATCGGAACCTGCCTCGCTTGCTTTGCAATAGTAGCTGAACGCCTTCTGTGGATCCCTCTCGACGCCCAGGCCGACGGCGTACATCATGCCCATGAAAGAGAGCGCCTTGTGGTATCCCCTGTCCGCGGAGGCGGCCATCATCCTGATGCCCTCGGATTGGCTGATGGAGTTCGGGAAAAGACCGCTGATGCCGGCGTATCCGATCTCGTACTGGCATTCGGGATCGCCGATGGATGCTCCGAGCCAATACCACTCTATGGCCACATGGGGATCCTGCTCGGTGCCGATGCCCTTCTCGTACATCAGGCCCATCCAGTGCTCGTATCCGCCCTTTCCGAATTCCGAGAACTGTTTGCAGACCAGGAACGCGAGCCTCTCCTCCTTGAAACCGTAGATGAGGTTGCCTACGGTCTCCCAGCGGGAGCCCACGTCTCCGACCAGCCCTCTGAGGTATGACTGGCACAGTTGTTTGTCCTCCGGGAACGATTGCTGAATCTCCGTAATCTCGTCCTGGTCCATTGATTTTCCCCTATGCGGAGTGATTGCAAGTTGGAATATATATCCAAGTACGAACAGGTTCGGTTATTGTTCGCGAAGATTGCATAATCGGATTGCCTGGCTCCTTACAAAGGGGTGATAATTGTCATATTTTGAATATGATTCTATAAAATATTACATTATTCTGTATTGTAATGTATTTATAAACAATAACTCAATTCTTTTCCCGCTCCGCATGTCGTGACGGGGCAGGTGATCGAAAGATGACCCGGAAGGAGGTGAATGTAATAGCCGTGGCTATGGCTCTCACAGCCGCGGCGGCGGTGCTCCTTGTGATAGCGGGGATGCCGTCGGACGAAAGCAATCCGGAGGATGTCCGCATATTTGACGGACAGCTCCCAGGATCTGACGTGTTCAGGGACTATTCCGGCACGGTCATCTGCAATCTGCAGACCGGTTTCCCGATGGTCCTTGAAGGGGGCCTGTTCTCGAACATGGGCACAGGCGATATGCTGGTCGTCAACGTGATCGTGGACGGCGCCGTGTATTACAGCTGGAAATTCTCCGGATCGGACAACCTGTCCCCGAATTACGGCGGACAGGACATCGACCTCTAGATATCGTCCGAAAGGCCTCATGCCTGGGAACATGTGCTTACCTTTGAAGATGGCAACGGCACCCTCCCGTTCCCAGCGGAGGTGACGTACCGTCTCGATGAGGATGGGATGTTCGCCCTCTTCTACCGCACCCATGACTCCGACGAGCGCATGGAAGACTGCGAGTCCAGGGGAGGATACGCCTGTTTCACGATAGCCCACTGCTCCCAGTACGCCCTCTGCCGCCTAGTGCCCGTGAGCATCGAGGGCGACGTCACGGTCACTGACGGCAAGTCGGACATCGCGAACGGCGGGCTCATTCCCTGCGGCACCGTGCTCACGGCGGCACCGAAGGAGATACCGGGGATGGATCCGGAGGTCTCCATCAACCAGTCTGCGACCCTCTGCGTGACGGTGGACCGCGAGGTGTACGTTCACTGTACCCATATGCCGTCGGATCCTGCGTACGTTCCGGAATACTGCGTGAACTTCGCGGACGTGCAGGGATGCAGCTTCATCCCCGTATCCGCATATCCTGCGCCGGAAGGGTCGGAGTTCCTTTTCATGGTCTCTGTCGATGACGGTTATTCCCTCGATTCGGTCGGATGCGACACCGCCGAGGTTTCGTTCGTGAACGGCGCTTATCGGTTCACAGTCTCGGGAGATGCATTCGTTTCCGCTGCCCTGTCGAGGATCGAATGCCTCTTAAACGGCTTCGTCACGTCCGGAGGCGCCCCTGTCGCAGGAGCATCCGTTCATCTCGCAGGTTCGGAGGATGTGACCGATGCGAACGGCGAGTTCTCCCTCACAGTTCTCTACGGTACCGAAGGCACTCTCGCCGTCGGTGCTACGGGTTTCTTCACCGCATCCGTACCCTTCGGACCGGTCACATACGATACGAACCTGGGATGTACCGAGCTGTCCCCTCTGCTGTTCACCGTACGGATCGTGCCCGACGACCCGGAGGCGGGAAGCGTTACTATCGGTACCGTCAACGATGTCCCGTACGGTACACCTGTATCCATATCGGGACCGGAGATTGATGTTGGCGGCACGCTTTCCCGCGCCGAGGCGTTCTCGGAGACCCGTCAGTACGCGTTCTCATTCCTCGGATTCGGATCGGAATCGGACCAAGTGACCTCGGACTTGACCATACTGGCACATTTCGGGAAGGTCCTCAAGACATACGAGCTGAGGATAGAGACCGGCGACGGCCACTTCCCCTCGGTACCGAGCGGATGGAGAACGGGATCCCATAGGATAATGGGGCCCTGCGGTTACGGTACGACGTTAGCGGACCTTGAGGGATTGCTGTCCACGATAATTCCTCCAGACGGGAAGACGGTTTCCGGATGGGCATTGGTAAACGGGTTCGAGGACGGGCATCTCGTGTCCGGGGGGACGATGCGTGCGGTGTACGCATGAATCATTTGCCGAACTGGAACTCCCAGTGGTAGCGCACCTGCAGCATACCCGTGAGGGGGTCCACCCCGTAGTATTTCTGGTAAAGTGTGTTGGAGGAGGTCTCATCGATAGCAGCTGCGGCGTCTTCGGAGGAGATGGGTATCACCTGCAGGCATGCGACCTTCCAGGACCTAAGCGGACCGCAGGAGAAGAAGAACCTGGTACCGGGACCGAACACATGGGGATAGGCCATGAATGCATACTGGACCTTTCCGTCGTGTTCCAGCGGAAGGATCGAACCGAGCATGACCGTGCCGCCGGTCTCGTGGTGGAAGGCTGCGGCCTTCTTCAGCAGGGCGATGTGGAAATCCCACTTCTCCCTATCCTCCTCCGGCCCCCACTCCGCGGGAAGGAATATGATGAACTCGTTCCTCCTGCGGACCATCTTCCTCTCGGTCCTCCCGCCGATTCTGAAAGGAGGATTCTCGGATTCGCACGCGCCCACGGTGGCGATCTTCCAGAACCAGAAACTCGGAGTCGGCGGATAGATCGCGATCTGCACGGGGAACGTATCGGACGGGTCCGGCGGCTCGACGGACATGGGCATCTCCCCGGTCAGGCCGAGGAGGCCCTTCTCCACTCCGCGCAGAACAGATGCGTCCATGGGATTGAATCCGATTCATCCGTAAAATATCTATTGAACGGGCTTAAAGCCGGCGGAAGAAGACTCGCAAGAATAGAAAAATATCGCCCCTGGCACATGTCTGTGCCGGGGGCTTGAACGGTTTCTGGTTTATGCCATGAGTCCCGCGTCGCGGAGCTCGGCGGCGATCTTGTCGACCGCACGGACGACGTCCTCGGGGACCTTGGCGCCGGTGCAGACCATCTTTCCGGATCCGAAGAGGAGGACGACGACCTTGGGGTCATCGAGCCTGTAGACGAGTCCGGGGAACTGCTCGGGCTCGTACTCGACCTTCTCGAGTCCGAGGGTGATGGCGACGGTGTTCAGGTTGATCTCCTGTCCGAGATCGGAGGAAGCGACGATGTTCTGAACCTCGATCTTGGGTTCGATTGTGATCTTGATGTCAGCCTGCTCGAGGTCCTTTGCAACCTTGGTGATGGCTGCCTTGACCTCATCGTAGCTCTTTCCTCCGGTGCAGACGATCTTTCCGCTGCGGAAGAGAAGTGTGGCGGTCTTGGGCTCCTTGAGCCTGTAGACGAGTCCGGGGAACTGCTGGGGGTTGTACTCCGCACCCTCCAGAGAATCCTCGATCTTGTTGAGATCGAGTTCCTGTCCAAGGGAGGTGGACGCGACGACGTTCTCAATCTTCATGTTTGCCAAACATTTCACCTGCAGTCGGCTATTTATAAATCCTTTATAAAGGTTGGCTTAATACATTTTCTCAATCGGTTGAAATTTGCGGAGCTTACGCTGACCCCTAAAAGTCAAAATGGAGTCGGGAGGGAGAGTTGAACTCCCGTATGCGGATCTGCAGTCCGCCACATAAGCCGCTGTGTTACCCCGACAGCGATTCTGGATAAATGCGGTTAATATAAAACCGTTTTGCAGAAGGAGTCCGCGGCAGCATTCGGGAAACTGACTGTACTCTTACGGTTTTAAAAACTCACCCGCAGTTGGTAATCGCCGAGCGAGGAAAGAGCGCGGACAGCCGCCAATCTTTCACGCATCGCCGTCCGCGTTACCAGACTCGGAGGGGGCGATAACCTGGTGGTTTTCATTACCATCCGCAGCCGGGGTTTGCGCGTACGCGTCAGCGTTGGCTGCATCGACATCGACTGGCCGTAACTCGGCCAAAGGTCACTGAGAAGTGACCTGATCCCTTCCGCAAGGAGGGGACCGAACTTCTCTCCGTGTCCGGTACTGATTCATACACTTCAATAGTATGAAAATGAATCTAATCCGGTCAAATATCCTCAATAATGCTTCCGTGCCTCGGCAAACGCCTTGTAACCCTCGTCCGCCTCCCCGATCTCGCAAAGAAGTTTCCCTAGCTCCATCCATGCATCGGGATCCTCTGGATCGTCCTCCAGATACGTACGCAGCCTGGATATCGCTCCCTGGAGGTCCCCCTTGCTGATCAGACGGCGGACGGTCGCCATGCCGCCGCTCTCCTCGTCAAGGACCCTGAGGTATTCCGTCCTCGCGTTCCTGAAAAGCACTTCGAGGGAACCTTTGGTCAGCCACGGGTAGCGGTCCGTCAGGACCTTCCCGAACTCGTCGGCGGCCTTCGTGTCCAGTTCCGCGTCCCTTCCGACGAAGAGGCGGCGGGGGACGTTCACGGAGAGGCTTCCGTGCTGGACTGCGATGCAGTCTCTGGGGACGGCCAGGTACTCACCTCATCTTCACGATGCGGCCGCACTCGTCCCTCTTGGACACGCCGAACTCGGGCATCCTGGAGATCTGCTCCCTGGTGAACACGGGTCCGTCCTTGCAGACCCTCTGACCGTCGATGACGCAGCACCCGCAGACTCCCGCACCGCACTTCATGTGCCTCTCGAGGGAAAGCTGGCAGTCCAGATCCAGTTCTTCGCAGGCCTTGTAGAGGAAGTACAGCATGACGGGGGGACCGCATGCGATGACGCAGTCGTAATGGTTCTCCTGGACCTTCTCCCTCATGAGCTGGACGGCGTTCCCGTGGAAACCGTAGCTGCCGTCGTCGGTGGAAAACCAGACCTGACCACCGTACTTCATCGCCTTGTCGGCGAGGATGATGTCCTTGTCGGAACGTGCGCCGATGATGACATCGGCACCGCTCTCCTTGACCGCGGGCATGATGCTCGCCACACCCACCCCTCCTCCGACGATGAGGTAGTTCTTCTTGGGGTCGATCTCGTAGCCGTGGCCGTAGGGGCCGCGGACCCTGATGGAATCGCCGACGGTGAGCTCATGGAGCTTCTTGGACGAGGGGCCGACGGCCTTGACGGTGATGGACTTGATCCTCCCGGTCTTGGAGAGGGACATGGGGACCTCCTCCGCACCGGGCACCCACACCATGACGAACTGTCCGGGGGACGCCTTGTCGTCCAGCTGGAACTCGATGGTCTTGGTGTCGTATGACTCCTCGGTCACTCCCAGTACCTTGACGAACTCACTCATGTGCGACACCTACCATGTCCCTGATGGATGCGTATCCGAAATCGTGCATGAACTCGGACAGCCCGCGGTTCACCTTACTGAAGACCTCGGGTCCGTCCTTGGCTACGGCGGAGCCGATCTGGAACGCGACCGCACCGGCCATGATGTACTGCGCGGCGTCCCTCCAGTCTGAGATGCCCCCCACTCCCACTAGGGGGATGGAGACCGCGTCGTACAGGTCGAAGATGTTCCTCACTCCGACCGCCCTGACGGCGGGACCGGAGAGTCCGCCGAAGCGGTTGCTGAGGAAGGGCTTCCCAAACTCGGGGGATATGACCATCGCCTTCAGGGTGTTGATGGCGACGATGGCGTCGCACCCTCCGTCCTGGGCGGCGAGTGCGATCTCATTAAGAATGTGGGTGTTGGGGGTCAGCTTGGCCCAGACGGGGATGCTGACCGCGGCCTTGACATCGGAGACTATTGCCCTGACCAGTTCGGGGTCGGTACCGACCTCCATCCCGTATCCCTTCGCGTGGGGGCAGGAGAGGTTCAGCTCGATGGCGCACGCACCGTAGTCCTCCATCTTCCCGGCGAGCTCGGCGAACTCCTTCGCGTTGGATCCGAAGATGGATCCGACGATGTTCCCGTGGGGGACGGCGACCTCCATCTCTTCCCTGAAGAGATCGATTCCGGGATTGGGAAGACCCATGGCGTTGACGAATCCCCCCTTCACCTCGGTGAAGCAGGGGTTCGCGTGTCCGGGACGGGCCTCGAGACCTATGGATTTGGTCACGACCGCCCCGGCACCGGCCTCGATCATGCGGACCATGGACGCTCCGGTCTCGTCCATGATTCCCGAAGCAACCATCCCCGGCCTCTCCAGGGCGAGCTTCCCGACTGCAGTCTCCAATGCTGTCATCGTCCCCGCATATACACGCGAATTAAATAAGGGTGTCCCACGGAAACGCGCCCGTTTGCGTCAGAGAAATAAATACCTTTGACGATACATATCCCGAGGTGAACCCAATGGGATTCGGCGATAAACTCAAAGCAGGAATCAGCAACGCAGGCAACTATACCGAGCAGAAAGCGGATGAGGCCCGCTACAACAGCAAGATCTCCGACAAGAAGAACGAGAAGGCGAAGGCCATCAAGGAGGCCGGAGAGAAGATGTTCGCCCTCTACCTCGACGGAAAGTCCGAGATCAACGACGAGATCAAGGCCCTATACGAGAAGGCCATCGAGTGCGACAAGGAGATCGAGAAGCTCGAGAAAGAGAAGGCCGAGATGGTCGACGCTGCCAAGAAGGAGCGCCAGGACCGCAGGGACGAGGTCAACGCCAAGAAAGAGGAACAGTCCGATTGATTCACTGTCGACAAACGACTTATGGCACATACAAATGTGCCAGACCTTTATTTTTCCTTTCCCGCGACCTTACGCCGACATCCGTCCGCCCCTTTTGCGCGCGGAAACGAGGAAAAAACTATTATTAACACAGGATATCGCTTGGCTTGGTTGATATGAAAGTCATCGTCGCCGGAGCAGGCAACGTGGGTATGGCGTCCGCCAAAGCGGCATCCGCATACAACGAGGTCCTGGTCCTGGAGAAGGACGCCGAGAAGGCGGATATCGCCAAGAACGTCCTTCCCGTATCCGTCATGAAGGGTGATGCCAGCAATCCGAAGACCCTCAAGGGGGCCATAGACAAGTTCCACCCGGACGTCATCCTCTCCGCCGTCAAGGACGACAGCATGAACCTTTTCATCTGCATGATGGCCAAGCGTCTCATGCCGGACATCCGCACCATCGCCACCATCAGGGACAACGAGTTCGTCATCGAGGGGGGCTACCCCGGCGTGGACAGCATCATCGCCCCCGAGAACATCAACATCGACAAGATCATCTCCATGGCGATGATCGAGAATGCCATCAACTTCAGCCGCTTCCGCACCGTGAAGCTCTGCCTGTGCCTCTTCCGCGTGGTCAGGGGTGCGGACATCATCGGGAAGCCGTTCATGGACCTGAGGATCCCCGAGTTCTCCAACGTCATCGCCGTCTACAGGGGCAAGGAGACCATCACCGACCTCCTCTCCGCGGAGGTCCACGAGAACGACAGGCTTCTCGTCCTCGGATCCTACGAGTCCCTTCTGGAATTCAACCAGCTGGTGGGCGTCAAGAAGCCCGCCAGGAGCTTCGTCATCCTGGGAGCCACCGAGATGGGTATCGCCGTGGCCTCCGCCATCGCGGACAGTCCCGGGAAGAAGTTCGTCAAGATCATCGACGAGGACATCGTGAAGTGCAAGGACGCCGCCAGAAGGCTCGGCGGGGTCATCGTCGTGAACGGGTCCGTCGCCGACCCCGTCTTCCTGAGGTCCGAGAGCGTGGACAGGTCCGACGTCCTCATCTCCGTCACCGATTACGAGGAGAAGAACCTCCTCGCCTGCATGACCTCCATCAGGTTCGGGATAAACAAGATTATCTCCCGTTACACCACCGACGACTACGAGGGCATCTTCAAGTACGCCGGGATCGAGAGTATCATCGGATACCACAGGGTCATCACCAACGAGGTGTCCCAGATGCTCGGCAGCAAGGATATCGCGGATGCCACCCTCATCCTCGACCGCCCCAACGAGTTCATCATCAAGCTCAAGGCGGAGGACAAGCTCCCGTTCCGCAACAAGCCCCTGGGAGACGTCTATCTCCCCAGAGGGGTCAAGATCGCGGCCATCATCCGCGGGGACGACATCATCTACCCCAGCCTCACCGACCGCATCTCCAAAGGCGACGAGTTCATGCTGTACCTGCACGACGTTGACCGTATCCAGCTTGCGAAGGCACTCGGCCACGAAGCCCCCGGACTGTGATCACGATGTTCGCGGTTATGAAGGAACGCATCAGACGCCTCCAGAGGTTCCAGAGCGGTACCGTCAAGACCCTGGGTGTCGTCGAGACCCTGCTGGGGGTCATGCTCCTTCTGACCGCGGCCTACGCCCTGTTCTGCGGCGAGAACTACGAACCGTTCCTGTTCCCCGCACCCGTCTTCCTCATCATGGGGATGATCCAATACATGTTCTTCTACCGCGGCAGCATGTCCCCCTCCCTGGGGATCCTGCTTATGCTGGAGACCTGGATCGTCTCGTTCGCCGCCGCGATCGTGCCCTTCGTCATCTACGGGTTCGCCCCCGTCGACGCCGTCTACGAGGGCGTGTCGGGGTACACCACCACCGGTTCGACCATCATGACCGACATCGAGGGTGCCGAATCCTGCATCCTGCTGTGGAGGGCCCTCATCCAGTGGGCAGGAGGTATCACTGTCGTGATCATCTTCACCCTCCTGCTCCCCATGATCGGAATGGGCGGGAAGAACCTGGGATCCAACGAGTTCGGCGGTTCGGACAACGGCGAGTACTCCACCTCCCTGTCCTCCGTCGCCCTCAACTTCTTTAGGATCTACGTCCTCCTAACCGCCGCGGAGTTCGTCATCCTCATCGCCCTCGGCATGACGCCGTTCGAATCCATCTGCACGTCAATGTCCTGTGTGCCCACCGGAGGGCTTCTGCCGTTCAACAACTCCATGGCGGACTTCGGGTTCGCCATCCAGGCCACCACACTGGTGTTCATGATCCTCGGGGCGTCCAACTTCCTGTTCCTGTTCCGCCTGCTGTTCCACCGCGACCGCACCCTGCTCAAGAGCCGCGAGTGGAGGGTAATGCTCCTCTGGTTCCTCGGGGTTGCCCTTTTCATGACCGCCGTTGTCTGGTTCGACGGGAACTACAGGACCGATTACATCGGCGAGACGTTCTGGGATTCCCTGTACGCCGTCACCTGCGCCGGGACCTCCTCCGGGTTCGCCGTCTCCGATTACACCATATGGCCCATCCTCGCTGTGCTCATGCTGATGGTCGTCGAGTTCGTCGGCGGTACCTCCGGTTCCACCGCGGGAGGCATCAAGATCTACCGTCTGATGACCATGAAGGCGTACATCGCGGCCG
Organism: Thermoplasmatales archaeon BRNA1; assembly: GCA_000350305.1. Taxonomy (NCBI): domain Archaea; kingdom Methanobacteriati; phylum Thermoplasmatota; class Thermoplasmata; order Thermoplasmatales; species Thermoplasmatales archaeon BRNA1. The sequence continues at coordinate 913,936 of CP002916.1, forward strand.
GTATGGAGAAGATCATGCACCCCAACGCCGTCACCACCATGAGCGTCGACGGCTCCCATGTGGACACCGACAATGCGGCCTCGGTGCTGTCCACCGTCTTCCTGTTCGTGGTCGGATGCCTGGTCGGTATCGGCCTCATCCTGTTCTTCCAGAACGAGTCGGGACACCCGATCGAGTTCCTGGACTCCATCGGACTCGTCATCTCTTCCATATGCAACGCCGGGGCATCCATCGGCAACTTCGGACCCATGAGCTCCATGGCCCCGCTCCAGCCGGCCACCAAGATAGTCATGACCTCCCTGATGTTCCTCGGCCGTATGGAGATGGTCTTCGTCCTGATGGTGTTCACCAGAAGGTTCTGGAACGATGTCAGACAGAGCTCCACCCGCATCCGCGAGAAGGCCGTCTACACCATCAGAAGGTCCGGGAAGTACTGAGTCTAGCACTGTTCAGTCGGTGTCGATGTTGCTGTCTTCCACGAGATAGATGAAGTCGTTCCCGGAACATGCCCCGTCGACCTCGTCCATGGTTATGCCGCCGCAAGCCAGGACCCTGTATGGGATCTCCAGTCTCCCGTATCCGCCTATGTCCTCGAGACCGTTGCGGCGGTAGAATGAGATTCTCCTGCTGCGGAGTCCGTCATCCGTACCGGAAGGCTCCTCGGCGAAGAGGAAGAACCTCCCGTACCTCTCCCTGAGAAGTGCCAGCGCCTCGGAACCGTACCCGTTTCCGCGGAGGTCCGCCCTGATGGAGAAATAGAGGAGACAGGGGCAGTCCCCCAGGATCGTCAGCGTCGAACCGACGAATTCGCAGCCGTCGGCGAGTGCCAGGAGTTCCGCTCTCCCCTTGCCGCAGAGGCGGAGGATCGCATCGAACCCGATCCTCTCGTTCCTCGGGAACGATGAGCGGCAGAGAGTTCTGCACTTTTCGGAGAACGCATCTCCTTCCGAGACCTTCACGGCTCTGACCGTCTCATCTCCTTGCCCTGAACCTGGCTTCCTTATGGCTCTCCTTGAATCCCTTGGGAAGGCCCTTCGCACCGATGAACACGCAGTCCGGGAACGAAGTTCCCGTGAGATCGCAGTCGGTGAAGTCGCAGTTCACGAGCCTCGTGTTGCTGAACCTCGACCCCGCAAGGGTTGCATACGTGAACTCCGCATCCTCGATTTTGGAGTCCGTGTAGGTGTTGTTGGTCATGGTAGCGTGCCTGAAGCTGGGGTGCTTGCCGCCGTTGCCCACACGGTATCCGCAGATCACGGTCTTGTTGAAGTCGCAGTCGGACAGCCTAGCCTCCGAGAAGTCGGTCCCCATCAAGACGGACCCGGTGAAGTTGATCGACGAGCAGTACGAGTCGTAGAAGCTGCAGTTGACGAAGATGCACTCCATGATCTCGGCGTTGTCGAACCTGGAAGCGTTGAGGATTGTGTCTTCTATGTACATGTTGTTGACCGCAGAGCTGCCGAAGTTGGTGCCGGTGAAGTCGCATCCGCGGTAGGTCCCGTCGGCCAGACGGGAGTGGTCGAAGATGCTGTTCGCGAAACGAACGTTGGTGGCCGTCACATCGGAGCAGTTCGATACGCGGAAGTCGGCTCCGCTGAAGTCCGAGTCCTCGATGACGCTGGAGAGCACCTCGGCGTTCTTCATGACGCATCCCTCCAGACGGGTCTCAGACATGGTCGCGTGGCGGAAGGTGGCGTTCGCGAAGGAGGAACCTTCCATGGAGGCGTGGGAGAGGTTGACCCTGACCATCTTGGAACCGTCGAACACCGCGCTCTTGGAACTGGAGTAACGGAAATCCGCCATGCTTAGGTCGCAGCGGGACGCGTCGGCGCAGTCCATGACCGACTTGGAGAACGAGACGTCGATGTATGCGCCGTCCGCCAGAATCGTGTTCCTCATCACGGCCCCGGAGAAATCGTATCCCCTGAGGTTCACTCCCGAGAGGTCCTTGCCAGACAGTTTCCTGACGAGTTCGAAACGGAGGATACTGAGGTAGGGCAGCATCAGCTGGAGGTCGGAATGCTCGATGAATTCCTTGTCGTCGTAGGGGTCGTCCCCGACGATTAGGCTGTCATGATACTTCTTAAGGGCATGGTATCCGTCGACGATGTCGTCCGCCATCCCGTTCGCGGAGGTTCCGGGGGTCCTCGCTCCCAGGGCCGCCTCCAGTTTCTTGTAGTCATCGTTGGTGAACGAATTGGTGGAGAGGCCGGCGATGCGCTTTAGGATGCGTTCGGTATCGTCGTAGAATTTCATGACGTCGCGGATATCGTAACGGTCGTTTATCACGCACGTCCTCCCGTTGACGGGACCGTCATCCGAATCCTTGCTGGCACTGTTCTTTGTCACCATACGCCGTATGGTCCTGATGGACCCGTTTTCGGCGAGGTCCACCATGTACTTCCTGTCCCCGTCCACGACACACTTCACGGTCAGACCTCCCCTGCGCTTTCCGTCCTTTTCCAGGAACAGCTCGTCGGGGATGGATGAGATCTCACCGTCGCGCAGGCGGATATATCTGGTCCCGACCTTCTCGAAACGGACCTTGATGCGCCTCCTGTTGCTCTGTGCGAACTTGATGATGTACGACTTGTACCCCATGACGCGGTAGTCGAGGATGATGTTCTCGATCAGCAGGATGATGTAAACGGAGATCAAAGCAGCCGCGGTGACGCTGCGGGCATGGTTCCCGCCCACGTCGTCGAAAACCGTCACCATGCACAGTCCGCAGACTATCGCGTATATGATGCAGATGGCAAACGAAACGATGACCGCATAGAGTAGCCTCCTGCGCATGTCGTCCACGGTGTCCGCGTATACGGGATTGGTGTCAACCAGCCTGCGGATCGATTCGATAAAGAAGATGAATCCTGTGATGGTCACTCCGCCGACGGCGATGATGGTAGACCCGAGGAACACCATGATGTTGCCCATGATGTCATCGAGCGTCGAGTTCTCCCAATCGGTGATCCTGCCGTCGGTGAGTTCGTTGATGCCCGTGACGGCCAGCAGGATGATGATCGCCAGGATGAACCAGTAGGCGATGAAGACGTCGCGCCTCATGGATCCGCCTCCGGGATGGCCGCCTTATCGCATGCATCGGCCCTGTGGCCCGGTCCCAGGACGATGCCCATGGCTCTGCAGTCCGCCCGGACGTCGTTGTGGAGCGAGTAGACCGTCTTGGCTGCGAGGGGCATGACGTTCTGCAGAGGTGTCCCCGGGATCGGCCTGAACGGGGCGATGACGGGGCTGGCTCCCATCGAAGATATCTGCGCGCAGCCCTCTCTGGTGGTCTCGGGACTCTCCAGACCCGCGATGAGGTTGGAGAACACCGCTTTTCCGCCCCACAGATCTACGGCATGCTTCATGGTGTAGTAGAACGCCGACAGGGGGACCCTGTCCTTCCCGGGGAGGTACTCGCGGGACTTGGGAGGATCGAACACCTCGACACTGATGGTGATGCCGCTGATTCCTGCCGCCTTGTAGGTGTCCATATCGGTCTGCACCGTGGGCGGGGGACAGGCGAGATGCAGGGGCTTGCCCTTGACCTTCTCCAATACTATCTTCGCCACATCGGTGATCCTTGAGACGACCCGGTCGTGTGGTTCCACCATACATCCGCCACCGATGACAACACGGTCGAACGGCTCTCCGGATGCCAGATACACATCGATGGCCTCGGAAATGTCATCCAGGGAGAAGCTGCACAGTTTGAACTCCTTACAGGTGTATTTGCAGAACTTACATCCCGCACCCTTGCGGACGTACTCGCAGGTATGGTAGTGACGGATGCGGAGGGACCCCTCCTCGATCTCGGCGATGTCCGAAAACGGGACGCCTCTGCGGGTGTACCCCTCCACTCTCACGGCGGACGATTCCGATACGCCGTCGGTGATTTTGTATTCCAGATAGAATAGCGAACCGCCCTCGAGCCTGAACGGGGAGAGCTCGGCTATGCGGGGGTTGGGACACGGCTTGACCCGGATCCTCTTCCCGTCATGGCCCAGTTCCAGGATTGAACTGCATATCCCGCCGTCCGGGAGCCTTACGCCGCGGTTGATGAGCTCCAATTTCAGGGCGAGGAGGTCCAGGTTGCCGTTTCTCCCGGTAAATGACGCCTCCCAGTCCGCATCGGGAACATCCAGGTTGGGGTGGAGCGCAATCCCGCCGCAGAGGGCGCTGACGAGATTGCGTTTGGAGGTTATGCACCCATCGCTGAAGAAGTGCTCCTTCGGTCCGTTGTTGATGCCGGAGAAATACTCTTTATGTCCGAGGTTCTTGAAGACGAATACGTTTTTGTCGAAGTCTTTCCCTTCTGGTACTGTTGAAATCGATGTGAATCTGAGATCCGTGCCGATGATAAGGGCATTGATCCTGACGGATCCGCTGAACCCGTGGGTGTGCAGAGATTTGCAGATGCGTTTGGAATAGTTGCGGAACTCGAAATCTGCAATCCTGTTGGCATCGTTCGCGTCGCTGTACTCGGAATAGGCCGTGTAGTCACGGCCGCAGTCGGCTAGCCTGAAGTTCCTCCCGCTGCTGTCCCGAACCTGGATGACGACAAAGGGGTCCCGTAGGGAGATGGCGGTGTCGCTGACGTCGGCGATGACCGATACGGGGATGCTTGGATCCATGTAGGAAGACATTGAGTAACTGGCACCTTTGCCGATTTCCGCTAGGAAACCCGTATCGGAGAAGTCCCCGACGACGAACGTGCCCTCGTCTCCCTGGAGGATGACCGGCACATCGCATCCGCTCTCCCTGACGATCGAGGCCATCTCGCTGGGACTCAGTCCCTCCCCGATGGCTGCGAGATGGTTGTCTGTATGGGGGATCCCCATGGAGCCGCAGAGCTTCCCGAACCCCTTCCTGTCATCGAAATAGATCCGGGAATCGCCTGTTTCTGTTTGCGGAACGTCGTCTCCGTTGGACGGACTCATGAGAATGCCTAATGAATTGCTGATTAATTCATTTTCTCGATTCGGATGATCAGGAAGAGGAGAGGCCCTGGTCCTTGGAACCCTCGTACTGCACGCCGATGACCCCTACGATGATTACCAGGGCCGCCAGGATCTGGTAGGCCGTGAAGCGGTCGCCCAGCACTATGATGTCGAACACGAGCGTCCCGACATCCGCGATACCCACCCACACCGCATACGCGGGTCCCGGCGGCACCTTCATGGCGATCCCCTTGTTCATGACGGCGATGCTGATGAACGCGAAGCACCACATGGGGATCAGCCAAAGGGGCTTGTTCAGGCTGTCGGACAGAGCGGTGGTGTACGCCCCGAGGATGTCTATCAGTCCTGCAACGGTGATGTAGAACCACGGGTTCATGCCGGATCACCCGCCAATGAGATGGCTATCGCGCCGACTATGATCAGCGAGATGTAGAACGCCATCCTGGGGGTTATCCTGTCCTTGAACAGTATGGCGGATGCACATACCGTGAAGATGGAACCCATACCCGTCCACATGGCGTACGCCACCCCAACGGGAATGTCCCTGAGGGACATGGACATGACGACAGGGCTCAGCATTATGCCGACGGCCGCTACGGTGGCCCAGGATTTGACCCTGAAAGAATCCGATTTTGTCAGGGCGATGACCCAAATCGGTTCGATGATACCGGCGGCTATCAGCCAACAGATCGCGACCGGATCATACATCGCGGTGCCTCACGGGGGATCATTCCCTGCCGCGGCACATGGCGAGGACACGGAAGGCGGCGGGGTTTCCCGGCTCCTTCTCGTTGATGGCCCCGGCGGCGATCCTCGCCTCCCAGAACGAGCCCTTGTCGGCGAAGGAGTATCCGATGGTCTCCAGCGCACCGATGTGGTTGTTGTCCTGTGCGAGTGCTTTTGAGGAGAATGCCCCGGCGGCGGTGGAGTTGCCGTTCAGCCACTGGAAGTAGGCCATGAGCGCGTATCCGTCGGCATCCTTGGCCTTCATCTTCTCCTTGGCGAACTTGGCGGCGTCCTTGCTGCGTCCCGCCAATACCAGGGCGGAGACGTAGGCTCTGTTGGAGCGGTATGTGCCGAAGAGCTTCTGGATCTCGTCCGCTTCGGCGATTGCCTTGTCATGCTTGCCCATGGAACCGAGGACCTGCACCTTCAGGACGCGGTCGATCTCCAGCATCTTCTCCATGGCGCCGAGTTCGGAAAGGGCGTCGTTGTCGCGTCCGGTGCCGTAGAACACCGCGGCCCTTGCGCGCCGGACCTTGTCGGAGGGCTCCAGGTCCGCGAGGGCCTGTCCGGCCTCCTTGAGACACCCGAGGGAGATCAGCCCCTGGCCGACCTCGTACCTCATGGCGGGGTCGGAGGGGAGGTGCGACATGATGACGTCGAGGATGCCGGGGAAGTCGGCGTCGTTGCCGATGGTCCTCAGCATGGAGGCGCAGGTGAGCAGGGTCATGGGGTCGCCCTGGTTCTCGGATGCGAGAGCCATAATCTGCGGTCCCGCAACGTCGAACTTCTCTTCCTTGATGTTCTCCCTAATAGCGTTCAGCGCCTCTTTGTTGTCCATTGTATGGCGGATTCGAACCCAAGTATAAGATAGTTCATTTATCCGAGCCCGCGATACGTACCGCCATGGAAGGAGACGACCCGCTCGGAGGAAGGAACCCGTTCGCATTGGCGAGAATAGTCCGCAGCGGCAACGCTCCCTGTCCCGTCTGTGGGAGGAAATGCTCCGTTGAGGCCTCCGTGAGGAACGAGGAGCTCATCGTATCGGCACTCTGCGGGGAGTGCGGGAAGACCCATCCCCTCAGGCCCTCCGTTGGGGAGGACGGCGACCTGCACCTGTTCTCCGGGGATTCCGAGTACCTGCCCACATGGGCGGAGCACAGGGAACCCGCCGGGGACGAGAAGGGCAACTGCGGCATCGAGGAGACCATAATACCCGAATTGGTTAGGACCGGGAGGCGTTACGCGGCCGTACAGAGGGGGAAGGCCCTCGCCAAGAGGTACGCCTCGCACATAGGCGGGGACGGATGGCCGGATGCGGTCAGGCTCTGCCTCGAGCAGGTGGCCGAGACCGCCTTCACCATGATCGAGGCGGGCTCCGTCTCCGATGGGATAGCCCTCTTCGAGAAATACCTCCCCGTGGCGGATTCCGATTCCACATCCGTACGCATAAACTTCCATAATTCACTTGCTCTGGCACATCTATCGGACGGCAACATCGCCGACTCCGTGAAAGACATACGTTCCCTGACCGAGGAACTCGCCGCCGCGAAGAAGGACGGCACCGTCCCCGGCGGGGATCCCCTCGTCGCCGCCAGGACCGACGAGACCCTGGGCACCCTGCTGACCGCCAAGCGCGACTGGAAGGGAGCCATGCGTGCATACAGGGCCGCCGTCGACGAATGCCTCTCCATGGAACCCGCGGATGACGTCCTCCGTTTCATGTGCCGCGTATCCGAGGAGTTCGCCTCCGCCGCATCCCAGGGACAGGCGGAGAAGAAGGGCACCGAAGCGGTCAAGAACGCCGTCAAGGTCTGCCAATCCCGCAAGGATGATTTCCCCGGCGCCTACGCGGAATCCCTCCTCCAGAGGGCGAGATATCTCAACTCCATTGATGCGAAGGACCCCCGCATGAGGGACTCCATGGACGAGGCCATCTCCATTCTCTCCGATCCCGATGAGCACGGGAGGTACGCGCCCCAGCTGATCCTCGCGTACTACTACCGTTCCGCTTCCAGTACCTCGAGGGACAGTCTCGACGTGGAGGACCTGGGCAGGGCCTACTCCATCCTCAGGGACAACCTCATATCCGGCTCCCTCCCCGAGGGGGTCATGGGTGCGGTCTCCGCGGTGTACGTGCAGTACCTGGACCTCTTCGACCCCGAACGCTCGGCGGCGGTCAGGAGGGAGCTCGCGGGATTGGGATTCGTCTTCCCCACACCGCCCGAGGTCAAGTCCGAAAAACGTTCGGAATGAGACCCCGTGTCGCATATGCGACGGATTTCCTTTATACTTTGGAGGCGATTCCTCCCCAGAGGGTTCAAATGAGGCTTTCCAAGATCGAGGTTTTCGGGCTTTTCAACGAATACGACTACGAGATCCAGCTGTGCGACTCCTACGTCACATACATCCATTCGCAGAACGGAATGGGCAAGTCCACCGTCCTGAAGCTCGTATGCAGCGTCCTCAAGGGGAACCTGGAATTCGTCCGTACCACCAACTTCGAGAGGATGGACCTCACCTTCGACGACGGCTCCTTCCTGTTCGTGGAGAACCGCAACCAGGAGCTCAACGTCCAGATCTCACGCAACAACGTCGAGGAGGAGATCGGCATCAACGAGCTCCAGTCGCTCCTGAGGTGCGTGTACATCGGCCCCGAGAGGGCGTACATCTACGACAGCGAGAACCACCTCGTCCCCTCCCTCATGATCTACATGAACGAACTCTCCCAGAACATCAGGAAGGCCAAGGCCGACACCGTCCTCCATGACGTGGAGGACGACGGAAAGGAGAGGACCGATGCGGAGCTCGACCAGTGGTTCCGCGACCTGGAGGCCAAGCTGTCCTACATCGACCAGGCCGGATTCTATCCCGAGATCCCCTCCGGATACCGCTTCCCTCCCAGCAGGTACGAGATCTCCCAGTACCGCGAGGACTACCGCAGGCTCGCCCTCCAGCTCCAGAAGTACTGCGATGAATACTACCGCTTCGCCGAGAACATCGTGGTGTTCAAGGACATCATCAACACCGTCTACATCAACAAGACCGTCACCCTCAACGACGCCGGCTTCTTCGAGGCCAAGATGGACAGGAGCGGCACCGTCGTCCCCCTGTCCGTGTTCTCCTCCGGCGAGAAGCAGATGCTGATCATCTTCTACATCCTCCTCTTCAGGACCGAGCCTGGGTCCCTGGTCGTCATCGACGAGCCCGAGGTCTCCCTCCACGTCTCCTGGCAGCAACAGATGGGCAAGTTCCTGTCCGACGTCTCGAGGCTCAGGGACCTGAGGATGCTCGTGACCACCCACTCCCCCTCCGTCATCCACGACGACTGGGACCACGCGGTCGAGCTCATCAACGGAAGGGAATGAAGGTTTTCAGATGCTGAGAGACCTATCGGCTTCGGACGTCGCGAACGAGATCTCCATGTTGAGGGGGTCCTTCAAAGGGACCTTCCTTATCGTCGAGGGGGTTACCGACTGCCGCCTCTACCAGAAGTTCGTGGAGGACGGCGTCAACATAATCATCGCGCATTCCAAGGACAACGTGAGGCGCTCCGTTGCGGAGTGCCAGAAGCGCGGCGACCGCAGGATCGTCGGCATTGTGGACAAGGACATCGACGGCATGCTCGGGAAGAAGAGGCAGCCCCCGGTCTTCGAGACCGACCTCCACGACATGGAGTCCATGATCATGTGCTCCCGCGCCCTGGACGACGTCCTGGCGGAATACGGGAACAGAGAGGATGTGGAGGCCTTCGAGAAGGCCCACGGCAGCATCAGGGATGCCGTCGCCAGGGCCGCTTCGGCCGTCGGCGCGCTCATGTACATCTCATACCGCAGGGGGATGAACCTCAGCTTCAAGGACCTGGACCACGAGTATTTCGTGAACAGGAGGACCCTCGAGGCGGACATCCCAAAGATGGTCACCCTCGTCTACTCCCAATCCATGGGCCAGATGTATCCCAAGGCGGCCATAGTGGATCAGATACGTTCCATGCTGAAGGACCTGGACAGCCCCTGGGACGCGGTGAGGGGCCACGATGCAGTCGATATCCTGGCCATCGGCCTGAGGAACTCCTTCGGTTCGTACAACGCGAACCGCATCAGGGAGGGCGAGCTGGGAGGCGCACTGAGGCTGGCCTACAGTCTCCAGTACTTCAAGAAGAGCGAGCTGTACGCATCCTCGGACGCGTACGCCCGCGAGAAGTCCATCGGGCTCTGGATCAGCCGTCGAGTTCCCTGAAGTCCTCGCGCCTGTCGCCGTTCGCGGTGCTGATGATCTTCTGCACCTTGCGGTCGGCCTCGTCGAGTATGGCGCGGCAGTGCTCCCTGATGGCCACCGCCCTCTCGTAGACCTCGAGGCTCTTGTCGAGGTCCAGGGTTCCGCTCTCGAGCTGCTCTACAAGCTCGGAAAGGACCTTCATGGACTCCTCGAAAGACATGTTCTGTACGTCGCTGTTCTTCTCTTCGCTCATTCGAATTCCTCTTTGTCTGTAACGGCCGCCTCGGCCTTTCCGTCGCGCATGCGGATGGTTACCTTGGAGCCGACCTCGATGGACTTCACCGATGTGAGCGCCCTCCCGTCCGGTCCGGCGACGAAACTGTATCCCCTGTCGAGGACTGAATACGGGGAGAGGGCGTCCACCTTCGCGGACACCGTCTCCTCCTGTGACTGTTTTCTCCTGATGATCCCTGTGACGGCGGGATCCATCCTCTGGAACAGGTATCCCGCGTCGGACCTCTTCGATGCGACTATCTGCCTGAGCGCGGGCTCGGGAGAGTTCTGTATGAGGACGAACCTCCTGTGCATCTCGGATACCGAACCCTCCACCGCCGCCTTGGAACGCATCTCGCAGTTGTCGAGCTCCATCCCGAGTCTCTCCACCATCTCCCTTGCCCTGCGGGGATCCAGTTTGCCGTCGAGGAAGACGAACCTTCCCCTCATCCTCTCTGTGACGGTGGTGAGGGCCTTGTTCATGCGCACGGTGTACTGTGTAAGTTCGTCCTTGATCTCCTTGCTGTCACGGACGGCCTGCTCGGCCGCCGCGGTAGGTGTGGCAGCCCTCAGGTCCGCCGCGAAATCAGACAGGGTGAAATCAGTCTCGTGGCCCACAGAACTGATGACTGGCACTTTTGAGTTCCTTATGGCGCGGACGACGATCTCCTCGTTGAACGGCCAAAGGTCCTCCAGGCTCCCGCCCCCTCTCCCGACGATGATGACGTCCACGTTCTGCCTGTTTAGCAGCTCGATCCCAGCGACTATCTCCTTCGCGGCGGCCTCTCCCTGGACGGCGGACGGTGCCAGCAGGATGTCCACGGGATACAGCCTCTTGGTCGTGGTGAGGATGTCGTGGATGACCGCTCCCGTGGGGGAGGTCACCACGCCGATGGTCTTGGGGTACTTCGGGATCTTGCGCTTCTTACTGCTGTCGAATAACCCCTCCGCCTCGAGTTTCTTCTTGAGCTCCTCGTACTTGAGGTACAGGTCTCCGATGCCAGAGACCTTCATCGACTCCACGATGAACTGGTACGAGCCTGTCTTCTCGTACAGGTCCACATGCCCGTAGGCCTCGATCTTCATGGCATCGGCGGGCTGGAAATCCAGCCTCGAGCGCGCATAGCGGAACATCACGGAACTGATCGCTCCTCCGCTGTCCTTGATGGTGAAATAGCTGTGGCCTGAGGTGTAGGTCTTGAAATTGGATATCTCCCCGACCACCCATATGTCCTTGAGGAACGGCGCACCGGTGAGCAGGTCCTTCGCCCGCGCATTGAGTTCGGTTACCGTGATCCTCTCGGCCATGGGGAGTGATAGCCCGCGCGCGATTAAGAACTATCGTTGTTATGCGGACGGCCGGTTTTCGGGCAATATCACTGAAAACGGCTTTATCCAATCAGAATCTACGTCGGTGCATGGATGCCGAAGAAGCAGCGAAATACGTAAGCGAGGACGCCAGACCCTACATGGACAACATCGTCGGGATGCTGAACGCCCCGTTCTTCGCCCTCAACGGCATGAAACCGGTGAGCATCTCCCTCGACAGGGTGGAGATATCCATGGACGTCAAGCCCCGTGACCGCAACTCCAACGGTTTCTGGCACGGCGGGACCACCTACGGGGTTCTTGACCATGCCTTCGCAATCCTCACTAACATCCGCGGCCATGCCGTAGGCCAGAACTCCAACCTCAATTTCTACCGTCCCGGCAGGGGAGACACCGTCAGGGCGGTCGCCACCGTCGTTAATGAGAGCGGCTCCCTCGCATACTGCTGCCTGTAGGCCTATGACGGGGAGAAGCTCATCGCATCCGGGGTCTCCACCGCGTTCAAGCTGAAGGAGGTGGCGAGATGAGCAGGTACTGCCCCAACTGCGGAGCGGTGGTGCCGGAGAACTCCCTCAACTGCCCCCAATGCTACACGGACATCCCCCGCGGAGGCTACGTCAACGAACGCGACCACATGCGCGAACACAGGACCAAGGAGGACTTCGTCAGTCAGATCGAGAAGAGGCACAAGAAGAGAAGTCTGGCACTTCTGCTGGCGATCATCCCGGCGTTCTTCGGGATCCTCGGCCTCGGTCAGATCTACCTCGACAGAAGGTACGCGAGAGGCTACATGTACCTGGCCACGGGACTGCTGTTCTTCCTGTCTGCCGTAGGCCTGTTCGTGCTCGGAAGCGGTCACGAATGGGCGACCGTAATCCTGTTCATCCCGATCTTCATCTCGATGTTCCTGTACTTCCTCACGGCCGTGGCATCCGTAGCGGAGACCTGGCTGGGTTCCTTCAGGGTCTTCGGGCTGAGGTACAGCTGATCAGTACCTGCCGCGCTCGTGCAGGCCTATCATCAGCATCGATGCCATCTGTGCCAGTTCCAGCGCTCCTCTCCCCTTCCCCACGTTGGCGGGGTCCTGGCGGCGGAAGGTCTTGCGGTAGGCCTTGACGATTGTGTCCGGCTCGTCCTCGGGGTACTTGCACTTGTAGCTGATGGGCTGGCGGGTCATGATGGACGGGAGGATGTGGGCCTCCAGGGTGACGTCCCACGGGGCGTTGATCAGGTACTTGTTGAACTGCTGGCGGATGTCGTAGCTGGTGACATATCCGCCTCTGATGATGTCCTTGAACTCCCTGACCATCCGGTCAATCGGGATGCCGTCGTACAGCTCGGAGACGTTGAATCCCTTGGACTCGGCATAATCCAGCTTCGCCTTCCCGATGTACTTCGGCTCCAGACCGACGGTCGCGTGGTATACGGACTCGAAGTCTCCCGCGTCGAGGTCCACCTTGCAGACGCCGATGGAGAGGATCTCGTCGTAGGGGTGCCCGTCCGCACCGTCGCTTATGCTCTCGACGACGAAGATGGGGTCGGACATGTCACTTCCTCCTCCCCGGGATCGCTTTCAGCCCGATCTTATGGAACCTCTGGGTGCTGCTGTCGCCCGCGGCTAGGCACACCAGTTCGGAGATGTGGAGCACCGGGATGCCGTCGGGATACCCGTCGTAGAACAGCATGCAGTTGGGGCAGCAGAGGATGATCGCGTCCGCTCCCCTGCACTCCTCCTCCCTCTCCCTCATCAGGGCTTCGTTCACTCCCGGGATCTTCTTGCCGCAGCATCCGCGGGTGTTCTCCATGACTGTAGCCCCGGTGGCCTCCACCACCTCCCTGATGCTCCTGTAGCTCTTTTCGGCGGAGCATCCGGGCTCGATGGCCACCCTCATGTCCACCCCTGGGAGCTGCCTGATCCTGTCGGTGAAATGTGCCAGATAATCGGAGATATGGGGGAAGAACACTCCCGAGCGGGCGAGTTCGTCGGAGCATCCGGAGCACAGGGTGACGGTGTCCCTTCCCTTCGCCTTCCCCCTCATCCTGAACTTGAAAGCATCCCTGTCGGCATCGGTGTACGAGCGCAGGGGGATTGGATAGGTACAGCAGGTGCTTCCCGGCAGCTCCCTGGATCCGATTCCGATGGATTCCAGCGCCCTGAACGCGGCGTACTCGACGTACGGCACCTTCCCCTTGACGATGCAGCCGGGCATGACGTAGCAGCCGTCTCCCTCGGGAACCTCCGGAAGACCCTCCGGTTCGGGGGCGTATGGCAGGACGTGGCCGCACTTCACGAAGGCATCCGGGACGGGCAGTCCGAGGGCCTCCGCCTTCATCTGCATCATGACGTCCTTGGGGTTGGTGACCGGACAGACCTCGGTGCACTTCCCGCATCCTATGCACATCTCCACCTTCCCTTCCAGCCCCTGCATGACGCTGAACGGGTCGCATCCCCCGTTGGCGAACGAGGGGCAGGCTTTCCTGCATGCCTTGCAGCCGATGCAGAGCTCTCTGAGACTGCTTACCTTTGCCTCGTTCCCGGGGTTCATGCGTCGCCCAATCCCTTCGCGTATAATAACCCGTTCGGTCGCGAATAAGTAATATACCGACCCGTGCATGATGAGGACATGAGCGGTCAGGGAAACGCCACCATCGAAAGGCTGGAGCGCGAGGTCGAGGAGAAGAAGCAGCGCGTCAAGTCCGTAGAGAAGGCCATCGCGGAGAAGAGGGGCACCAACCAGGCCACCATGCTCGCGGTTTCCCTGAGGAACCTCAAGGCAGACCTTGCCAACGCAGAGGCAGCGCTCGAGGAGGCCAGGAAGAACCCCCCGGAGGACGTTCCCGAAACCCCCTCCGCCCCCCGCCAGGAGGAGAAGCTCACCATCTCCGACCTGGAGAAGCAGATCGAGAAGCAGGAGGCCACCGTCCGCAAGATCGAGGCCACCATCTCCGCCAAGAAGGGCAGCAACCAGGCCAACATGCTCGCGGTATCCCTCAAGAACGCCCGCGGCGACCTCGCCAACATGAGGGCGATGCTGGAGGATATGCTGGCGGCCGAGGCCGAGGAGGATCCCGACACCTCGTCCGTCAGGAAGGACATCGCCGACCGCAAAGTGAGGCTGAAGGAGCTCGACAGGGACTACGAGGACGAGACCGACCCCGTCAAGAGGAACAACATCGAGGTCTCCAGGCGCTTCCTGCAGATGGAAATCAACTCCCTGCTCATCAGGCTCTCCGAGGCCGAGAGGGGGATCGAGGCAGGTTCCCCCGAATCCGAGATCGAGGACCTGAAGAGGGACATCGACGGCCGCATCCGCATGATCGAACACCTCCGCGAGGAGCTCGACGCCGTCAGGAAGGAGCTCGCCATCGCCAACGCCCGCCTCGGCAAGCCCGAGGACAAGGTCATGTGCGACACCACCCGCGTCACCGTGGAGGCGGGAAGGCTCAAGGAGATGGACAACTCCATCCGCACCCTCGGTGCCGAGAATTACGAGCTCAGGAGGCAGCTCGACGAGCTGAAGAAGGAGAGGGACGTCATGAAGCGCAACATCCGCGAGCTGACCGTCCACTGCGACAATTCCGACAGGCAGATCATCGAGCTCCAGTCCAGGATCAGGACCCTGAACGCCGCCGCCGAGAAGGCCGCCAGGGACCGCGACGCCGCCCTTATCAAGATCGAGTCCCTGAACCTCTACATCAAGGACATGCGCCGCGCCGGGATGCGCTGATCGGGGCGTCTTTTTATCCCTTTCGGAGCGCCGCCCGAAATAACATGCGACCGTTTATATTCTCGAAGAGCGCATAGGTAACGTTGGTCCGGAAACCCGTTTTCCGGATGCATGTCCCTTCCGTCGCCCGCGGGAGGATTGACACCGACAGGGCTCATACGGGAGGCACATCATGGACGAGAAGAAATTCAACAAGAAAGTGAGGGAAGCGGATGAGAAGAAACTGCAGAAGATGTACTTCAAGAACCTCGATGCCCGCCCGGACTACCTCCAGAGGGCCCGGCTCAACACCCTCGCGTCCATGATCGACGGGGATGCCGTTGACAGCATGAACTTCGACTACTACGACACCGCCACCCAGGCGCTCGAGAAGGTCCGTTACCAGCTTCTCACCGGATACGGACAGTGCCAGGGGAACCTCGTCTGCAGGGGCAACGACATCGTCATCTGCTGCTGCAGGGATATGGCCTCCCTCGTGGCGTACAGGCACGCCAACTACTACAATGGCAGGATCTACGTCCCCGGCTGCACCCCCGAGGTCTGCAGGGACGGGGAGGACACCTACGTAATCACCGGCAAGGGAGGGAGATCCCTCCGCTGCTGCCCGTTCTGCGGCGCCCTCATCTCCGAGAGGATCCGCACCAAAGAAGAGGGGAAGGAATGAGCCTGCCCACAATGCGCAGGGCCAAGTCCATCGACGATATCATGGAGGAGGTTCTCGCCGCAGGATGCACGATGGTCGTTACGAATGATGCACCTCTCGCCACCGCTCTGAACTCCAGGATAGGGCACCCTCAGATCGGCCCTCTAGCCTACACCGCCAGGGAAATCGCCGGGATGCTTCAGTACGAGGTCCTCGGCGGAGCCATTCTCACAGACGTGGAGATCGTCCGCAGGATCCAGAAGGAACTTGATGACAGGGGTTTCAAGTGGGGTTTCGCAGAGATTTACAACGAGATACTGAACATCCGCGAGATCAGGAGATACAAATCCGAAGTGGACAAGTACCTTCACGGACGCGAAAAGAGAGTCTATGAGGTTTACCAGACCCTCCGTACCAGGGAAGCCCTCCAAAACAACTGCAACGACGAAATCATGGGCAGGTTCTATGCGGGCAAGAAGGTCGCCGTCGTCAATGACGAGGACTTCGACCAGCTGGACCGCCATATTCTGCCGCCCATCGGCACGTACGTCAACATCGAACCGATGAAGATGGGTGAAAAGGTCTCGATTGAGAAGATCTATCCCATTGGGAATGACAGACAGATAGCCGAGAACGTTGTCGATCTGATAGATGCCGACCACGCCACGGATGTCGCCATCGTCATGAACTCCGACGGGGCCATAGCCGATGCGATCCGTGCCATGCTGTACAGGAAGAGGATTCCTTTCAAGAACAAGCTCAGCGTGAGGGATGTCGCTCAGATCAGAGATTATCTTCAATTCATCACTCTGGCACTTTCCTTTGACACTCTACGTGTCAGCGATGTCAGAACGATGCTCCAGTCATACGGAGCATCCGGCGTCTACGGTCTGAACAACAAGATCGACAACCTTTCCCTCAGCAAGGTCTACTCCTCGATCGATTCGATTCTTGCGAATCCGGATGACCGTACCCTCGAACTCCTCGGAATCATGTCTGACATCCGCGGTTTCACATTTGACGAGGTCAGGAAGAAACTGGATTTCCGCGGCACGACCTCTTCGGTCAGCATCCAGCTCGAGAGCATGGGGTTGTTAGGCCGCAGAATCAATGACAAAGATGTCACGGAACTTGCCTATGCAATATCCAACGTTCAGGACTTGCGTCACAACGAACAGATCCCCGAGTTCGAGAAGAAAGGAGTGCTTCTGGCAGACTGCAGGAACTCAGTCTATATCGACCGTCCCGTAGTCGTTTTCGTCGGCATGGGAACGGATTGGGACATGACTCCTGCTGGCAAACCGTATATCGACCGTTTGGAACTCGAGGAGTTCAATGCGAGACGCATGACCGTACTCCTGCAGCAGGGACAGTCCCGCATCTATGCGGTTAAACCGTTCACCGATGGCAAGACAACGATACCCTGCGAGACCCTCGATTCCGTCTTCGGAACCAGGGTCTCTGATTTCTCCGTCATCTGCGGAGAAGAGCAGTATGATGTGGGAACATGGGCGGAGAGCAGGAACGAAGGTTCCCTCTTCGAGGAATCGACCGGAGATGACCTCAGCACCGCCGACCATCCGGATCCGGAACTCGTTTTCTCCAAGAGCACCTACAACCTCTGGGCAACCTGCCCGGTTTCGTTCCTCTTCAGAGAGGCACTCCCCTTCGGGAGCACCGAGGACAATCAGCGCAGCCTCTACGGCAGCGTCTTCCACTGGTTCACGGAATTCGCATATTGTTATCCGGAGGAAGTGCTGAAACACAAAGACGATCCCGACTACTATGTTGCCAAACTTATGGCCCTTTATGAACCTATGATCGAATCCGGGAACGTAGAGGTCGAGAGGACCAGACTCCGTTCGAATATCCTTCAGATGATGCAGTTCCTGGAAGAAGAGATACTCCCGATCGACACCAAGGGTGCTGTGAAACCCGTCGAAAAAAACGAACGCAATCCCCTCTTTGCGTGGGAGGGGCATGACGAGAAGTTCGACAACGTGGAAAAGACGGAGTATTGCTGCGATAAGCATGCTAGTGCACAATACGACCTGTCCTTCGGCAACAGGGTCATTGACTACAAGACGGGTAAGAAGAAGGGATCGCAATCCGTATACAACCACCTGTCGCTCATCAAAGACTTCGAATCCCAACCCCTGTTCTACTTGTACGTGAGATCAAGACTTCATGGCGACATGAACACTCCGACGGAGTTCACACTATTCTTCGTGACCAGTCAACCATCGGACATCAAGGCATATCTGACCAGCGAATCGTACCCTCTGGAAAACCTTCTGGTCAAGGTGATTTACAACCCAGGCATGAAGGCCGCCAACCTTGATGCGATCAGGCGCGGGATAACTTCACCCCGTGCCATAAACAAGAAGAAATTCGCACCCAAGGTGGATCAGGTAATGGAACTGCTGTCATCGCTCTTCAACGACCCCGACAAATGCTCCTACGAGAACGTCTCGAGACTCCTTGCGGTTGCAGAACTGGAAGATGATGAAACCGCCCGTAAACATGCTTACGATATCATCGGAGAACTGAGACCCATAAAGTATTCCAAGAAAGAAAGGACGGTGGAGGTATCCCGCGAATATCTGGAAAGTTTCGCAGACCAAGTCAGCATGGACTGGAATGATGCCAGTTCCGCGATGTTCGGGCCCATCTACCGCAGACCCAACATCATCCGTGAATGCAAGAAATGCGATTACAAGAAATACTGTCTGAGCGCGAACGTCAGCATTGAAACCGGAGGTGATGACGATGAGTGACCTCAACGACTCCCAGCAGAGGATAGTCGACACCACCGAAGGCATCGTCGTCGTGGATGCCGGCCCCGGTACCGGAAAGACCGCCACCGTCACCGAGCGCTGCATCAGGATCCTTCAGAAGAACATCGAGGGGAAGGACGTCATCATGATGACGTTCACTAACAACGCCGCGGAGGAGATGAGGCAGAGGATCGCCAAAAAGATCGCCGAGAAGAAGGCCGAGCAGGAGAGGATCATCGACACCCTCGACAAGAAGGACATCGTCGACTACGACCTCATCCTCAGGAAATCCCGCGAGATGATGGTGTGCACGTTCGACTCGTTCTGTATGACCGTGCTCTCCCAGTATCCTGCGCCTGCATCCAAGGAGCTCGGCCTTTCGTCCGTCCTCAGCCACCATGCTTCCGTTTCCACTAACGATGCTCTCAACCACCTGTATTTCTGCAAGTTCCTGAACGAGTATCTTGCGGAGAACGACCTCGGAGAATTCGCCCCCATATTCTCCTCCGATCCGAAGAGCCTGCAGGCCATCATCGAAAGGCTGCTGTCCATCTGTGTCATCCCCACCAAGAACATCTGGTTCTGGCGCGATGGAATCCTCGTCGATGACGATGGGGGAAAGACGGAGATAGACCATCTGTCAGGATGCAGGGAACTCCTTAGGGATGAACTGCTGAAGAAGGATCTATCTTATCTTAGAAAGAATGTGGACACCCTTCCCCCGGAATACAGAAAGAGCGATGACAAGGATGCTCCAGCCGAGGATGAAACCTATGTCAAGAGCTCTCTCGTGGAAAACGCGCTGACCGACAGTCAGCAGAAAAAGCTCATCGATGCCATCCACGACCTGATGTTCGCATATATCGACAGATGTGTAAAGGACAATCACCTGACGTTCTCGCTAATCAAGTGTCTGGCACTTGTAACTCTCTACAAGCTCAGAACCCCTGATTCCGACAGCATCTACGATGAGATTCAGTCCGAGAGCTTCAAGTTCAAGTACGTCACCGTTGACGAATTCCAGGACACCAACCCTGCGGACATGTCAATCACTCTGATGATTCTCGATCTGTACAAGGACTCATACAACCTCTGCGTCGTCGGCGACTGGAAACAGGGAATCTACGAGTTCAGGAACACCGACATCAGGAACCTCATGTTCTTTGACCACAACGTCCAGCAGATCCTGTATCACCTGAAGAAGGCAATCAAACATCCGTCCCTCCTCGAGACCTGCGGGAATAAACTCCCTCTTGACATCAACTACCGCAGCTCCTCGCTCATAATCAGGTGCTCATTCCATTCCCTCATCATAGACTGCGGCGAAAACAAGCACACATATGAGGAAGCCGACATTCACAAGATTGTCGCCTCCGACGCCAACACCGTCCTCGAGGAGAACACGTCTTTCGAAAGGATCCAATGCAATAACAAGGATGAGCAGATCAGAGCCGTCCTGTCCTCCGTCATGGGCTATGTCCGCGGCGGCAAATACCAAGTTTGGGGAGCGGACAAGGACGGGAACATGGTACTCCGCAAACCGGAATACTCGGACATCGCCGTGCTCTGCAGAACCAATCCCGAGTGCAGGGCAGTCAAAACTGCATGTGATGAGTTCGGGATTCCCTCGTACATCAACGGGGACCAGGAGGTCATGAACACCCCTGAGGCTAAGATGCTTCTTGCATGGCTCCGTTTCGTCGAGAACCAGGCCGATCCGGTGGGATACATCCCGATCATGGCGGCCATGGGAATATCCGCATATGACATACGCACCAAATACAGGCCCTCCAAGAAGACGGGCGGTGCCCTCCCTGACCAGATCGTTAGGATAAGGAAGGACCTGGTGAAGAAGAAGTCCAGAATAATCAACCTGGTCTCATCCATATTCGCCGTATGCGGATATGACAATGACATCACCCAGACCATCCTGTCCGAAATAGCATCAATGCACAGGAATAACCTCCTGACGATCTCGGACATCATCAAGATCATCGAGTACGATATCGACGAGGAATCCGACTACAACGTCGACAGCATCCCCGAAGACAACGTAATCACCATCCAGACCCTTCACAAATCCAAGGGTCTGGAGTATCCCATCGTCATAATCCCTTACGTGAACAAGAAGGGAAGCAAATTCCCCCTCAACCAGGGCGACAGGATCAACTATGTACTGAACGACTTGGCCGGGCTCAGATGCAAGAAGATTGTCGAAGGTGACGGCAACAACTTCTGGAACCTGGAGAATTGGAGGACTTATGTCGCAAACAAGTACAAGCCCGACTCCTACAACGAGGAACGCAGACTCCTGTTCGTCGGCATCTCCAGAGCGAAACAGTACGTTACCATGATTGCCCATGAACCTTCCGATTTCTTCACAGATTTCGACAGCGTCGAAGGTACGGAACCAATCCTCACCTTCGATCCCAAGGCGAAAATACCCAATCCCAAAGACGAGAACAGGAAGAAGACCGTCGAAAAGCCCGTTATTCCCCCATACAAACCCAGAAGGATCGGGATTTCCGTCCATGACATCCTTTGCTTCGGCGAATGCGAACCCTCTGAGGATTCCTGCAACGTGAGGTTCAGCGAGGACGACCGTTCCTCCAAGGGGATGGAGAGGGGAATAGAGGTGCATCTCCGTGCACAGAGGCTATCCGAAGGCGGATCGGTTGCTGCGGACGATTATCTCGATTATCCCGAACTGAAAAACGTGGAAGCCGTGCTTGCTAACCTTCCGGACACGGACCCTGGACTGAGGAAATCCGAGATCCCCTGCTTCCTTCCGATAGCCACGGAGAAACACTCGAACAGGAAAGTCACCCTCAGGGGTATCATAGACATGCTCTACGTGGACAGGGATGTGATCGAGATCCATGACTGGAAGACCGATGTCTCCGATCGCTTCCGTGAGGAGTACATGGTGCAGCTCAGCATCTACGCATATGCGGCCAAGGGATTCTTCGAGATGCAGTCCGGGAAGGAGAGAAAGATCACCTGCGTCATCGATTGGCTGAACCCGAAGAACCCTGCCTTCCCGAGGACCGAGTTCGAACCAGTGCCGATGGAGAGGATAATCTCCCGTGTCGATGATTATCTTGACTTCAAGGATCTCGACTCTAGCACTGTTGAGGAAGAGTACCTCGACGACGATTCGGATTGATGATTAAATTGTTTCAGGGCCCCTCGCGGGGCCCCGGATGGTTTCACTTGGACCACTTCGGCCTCAGTCCCGAAAGACCGAGGAGAGCGAACGGGATCACACAGAGGACGACCGCGAGCACCGCGAATGCGGGTGCCGCGCTGTCGGAATCCGATTCACCAGTCACGGAATACTTCAGTTCCGCATACAGCGGAGGATTGTTGCTGTAATGCCTGGTATCCACCGAGATGGAATACTCGTTAGCCTGTCCGTACTCGAAGTTGTACACGTATCCGGATGCAAGAGCGATTTCCTCATCATAGCCGTTGCGTTCCATGATTACCACGTAGGCGCTCATGTCATATTCCACACACACCGAGAACGAGGAGTTCGCGGGAACGAAAAAGCGGAACGAGCGGTCGTAGTTGTCATAGACGGTGCACCTCTGCGAATTAGCATTTCCCGATGCGGAATTACGTTCATAGTAGAGGGTGCAGTCCTCGGCGTCCGAATTCTCCCACCCTATCCTGTACATGGTGCAGTTTCCTCCGCTCAGAGCTATCGTTCCGATATCTGCCCTATATGCATCATACGCAGAGGGAACATCCGAAAGGTTGTTCAGGACTATGTCATTGAGGAACGACCTTTCCGCGTCGCTGTTTGGCTCGAATATGTACGAGATCTGCCCGTTGAACCTGTAATCTCCGGCGGACAGGTAGTAATCGTTCGCTACCCAGCAATAGCCCAGCGACAGCTTGATGCTGTTTTCCCCTGTTCCCTTCTCTGGGGTGCTTATCTCCTTGCTGGAGGTGAAGGAAACAGTCGAGGAGCACGCACGCGAGTTGTCTGGATTTTTGAAGTAGAGGGTCGTGGGAGAAACAAAGTAGACCGTTTCCTCCTCGTTGATCTCGAACTCCTTGATCCTGTCCCCGTCAAGGGAATATGCGGTCACATCGGACTCGATTGAATTGGTCCCGACCCTGACGCCGGTGACTTTTATCGTGTACATCCCGGGATCCATCACCAAGAGGTCAGTGCCTTTAGTGGGCACGAACGGAGTGCTCTCATATCCCTGGTACGTGGTCTCCGATGAATATTCCGGCTTCATCCAGTAGACATAGTAGTCGTCACCCCCCGCGCTCCACGGGACGGAAGTAACGAAACCCGTCAATTCGTCGATCAGTTTCTCCCCGTCCACGAACTTCTGGAACTCTGAGTCCCTGTCATCGGTGGAAAGCAGTTCATTCCTGCTGGACGGGGAGAAGGAGTTGTAATGGATCTTCTCAACCGTTCTGTACCATGTTTGGCTCTCAGAAACGGCGACGTATTCGTAGGCCGCATCGGAGTCGTCAGCGACAGCGATGCAAATGATGGGGGCCGAGAGTAGCAAAGCAAGGGCAATAACTCCCATTTTAGCTTTCATCATCACATGTCCCTCCTGCCGATAATCCTGTTACCTAGATGCAAGAACAGAAGTCCTAACGCAATGGAAACTGCCACCATGATCACGTAATTCGTCCCCACGGCGAATCCGGGAATCAGCATGGAAATTGCTGACCCCATGATGCCCATGAACGAGAATGTGATGCCTATGAAGGGGATTCCCAGCATGTTCATCGACATGTCCGTAGCAAATACAGGAACGTATCCCAGTGCGTTCGCCCCGGCCTCAAAACCGACCTTGTTCATTCCGTACGCCAAAACCGTACAGATCACAGGTATGATGACGAGCATCATGATGAGGGGGAGCATGGATGACCCCCTGGCGGATCTGGAACTCAGGAAATAGGTGAACGCACAGTAATTGAACACCGCGGCGATGGACACGATGTACGAAACGAACAAATCGGCGGTGTATGCGACATCCGTCCTCTGCATACCGAGGAACACGGCGATCCCGTAAGCGGCGGAGATGACGCCTACCGTCAGTGTGAGTCCCGCCATGAACTTTCCGATGAAGAAGATCTTCCTGTCCAGCGGAAGCGGGAGAGAAAGATAGACCGTTCTCTCGTTGAATTCCTGGGGGAGCATCGCTCCGCAGGAGATGGATGCTATCAGCATAGACATCAGAGGCAGGAGACACAGGATTCCCGCCATGTACATGTTCAGCACGTGCGTGGTTCCGAATGCATCGGCGCTCAGCGATGTGAGGGAGAAATACACCACGGGGATTAAGAGAAGGAAAACCAGCATGACCCACATGGCTCTCTGCCTGGTGAATCTCTTCATCTGGGTCATGTATACGACCCACATCTGCCTGAACTGGGACGGGAGGCTGTAGACGACGTCGCGGTGGGCGTCCTCGACGGACAGGGTCCTCTCGGAATCGTCGTACGCATCCTGTACTTCGACGGCCTGCTCCTTGACCTTCTTCTGCTTCCTGCTCATTTCACGTTCACCTCCCCGTCGTCGGTGAGCTTCATGTACAGGGATTCGAGGTCCGCTCCGGTCTCGTTCATGCAGAGGAGCCTAAGCTTGTGGCTGTAGACCAGGTCGACGATGTCGGCCTGCTGCTCGTCGTTACCCAGGAATTTGAACTTACAGGACCTCTCTCCGGTCCTCTCCACGTCGGAGACACCGGCCATCGCTCCGAGGTTGGTGTAGAAGTCGGAGGTGAGGGAACCGATGGTCCTCAGGTCGATGGTGACGCTCTTCTCGTCCCTGGCCACGGAGTGGATGAGGGAGTTGACGTCTCCGCTGATGACCTGCTTCCCGTGATTGATCATGGTCACGGAGGTGCACATCTCGGAGACCTCCTTCAGGATGTGGGTGCTGATCATGAGGGTGAGTCCTCTCTGCTTCAGGCCGTTGAGGATCTGCCTGATTTCGATCATTCCCCTGGGGTCGAGACCTGAGGTGGGCTCGTCGAGGAGGATGACGTCCGGGTTGGGCAGGAGGGCTGCCGCCAGGGCGACCCTCTGCTTCATTCCCTTGGAGAAACCCCCGATGTTCTTTCCGCGCCACGGCCACATGCGGAGCTCCTCGAGGACGTCCCTGGAACGTATCTGGATCTCGGACTTGCTCAGTCCGTGGATCTGTCCCACGTACTCCAGCATCTCCGCGGGGGAGAATTTGGGATAGCACTGGGGGGTCTCGATGACGCATCCCACGTGACACATGGCCTCGCGGTGCTTCCTCGCATCAATTCCGTTGACGAAGATCTCGCCCGAAGTGGGGGTGAGAAGTCCGGTGATCGCCTTCAGGGTCGTGGATTTCCCGGCACCGTTAGGTCCCAGGATCCCCATAAACTCCCCTTTCTTCACCGAGAGGGAAAGATTGTCGACCGCGGTGAAATTCCCGTAGCGCTTGACAAGGTTCCTCACATCGATGACCGGGGTTTCGCTCTCGGCGACCGTTTCTTCCTGCGGGACGGGGACCGTCCCGGATTCGACAATCTCGTCGGTCATTCAGAAATCTCCGATTGGTTGAAGTATGCAGCCTCGAAACATCGCCTGTTTATAATTGTTACTTGAATTGGCGAAAATGCCAGCAATTATATTAATCGCGACGGCATTCGAGAACTCATAAGGGGCGCTGAGCCCCATAACTGGTGAACAAATGAACGCGAAAATCATGATTGCCGCCCTCGCGGTCGTCTTCATCGCAGCCGGATCCGCATCCCTCTTCGCGGACGACTCCGCCGCTGACGGAGAGAACATCGCCGCCGACAACGACAGCGGATGGGAGTTCTACAACGACGACGTCGACCACGACTACGAGATCAACTACAAGATCCTCCACATCCTGCTGACCATCGGAATCCTCGCCTTCGCAGCATACTGCGTGTACCTCGCAATCTACGCGAAGCTGTACGGACCGTTCTGATCTGGCACTTTCAAACTGCCCCCGTCTCCCCGCGGGGAGGCGTTCCCTTTTCAATGCTCCGCTTGGGGCCGATGGCTCTGTTTTTTTGACATAATATAATAAATGCGTAAACTCTCCACCATCGCATGCAGTTGACGGGTCTCACCGAGCAGGAGGTGCAGGAACGCTCCAAGGCGGGAATGCGCAACGGTGAGGAGGGCAGGGCCAGTCAGTCCTACCTGTCCATATTCCTCAGGAACCTGCTGACCCCGTTCAACATCATCCTTTTCGTCATCGGCGCCGCACTGCTTGCATTCCACGACGTCATGAGCGCCGTCGCCGCCACGGGAGTGATAGCCTTCAACATCATCGTCTCCACCTTCCAGGAGTTCAAGGCCAAGAGGAGGCTGGACAAGATCGCCCTCCTGTTCCGCCCGAAGGCGACCGTCGTCAGGGACGGGAAGGACACCGTCATCGACCGTGCGGACATCGTCATGGGGGACATCGTCCACCTCTGCGCCGGCGACCAGGCACAGGTGGACGGGGAGATCATCGAGGAGAGGTCCATCGAGATGGACGAGTCCCTCCTCACGGGAGAGTCCAACACCGTCCGCAAGCACCCCGGGGAGGTCATCTACTCGGGATCGGTCTGCGTCACCGGCGAATGCTGGTTCCAGGTCAACAAGGTGGGGAACGAGACCTTCTCCTCCAACATGACCGCGGCCGCCAAGAAGGTCGAGAGGAAGACCACCCCCCTCCAGAAGGAGACCAACGCCGTCACGGAGTTCCTGATCATCGTGGCGTTCTTTTTCATGTTCGTCCTGGCGATCCTTGACGCCGTCCGCGGGGACTTCGAGATCGACGGTTTCATCAGGCAGGCCGTCATCGTCCTGGACATCGTCCCCATCGCCCTGTTCCTTCTGATCACTCTCACATACATGATCGCGGCGGTCCACATGGCGGACTCGGGGGTGCTTCTCCAGAACTCCTCCTCCGTGGAGAGCATGAGTCACGTGGACACCGTCTGCATGGACAAGACCGGCACGATCACCACCAACAACCTCGTCTTCGAGGATGTCTTCTACTACACGGACGACAGGGAGAGGTCCGACAGGCTCATCAGGGAATTCGCGAGCACGACCGGAAGCAGGAACAAGACCGTCATCGCCATCCAGGAACACTTCGGCGAGGCCGAATGCGAGCTCCTGGACGAGATCCAGTTCTCCTCCGAGAGGAAGTTCTCCGCCGTCAGAGTAAAGAGCGAGGACCATGAGGACACCATCGTCATGGGTGCCTGGTCGGTCCTCAAGAAGCACACAAAGAACACCGGCGGCGTGGAGGAGAAGATCGACGAACTCTCCGCCGCCGGACTGAGGAGCGTCGTCCTCTTCGACGGGGGGAGATCCGTCCTCCACATGAACGACGAGATCTATCTTCCCGAACTCACCGTCTTCGCCGTCATCGCCATAAGGGATGAGGTCCGCCCCGACTGCAAGGAGATCATACACCAGTTCACCTCCAACGGCATGGACGTCAAGGTCATCTCGGGCGACAACCCCGACACCGTCGAGGCGCTGTTCTCCCTGGCGGAGATCCCCGGCGAGAGGAAGAGGATCTCCGGGGACGAACTGTCCCAGATGTCCGAAGAGATGTTCGACAAGACCGTTCTGGAAACCAACATCTTCGGGCGCATGAAGCCCGAGCAGAAGGAACGCGTCATAGATTCCCTCAAGAGGAACGGGAGGTACGTCGCAATGGTCGGGGACGGTGTCAACGACGTCCGCTCCATCAAGAAGGCCCAGGTCGGAGTGTCCATGGAGACCGCCTCCGGGGCTGCCAGGGGAGTGGCCGACATGATCCTCATGAAGGACGATTTCACCGCCCTCCCCAAGGCCATCGTGGAGGGGAAGAGGACGGTCAGCAGCATGAGGGACATCCTCAGGCTGTACCTGGCCAGGAACTTCGTCCTGATGTTCATCGTGCTGGTGCTCCTCATCGGCCTCGACAAGGTCCCCCTGCTGCCGATCCAGAACACCCTCTACGCGTTCATCACCGTGTCCATCGCGGCGTTCTTCATGACCCTGTTCGCGAAACCCACGGAGGGCAGCGACATGGTCCTGCCGGGCGTGCTCAGATACGTCCTGCCCACAACTTTTACCATCGTAGCCTTCGGAATCGCGATCTACTTCGGCGTCTACTACGCGATCGGGTCGGACTTCCTCGACATCGACGACCTGTACCAGGAGATGTTCGAGGCGGTCAACGGCGGATACTACGGCCACTTCGACACCTTCGCCCAGATGACCGACAGCATCCACATCTACAACATGGAGACCGACAGGGAGATCGTCGCCCACAACGCGATGCTCCTGTTCCTCATGATGGCGGGGATCGCGCAGCTGGTAATCTGCTTCCCGATAGTCAGGTGCCTTTCCGTGGACAAGCAGTTCGTGAGGAGGTACCTCCCTACGATGCTCGCCCTCCTTATGTTCGCCAGCCTCGTCGCGGTCTACTTCGCCGTACCTTACCTGGCCTGCAAGTTCCTGGCACTCGTGGTATTCCCGCCTTGGTTCTTCATACTCATGATGGGCATCACCGTAGTTTGGGCTGTCGCGGACATCATCATCCTCAAGAGCAGGCGGATGGACCGTTTCAACGACCGCACCGAGGAACTCGTCAGGAAGCTCCTGCTCAGGAGCTACGAGAAACGCGAGAGGCGTGCGCGTGCGAAGGCCGAGAAGGATAGGAAAGCCAAGGATTGATCATTCCCTGCGGGAATGGCGACCGGAGAAGTCCATCGGATCGTACAGTCCGTTCCTGTAGAGTTCTGTCATCACGTAGGAGGCGACCTTCGCGTCCGATAGTGCGCGGTGGTCCTGCACCCCGTCTATCCCCGCGGGATCCTCCCCTTTCAGGATGGTCTCGTAGGCGTAGTCGAGTTTCGGATAACGGTATTCCTTGACCCCGTACAGGGGAGACTCCAGCTTGCAGACGTCCCTGGCGGAGAACATGATGTCCCTGCATTCCATGAAGGAGTCCTTCAGGTTCCACGGGAACCTGTAGATGAACAGGTCGAGATCGAACTGTACGTTGTACGTTGTGAGCCATCTTCCCTTGACGATGGAGGCGATGTCCTTCTTGACCTTGGAAAATCTGGGGGCGGAAGACACCTGCCCTACGGTAAGGTCCGAATTATCGAAGATCCATGAGTGGAGCATCTCCTCCGGCCAGTTCTCGGTGTCGTAACCGACGATGGAGGAGTACACCTCCTTCACCTCGCCGGTGGAGAGGCAGACCTCGCAGATCCCGATGTCCACGACGAGGTCCCCGTACCTCGTCCAATCCAGGGAATCGTAACCGGATCCCCCTCTGTCGTCGAGACGGCTGCGCCTGAAGAACGGGTCGGCGTTGGGGTCCCTGTCGTAGAGTCCCCCCTTGAGGCCGGTTGTCTCGGTGTCGAGGACGAGGATCCTGTCCGGGGCATCGAAACCGAACGAGCCTCCCGCCGTGAATTCGTTCATCGTACGGCACCAAGGATTCTAGATTAATCAATCTGCGGTTGTTATCGCGGTGATGCTGCAGCGGAAACCGGGACCGCGGAAGATAACTGCACTCTCACACCTTTGTTACGTGGAATAACCGTGAATGGACGCCGGGACAGGAAGGACGCGGTCTGCCGCTTCTTCCCAGACGGGCAGACATTGTCATCGAATACAGAGGATGTAGTAGTAACGGATGTTACCATCAGAATCCCCGCTGGAGTGTCCGGGCCATTGTCTGCGGTGGCTCGGTTGTCGTCGTTATCGACATCAACTGACCGTAACCCCAGCTAAAGATCGCTGAAAGGTGACCAGACCCCTTCCGCAAGGAGAGGGTCGAACTCTCGTACTCGGCATTTATCCATGCACAAATGCGATGTTTATAGAAATTGGCTAAATTCACATCCTGATGGAGAAGATAGGTTGTTATCCTCGGAACGTATCGTCAGCCGGATGAGCACTGTCACCGTCAACGGGAAAACCATCGAGGCCGCCGTCGGGGAGACCATCGAGGACACCATTAGGAACTCGGGTTTCAATCCCGACGCGTTCCTTTTCGTGCTCGACGGGAAACCCGTTCCCATGGATTCCCCCATCGAAGACGGGTGGAATGTCAGGGCCATCAAGGTGGCGTCAGGCGGATAAACCGTCGATCATATCGAAGTCGACGCCGGCCTTCTCCGCATCCACGAGCATCCTGTCGAGGTTCTTCACGAACTCCTCGTGGATATCGCCGTCGCCGATGGATCCGCCCCTGTGACTCATGCTGTCCTCCTCAGGGAATCTGAGGGTCTCGTAGGGGACCACTCCCGCACACTTCATGCCGGTGAGCTCCTCGATCCTGTCGATACCGGATTTGAGGATGGACGCATCCCCGCGGAACCTATTGATGATGAATGCCTTCATGAGATGGCGGACATCCTCCGGTATCAGGAGCCAGGTGCCGTAGATGGCGGCGAACACCCCGCCCCTCTCGATATCAGCGACCAGAACGCAGGGGATGTTCCTCGCCCTCATCATGCCGACGTTGGCGAGGTCCCTTGCCTGGAGGTTCAATTCGGCGGGAGAACCCGAACCCTCGCACACGACCACGTCGTATTCCGATAGGAGCCTGTCATAGCTCTCGGCCGCCTTCTCCATGATCGCGTCGCGGTCGAAGTCCTTCCCCTGACCGATGTCCATGAAGAGCTCTCCCCTCAGGACGACCTGCATACGGCCGTTGCCGGAGGGCTTGAGGAGCACAGGGTTCATGTCCCCGGTGGGCTCGATCCCTGATGCCCAGGCCTGGAACGCCTGACCCATCCCGATCTCCTTCCCGTCCTCGGTGACATAGGAGTTGAGCGACAGGTTGGAGGCCTTGAAGGGGGCGACCTTCTTCCCCTTCTTCACGAGGTGCCTGCAGTAGACCGCATCGAGGGTGGTCTTGCCCGCGCCAGAGGAGGTGCCGAGGAAGAGGATCGAGCTCATTCCTTCACCCCCGCGATCCTGAGGAACGCATCCACGTCCATATTATGCTCGAAACCGTCGGCGAGGATATCGAGGTTGCGGTCGACCATCTCGTCGTAATCCTCTACGTCTGGCACTTCTACAGTCTTACCGTTATGCTTTATGTGCGAGAGGAAGAACTTCCTGAACGCGGGCTTGTCGAGGACACCGTGTATGTACGTGCCGTACAGCATCTCGTCCTCCCTGACGGAACCCTCGGTGTCGCCCTTCCTTCCCACGTTGGTGATTCTGAACAGGGGCTTCTCGCGGATCTCGGACATCCCCATGTGGATCTCGTAGCCCTCGATCTGTCCGCCGCCCTCGATCATCTCCGCGTGGTCGCGGATGACCCTCTTCTTGTATTCTCCCCAGTATGACTCGTTGTCGAAGAATCCCAGGCCCTCGGTATCGCCAGCGACCCTTCCCTCGATGCCGTTGGGGTCGTGGAGGACCTTTCCCATCATCTGATATCCTCCGCAGATCCCGAGGATCGGGACCTTACCCTTCATCCTCTTGATCGCATCGAAGATGCCGGTCTCCTTCATCCATCCGAGGTCGTCGATGGTGTTCTTGGTACCGGGAATGACGATGGCGTCCGCAGATTCGATCTCCGCCGGGGTCTCGGCATAGATGACGGTGGTGTCCTCGGTGTACAGGGGATCCAGATCGGTGAAGTTCGCGATGCGCGGCAGCTTCACTACGGATATCCTCAGGGCGCCCTGTCCCCTGGACATCTTGGAACGGAATGCCTCCGAGTCCTCGGAGGGCAGCTGGAGGTCCATGTGCGGGATGATGCCGATGACGGGGATGCCTGCGATCCTCTCCAGTTCGTCGGCGCCCGACCTCATCTTGGAGACGTCGCCGCGGACGTTGTTGAGGATGATCCCCTTGATGCGTTTCCTGTCCTCCTCGGGCATGAGCCTGGCGGTCCCGAGGGCGTAGGCGAAAGAACCTCCCCACTCGACGTTCACAACGAGGATGCAGTTGGCATCGGCGATCCTTGCCGCACCCATGTTGGCGATGTCCTTGTCGTAGATGTTAATCTCGGCAGGGGAACCTGCCCCCTCCATGACCACCAGGTCGTAGTGGCGCTTGAGGAATTCGACGTTCCTCCTTACGATCTCCACTCCTTCGTTGGGGACGAACTTACCGTAGTAGTCGGCGACATCGTAGTCTCCGAAGGGCTTCCCCTCCACCATGACCTGTGAGACGGTGTTGCCCTTGGGCTTCAGGAGAATGGGGTTCATGTGCATGTCTGGCACTGTCAATCCCATTGCCTGTGCCTGCAGCATTTGGATCATGGCCATCTCCCCTCCGCGGACGGAGACCTTGGAGTTGAGGCTCATGTTCTGCGATTTAAACGGGGCTGCCAGGTATCCCCTGCGGTGCAGGATCCTTCCGAGTGCCGCGACGGTGAGGGACTTCCCCGCGTCGGAGGTCGCACCCACGACCATGACGGCCCTGCCGGGTCTGTAGAACCTCTTCTTCGCCTCGGGAAGAACCTCGGAAACGAATCTCGGGTCACCTGCCTTGAGGCCCAGCTCCCTGATCTTCTCGAAGGTGAACTCCACCACCTCGTTGCGGTGGCAGAACAGACAGTCGTCGCACGCCCAGACCGGGTTCCCGCCGTGGCGGGACTCCATGAAGTACCCTAGGTCCTCGTCCTCGCAGGGATAGAACGGGCAGTAGCAGAAAGAGCAGTTCTGGCCCTTGAAGTGGCAGGGATGGTAATCGCACTCCCTGTTGCAGTGGATGTTCCCCGCGGCAATCTCGGACTCGACCTTCTTGAGGATGTTCTTCATTCGGCGCACGCTCAATGGATGGATATGTCAACCAACCATTTAATTACATTCCAGGTCCCGATATAACATTTATAACAATGTAGGGTTTAAATCCGATGGAAACCATATCTCCTCCTTATGTCAGAGATCAAATGCCCCCACTGCGGGACCGTTTTCCAGATCGACGAGAACGATTACAGCAAGATCGTCAGCCAGGTCCGCGATGCGGAGTTCTCCAAGGAGATGGAGTTCCGCGTCCAGCACTACGAGAGGGAGAAGGAGGATGCGATCTCCCTCACCAAGGCCGAGGGAGAGAGGATCCACGCCGAGCTCCTGAACAAGACCAGGGAGCAGCTCACCTGCGAGATAAACTCCAGGGACCGGCAGATCGCCGATCTGAAGGCGAAGATCGACCAATTCGAGTTGGAGAAGTCCATGGCCGTCAAGAAAGTCGAGGATGCAAAGGACAGGGAGATCGCAGACCTTGTGGCGAAGCAGTCCAACTGGGAGAACGAGAAGAGACTGGCACTGTCCGAGGCAGAGAAGGAGAAGATCGAACAGATCAACTCCAAGGACAGGGAGATCGACGACCTCAGACACCAGATGGACCAGGAGAAGATCACCAAGAAGATCGAACAGGAGAACATGAAGAACCTCTACGAGGCCCAGCTCAAGGCCAAGGACGACGAGGTCGAGTTCTACACGGACCGCCATCCGGACCCTCACTTCCCCGAGGACGAGGACGACATGGGCGGGATGTTCCGTTTCGAGAAGGTAATGTGACTCTATGCCGGGACCGGTTGCATTCCCAGATGGCGACGGGAGTCTTCCCGGCGATCGACGACGCAGAATGTCCGAGGGAAAAAAGACCCAGATGACTGGTTCCGTGGAAGGCATCTCTCACACGTAAAACGCACTGAACGAACGCACTTCAGACTATTCCAACCCATGCTGCTGGCCCATCCCCATCCAACCAAATTTAGGTGGCACCTAAACTTTATAAACTTCTTTTGTCATCGCGGGCACGATGTCACTTCTCGAAATCAGAGACCTGCATGTCGAGGCAGGCGGCAGGGAGATCCTCAAAGGGGTCACCATGAACCTCGAGGAAGGGGAGACCTGCGTCCTGTTCGGTCCCAACGGGTCCGGAAAATCGACGCTTCTCGCCAGTATCATGGGATACGGCATGACCAAGGTAACCTCCGGAACGATCACCTTCAAAGGCACGGACATCACCCACATGCCCGTAGACCAGCGTGCCAAGCTCGGCATCGGCATGATGATGCAGAGGCCCCCGAACGTCATCGGAGTCACCCTCGGCAGTCTTGTCGCCGCCACCGCAAAGAACGGAAAGGGGAAGGCAGGAAAGGAGAACGAGTTCAAGATGCAGGATTTCATGAACCGTGATGTCAACGTAGGTTTCTCCGGAGGGGAGATCAAGAGGTCCGAGCTGCTCCAGCTCTCGGCACAGTCCCCCGACTTCGTGATGCTCGACGAACCCGAGTCCGGGGTGGACCTGGAGAACATCGGTCTCATCGGAAGGAAGGTCCACGAGCTCATCTACGGCAACGAGGACGCGGTCGAGAGGGAGAAGGGAGTCTCTGCCTTCGTCATCACCCACACGGGACAGATCATGGACTACATCGGCGCGGACAAGGCGTTCGTGCTCATCCACGGGAAGATCGCGAGAGAAGGCGACCCGATGGAGATACTCGAGGACATCAAGAACAACGGCTACGGAGTTGAGGACGAATGAGCAGATACGACGAAGCCGACATCGAGGAGGCATTGAAGAAGAAGGCCGCCTACGGCGCGGACGTAGACCTCGATAAGTACGAGGAGGGGGACAAGGAGGTCGAGCAGATCGAGAACATCCGCGACACCCCCGAGGAACTCAGGAAGAGGATGATCAACGTCGGAGTCGAGGCGGACGACGACGGGAAGGAAGGAACCATCCTGTTCATCGACAACGCCATGAGTCACTGCTCCAACAAGGCGCAGGAGGGACTCATCATCATGAGCACCCAGAAGGCCCTGGAGACCTACTCCTGGGTTAAGGACTTCTACTGGGCGTCCATGGATCCCACCAAGGACAAGTACACCGCCAAGACATATCAGGAGGAGTCCGACGGATACTTCGTGTACGTCAAACCGGGACACCGCCTGAAGATGCCCGTCCAGACCTGCATGATGCTGGCGAAGAACAAATCCATCCAGAACCTCCACAACATCATCATCGTCGGAGACGATGCGTCCTGCGACATGGTCACCGGATGCACCACCGTCCACCACGCCAACGATTCCCTCCACGTGGGGGTCTCCGAGATGTACATCGGGAACAACGCGTCCCTGTCGTTCACCATGGTCCACAGCTGGTCCAACCAGACCGCCGTCAGGCCCAGGACCAACGTCATCATGGGCAAGAACTCCAACTACGTGAACAACTACGTGGTGCTGGACCCAGTCGGGACCATCCAGTCGTTCCCCAACGCGTTCCTCAACGGGGAGAACTCCAGGTGCAGCTTCAACACCATGTGCATCGCGCACGAGAACTCCAACATCGACACCGGAGGATGCGCGATCCTCAATGCCCCCAACACGGGAGCCGAGATCGTCAGCAGGAACATCTCCTACGGCGGCAAGATGATCGCCAGGGGGAAGCTCGTCGGCAACGCTCCGGGAGCTAAGGCCCACCTGGAGTGCAAGTCCATCATCCTAAAGGACGGAGGCATCACCCACGCCATCCCCGAGCTGGAAGCCACCTGCGCGGACGTCGACATGACCCACGAGGCGGCGGTCGGTAAGATCGCCCAGGACCAGATCGACTACCTCATGACCCGCGGCCTTTCCCAGGACGAGGCGGTCTCCATGATCGTGCGCGGATTCCTGGTCGGAGGCATCAGCGGACTGCCAACCAACCTCCAGTCCGAGATCGACGCCGCGATCGAGAAGGCCAACGAAGGCGACTGAAACTTCACTCCCGGGCACTTCCCGTGCCTGGCATCCTTTTCACTTTCCGACGTCTGGCACTGTTCAGTCTCTGTCCTTGCGGTCGAACAGTCCTCCGGTGATTATCGACTTCGCCCAGACGGAGGTCGGGGGCACCTCTTCCCCGAACGGAGTGTAGAACTTCCTGATCTCGGAGGAGAACAGCATGACACCGATAACCGCTATAGCGAGGGCGATGGAGACCGCCGGGCCTATCTCGAACATGGAGATATACTTCCCGGAGCTGAACGCGAAGGCCCCCAGGACCGACAGGGCGGCGAAGGTGATGCAGGAGAAGGTGACCTTCTTCCACGCCGCGGGTTTTCTCGATGGGATCCCCGCCATGGAATACACTATCAGGACGAGGTTCAGGATGTAGAAGAACGTCATGAGGACCCTGGCCATGGCATCGTAGAAGTCCATGTCCGCCGGGAAGAACCCGTCCAGAGGTATGGAGTAATAATCCGGACGGTCGTAGATATCGCAGGCGATACCGAACAGCCTGAGCATGTTGACGGCGCAGACGACCAGGAAGAACAGCTCCGCGATGAGCAGTCCGCTGGGCATACGGCAGGACACGACATCCCTCCTGACGACCCTCGGAGAAGGCATGACGCGGTCGAACAACGAGCGGACCATCCCCTTGTCCTCCTTCACGACGGTGCGCTTGCCTTCCAGGACCTCAACCAGCTCCTGCTCGAACGTCCACTGCTTCTTGATGTGCGCGTTCATGCTGTCGAAGGCCAGGAAGACCAGGAACAGACCGAGGGTGACGATGGTCAGGATGATGTCGATGGCCACGTCGGTGCCGCTCTTCGCATTCATCCTGGGGACGTTTAACCCCTTCTCCCCCATGGCCTTCTGGAACTCCCTGGTGAACTCCCCCTGGCGGCTCTCGTGCCAATGGGGGTAGATCAGGATCTTGAGGATGCTCAGGAGGACGATGAGGGTACAGACCGCCCACCCCCCGAATATGAAGACGGACGAGGAGCCTCCGAAACCGTCGAATCCGAGCCTGAAGATCGAGGGGTCGTCGTAGTATTCGGGGATGAAGAAGAAAAAGACCCAGATGACGTAAACCGTGATCAGGATCAGAAGGAGTCTGATGACCGCGATCCATACGAACCCCCCTTCCTTCCTGCACTTCGCGTCGATACTCTTCATCGGGGACGTCCTTGCCCCGCGGCTCTCCGCGATGCGGATGAGGTCCTCCCTCCAGCGGTCGTCGCGTATGGAGTGGTCGCGAAGCCTGTTGTACATGCAGTACGCGACCGAGGATATCACCAGGCACTCGACGGGATAGAACACGAGGACGACGACCATCCCGAAGGAGCCTATGCTGTCAAGGTCGTCCAGGCCGTCAACCCTGAGGAAGGCCGCCACAGCGACGATGATCGGGAGGATCACCATGAGGAGCGTGACCTTGCCGTTAATGACGGTGTCATAGAGGTAACGGCGGGAAACGCAGTCGTGCAGGTCCTCCGTGGGGTCGCTGAGTCTGACGGTCTTCATCCGTACCGCAATCCCCGAGGTCGGATAAATCACATTGCACAGAAAAGACCCAGGTCGGAAGAGAGTGTGAAAAACGTGCAGTGGTGGGCCCAACCGGATTTGAACCGGTGACCTTCCGATTATCAGTCGGACGCTCGAGCCGTGCTAAGCTATGGGCCCACTTATTCTGCCCAATAGGCACATACGATATAAACGTTGTGGGCTGGCCGTCTGAAGCAGTCGAAAAGACATTTTAAGGGGCCCGCCGATTACAATCCGATGGCAGCAGAATACGAAGAGGTCCAGGACTATTTCCAGCGCATACCTCTGCTGATTTTGGACGGTTGTCTGATAGCCACCGACGTCTTCATCGTCATCTGCTACCTGATGGATTGGGTGAAGGAGCTCTGGGAACCCGCCGTATGGATCGCCCTGTCCATCGCCGCCATGGTCTTCGCGCAGTTCTACAAGCTCCGCATCACCCTGGGGGACGGTGCCATCACCGTCAGGACCATCAGGACACGCGTATACGCCTACGAGCGCATCATAGATGCCAAGAAGGGCGACATAGACATCATGAGGGACTACTCCGGATGGGGAAGGGGGAAGGTCAAGTTCCGCACCTACGCGGTCCCCGGGATCGAGGATGCCGTTTCTGTCAAACTCGCCGGAAGGGAGGTCCTCACCGTGACCACCGTTAACGTGGACGAGCTCTACGACCTCATCATCTCCCACAGGAGGGAGGATTGATGCAGGCCACCTTCCACTGGCTCCGCGTGGAGACATTCTGCTACGCGACCGAGAAGGAGGACCTCGTCGCCGAGACGTTCGCTTCCGTTTCCGGGACCGACGAGTTCCGCACCGACATCAGCGAGAGCGAGCACGGCAACCAGATGCTCATCCTCCAGGCCATGATGACCAAGCAGAGGGAGCAGGACGCCGTATTCGTCAACCTCGGTCAGAAGCTCACCGGGGAAATCTCCGAGAAGGCCGAGGACATGGTGGACGACGACTGCGTCTTCTACCTCAGACTCGACAAGCAGAAGGCCGTATGCGGCGAATACGCGATCGCACACCACGGGGACGTCATATCAGTCACTGGGAAGATCGCTTCAAATCCCGCCAGAAAGGAAATCGCCGTGGAGAACCTCAGGAAGTTCCTCGGAGGGCTCTTCTCCTCTCCGATCACTCCTCAGGCTTCTGAGTGAGGTCCTCGTCGATAACGAAAGTGACCTCCCTGATGCGGCGGTTCCTGATGGACTTGACGATCATCCTGACGTTGCCCGCATCCACCTCGTCCCCGACCTGGGGGATCCTCTGCTCCTTGTAATAGATGTAGCCGCCGACGCTGACCGAATCGTACTCGTCCTCGTCGAACCGCTGGCCCAACTTCTCCATGACCTCGAAGATGTTGGCGTCCCCCAGAACGGTGTAGGTGCCGTCGGGCTCCTTGGCGATGGGATACCTGACCACGTCCCCCTCGTCGTAGATCTCGCCCACGAGCTCCTCCAGGACATCCTCCATGGTGACCATTCCGACGGTGCCGCCGTAGTCATCGAGGACTATGGCGAGATGGAGCTTGGCCTTCTGGAGGTCGTTCAGTACGGTGGAGAGCATGGTGCTTGCGGGGACGAACTTCACCGGGCGGATGATGTCGGTGACCCTGAACTTCTTGCCCGCGGCATATTTGGAGAAGAAATCCTTCAGGAACACCGCGCCGATGACACGGTCGATGGTCCCCTCGTACACGGGGATACGGGAATACTGCGTCTCCGCGAAGACCTCCTTCATGCTTTCCATGTCGATGGTCACGGGAACCGCGGTCATGTCCACTCTGGGGGTGCAGATCTCCTCCACGCGCTTGTCGTCGAACTCCATGGCGGACTTGATGAGTTCGGACTCGCTCTTCTCGAGGGTGCCTTCCTGCTGGATCTCGTCGATCATGACGGCGAGCTCGTCCTCGGTGATGGTTGGCTCCTCCACGCCGTCAGCTCCCGCCACACGGGAAACGCCGTGGGTGAGCTTCAGGAACACCCACGTGATGGGGGAGAGTATGACCATAACCCAATGGACAGTGCCGGACACCCTTATCGAGAACCTCTCGGCGTTCTTCTTGGCGAAGGTCTTCGGGGTGATCTCCCCGACGACAAGCAGGACTGTGATCATCAGCACTGTAGCGTAGATGACCCCCCACTCGGGCCCGAAGACCTCCG
The DNA here is from genome assembly GCA_000350305.1 of Thermoplasmatales archaeon BRNA1. Classification (NCBI taxonomy): domain Archaea; kingdom Methanobacteriati; phylum Thermoplasmatota; class Thermoplasmata; order Thermoplasmatales; species Thermoplasmatales archaeon BRNA1. Next base: position 953,034 of record CP002916.1, read on the forward strand.
ACAGGATGGCTGTACATATTGTGGAGGACGCGATGTTGACGATGTTGTTCCCCACGAGGATGGTGGTGAGGAACCTGTCGAAATCCTCGCTGTTCGCAAGGGCCCTTTGGACCTTGCGGTTCTCACCGTCGGGGTCCATGCTCTTGAGCCTTGTGCGCGACATGCTCGAATACGCGGTCTCTGTGGCGGAGAAGAAAGCGGACAGTGCCAGAAGCACAACCATCAGAAAGATCAGCACGATCGTTAGAAGTTCCATTTCGACCTACAGACTCCGCCGGCCCGATAACGGGTCCCGAACTGACATATGTATCCAGTGCTGTAATAAATATTCTGGGCAGTAATCGGGCCGTGTAATACAGACCGTCTGCGAAGGGAATGACTCCGCACATGTGGAGATTATTGTCCCTGCCGGGTGCAGGATGATGTCTCGAAACCCCGAGTTTTCTTATTTATATTATAAGTTTTAATATAACTAAGACGATTCCAAAACTAGGTAAGAACATGCCCACCGAATTCAAGTACGAAATCGTAGAGAACATCGCGCTCCTCTCCGAGTCTTCCAAGGGATGGAAGAAAGAGCTCAACCTCGTTTCCTGGAACGGCCGCGAGCCCAAGTACGACATCCGCGAGTGGTCCCCCGACGGATCCAAGATGGGAAAGGGAATCACCCTCTCCGCGGAAGAGGCAGCCGTCCTCAAGAAGGCTCTTGAGGGCAGGTCCGACATCTGAATCTCCTTAGCCCGGGTCTGCCGGGCATTCTTTTCCATCATGCTTGTGACGGACAGATTCCCGTCAATGTTCTGAAAATAAAAAGGAGGGGCCTAGGGCCCCGCTGGGTTTGAAAGAATCACCAGTTGTTGCCCTGGATCTCGAAGTAGCTCTGGGGGTGCTTGCACACGGGGCAGACCTTGGGAGCTTCCTTTCCGACGTGGATGTGTCCGCAGTTGCGGCACTTCCAGACGACGACCTCGTCCTTCTTGAAGACGACTCCGTCCTCGATGTTCTTGAGAAGCTGGAGGTACCTCTCCTCGTGGTGGGCCTCGATCTTTCCGACGGCCTCGAAGAGGTTGGCGATCTGGTCGAATCCCTCCTTGCGGGCGGTCTCGGCGAACTCCTTGTACATGGTGGTGTGCTCGTAGTTCTCTCCGGATGCGGCGTCCTTCAGGTTGGTGATGGTGTCGGGAACGCTTCCGTCGTGAAGAGCCTTGAACCAGATCTTGGCGTGCTCCTTCTCGTTCTCCGCGGTCTCCAGGAAGAGGTCGGCGATCTGCTCGTAGCCCTCTTTCTTTGCCTGGGATGCGAAGTAGGTGTACTTGTTCCTGGCCTGGGACTCTCCGGCGAATGCTGCCTGGAGGTTAGCTTCGGTCTTGGATCCTTTTAGTTCCATGATAATCCTCGTTACAATGTAGCGTTTCCTATCTAGTTAAGGATTATGTTTTGCGAAATCAAACGTTCCGAAACCTTCCTGGGACAGATATTTATTGCATCTTATGCATCCCTCCGGCATAATGTCAAGCGCGTCCGGAATCATCGGTGGGCTGAAGTCCTCGCAGACCACGCTCAGGGGTCTGTCGTTCCATATGGATCTCCCCTACACCACCGATGAGATCAAGGGTCATCTCGTGGATATCATCGTGTCCAAGGAGGCCATAGCCCCGCTCCCGGTTGTCGTCTATTTCAACCGCGGGACCATGGCAAGGCACGCCAGGGCCGCGGCAGTTGACATGTGCCAGATGTTCGCAAAACGCGGATATGCGGTGATCAATGCCGACGTGCGCGCCATCGATTCGAAGACCCGCTTCGAGGACATCCTCGACGACATCAACAGGCTTCTCTGCTGGATTCCCACCGTTGCGGAAGAATACGGCCTCGACATGAACCGCGTGTATGCGGCAGGAACATTCAGAGGGTCTCCCCCCGCTCTGTGGGCCGCACTCATCTGCAACGGCAACCGCATCCGTGAACTGATGGACGTCAAGGCTTTCCCAGATTACGAAATCAGAGGTCTGGGTCTTTTCAGTCCCGTGTATATGGGAACCGAACTGGACCACAAACTCGTGAAGGCGCTGAAGACCCTCTACAGGCAGAATCCAGAGCTTTTACAGGCCGCCATCCCCGCCAGGAACCACAACCTCGAGGTCCTCCCCCCGGTGTTCATCTCCGCCAGCGACCGCGAGCTCACCGCTTCCCCCGCCGAGAGGCTGAGGAGACTGCTCTCGAAGAACAGGGTCGACTGCGAGCTCATGATGTTCGAGAACGCATACCTCAGCAGGGGGTTCGCAGAGAAGGCCCCCATGTCCGCCGAATCCATCCGTTCGGTATCAAGGATGCTGATGTTCCTGGACAGCCGTCAGTGACGCCCGAACAGCCTCTCCTTGAGGGATTTCTTGGGATTGCCGTCGGCGTCGAACTTCTCCCTCATGAGGCGTTCGTAATTGTTCCTGACCGAAAGATTGTTCGGCTTCAGACGCAGGACCTCCTCGAGCTCGTGCTTCGCCTTGACGTAATCGCGCAGATCGTTTAGGAGGAGGACCGCATAGTCCTGATGGTATTCGTAGCGGTCGGGATCGGCCCTGGTGGCCTTCTCGTAGTACTCAGCGCTCTTCTTGAAATCGGTCATCTGCTTGCGCAGGAACACGGCGTACTGGGCCGCAACGGCTGCATACTCCTTGGGATCCTTCCTCTTGGCCACAAGCGGCAGGAGGCGCTGGAAGATCTCATCGGTCTCCCTGTTGAACCTCTTGTTCTGCATCTTGATGGTGGTCATCGCCTTGAGGGCATCGACGTTCTCAGGTTCCAGGTCCAGGACGATGTCCAGCTGGAAAAGTCCCTGGTTCTTGTCGTTTAGGGAATAGCAGTAGACACGGGCCAGCTCGATGCGGGGCGCGACGTTGTGGGGATCCTCCTGGAGGTATTTCTCCAGCGTATCGGCGGCACCCTGGGGGTTGCCGCTCTCCTCCTGTCTCCTCGCCTTGGCGATCGCATCGTATGCCGGGTCCTTGGCCATGAACTGTAACCCGCATCCTCGGATAAAATGGTACGTTCACCTCAGGTCCTTCGCGCATCTGAAGTAGTACTCGATGAGGTCCCTGAACTTGGGATAGAAGGAGTTGACGTAAATGAACGAGACCAGGGATGACATCAGGAGCATGTAGAGCAGATATCCTATGTAGGATGCCCCGATCCTGATGAAGTCCTCTCCAGTGAACAGGCACACCCACAGGAGTGTGAGGAACAGTGCCAGATAGAATCCCGCATGGAACAGCCTGTTCTTCATCCCCTTCCACAGGATGTACGGGCGGGGTGCATCGGAGTAGGCCTCGGCATTGAGGGAGTGCACGATGCTGACCGGAATGATCAGGGTGCAGATGAACAGGGACAGCATGGTCATGATGAACATCATGTCCACCAGGGTGATGGATTCCAGGAACACCGGGTTGAGGAACAGGTAGGATGCGATCACCAGACCGACGATGACTGTGTACTTCATCAGGCGCATGAACAGCGCCTTATCGAACCCCTCGCACCTGTCGGGCTCTATGGTGACGTTTTTGACATCTATGATATCAGGCACCATGAACATCTTCGTGGCGGTGCGCTTGAGCTTGCCGTCCCCGGGCTTCTCAAGAGAGAGAAGAATCCTGTGGTAATTATTGCCGAAGTAGGCGGTGACGACCTCTAGGATGCCGTAAGATGCGGTGACGATGATCAGGAATATGGCGTAGGTGCCAATCAGAACGGATGTCATGTCCGCTTCGTCCACCGCCCAGTTGATGATGTACAGGAAACCCGTGACGAACTTGTTGGGGCTGTCCTGATCGTCCCCAAACGATAACCAGAGGATGAGCCCTATCGCGGTGGCCAGAATCACGCATACCAGAGTGATCTTCCAGCGGCCGAATGCACCCCTGCGGTTGACGGCCATGGCCGGAATCCCCAGGATCATGAAACCGGCAGTGTAGGAACAGCATAAGCTGTGCATGAAATGCCCGAATGTCATGGATCCCCTGAAGAACACGAAGAATATAACCAGGGAGAGAAGGCCGAATGCTATCACGAAAGCGGGGAAAATCCTCATCGTGAAGGCGTCTAGCCTGGCATGCGGGGCAGATATAGGAACGCCTGCATTGCCGTCCTCCTGTGCCATGGTATCGGATATATCGCTTCGTTTATAAAACAATGGAAAGCAGCCGGGAAATATGATTTTTCAGCATGCCCTTAATGTCTGTAGAGAGAACCCTTTGTCATGAGCAAATCCGGAGGTGAGTTCATGAATCAAAATCACCACCGACGAATCTTTTCATACTTAGATTCGACACTCCTGCATAACTTAATAATCCGCCTCAGCAATCATCGAATCGGACCGGGTAGACCGGACCAAAGAGGTAATGGAAAATGGCATACGGCGGCTACAGGGACCAGCGTCCCAGGGAGACCTTCAAAACGACCTGCAGCGAGTGCGGGAAGGAGTGCGAGGTCCCGTTCAAGCCCACCGAGGGACGTCCGGTCTACTGTCGCGACTGCTTCCCCAAGCACCGTGAGGACAGGGGACCCAGGGGCAGAAGGTACTAACCCTTTCACAATCACTTACCCGGGACCGCGTCCCGGGGATCCATCTTCTTCAGACGATCTTCTGTCCGGTGGTGGGAGTTATTCCCTCGTCCGTGACGGACTGGGGAGTGAATATCCACACCGAATCGGCCTTCATATCCATCTTGTCGAGGGCCTCGTTGATGAGCTCCACCTCTGCCGCGTCATCCGAGGTGCGGGACAGCACGACCTGGACCGAGAATGCGTACTTGCCCTGCCAGACGAGGAACTCCGCCCGGGGATCCCTTGCGAGATTGTCCGCGGTGGTCTTGAACCACACCCTGCCGACACCTATTGTTTCATCGTCTGGCACATGTAATACTCCGCAGACGACGGAGTGGGGGGTACCGTCGCAGTTGATGGTAGTTAGGACCTTCACAGAATCCGGGCGTCTCAGCAGTTCGGTGACCTGGGGCGGTAGATGGACCATGGTTCTGAACCTGTGTCAAAGAATATAAAAGAGCCGCCCCGAAGGGCGGAAATGGATTTGTTCAAGCGATCTTGGTGCCGGCTCCAGGGTGTGCTCCCTCGTCGCAGACACAGCAGACATCGAAGACCCACATGGCTCCGGCGTGGAGGTTCATTCCCGCGAGAACCTTGTTCATTCCGTCTAGCTCGGGTCCGGAGGTCAGACGCACCTTGGCGCGGACGTTGATCTCGTAGGACTCGGTCCCCTTGCTGATCAGGAACGCAGCCTTGGGGTTGGCCTGGAGATTGGCGGATGCCCTCTTCATGAGGACCTCCCCGATGACCATGGTCTCGGGGGAGGGTGCGGCGATGGTGCCGGCGACGATCGCGTGGGGGCGTCCGCCCTTGCTTGCGGTCACGAGAACCTTGACGGTTGCGGGGTCGTTGAGCAGGTCAAGAACTTTCTGGGGAATTGCTGCCATAGTTTCACCTTGATTGCGAAACGCAAAATGAGAATTAATAATCTCCCACAAACAAGGCCGCCAAATCGGGCTGGAGCAATCATGCCGGCGGATATGTGTATGTTCCCGCTTCCAACTGAGCCTTGTATGTGTCGATATTTTCGTTCATGCTGTTGACTGTCGGAGCCCTGATCTTCACTCCGTAAACTGTGAACGTGTAATCCGTCAATCCGCCTGTCTCAGTATCGTAAATCCACAACCCCTCCCTAATCGGGTCCAAAATTCCGAACCCGATCACCTGGGCAATGCTGTAGGAGTCCTTGTAATATGCATCAACTCCAGCATCTGTGGTATTCCTCACATGGTCGATAGTCCTGAACAACAACACGGTATTGTCGATTGTTCCTGAAACGTTGGAATGATGATATCCTGAACCTATGTCTGCGGCGTACAGTCCTCCGCGGGCACGTATGTCGGAGCCGTTTGTGATGGAGATCACACAGCTGCCCTGCTCGTAAAGGTGCTTATCGCTCTTTACGGCACAATGAGTGTCATAACCGGATCCTATGCCCGCACCATACTTCCCTCCGGTCGCGTCTATGACGGAGTGGCGTATGGCAATCGTAACCGTAATGCTGCTTACATCTTCGCTTTCCTGGGGCTGACGGCTTCCTCCTATTCCAGCGGAATACGAACCTCCGGTCGAAGTGACGTTGGAATCTTCGATTGTGATTGCGACGGACCTGTGATACATCGCACCGATACCTGCGGCCTTTTGACCGCCGTACGCGGTTATGGTGGAGCGTTGGATGGTAACAGTTGCCCCTCCGATTCCGGGCCCTCCTTCGAATTCATCGGTACTGCCGCTTCCCCCGTTTGCCTCGACAACGGAATCCATGATTGTCACGGTTGCGCCGTTACCGCCTATACCGTAAGCGTGAGCGCCGGTTCCGTATGCGGTCAGATCGGATGTGTTAATGATTATGGTTCCGACACTATTGTCCACATAACCGATTCCGCTTCCGCTGTTGCCATTGTTTTCTGCGAAACCGTTTCCGGCCACAGTAAGAGTTCCTGAACCTACGATAGTCAGTGTGACATTGCTGCCTACCCTGATTCCGTCAGCTCCGACTCCTCCCACAAGGGAACAGTCACCGTTCACGATTATGGTTACGGTGTAATTGCCGTTCACGGCCCCGTTACCGTAAAGGTCTATCGCAGGAATACCATTGCCACCTTCGATATCGGCATCGTTAAGGATGATCCTGACGTGATCTCCGGGGGACACGCCTTCGATGTCCTCGATGCTGACGGGGTCATCCTCTCCGTTGATCTCTATGACGAAATCGCAATCGTCAACACCTACATTTACGGAAGAGTGGAAGTCGGCCATTACCGACAGCATTCCGTTGATCAAGGTGATGTTATAGTTGCCTGTAACATCGGTGCTGGACCTCGTTACAGTAACCGAGTTCAGAACATTCGCTACGGTACCGATATCGGTGATTGCCGATCCGGCAGTTGTAGCAGAACTTCCATAACTGTCCGTGGAAGCCAGTCCGATCAGTGTGCAGCCGCTGTCACGATGTTCTTCGCCGTCGTATGTCCAGATATGGCTGTCGGCAACAGCGTACAGATTGCGGGGCGTAATGGTGAAACTGATGCTTCCAGGCATTCCTACCGTCTGGTTGTGGATATCGGACAACACTGCGTAGTAATAGGTGACAGCTGGAACCACATTGCCTCCGCCGTTACGTATGACGTCGACGAAATCCACATGCACGTTGGGAGAGACCTGGTTGTAGTTCTGGTCCGTCAGTTCAACATTGTTGTAGTACACCGTGGCGGTCTGCAGGTTAGACAGCACAATTTCCGCATGGTGGGCGTTTCCGTCGTACAGGGTATCCGAAGACACCTTGACCATCCAGACGGCATGGAGTTCCAAGACCGCAGAGTATGAGTCAAGCTCGAGTTCGGCCTCGTCGAAGTAGTATATGTTACCGTACTGGCTAACCGCCCATCCGGCGAAGACCCTGTTTCCGCCACCGCTGAACGGATTGGCGTTCAGACTCTCCCAGACACCGTACTCGTCGAATTCCTGGTCGTACTGCGAATAATAAACTCCATCGTTGAAGAAGTGGACCTCGTATGGAAGACCCTGGGACTCAGTATACAGGTTGAGGTTTGGATTGGTGATATAGAGGCTGTAGTATTCACCCTCATCTACGCTATCATCGACCTGTACCGTGCAGGCACGATCGGTGTACCACGGACTGGAGCTGTATCCGTCCATGATGAACCATCCGAGTTCGTCGTAGGAGTTTCCGTTGACGTTGATCACGTTAAAAATCTCGTCATTAAGATACAGAGAGATTGTGTGCTGAGAGGCGACAGACTCGATATTTATGGTGACGTTGCTCACCATCGTGAACGATATCGTGTAATGCTGGCGGTCGACTCCGATGACCGGGTTCTTGCCGTCCAGTGTACTGCTGGACTCATTCAAGGTATATCCGTCACTGAACACGAGGGATACGATAACGAACTTCCCGTACGAAACCTGACCCACTACATTGATGGACGATGAGTCCACGGTAGCTCCCACGGATACGTGCCCATCATAGGTGATACTGAGATTGTACGGAGTCGCAACCCAGACGAGATAACACGTATCATCATGGTTAGGCATGGTGGCCGGCACGACGGTATTCTCGGTATCGAGCTGGAATTGTGCCAGGTTGACTCCATTTACCTTCCAGTCGCCTGCCATAAGGGTCGCCAAGTCAAGGGATTGACCTACATTATACAGGAAATCCATCCTCGACTGCCCGTTGCTGAAAAGCCCCTGGGGAGTGATGACCGTCATCGTGTACTGGGTGTTGGTGAATACGGCAAAGATGGTAAACGGTTGGGAATCCACCCCCTCGTAAGTGTAAGGTGAAGTGATCGTCGTCTCGCCGATGGTCCACCTGAGGAAGGTATATCCATCCTTGGAGACAGTCGGAAGGGCGATGGACTCTCCATACCATACAGTCTTGGTGTATATTCCGTCTTCGAGAGACCATGCGTTCATGTTTCCGGAGACGTTATTGGTATTGGGATTGAGGGTCGCAGTGGCATAGCACCTCGTGTACTCTATCGTAATCACGGAACCGTCCGTCGCACCTGTGAATGATAGGGTGTTTCCCTCCACAGTTCCGGACATGCCAGCAGAGTATGAGATTGTGTCGCGGTTGAATCCTGTGAATACATATCCCGCGGCAGACAAATCGATGGATCCCGCGCCCTGAACGGAGTTGACATTGTATATCACTTCAGGATTGACGGAATAATTGCCTCCGATGTTCATCTTGTAGATGTGAACGAGCACGTTGTTGGTTATGACCGTGATGCTTCCCTTTAGGATCAGGCTTCCCGTTCCGGAGATGTTATCGAACTGGACCTGTGTCTCCGACTGCCAAATGGTTATGCTCCTATTGAAACCCGGAGAAACCGTCACGCTTACGGTGCCTCCCTCCAGGACGACCTCGGTGTATGATGTAAGACCTGTGGACGGCCCCGCATCATCCTGGGTGTTCCCGACCTTGATCTGGCTCGATACTGTGTAGACGGAAAGATCGGTAAGGACAGTCCCCTCCTGAACGGTGAATGAGGATATGTCGTACAGCGTTCCGGAGCCTCCCTGGAGGACGAAATGATAGTCTCCGAGAGGAACCACAGCGGAATACACTGCATAGTTGTCCTCGTCCCATCCCCTGAAGGTGGCCGATATGTCGGGAGTGGTCCCGTCAACACTGAAATATGCGGAGAGGTAACTGTCCTCCGACCCTCCGTTGTACTTTACATATGCCTTTACCACCTGCGGACCGATGGCGCTGACCATAATGGAACAGTTACCTCCGACGATGAAGGTCGTCGACTGAGTGTTTCCGTTCAGAGTCGCCTCTCCGGATACGATCCATCTAATGAACTGGTATCCCTCGTCCGGAGTAAACCTGACGGTGACGGTCTCGCCGTAATATGCATTGAACGAAGATGGTGCCATTCCTCCGTAGAATGCATCGACATGTCCGTAACTGGGCTGGATTATGGTAACAGCGTACTGATTCCTGTCCCAGTGAGCATAGTAGGTGATGCTGAGCATCCTTGCAGGGTTGTTGATGATAAGGTCTTCGAAATCCTCAACATCCTCGGTCCCGGACTCGGTAACAATCTTGAAGTACTGCAGGAACCCGTCGACTACCGGCTGGCCGTCAGTACCGTCATTGAGAATCACCTGGATGGTGCCGTTGGAAAGTTCCTCAACGATCTTTGTGATCTGCCCATTCGCATCGGAATAAATGTGAAGCTTGATGCTGGTACCTGATCCATATCTGGCGTCACCGTCTGATACCATCGCCCACCCGTCAAGGGTCCATCCGACCCTGGATGCTCCGCTGAGCGCATAACCGATGACATAGTATCCGTTCTGCGGATCTCCCTGATCCAGATCAGGGTAAGTCAGGAAGGTCTCGGGACAGAGGACCTGTGCCGTAAGGTCGTTGCCGCCGTTAGCCTCCATCGTAATCTTCAGGGCAACTTTGGAGGGCACGGCATACAGGACAATGCTGCTGGAACCGTCAGTACGGAGGAAGTTGACCGCGGTATCATCGTATACCTCTGTGTCTGCGCCGTTAACCGTGGCCGACCAGCGTATGAAATCCACCTTGACTGCGGAAGGAAGGATGTCCTTCGCATGGTCAAGATACGTGCTCAGTCCATGACTCACACTCCAGTCCGCATCGACCACTCCGAACGTTCCGCCGTATGTGACATTGTAGGTGAACGGATTCCCATCGACCCTGAGAGTCTGAAGCCCGAGCTCCGGATCGGTATAGGTAAATGTTACGGCAATCGTTGCACCCGTCCATTTCGCGTACAGCGTGATGTCGCCGGTGACCTTGTCTGTGTTATCCACCCATTGGTTCGTGCAAAGCTGATCCTTGAACCAGCCACCGGCATCATACCCTTCTCTGGTGCCCTGGTCAATGGTGCTGATCTTGACTCCTCCTTCGACCTGGTTAACGTACATGGTCGAGGTGGTACCGTCCATCCTGTCGAAGGTGACCACATAGCTGTATCTCGCGAGCAGGATTATGTTCTGTGTCAGCTGCGTGGAAAAGTCGTAGGCCTTGGTGAACTTCTTGTCCTCCTCGCTGGCAGACTCGATTATGTACCATCCGATAAAGTTGGCCTCGGTGGATGGGGTATCGACGAGCTCCATGTACGAGCCGAAGGTGAATGACCTGACGGAACTGGTCCCCTTCTTGTCATCGATAAACGTTACTTCGACGTCCGGCAGTCTCTGTACCGTGACGAGAACGGTGAACGTCTCCGTCCCTCCGCCGGCCTTCTCGATAGACATCGTGAACGTGTATGTGATGGGACTTCCGGTGAATCCTGTCACCGAGAAGGAGACAAGGGCGGAATATGCTCCCTGGAGCGTTCCTACCAGTGTCTGAGAGTTATCGCCCCTGTGATATATGGTGCCTGCTATGGAGTCCGTCCATCCGGAGGTGTTGTTGACGTTCTTTATAGACTGTACAGTGATTCCATCGTTGCCCGACCCCGTCATCGAGGTAACGTACACCCTCGCACCAGAGTAGTACTGGACGTTGGACGGGATTGTGACGGATGAGCTTCCGGAACCGTCAGCGGTTCCGATGGTGATGCTGATGGTCTTGCCGTTGATGGAAGATTCACCCACCGTGTAAAGTGAGACGGTCACCCTGACGGTGTTTGTGATGACGTCGGCATAGCTGCCTCCTCCTAGATCGACCCTGGTGTACTCCTGGAAGTAGAGGACGACATAACCCACATAACTGCTGGTATTCCCGATGGTACCGGAGAATGTAAGGTGGAGATGTCCGCTGGTCCATGATTCGGGTTGATCCTCGCGGTCGGCCGCTATCGCATCAGCCAATGGGGTCTCGGAGTAGTTCACCCCGGATCCGGAGTTCATGACGATCTCATCAGCCCTTCCCTGAGTATTCTTTCCAATGTTGAGCGTAAAAATCTGCTTTCCGGAGATATCCCCTTGATTGAAAGTGTAGGTGTCAGCGGACGAAGGGGTGAAGTCCCCTCCCATGTATTGCAGATCAGTGGTCGTGAGGATCTTACGTATCTCAAGATCCGCATCTGTGCTCTTCGCCGCGGGACTGTTGCCTGTGTTGGTGAGGGTCATACTGACGGACGAACTCATCATTCCGGTGATGAACCACAAGTAGCAGTCGTCATCGTATTCCGCCTTATCCGCCTCGGTGAAAACACCGTTCCTCATGAGGATGAAGCCTCCGGTGGATTCCAGGGAACCCAACGCATATCCTCCGTACGCCTTCTCCGCACTCTTTAGCTCGATGATTGAATAACCCGTAACCATTCCGTACACAGGGGGATTATGGCTGCTGTCGTAGTCCCTGATGAGATACCTGTAACCATACGAGAAGAACAGCTTGTTCAGAGGGGCGGAGGATGTGGTGGGGTTGCCGTCCTGATTCAGACTCCTGTACTCGCCGATATCGTCCACGGCTTCCTGAATGGTTATGATGGAACCGCCCTTGACCGTAAGGAGATCGATTCCGTAAATGGAGTATATGTTGGTCTCCCCCGTTACATCCAAAGTACCCCTTCCGTCCAGGGATATCTGAGATTCGATGACAGTGACATTGGTGGCCCGCATCACGCTTTCCATCGTGACCGCGTTGATGAAATTGTCAAGGACAATACTGGTTGGAGAGCGATGATAGGTCTTGCCGTCCACCACGTATGGGTGCGTATCCGTGTTGCAGGAGTTTCCGCTTCCCATTATGCTTCCGCTGATGGAAATCTGGATACGGGTTGCCGAACCTCCGTCAACAGATCCGCCACCGTAAATGTAGATGGAACCTCCGTTATGGGCTAATGCGCTCGAGAACGGGATAAACGCCTGCTCTTCGGCCGCAGAACCCACATCTCCTCCCACGAATACCGAACCGCCGATCGTGATTGTCCGGTTGTCGCCGACACCGAGGACCTCCAGCTTGGAACTGTCGTTACAGTTCGTATATCCGATCCATATCCTGTTTGCTCCATAGGTGTGACCCTGGAAACCTCCCCCGAAGACGGAACCGTCCACGGTCACCCCGTTCTCGATGATGATGTCCGAGTTGGAAACCATAGTATCGTAGGTGCCGGTTACACCATCATCTCCGATGGCAGAACCTCCGTAGACAGAACCATGGATTGTTACATCCTTTAGGGTCAGCTTCCTGGTTCCGCTGACGGCCTTGTTAGACGCAACTCCAAAACCTCCGGCATAGGCGTTTCCGTAGATCGTTCCGCCGGTGATTACCGTCTCAATATTGCCTCCGATAAGCCCGTTCTCAGCTCCTCCGTATACTCCGGTGGGGTTGTTTTGGGTTCCGATCGTTCCACCGGAAATCTCAAGGTGGACATTGTTCGTGACAGAGATAATTCCTGCCACACCCAGTCCGCCTCCGAACACTGAACCTGAAATTGAACCGTCTGTTATGGCGACCGAGGTGCTGGATACGATACCGTTCTTGGCACCCCCGTAGAGGGAACCCCCGACCTCATCGCCCGAGAAGGAGACTGAAGAAGAGCCCGTTACGGAATGCTTACCTGCCTCACCCAATCCGCCTCCGAACACATCGCAATCGATGCTTCCGCCCGTAATAGTCACCGATGTGTTCGAAACTGATGTAATGGAGACGTTTTGTCCATTCTTCGAGATTCCCCCGACGACTCCGTTCTTAGAGCCCCCGTACACAGAACCCGAGATGTTTCCGTCGGAAATCGTTACCGAGGTGGATCCGAGGACCGAACTGCTGTCAATGACTCCGAGTCCTCCTCCGTAAACGTCTCCATATATCATCTTGTCTGCGGAGCCGTCCGTGATATTGACGGTGACGGATGTGACGACTGCGGAACTGCCCTTGGTGCCGGCATCGACAAGTCCGATCTGACCTCCCCCGTACACCGAGGCTGAAACCAGCGAGGTACCGATCTTTCCTCCCGTGACGGCGACGTGGGAACCTCCGAGACTGACGACGACGTCTTCCACCACCTTGTCCTTCGCAGTGACCTTGGCATAGTTCCCGTAATCGGCAGAATAGTTTTCGAAAGTGACGAACGAGGCGCCGCTGTTATTGTAGATGAGAGGGATGAACTTGAACCCGTCTCCGCAATACTGCACCATGGCCGCATAGTACGGTATGGACGTTATGGTCATGTTACCTTGGTTGTTCTTGAACCCATCATATTCCGGGACGTCGAACGTTCTGCTCAGATCGACCTTATTTGAATTCTCTGGGTCGACCGATATGCCCTTACCGGCACCGTACACGGAACCGGCTATGGTTCCCCCTTGGATTTTGACCTGTATGCTACCGCTGACTGTGGCGACGTTCAATGCATGTCCACTCCCACTGAACCCCGGAAGCTTAGAAATCGCAGGCAATGATTCTCCGCCGCCGTAAACAGAACCGCCAATGGAGGCGGTTCCGCTTATGGTTATCGCAATGTCTCCAAACACCCTGGAATAACCGGTACTGTTCGTGGAACCTATGCTACCGGTCGTACCCGCCTTGTCATAACGGCCCATCCTTCCGTCAGGATTGATGTACAATTCCTGTGTTCCATCCCTGTCGTAAGCTGCATGGTGAGCCTTGTCGAGACCTCCGCGGCCGCCGCCGAAAACATCGTACTCAACAGTTCCACCGGAGATTGTAATGGAAATATCGACATGCATGGAGTCGGTACCTACGGTTCCACGCATGCTTCCGCCGTAGACGAACCCGACAGATTCCTCCTTTCATGTCGATGGTTATCTTACCCCCCTTCATCGAGGTGTACTCAGACACGGTCCACGTATCGTAACCGGCACCGAACAGCATTCCGATGTGTGGGTCCTCGTCTACCAGTATGTGAACCGAGTCGGCGGCACTCCTGTCCTTGTCCTTTACCCCGTCGGTAATAGTTCCGCAGGCGACATGTCTCACTTCCGACTTTCCGGTGATCTCCAGATAAGTGGACTTCGTAACGGAATCGTACTGACGGCCACCTCCCTGCACATCAAAAACAGACGACTTCCCGGTGATGAACAGGTGGGAAGAACCGTAGAGTGTCTTGCTGTACGAACCGCCGAGGACCATGCTAGACTCGTCTAGGTACCAATTATCAGGATGTTCGTGTCCGACCGCCCGGTCCTCATATCTGTCCCCGACCGAGTTGAGACCGGTCGCGTAGACGTACGAACCGCCGTCCAATTCGGGCGGATTCGAATACTTATTGTCCTTTACACCATAGTGAACACTGTTCGAAGCACTTCCGTAAAGTGCACCGATGACGGTGGCTTTCTTGATTACTATGTATGTCGACAGAGGATTATTATTGCTTCCTACATCGCCTCCGGCCCCTGCTATATGGCAGAATGTTCCGGAATGGATGATTAAATATGACGCAATCTTCGTCTTTGTATTGCCGAGAGCCTCATTCGACTCGGATACAATCTTCTTGTCCACCTCGATGGACTGAGTAACGGAGTTTGTTCCGCCATAGATTGACGGAGCACCGAGCAGGTTGACCACATGCCCCTTCAGCGAGGTGATACCAACTCCGACGATTAAACGGTGATACTTCGCATCGATGATCTTGCCTGGTGAACTGCCGACCCTGTTACCACAATCTGCCCCCTGCTTGAGATTAACGTTATCGATAGTGACGTCTCCGCCCATCGTCAGACTGTAGGCCGTAATACCAATCGTGACGGGTCTGTTGATGTTCAGACTGCGATAAGTCCCCGTAGGCAGATTGTCCGAAGTCGCAGAAACATTCCCATTGAGCACATAAATGGTGGCGAACATACTCTTGGCATTAGACACCTGGTACGAGCTGCCGTTCCATGTGTAATGGGTGCCGGCAGTGAATTGTGCGTTACTCAGTGATCCGATCTCCCTATAGGGGTTCAGACCCTCGAACATGATAGAGGTCTTCAGGGCCCCGTCAACGACGTCGGTGACAGCGTCCTTACGTTGAACCGTGTTGTCTACGAAAAGATCTGGAACGACCCAATCGGCATACAGATTAGTGACGGTCGAGGGCACGACATCCCCCGGATACACCAGATTGGACTTGGTGGTAACTATTCCATCCTCGATTACGTCAGCGTTGACGTTGGTTGCAGAAGTGGAGTTGGTATGCCAACCTGCGAACACCTTGTTCACGACAATCTTGCTGAAATCAAGGGTAAATTCAATATTCAGATTGCCCGTGGCGGAGATATCGGTAGAACTGCACTCTCCGCTGTAGATCTTTCCCACGATATCGTATTCGCCGACCGGCTTGGAGACTTCGATAATGACGGTGTCGAACTTGTAGTAGGCTGTCGTGAAGACACCTATATCGAACCTATCCGATGAGATTCTGAAAACCTCGGTTCCAGAGTTAAGTTCCGATATGTCCTCGATACCTCCGATGGATATCTTTCCATCATTCTCGGACATGTTGTAAGAAACCGAAACGTTCCCGTTGAGACCCGCTAGATTGACTCCGACGTCCGCCGGATTGACGGTCACACGGTCACCGACCCAGTTGGAGACTGTCCCGACGGGTTCATCTACGTTTCCCTTCCAGTACGTCGGATTGTACTCTGTGGCTGCAATCCCATAGTACCTTGCCACCATTGTCACGGCTGGGTGTTGGCCCTCCCCGTTGCCCTCATCCTGGTATTTGTGGTACGTGATGGACTTCTGCCCGTTACCTGCGATGACATCATTATCGGAACCTGACGAACCTCCATGGGCAAAAATAACGAGCCCGGCGCTGAGGAGGAGCACAGCTACCAATAGGACGGATGCGTACTGCATCTTCCTCTTGTTGGATCCGGATCCGGTAGCTCTCGTCATACTCCCACCACGAAAAGGTTTGCGCGCGTAATATATTCAAGAGAAGATACTCACTATTTATAGGTTGCTCAGTACAACCCCAGTCAAAATCGTATTGTGTACAAGTATTCGGTCCAAACATTGTATTGTGTAAAATATTATGACACGTTCGGAAACAATGTGAGGAATGTGCCAGAAGGGACAAAATGTTTCAGACCGGCCGAAGCCGGCCGGATCAGCGTTTTTTCTTGCTCGCGTTGACGATGAATATGCAGGCAAGATAGGCCGCGGATGCGATCAGGAGGACCCCGAAGGATGCGAAATCGATTCCCATGCTCCTGCATCCTGCTGTTGGTATATATCCTTGCTTATTCGGTTTCCAGCAATTATTCGCCGATAAACGCAGACTGCATACGAAATTCGTAGAAATACGTGGATATTCGTAACAAAACTGGCAGTTTTCCAGCAAAAAATGGATTATTTCGTGCACAACGTTTTATAGCGAAAAAAGATGGGGGTGGCAATGGTCTACGATGTCATCATAATCGGCGCCGGTCCGGCTGGACTCACCGCAGGGATCTACGCCAGGTCAAAAATGATGAAGACTCTGATCCTCGACTCCGGAAGGGTCGGCGGTCAGCTCGTCGCGCTCTATCCCGAGAAGGGTATCCACAACTACCCCGGGTTCGAGACCATCCAGGCCAGAAAGCTTTCCGACAAGCTCTACGCCCAGGCGGAGTCGCTGGAATGCGACATCCGCGAGAACGAGCCCGTGGACACCATCGAGAACGGGGACCAGAAGCTCCTGGTCACCACCCCGAACGGCACCTATGAGGGAATGTCCGTCATCGTCGCCATCGGAATGGGGAGGTTCACCCCCAAGAGGATGGGTGCCGAGGGAGAGGACAGGCTCGAGGGCAAGGGGGTCTCCTATATCCTCCCCGTGAAGGAGGAGCTCGTAGGTAAGAAGGTCGTCCTTTTCGGCGGAGGGAATTCCGCCATCGACATGTCCCTCATCGCAGACTCCGTCACCGACACCACCATCGTGCACCGCCGCGCTGAGTTCAGGGCGGACGAGATCAGCGTCAAGAACCTCGACGAAAGCAATGTCCGCAAGATCATGAACGCCAGTGTCAAGTCCTTCAACGGAGAGGAGAAGCTGGAGAGCATCACCCTCGAGCAGGAGGGCAAGGAGCTCGTCATCCCCGCGGACCTCGCTGTCGTCAACATCGGGATCACCGCGGACCTCGGGGTCCTTAAGAAGTGGAACCTCGACCTCACCGAGAACGGCTACATCAAGACCGGGCTCGACATGAGCACCAGCAGGCCCGGCATCTTCGCATGCGGCGATGCCGTTGACTACCCCGGCAAGTACAAACAGATCATCACCGCCTGCGGTGAGGCCGCGACGGCAACCGTCGCCGCCTACAAATTCGTGAAGAAGCCTTATTGGGCCTGACTCATAAAATTAATGTCTGGCACATCTCTTTTTCTGTGAGATGTGCCTGTTTTTCTGCTGTTTCAGTCGCTGGGTTCGATTGCGCCGGACGGACACTCGTCGACGCAGGCATCGCACTCGACGCATTTTGCCTCGTCGATGACTGCGACGTCCTTGATCTCGATGGCATCGTTCGGACAGACATCCGCACAATTGCCGCACCCTACGCATTTGTCCTCAATCACTTTGGGCATGAGGGAAGAATCGGGTTCAAATTATAAAACAAATCCGCGAGGGTAAATAGGAAAAAGAAGGCATCCGGAGATGCCTAGGTTTATTGAGAATCAGTTCTCGATAGCGTCGGAGTTGCACTCGTCGACGCAGGCGCCGCAGTCGACGCACTTGGAGTCGTCGATGACTGCGACATCGTCGATGGTGATTGCTCCCTCGGGGCACACATCGGCGCATGCTCCGCAGGCAACACAGTTCTCAGCGATGATCTTAGGCATTTTGTTCCCTCAGTTCTCGATGGCGTCGGAGGAGCACTCGTCGACGCAGGCTCCGCAGTCGATGCATTTGGAGTCGTCGATGACTGCAACGTCCTCCATGGTGATTGCTCCCTCGGGGCAGGCGTCTGCGCATGCTCCGCAGGCAACACAGTTCTCAGCGATGATCTTAGGCATTGGTATACACCTATCGAACAATTATTCTTTCCAGTATTTAGGTGTTGGCTGGGTTTAGTTTTGATTAAATTCGGTCTGCCTAA
This sequence comes from Thermoplasmatales archaeon BRNA1, assembly GCA_000350305.1. NCBI lineage: Archaea > Methanobacteriati > Thermoplasmatota > Thermoplasmata > Thermoplasmatales > Thermoplasmatales archaeon BRNA1. The sequence continues at coordinate 971,619 of CP002916.1, forward strand.
TTATTTTATAAGTATTTCGGTAAGAAAACTAGTTTTTTATAAGGCCTAAATGATGGAAACCACATGATTTCGGTCGACGGATACGTGTGGGTGGAGGGCGGTTTTATCCGCGGGCATGCGTATTCCGACGGGAGTTCCCTGGAGATATCCGAAGGCCCCCTGGGAGGATCCCCGGATATCAGAGGCATCATCGTCCCGTCATTTGTCGACTGCCACACGCACTGCGCGGATGCGGGGGCCCGTCCATCACAGGGGATGTCCCTCGAGGAACTGGTCGCTCCTCCAGACGGACTTAAGCACAGATATTTGAGGGAAACGCCCCGCAGCAAACTTGTGAATGACATGTGCCAGTATGGAAAGGATGCTTTCAGGAACGGCGTATCCGCCTTCATCGATTTCCGCGAAGGAGGCGTTGACGGATGCCGGATGCTGAGGGAGTCGGGGGCACAGGCCGCCGTATACGGAAGGCCGTCCTCCGCCGAAACCGACCCGAACGAGATAAGGGACATCCTGACCGTCGCCGACGGCATAGCGATATCGTCGGTATCCGACATCCCCCGCAGGACGGCTGAGATGATCGCTGACGTCTGCCGTAAGGAACGCAGACCGTTCGCCCTCCACGCAAGCGAAAGGGTCCGCGAGGACATCGATTTCATCCTGTCCCTGGAGCCCGCCTTCGTCGTCCACATGACCGAGGCGACCGCTGCTGACATGCGTGCCTGCGCCGAGAACGATGTCCCCATCGTAGCATGCCCCCGCTCCAATGCCTTCTTCGGTAAAACGCCGAATCTGGCACTTATGATGGATTCCGGTGCGGAGATCTCATTGGGCACAGACAACGCGATGCTCTGCGACCCGGACATGAGGAAGGAGGCCCTGCTGGCCTCTGGCATTCTGGGTACCGGAGGCAGAAATGCCTCCGACGTCTGGAACTGTCTCTTCGGGTGTTCGAAGAAGATATTAAATCGCTCGGGAACGTATGTTACCAAAGTAGCGGAGGGCAGGACGATGGCTGTGCTGCCGTTCGAGGGGAGCGATCCGCTGAGCGCGCTCCGTTCGGATGCGTCCGTGACCCTTTTCCGCCGAGAGGAATCACCATGAGTTTCACCAAGATCCTGCTGCCCACCGACGGCCGCGTCTATACCAGTGCGGCGATCGGCAAGGGAATCGAGCTGGCGAAGATATCCGGGGGCACAATTACCGCCCTGTACATACTCGACCAGTCCGTCTACTCGAACATGCCGATGGATGCCGCCATCGTCAACGTGTATCAGACCCTCGAGAAGGAGGGTCACGATGCCATGGACTACGTCAGGAAGAAGGCCGAGGAGGCCGGGGTCCAGTTCGAGGAGAAGATCGTCGAGGGCGTGCCCGCGGCGACCATCAACTCCCTGTCCGCCGATTACGACATCGTCGTCATGGGCACCCTCGGCAGGACCGGCGTCAGCAAGGCACTCATGGGCAGCGTGGCGGAGAAGGTCATAGAGGGCGCCAAGTGCCCCGTGATGGTCGTGCGCCCCTCCAAGGGAGAGCGAGCCTGCGCATAAGATAAGAATAAGAAGGCAATAAGGGGAAAACAGAAGGTTGCACCATGGACTTCCAGAACATCCTAGTTCCGACAGACGGCAGCGACAACACCAGGGCCGCCATCGAGAAGGCGTTCGAACTCGCCAGGATCGCTGGAGGACGCATAACGGCCCTCTACGTGAAGGACAAGGGTTCCTCGGACGGCACGGCATCCTCTGCCGTGTCCAAGGTCTCTCAGCTCGGGGAGCAGTACGGCGTCCCCGTCGAGGAGAGGATCGAATCCGGATCGCCCGCCGCCGTCATCGCCGGCATGTCCTCGGAATTCGACGTTATCGTCATGGGCACCCTCGGCAGGACCGGTTTCAAGAAGGTCCTCGTCGGAAGCGTGGCCGAAACCGTCGTCAAGAACGCGGTCTGCCCGGTCATCGTGGTGAGAAAGACGGAGTGAATTTAAGATGAAGACTGTAGCAGACATCATGACGCCGGCACCCATCGTTGTTGAGGTGCCCGGCAACCGCAGCGACGCGATCAACCTAATGGTCAGGAACAAGCTCACCGGACTCCCGGTGGTCCGCACCTCAGACGGCAAGCTCATGGGAATCGTATCCCGCCGCGACATCTTCCGCAAGTTCGATGAGGAACAGCTCTCCCTCATCATGAAGAAGAACTGCGTCACCATCGGCCCCAACGAGCCCATCGAGGAGGCTGCGAGGAGATTCGCCATCAACAGGTTCCACAGACTCCCCGTCGTCGACGGAGGGAAGCTCGTCGGGATCATCACTCCCACCGACCTGCTCAAGGAGATCAAGAACATGAAGACCGAGATGACCGCCGAGGACGTCATCTCCACCACCTGCGTCACCGCCTACGAAGGCGACCCCCTCGCATACATGGTGTCCGCCATGAGGATCAGCGATGTCTCCGCGATGCCCGTCCTGGACTCCAAGGGGGACCTCAGCGGAATCATCACCGACCGTGACCTGTTCAGCGACCAGCTGAACGATGAGGATGCCGCCCAGAAGCTCGGGATCAACGACCGCGAGCTCGTCGGCCTTAGGAACGTCCTCCCCCTCTTCTACACCGCAACCGGCAACTACTCCGCCGCGGAGGAGAAGACCGTCAGCGACTACATGGTCAGGTCCCCCACCACCGTCTTCCGCAAGACCCCCCTCAACGAGGTCGCCCGCATAATGCTCAAGTTCGACTTCGGACAGGTCCCCGTCCACGGAACCAAGGACGAGCTCGTCGGCATGATCTACGACGTCGACGTTCTCCGCGCCATGTTCAAGGTGAACGAATGAGCGATTCCAAACTGTCGGACGACATGATGTCCCTGTTCAAGCGCAGGGGCTTCGTGTGGCCGTCCTACGACATCTACGGCGGCGTGGCCGGCATGTACGACTACGGCCCCCTGGGGTTCAGTCTCAGGAACAACATCGTCGAGATCTGGAGGGACCTCTACAAGGGCCGCGAGGGCTTCGTGGAGATAGACTCCGAAACCGTCAACCCCGCCGAGGTCTTCAAGGCCTCCGGACACGTGGAGAAGTTCGCCGACAAGATCACCTACTGCACCCAGTGCGGCGCCCCCTGGAGGGCGGACCACCTGGTCAAGGAATTCTACGAGAACCCCGACACCATGACCGAGGCGGAGCTGGACCAGGCCTTCGTAGACCACAACATCGTCTGCGCCAGCTGCGGCGGCAAGCTGGGCCCCGTCTCCGACTTCAACCTTATGTTCAAGACCAACATCGGCCCGGGCTCCGACAGGGTCGGATACATGAGGCCCGAGACCGCCCAGGGAATCTTCGTCAACTTCCTCAACCTCTACCGCTACAACCGCGAGAAACTCCCCATGGGGGTCATGCAGACCGGCCGCGGATACAGGAACGAGATCGCCCCCAGGCAGGGAATGATCCGCATGAGGGAGTTCAACATGATGGAGGTCGAGCTCTTCGTCGACCCCGGGGACAAATCCTGGCCCCGCTGGGAGGAGATGAAGGACGAGCCCCTCGTCCTCGTACCCAACACCGGCGAGGGGACCCTGAGGATGACCGTCGGAGAGGCGGTCGCCAAGAAGGTCATCGCCAACGAGGTCCTGGGATACTTCGTCGGAACCACCAAGCAGCTACTCGTCAGGGCGGGTGTGGACCCCGAGAGGCTCCGCTTCCGCCAGCACCTGCAGGACGAGATGGCCCACTACGCTAACGACTGCTGGGACGCCGAGGCCCTCCTGTCCATCGGATGGACGGAGATCACAGGTATCGCCGACAGGGGCGCATGGGACCTGAGCCGCCACGGACAGTTCTCCGGCACCGACCTCAGCCACTTCAAGAAGTTCGACGAGCCCCGCGAGGAGGAGGTCGACAGGGTCAAGGCTAACCACAAGCTCCTGGGTCCGACCTTCAAGGGGAAGGCCAAGCAGGTCTCCGAGGCCATCGAGGCATGCAGGCCCGAGGACATCAGGGACGGGAAGCTCACTATCACCGTCGACGGCGAGCAGATGACCCTGGAGTCGGACATGTTCTCCGTACAGAAGGTCAGGGAGAAGGTCTCCGGGGAGAGGATCATCCCCAACGTCATCGAGCCCTCTTCCGGACTGGACAGGATCTTCTACACCGTCCTGGAGCACTCCTACTCCCATGACGACAAGGAGGACTACACCGTCCTGCACCTGACCCCCGAGGTCGCCCCCATCAAGGTCGGCGTCTTCCCGCTCATGGCCAAGGACGGTCTTGACGACGTCGCCAGGAAGCTCTGCGACGACATCCACACCCACCGCGCCGAGGCGTACTACGACGAGGCGGGGAACATCGGACGCCGCTACGCGAGGATGGACGAGGCGGGCACCCCCTGGTGCATCACCGTCGACTACGACACCCTCAGCGGAGACAACAAGGGCACCGTCACCATAAGGGATAGGGACACCAAGGACCAGAAGCGCATCAGGATGGAGGATGCACCCAACATCATCTCCGACCTGATCGCCGGAAAGCCCTTCTCCGAGCTCTGAAACCTGTTCTATTTAATGGTTCGCAGGATTCGAAGGTCCTGCGGACCTCTCACCCCTTTTCCCCGTCTGGAACATTCCCGGAAAACCCGGAATCGAACAAGTTGCGACTAACATTTATATTGACTCCAATCGATTTGTAATATCGGTGAGTAAGATTGGGAATTAAGGACCTTGAAGACCTGAAGAAGCTTTCTATGCTGAAGTCGCAGATCGATGCCGTCTCCGTCGGGGACATCATCGTGAAGGACTTCCCGTCGCTCAACCCTGAGGACACGGTGTCCGACAGCCTCGCGCTGATGCGCCGCACCGGTTTCCAGGAGATACCCGTAGCAAAGGATGGAGAATACATTGGAATGATGCGCTACGGCACCATTCTCAGAAAGAAGAGCGCCACGCCCGACACCAAGATCAAGACCTTGGTATCGAGCCTGCCCACCATCGACGAAGAGACCGAGATCACCAAGATCGCGGAACTGATGGTCACCAACAACTGCAGGCAGCTGGCGGTGCTCACCGGCAAGAAGGTCACCGGGATCGTTTCCAGGACCGCTCTGATCCAGATCGCAGCCGAGATGAAGTCTCTCAAGAACATCAAGGTCTGGGAGATCATGACCACCCCCGTCGTCTACGTGAACGACAACGACATGCTGGCGGTGGCCGTGGACAAGATGAGGGACCTAGACATCCGTACCCTCCCCGTGGTCGACAGCGCCGGCAAGCTGAACGGCGTGGTCGGAATGAAGGAGGTCATCGACAACGGATGGAAGGCCGGAGAGAAGTCCATCGGTGCGCTTTCCAAGGCACCTAGCAGCCAGATCCCCGTATCCAGCGTCTCCGTCACCTCGGTTCTCACCATCAACTGGGAGGACAGCATGGAGGCAGCGTCCGACATCATGTCGAGCAAGAAGATCTCCACGCTGCCCGTCCTCGACGACGGCGAACTGGTGGGAGTCCTCACCGAGTACGACATAATCGAGCTCATGAGCTCCTGCCGCGAGAGGGACCAGCTGTACGTCCAGATCTCCGGACTGGAGGATGACGACAAGATTTACGCGGATGCCATGTACGACGACATCGCCAACGAGATGAGCAAGATCGCGAAGATCTACAGGCCCGAGTCCCTGACCATCCACGTGACCCGCTACAACGAGGGAGGCGACAAGAAGAAGTACAGCCTCATCGGGAAGCTGTTCGTGGACGGACGCGTCGTGAACGCGAAGGTCGTCGGATGGGACCTCGTGCAGACCAACAACGACCTCATCAAGAAGATCGGTTACGAAGTGAAGGATATCAAGGACTCCAACGTCACCTTCAGGAAGAGGAAGAAGTGATTCGAATCCTGATATCTGGCACATTTGTGTGCCGATGATAAACGCCATCGGCGGTCCGCGAAGGACCGCCCCTTTTCCCTTATTCTTTACCCGTTCCCGCGCGCATGAACGCTTTTATAATGCGTACAACTACCCAGCCCCGTTAACATGGCCTACGATTCATCTTCAATCGAGAAAAAGTGGGAGGACATGTGGAGGGAGGAGAAGGTCTACCGCTTCGACCCCAAGTCCGACAAGCCCATCTACAGCATCGACAACCCTCCGAGATACACCTCCGGTTCCCTGCACCTGGGACACGCTACCGGATACTCGCTCATCGACTTCGCCGCAAGGTACCACCGCATGAAGGGGAACAACGTCTTCTTCCCCCTCTGCTTCGACGTCAACGGTACCCCCATCGAGGTCCGCGTCGAGAAAAAGTTCGGCATCAACAAGCTCGACACCCCCCGCGAGGAGTACCGCAAGCTCTGCAGCGACTACGCCAACGGATTCATCAAGGAGATGACCCATGACTTCGAGATCCTCGGAGAGTCCATGGACCCCTCCATCTACTACCAGACCGACGCCCCCTACTACAGGAGCATCACCCAGCTGTCCTTCGTGAAGCTGTTCAACCGCGGCCTGGTCTACAAGGCGAACTTCCCAGTCAACTGGTGCCCCCACTGCATGACCGCCCTCGCCGATGCCGAGGTCGAGTACAAGGACAACGTCAACAAGCTCAACTACCTCAAATTCCAGATCGCCGGCGAGGACGGCTACGTCATGGTGGCCACCACCCGCCCCGAACTACTATGCACCTGCAAGGTCGTCGCCGTCCACCCCGACGACAAGGAGAAGGCGCACCTTGTCGGCAAGGAGCTCATCACCCCCATCTACGGCAGGCACGTCAAGATCATCGCCGACCCCAAGGTCGAGAAGGACTACGGTACCGGAAACGTCATGATCTGCACCATCGGGGACAAGAGCGACCTAGAGTGGATCATGAAGTACCACCTGGAGCTCGAGAAGGGGATCGACGAGACCGGATGCATGACCGAACTCGCAGGCAAGTACGCCGGCATGCCCGTCGCGGAGGCGCGCGCGCAGGCGATCGAGGACCTTAAGGCCATGGGCGTCCTCGACCACCAGGAAGACAACCCCCAGCAGGTTTCCGTCTGCTGGAGATGCAAAGCACCCATCGAGTACCTCCAGGTCCCCCAGTGGTTCCTCAAGACCACCACATTCCGCGACGCTATCCTGAAGCGCGCGGACGAGATCAACTGGTTCCCTGAGTTCATGAAGATCCGTCTCCAGGACTGGACCAAATCCCTGGAGTGGGACTGGGTCCTCTCCAGGCAGAGGATCTTCGCCACCCCCATCCCCGTGTGGGAGTGCAAGAAGTGCGGACACGCCGTCTGCGCCACCGAGGCACAGGCCAGGGCATACGTGGACCCCACACTCGACGCTGCACCGGTGGACAAGTGCCCCGAGTGCGGCGGGGAGCTCGAGGGGTGCACCGACGTTTTCGACACCTGGATGGACTCCTCCGGATCCTCCCTCTACAACTGCTTCTGGGAGCGCGACGAGGAGATGTTCAGGAAGATGTACCCCATGTCCCTGAGGCCCCAGTCCCACGACATCATCAGGAGCTGGGCGTTCTACTCCATCCTCAGGGCGGAGCAGATTGCGGACTCCCGTCCCTGGGACAACATCATGATCCACGGATTCATCATGGCCCCCGACGGGACCCCCATGCACACCTCCGCCGGAAACGTCATCGACCCTATCCCGATCCTCGAGAAATACGGTGCGGATGCCCTCAGGTACTACGCTGCATCCTGCTCCCTCGGGACCGATCACGCCTTCCGCGAGGAGACCGTGGTCCGCGGAAAGAAGATCTGCATCAAGGTCTACAACCTCGGACAGTTCGTGTCCAGGTATTTCGAGGGCCTGAAGGCGGCACCCGCTCAGCCCAAGGACCTCAGGACCGCCGACAGGTGGATCCTCGGACGCCTCTGGAAGACCGTCAGGTCCGTCACCGAGAGCATCGAGGTCTACCAGTTCGACAAGGCCATGAAGTCCGTCGAGGACTTCATCTGGCACGTCTTCGCGGACGACTACGTCGAGATGGTCAAGGGAAGGGATGACGACGCGGTGAAGTACACCCTGTACACCGTCTTCCTCAACGCCGTCAAGATCCTCGCCCCGTTCATGCCCCACATCACCGAGGAGGTCTACCAGACCCACTTCCGCCAGTTCGACGGATGCAGGTCGGTCCACCTCACCGAGTGGCCCGTTCCCGGAGAGATCGACTGTGACGCCGTGAAGGCCGGAGACGCTGCGGCCGAGATCATCGCCACCGTACGCGCATGGAAGGCCGAGCAGAAGCTCAACATCAACGCCGACATCGAGAAACTCGAGGTCATCGGGGGCGACTCAGACCTGTTCAAGAAGTCCGAGGAGGACATCAGGCAGGGAGTCAGGGCAAAGACGGTCGTCATCGCGGCCAAAGCAGACCTGACAGAGAAGGTCGAGGCCGTCAAACCCGTCTACGGCAAGCTCGGACCCGCCTTCAAGGCACAGGCAAAGGCCGTCGTCGCTGCGCTCAATGCAGCCGACCCCGAGGATATCGCGTCCCAGATCGCCGGCGGAAAGGTCGTCCTCGACATCGAGGGCGGAAAGGTCGAGCTCGGACCTGAGTTCTTCGAGATCAGGAAGAGCCTGACCCTCGAGGGAAGGGAGGTCGCCACCGTTCAGTGCGGCGATGCCCTTCTCGCCATTCAGCAGTAAAACAGTCCACCGGGGGGAAACCCCCGGTATTTCATATATCTGGCACTTTCGAAGGACTCACCCGATCAGAGTGAAGTCCTCCTTCTTCAGTCCGCAATCGGGACACTCGAAATCGTCGGGGACGTCCTCCCATTTGGTTCCGGGGGCGATGCCCTGGGAGGGGCATCCTTTCTCCTCGTCGTAGATATATCCGCAGACGCACTCGTATTTCGCCATACGTAATCAAACGGATATCTTTGATAAAATACAATGCCCGAACCTGGTATCAGAGGGTCTCGTCGTGATAATCCCTGAAAACGGTTTTCGGGCATCCGCATACGGGACATGTGAAGGTGTCGGAGACGTCGTCCCAAACAGTGCCAGGCGCGATGTTCGCCCTCGCGTTTCCCCTGTCCTCCTCGACACGGAACCCGCACATAGAGCATACATGGACCTTGCATCTCTCGGCCTTGGAGAACGATTCCTTAGGGGCGCCGCAGTCGGGGCATTCCCAATCATCCGGCAGATCCGCCCACGGCGTTCCCGGGGCCACCCCGGAATCCCCGTCGCCGGACGCTTCGGAATAAACGCGGCCGCACTCGCCGCAGACGTATCTGTCCATGGTTCCGTGTATCGGCCTCCCAATATAATAGTCGCGCGCGTGCATACATATATAACCGCACCCTCGATACGGAACCTCAGAGACGACTAGTTGTCTGCGACCGTCGCAGGCTGTGTCAGATCACGTGATGAAAATGATCTCCAAATTCTTAGACCTCGGACTGACCGAGGATATCGCCAAAGCGCTTGACGAGATGGGCTGGGACGCACCCACCCCCATCCAGGAAGAGGCCGTCCCCCGCGGACTCAACGGATACGACCTCATCGCACAGGCCCAGACCGGAACCGGAAAGACCGGAACCTTCGGAACCATCATTCTCAGCAAGGTCCCTGCGAAGCAGAGGACCCCTTCAGCCATCGTCCTCACCCCGACCCGCGAACTGGCCCTCCAGGTCGCGGAGGAGATCGGACGCATGTCAAAGTACACCGGCCACGTCTGCCTCCCCATCTACGGAGGAAGCGGCGGAGCCGCATCCATCGAGAGGCAGGTCGACATGCTCGAGAAGGGCGTCGACATCGTTGCCGGAACCCCCGGAAGGGTCAGGGACCTCATCGAGAGGGAGTACCTGAACCTCTCCGCCATCAGGGTCATCGTCATGGACGAGTCCGACAGGATGCTCGACATGGGGTTCATGGAGGACGTGAAGTTCATCTTCGACGCCTGCCCCGCGGAGAGACAGATGATGATGTTCTCCGCCACCATGCCCGAGGACATCAAGATGATCGCCGCGGACTACATGAAGAAGCCGCGCGAGATCAACGTCTCCCAGGACGAGGTCGTCCTGGACAACATTAAGCAGTACTACATCTCCGTCGGCCGTAGGAACAAGTCCTGGGCACTCGCTAGGATCATCGACATAGACAATCCCAAGGCACTGATCTTCTGCCAGACCATCAAGATGGTCGACATGCTCGAGGACAGGCTGAAGGAATACCACTACAAGGTGGAGGCCCTCCACGGCGACATGCCCCAGAAGAAGAGGGAGCGCGTCATGGACGACTTCCGCGACGGCAAGGTGGACATCCTCATCGCCACCGACGTCGCCGCCAGGGGTCTCGACGTGGACGACGTGAACTACGTCGTCAACTACGACATGCCGGACATGCTCGACACCTACATCCACCGCATCGGAAGGACAGGCAGGGCCGGAAAGGAGGGTATCGCGGTATCATTCGTCACCTCCCAGGAGGAGTATCTCGTCCGCGAATTCGAGCGCCGCACCGGCATGGACATCGTCAAGAGGGATGTGCCGGAGGCCGAGGAGGGCACCAAGGACACCATCCGCAAGGTCACCGACTACGACCAGCTCTCCGACCCCTTCGGGATGGTCAGGTTCGAGATCTCCCTCGGGAAGGACGATAACATCGGCAAGGTCAAGCTCGCGGATTACATAATGAGGGCGGGACGCATCATGGACAATGCCATCGGCAAGATCCAGCTCGGCAAGACCAAATCCATGGTCGAGGTCCACAAAGACTTCGGCAACCGCATGCTCATGGATGTCCCCAAGATGACCTTCCGCGGGAAGAAGGTCCGCATCCGCCCGCTCGAGCGCGGGGAAGAACTCAACGAGTGATGTCCGCCGAACGGTAATCCAGGACCTTTCTCAGGTCCGCGGGGTCCAATTCGACCTGGACCCCGACCTTTCCCCCGCTCACGTATATCCTCTCGCCCTTGTCGGCGGTTTCGTGGAACACCGTGGTGAGATGTTTCCTCATTCCTAGAGGCGAGCATCCACCGTGGACGTAACCGGTTGTGGAAAGTAGATCCTTGGATCTGATCATACAGATAGACTTCTCGCCCACGGCGGCCGCGGCCTTCTTGAGGTCCAGCTCACGGTTCACCGGGATCACGAAGACATAGAAACGGTCGGACTTGCCCTGGGTGACAAGGGTCTTGAAACACCTGTCCGGGTCTTCTCCCAAAAGCGAGGCAATGTCGGTGCCGGTCATCTCGGGCGTGGCATCGTATTCGTGGACCGAATAGACCACCCCTGCCCGGTCGAGGATGCGCATGGGGTTCGTCTTGTCCATGAGGGACACATACATCACTTCATAATAGATTATATTTTCCCGACCTACACCGAACATCATGTTCATGGCAACCTTTTAACCGAATGCACACCCTTACTACGGCGTTACAATGACCGGAAAGATCGGGTTTGACAGTCAGAAGTACTACGATGAGCAGTCGGGCGCCATCCTCAAGAGGATGCAGGAATTCGGAGGGAAGCTCTACCTCGAGGTCGGAGGGAAGATCTTCGACGATCTCCACGCCTCCCGCGTCCTCCCCGGGTTCACACCGGATTCCAAGATCCGCATGATCGCCGCCCTCAAGGACAAGGTGGAGGCTATCGTCGCTGTCAACTGCAACGACATCGAGAAGTCCAAGATCAGGGGCGACTACGGCATCACCTACGACGCCGAGGCCCTCCGCATGCTCGACGAATACCGCTCCTACGGCATCGAGGCCAACGTCATCGTCCTCACGATGTACGCCCACCAGCCCCACGCCGATGCCTTCCGCAGGCTCCTGGACAGCCGCGGCATCAAATCGTTCCTCCACTACCCGATCGAGGGATACCCCAACGACACCGCCACCATCGTCAGCGACGAAGGATACGGAAAGAACGAGTTCGTCGAGACCGACAAGCCTGTCGTCGTCGTTTCCGGACCCGGTCCCGGAAGCGGAAAGATGGCCGTATGCATGTCCCAGGTCTACCTGGACAACAAGAAGGGCATCAAGTCCGGATACGCCAAGTACGAGACCTTCCCCGTCTGGAACCTTCCACTCAACCACCCGGTCAACATCGCCTACGAGGCCGCCACCGCTGACCTCGGCGACATCAACGCCATCGACCCTTGGCATATGGAAGCCTACGGGAAGATCGCCATCAACTACAACAGGGACATCGAGTCATTCCCCGTCCTTAAGGCCCTCCTCGAGAAGATCTACGGCGAGTGCCCCTACAAGTCGCCGACGGACATGGGTGTCAACATCGTCGGGTCCTGCATCACCGATGACGATGCCGTGTGCATAGCGTCCAAGAGGGAGATCGTTAGGCGCTTCTTCAAGTACGCCGTCGACGGCCTCGAGGGCAAGACCATGCCGGTTGTCGTCGAGAGGGCGGAGGCCCTCATGAGGAAAGCTGGAACCTCCCCCAACGACTTCGAACTCTACAGGAGGGTCCACGAGGAATCCGCCAACACCGCATGCCGCATCGCAGGCCTGGAGCTCCCCGACGGAACCGTCGTCACCGGCAAGGCGACCTCGCAGCTTTCCGCGGTCTCGGCCGTCATGATCAACGGACTGAAGCACCTCGCGGGCATCGACTACAAACAGGACATCATCGCCGAGAGCATAATCCGCCCCATCCAGATGCTCAGGACCGAGATCTTCGGATCGGATTCCAAGAGACTCAGGCTTGACGAGATGCTCACCGCCCTCGCGGTCTCCGCGGAGACCAATCCCGATGCGGCAAAAGCACTGTCCCAGATCGGCAAACTGAGGGGTTGCGACATTCACGCATCCACCACTATGTACGCCCAGGGAAGGACCGCCCTCAGGAAGCTCGGCATCAATGCCACCAGCGAACCGGTGCTCCAGACGAGGCTCCTGTACCAGAGTAAATGAGCAACGACAATCTTTATATGTGAAGTATCAATCCTCGTAATACTACACATGTGTGGACGTGGTGTAGCTGGTTATCACTTAACCTTGCCAAGGTTAGAACTCGGGTTCGAATCCCGGCGTCCGCACCTCATACCTTTATCAGGCTCTTGATTTCAGCAGCATACATCTTATCCCGATAAGCCACTGAATTCGCAGGAAGAGATGACGGCTCCCGAAGGAGCCGGATTCCTTAGGGAAATCGGTCCTCGGCACCCCTTACGGGATGTCGATCACGATAGCAACCTCACGGGTCACAATCATCAAACGGAACGCGTGGTCCCGACATTTGGTGATGAACACCATCCTCTCACCCCATATCGGAAGCGGTTCCGCGCATGCCGGTGTTCGAGAAAGTTCGGCATGCGCGAATTTCCCGTTTCCGGCACTATCTTTTAGACACTGATGGTTTATCAAACGGACAGACTACAGTCAGTTTCCGAGAACACTGAAGAATGATGGGCCCGGGTTTCCCCGGGCAAAGGAATTTCAGAGCCTCTTGTCGGAGAGGTTAGTGATGAGAACGCGGCGCTTGTCGTTGAAGGTCTGTCCGAAGACCTCGTCGACGACCTCCTGGGAGCGCCACCTCACGACCTGGACCCTGGACTTGTCGGCATACACATGAATGTTGCCGATGTCCTTGGGGGCGATACCTGCGACCCTGACGATGAACTTCGCCAGGTTGTCGACGGTGACGCCGTCGTTGGATCCGATGGAGAGCTCGAGACGGTCCATTGTCATGTCCTTCTCTGGGGCGGGCGCCCTGTCGATCTGGACGTAAGCATGGAGGGGCCTGGGGTTCTTGGGAACGCCCTGGGGGGTGTAGACGAACCTCCCCCCGGTCTCCTGGACGGGCTCGGGCTTGGGCTCCTCCCTGGGCGGCTCTTTAACGACTTTCTTGACCTCTGGCTCTTTTACCCTGACGGGGGCCTTTGGCTCTTCCCTGGGCTGCTCCCTCTGGGCTTTCTTGGCCTTTCCCTTGACGGGCCTGTCGAGGGCTCCGGAGAGGGTACGGGCGGTCTTCTTCCTTCCTCCCTCCTCCGCTGCCTCCACGGTTTTCCTGAGCCTAGCGGCCTTCTCCGGGGCCTTGGCAGCGGTCTCCGCGGCAACCTTCTTAGCAGCGTTGCGCTGCTTGATCTCCTTGGCTCTCTTCTTGGGCTCCTCGACGGGCACGTACTCGTACTTATCGGAAGTGAACGGGAGCTCGACGATGCGCCTGCCGACAGCCTTCTCGATGGCGTTCAGCTGCTTGATGTCGTCTTCGGTGACGAAGGTGATCGCCCTTCCGGTGTTCCCTGCTCTGCCGGTCCTTCCGATGCGGTGGATGTAGGTCTCGGGATCGACGGGGATATCGAAGTTCACCACCACATCGACGCCGTCGATGTCCAGTCCCCTGGATGCTACATCGCTGGCGATAAGGACCTTCAGGTCCCCGTCCTTGAACTCCTGGATGATGCGTTCGCGCTTGCTCTGCCCCACGTCGCCGTGGATCCCCTCGACGCTGTACTTGTCCCTCTTCATCTTGCGGGTGAGGAAGTCTACCTTGCGCTTGGTCCTGCAGAACACCATCATCTTCGGGTATCCGTCCTCGATGATGTGGATGAGCTCGTCCCTCTTGGAATCGCGGTTGGTCATGATGAAGTACTGCGCGGTCAGGTCCAGGGTGGGCTCGTCCTTGGAGACGAGGATCTCCCTGTAGTTGATCATGTACTTCACGGCCATTTTGCGGACGTCGTCCGGCATGGTGGCGGAGAACATCATCGTCTGCCTTTTCTTGGGGAGACGGTTGAGGATCATGTTGACGCTGGGTGCGAATCCCATGTCGAGCATCCTGTCCGCCTCATCGAGGACGACGATGGATATCTCCGAGAGGTTCACGGATTTGCGTTCGATGAGGTCCTTGAGCCTGCCGGGGGTGGCGACGATGACGTCGGCCCCCTTCTTGAGCTCCTTGACCTGGTTCTCAATGCTGACCCCTCCGTAGATGGGGAGGGACGTGTGCCTGCTGTACTTGGACAGCCTGTCGAGCTCCTCCGCGACCTGGGTCGCGAGCTCGCGGGTGGGCACGAGGATCAGCGAGGTGGGGCCGGCGGAACCGGCCTCCGTCCTGCTGAGTATGATCGAACCGTATGTCCCTGTCTTACCGGTCCCGGTCTGTGCCTGGGCGAAAAGGTCCTCGCCGTTGAGGCCGACGGGAATGGCAGCGGTCTGAACAGGGGTGGGTTCGGTCCATCCTGCGGATCTGACGGCCCTCAACACTTTCTCGGAGATGCCTAGATCCTCAAATCTGCCTGTCGTCATTTTCTGTTCACTGTTTGGGGTTTGTTGAATGGAAAACTAATCATACAACCGGCGACGGCCGCCGGCCACAGTAATTTTCTGATGGGGGTGTATGATTGCAGGTATAAATACCCGCGCGCGCGGGAATATAAAGGCGGACTGCCCGAAATGAAAAGAGCCAGATCGTGAAAAGGTCCCGCCTTTCGGCGGGAAAGTGATTTCAGAGCTGGAGGACCAGGTTGTCCATGTGGAGGACATTCTTGGGGCATGCCCTCTCGCAGCGCCTGCATGCGGTTCCGGCACAGCGGTCGGACATGCAGTATGCGACGGACACGTCGCCCTCCTTCCTGATCTCGAGGGCCTGTTCGGGGCACTCCTTCATGCACTTCTTGCAGAAGACGCAGCCGTCGATCTCTCCCTTCAGGAAGGTTCCGGATGCAACGACCTTGACGGGGCACTTGTCAGTGTCGGGGAGGTCGGTCATGGACTTCCTCTCGACGGTGACCTTCCCCTGTGGCTCGGTCATAGCGGGGAGTCCGTACATCTCCAGCATCTCGTTGTACATGGACATGGGCATGCTGGAGCACCAGACGGAGTACTCGATGGAGTAGATGTTCTTGAAGACCTCGGAGGTTGCGAACATGCAGTGCTCGGCCTTCAGGGACTCGGCGAAGGACCTGAGGAAGTCCAGATCGACCTTGTTCATAGCGATCCTGCGGGCCATCTCGATGGAGGTGTTTCCGAACTGGATGAGCTTGGTGGCTCCGGGAACCACCATTCCGATCTGCTGGGCCTTGATGGCGTCGACGTACAGTCCGGATGCCCCGGACATGTAGGCGGTCTTCACATCCCCGGTCCACATCCCTGCGGCGTTCAGGAGGGTGAGGAATCCCGCCCTCATGGCGCCGATGGCCTTTCCGGCCTCGTCCACGTCGTGGGAGGTGATGTCGATGCCGTTCTGAAGGTGGAGCCTTCCGTCCTCGGTCTTGATCTCGGGCGGGTTGATGATCCCCTTCTGGATACCGCAGTAGAGGGCGGCGACGGTTCCGGTTCCGGTGATCCCGATCGCGTCGACCTCTCCCTTCTTTACGGTCTTGCCGGTCATGGGGTCGATGAGGTCCCCGGTGCGGTCGATCATGTTGTCGTCGAGGACGGTGCACTGCCATCCCTCGTCGGTGATGTCGATGTCGGAGATGGCTCCGGGGGCTGCTAGCATTCCCCTCTCGATCTCCTGTCCCTCCATGGCGGGTCCCGCCGCGGCGGAACCGGTGATGATCCTGCCGTCTCCGCAGATGAGCGCCATCTCGGCATTGGTTCCGTAGTCGACGACGAGGCAGGGCTCCTTGGACTTGTGGACGTTGGTCATCAGGAGCATCGCGATTGCGTCCGCTCCGATCTCGTGCCTGACCGCGGGAGGAATGATGACCACGCATTCGGGGGATACGTCGGTGATGCCGACATCCTTGGCGGGGAGGACCACGCCGTCCCTCTTGGGGGGAACGACGCCGAGCCTGTCGAGCATGTTCTGTCCGGCGAATGCCAGATCCCTGATCTCGATGCCCTGGAAGAGGGACATCTGGAAGGTGTTTCCGCACACTCCGATGCGGACTACCTTGGAGAGGTCGACACCGAGGGCGTGGAAGAGCTGGTTGGCAGCGGTCCTGATGAGTCCGGTGGCGTTCTCCTCTCCGGATTTCATCGCGTAGTTGACGTGGTCGATGACGTTCATCCCGGGGATGGGGTGGCGCTGGGTGATGGCAGTCGCCACGGTCTCCTCGGTCTCGAGATCGATCGCCTGACAGCGGAGACCGCTGGTTCCAATGTCTAGTGCAATTCCGTATGTGGTCATTTTCATTCCTCTTTCCTTAAGAAACAATCCTCGGGCAGGCTGAATGCGATTGCCTGCGCGACCATGGGCGCTGTGCCTATGGCAAGCGGATCGTGTATGAACTTGGCTTTCTTCAGAGTCTCCTCATCGTACACGTGGGGGATACCCGGCGTGGAGATGATTGCTCCCTCCCTCACGTACTGTCCCGGGATGGGCGACGGGGATGCATTCAACAGGAGATGGGCCGCGTATGTGGCCTCGTCGATATCGTCTGCGACACATGTGCCAGGATTGGCTTTTGCGACTGCTTCCGCCTTCTCCTTGATGACGTCTCCGACGGTCACCCTTGCGCCTGCGGCGCGGAGAAGGGCGACCATGTTGCTGCCCACCCTTCCCGCTCCTCTGACGAACACGTCCTTGCCCTCCAGGCCGTCCGCGGCGCCCCTGAGGGCCTCCACGTATCCTGCCGCGGTGCAGTACGAGTTGTTGGAGTATTTCCCGGCGGCGACGCTGTACGCCATGTACTGCTCGTCGTCGGCCATGAGTATGATGTCGGCCCCGCGGTCGATGGCCTCGCCGAATCCCCAGACATCCGTACGCTCGGTTACGAAGCACTCCATGCCCATGTCGCGGACGATGTCCGCCACACTCTTCGAGAATCCTCCGATGACCCCGAGACCCGAGGTGATCGGAACAGACGCGGCCTTGTATTTCGTGATATCCACCTTGGTCGGATCCACACCTATGGCGCGGAACCCCAGGGTGCGGATGTCCATGCCTGTGGCGCCGATGAGATACTTGTCCAGGGCGCTGAGCTCGTCGGAGAGCCCGTCGATCATAGCGGGGGTGAGCCTGGTCATTCACACCACCTTCGGGGTGCTGTCGATGAAGTCCTCGATCTCGCAGTCGCGGATGATCTCGTTGATGGCGTCCTTCCTCTTCCAGAAGAGCTCCTCCTTGTCCTTACCGCTGTTGATCATGGTGACGTACCACTCGTTCTTGCCCGGCTCGTAGTCCGTGATCATCTCGTCGGCACCGAACATGCCGCGGAGGATCCGGGGGTGGTCCACGTGGGAGAACACCTTCTCTCCGCAGGATTTCATGACGGGTCCGTTGATGTGGAAGTGCTCGTATGAGGACCATCTGCGGGTGTTCTTAGCGCTGCTCTCCTGGCCGGATGCGGCGCGGTAGAGCTCGTCGAGGAGGTTGATGGACGTTCCCGCAAGGATACAGGCGGGGGTCTGGCTGGGGATCCTCGCATCGATCTCGAGTACGCGGAACCCGTTCTTGTCGCCGATAGCCTCCATGTCCATCAGTCCGTTGAGGTGGATCGCCTCGGCAACCTGTTTGATGCACATGCCGAAGCGGGTGTCCTCCTCGTCCGACAGTATGCCGGGCTGGCAGAGGACCTGTTTGCAGTCGTAGTTCTCGTCGAGGACGACCTCGGTGGTGATGTAGGCCTGGGCGGTCTTCCCGTTGCCGATGGTCTCGATGGAGAGGCTCTTCCCATGGACGAACTCCTGGATGACCGGGGTGTCGTTCAGGTCCTTGACCTTCTGGAGGGCCATCTCCATCTCCTCCTCGTTGTTGACTTCGGACACCCCGACGCTGCCGCTCTGTCCGGAGGGCTTCACGATTATCGGGAAGCCGCACTCCGGATACGGCCTGGGAAGGGGAACCCCGAGGTCCGCCATGATCTGATTGGACCTCTCCTTGGAGCATGAGATATCATACGCGTTAAGATCGAAAAGGAACGGCCCGCCGAAGCCGGATTTCATGGAATCCAGTTTCTGAAGGGCGTCCAGATTCTCCAGCGCAGGTATGACGGCGTCGCAGTCGGAAAGGAGTTTCATAGCCTTCTCGGGCTCGGCAACGACATCTATAGTCGCCGAAGAATCCGAGATGCTGCGTGCGGGCGCGTCCTCTCTCCTGTCCAGAACGAAGGTCTCATAACCTGCCTTCTGGGCGAGATAAACGGCCTCAATACCCTGTAGGGCACCTCCCACTATCCCTAGTCTCAGTCTACTCCCTCCTTCCGACCATTGTAATCATTCCATATGGTTATACTTAAGAAATTTCACATCTGGCACTGTCAGTTTATCTTCGCGCCGTTCAGGTAGCTGACGCTGGCTCCCGCCTTGCGGACGGTGCTGTACTTCTCCCTGAGTGCGAGAAGGCGCTCCAGGCCGAATCCCGCCCCGGACCACGGCTCGTGGACATCGTGAGCTGCATCCAGGTAGTGGGGTCCGACGGCTGCGGAGCAGACCTCCTGGCCGTTGATCTCCACATCGATTGTCTCCTTGTAGACGTCCGACTCCTCCTGGACAAGATCGTAATTCTCGAGACCCACGACCTTCATGACGACGTCGATGTACTTCTTCAGGGTCTCGATGGCATCCTCGTTGGGTCCCATGTCCACGAGGTTGAGCATGGTGAACTCCTCGAGATGCATCCCGGAGTGGGACTCCCTGCGGAAGCAGGGCCCCATCTCAAATATCTTCACGGGGCCGTCGGTGTGGTCGCGAAGGCTCCTCATGACAGAATAAAGCGAAGGTGCCAGCATGGGCCTGAGGGCCCTGTTGTCATCGATCCAGAACACCTGCTTGTAGAGGGGACGGCCAGGGGTGATGGTCATCCTGGTGAGGGCGTCCTTGGTGATCATGATAGGGGTGCGGACCTCTATGAATCCCTCGGCGGTGAGCGCCGCTGCGATGTCAGCCATGAGCCTGGTGAGGGCGGGCCTGTCGGGCTTTGAGAACATTGCCTGGATCTTGGCCTCGTTGTCCTTGGTGGCCGCCGACATGTCCCTGGAAAAAGCCTTGTCCCTGGCGGACGCATCGTCAAACTCGGCACCGGAGTAGTCACCGTTGCCATATTCCCTGAGTTTCTGAATCTGTGCATCGGTGTACTTCATGATGACCCTTCGTGGATGAAATGAATGGCGAGAGACCGGGGTGTCGATCCCCGCTGGCTAGGTTTTAGAGACCCGCTGATCGCCGGATCGTCCCCCATTCAGTAATTGTATATGGTAGCGGTACCTAAAAAGGTTTCTTACCATAGCTGGATGTATGTGCCAGATTGTAGGGCCCTCATATTCTGAGACCGCACTTATTGAGGGTCTCGATGACTTTGTCGTAGATGTCCATGTACTCTTTGGACGGCGTCACGGTTGTGACATCGTAGCAGTCCTGGAACCTCTTTCCCGGCGGGGGTCTTGCGAAATCCTTCTCGTAAAGACTGATGATGTTGTCAAGCACCGCGTTGGCCTCCCCGACATCCATTCCGGCAGCGGCGATGGCCGCTTCACCCATCATCCTGGCCTCCATCCCGGTGGTCTTGTCCTTTACGACCCCCTTCGCAGCGGCGGGACCGGATATGAGCTCCCTTCCAGAAACGGTGTCCGCTACCGCCTGTGCGGCGGTCTCCAGGAGGCACATCTCGGTGCAGGGGCCGGCCAGGGTGTAGTACTGGTTACCCAGAAGGAGATCGGTATTGAGGTCTACGGCGGCCGCCACATGAGCCGCGATCTTCAGGGTCTCCCTAGTGGTGGTGGAACCCCATCTGATGTGGATGGGTCCGTCCAGGTGCAGGTCGCAGTCCATCATGCTGAAGGATGCCAGAGTACATGCGATGTCGCAGATCGCGGTCTCCTCCATCCCTCCGCTGTATCCTCCGAAGATGGGCATCTGCTCGACCATGATGATGTCGCCGTTTGTCTTCCATCCGGCAATCATGTTCATCAGATTGGTGTCGATCTTCAGCTCGTTCAGCTGGGAGCACTCGTGGAGGTCCTCCTTGCGCATACCCCATTCGGTGAGATCTGCGCTGAGACGTCCCGCGGATGACAGCGGGGTCTCCGGGCCCTAGATCCCCATCCCGGGGCGTCCGCATAGGGAACATGCTTCGCGTATGTGCCTGATCTCGGCAAGGGTGGCGCGGATCTCCCAGGGAGTGTTGGTCGAAGATGCCTGATGGCAGACGGTATCGAGGACGCCGCTGACGATGGTATCGACGACAGGCTCCTGTGCGTAGGACCGGATCATCTCGGAGAATATGTCCTCGGAAACGGGGGCACCGGTAGGTCCGGCCTCGATTATCGGGGCCTTGGGGACGTTACCCTGTCTGGCCTCACAGACCACCATGTCCTTCCCGCTCCCCAGTCTGAGGCGCTTGGGGGCACGGCGGATCCCCTCGAGGATCTCGTCCTCGGTTAGATACAGGACCCTTCCGAGCGTGGTGTTGTAGAATCCGGTGGTAACGAGCATGTCCAGGCCTGCCTGGAACAGGCGATCGCAGAGGTCCTCGTCCTCCGGTACGATATCGTCGGTGAAGTTGATGTCGTATTTCTCCTTCATCGCCAGGGCGTTGGTGGGTACGGTAACGTAATCCCAGGCATCCTCGCGCACCTTTTTCCCGTTGTTGAAACGAGTATATGCATCGAAAATATCAACACATTTGGGCGCGGTCATTCAGAGTCCTCTTTCGACAGTGCGGGTACCTTGGTATCGGGCGATTGGCGTTCCATGCTATGACCTGTTAAATGGGAGAATGCCCCCAGAGAAAGGGGGCGAGATGGCTTTCCCCGGGGTCGAGAGGAGAAGGCCCCGGGGGTAAATGGTTTCCGAAGGTAGTGTTTCTTGACGATCAGTGCTTGATGGGCAGTCCGGCGTCGCGGAGGTGCTGCATTGCCTTGTCGTAGACGTCCAGGTACTCCTGGGTCGGCTTGACGGTGAGGACATCGTAGCACTCCTGGAACCTCTTTCCGGCAGGAGCGTCGTTGTAGTGCTGCTCGTACTCGGAGACGAGGGTCTCGATGATCTCGTTGAGGTCGGAGACCTTCATTCCGGCTGCGGTCATTGCGGCGACTCCCATTGCGCGGGCTTCCATTCCGGTGGTCTTGTCCTGGACGACTCCCTTTGCGGCTGCGGATCCGGAGAGGAGCTCCCTTCCGGAACCGGTGTCGTTGATCGCCTGGACGGCGGTCTCGATGAGGCACATCTCGGTGCAGGGTCCAGCCATCGGGTAGTACTGGTTGGCCAGCAGCAGGTCGGTGTTGTTGTCGACTGCGGCGCAGGCGTGTGCTGCGATCTGCAGGGACTCCCTGTTGGTGGTGGTTCCCCAGCGGATGTGGATAGGTCCGTCGAGGTGGAAGTTTCCGTTGAAGAGTGCGAAGGATGCAAGGGTGGTTGCAACGTCGCAGATTGCGGTCTCCTCCATTCCTCCGGTGTATCCACCGAAGATGGGCATCTGCTCGATCATGATGGTGTCTCCGTTGACGGTCCATCCGGCGAGCATGTTCAGTCCGCACATGTCCATCTTGAGCTCGTTGAGCTGGGAGCACTCGTGGGCGTCGGTGACGCGGTGTCCGGCGTGCTTCATGTCAGCGGCGAGACGAGCAGCCTCGGTCAGAGGGGTCTCAGGTCCCTATACACCGAGTCCGGGGCGTCCGGCCCTCTCACGTGCTTCCTGGGTAGCCCTGAGCTCCGCCATGGTGGCGCGGATCTCGTAGGGGGTTCCGGATTTAGCGGGGTGTCCCTCGAGGGTGGTCATGACACCGTCGACGAGGTCGTCGACGACTGCTTCCTGGGCGTAGGACTGCATGACCTGGACGAAGACGTCCTCGGAAATCGGGGATCCGGTAGGTCCTCCCTGGATGATGGGCTTGACGGGGCTGTTGCCGTGCCTCGGGTAGAAGCGGGCGATGTCCCTTCCCTCTCCGAGGATGAGCTTCTTGGGGGTCTTGTAGATTCCCTCCCAGACCTCTTCCTCAGTGACGTGCATGACCTTCTTCATGTCAGTGCAGTAGAATCCGGTCTCGACGAGCATCTCGAGTCCGGCCTGGAACAGGGCGTTCTTGGACTCGTTGTCCTCGGGGATGAACTCGTTTCCGAAGTCGATCTTGTACTTCTCTTTCAGGGCGGTCGCGTTCTGAGGGATGATGGTGTAGTCCCACTCGCTCTCCTCGACTTTCTTTCCCTTCTTGAACCTGTCAAATGTGTCGCAAACGGTCAGTGCTCTGGTTGCTGCCATATTGATACCTCTGCTTCAACCTCTTGGTGTTCAGCTCATCAGCTTGTCGCAAAGTCCGATGATCTCTGCACCGGTCTCGGAGTATCCGTCTGCTCCGATCTCGTCGCACCACTCCTTGGAGCAGGGTGCTCCTCCGAAGATGCACTTGTAGTTGCCACCGGCCTCCTTGTTGGCGATGACGAGCTCCCTCTGTGCCTCGAGGGTGGTGGTCATGAGAGCAGATCCTCCGAGGATGGTCGCATCGTTGTCCTCGGCTGCCTCCAGGAATGCGTCAGAGTCTGCGTCGGGTCCGATGTCGATAACGTTGTATCCGGCTCCGCGGAGCATGGCGCAGCAGACGTTCTTTCCGATCTCGTGGATGTCTCCCTCGACGGTTCCCATGACAACGGTTCCCTTGGTGACTCCTCCGGATCCGGCCATCAGAGGCTCGAGCATCTTGAGTGCGACCTCCATGGTCTTGGAAGCTGCAACGACCTGAGGCAGGTAGATTTCTGCCGCGTCGAAGCGGACTCCGATGGTCTCCATTCCCTTTCCGAGTCCCTTGTCCATGATGTCGTTGACAGGGATCTTCGCATCGATTGCTTTCTGGGTGGCCTCCTTAACGAGGGCAACGTTCCAAGTCTCGATGGACTTTTTCAGATCGGCGATAATTGCGTCAGTGTCGCTCATTTTTTACCTCTCCATGACAAACCTTGGTCCGCTCTTTTGCCGTAAGGCTCCGGAGCGCACTCTATTTTTGTCTGAATAATAGATTGATTAGGTGTGTATATAAAGATTGCTACGTACAGGTAATGTCCCTTGAATACTATATTTATACTTTACGAATTTGCCCATTTTTTCTATATTCTAAATTTATTTTTAGACATATATCTAATATTTCAATAATTAACAATTATTTGTTGCTATTTTTTAGTTGATACCAAAACATATGTATTGTTTTTTCATTTTTTACTAAAATCAACAAAACATACATTTATATACTATTATTTTTGACTTTTTGAATTAACAGTATGTTTTAAATACAACATATTAAAAGAACATAATTGTCCCCAATATATGCGACCTAACAACTCTATAATAGAGTATAGTAGAAGAATGAAAAAGGGGAAGCGGTTTGGAAGAGAAGGATCACTCCTTCTCTTCGGGCTTCGGGTCGAGGTATTCGACGGGAGTTGCCTTGAGTCCGACGACCCCGGCGATTGTCACCATAAGGCACAGCGCCATGGCGATCGTGATGGTCTCGAGACCGAGCAGATGCGACACTACGACCGTAAGCACCACTCCGACTCCGATCCATACCGCGTATGCGGTGGTGAACGCTATGCCGTTGCGCATGGGCCACTCCATGCACACCATGCTGATGACCAGAAATACAATGGTTACCAGGTCCCAGCCGATGTTGGTGAAACTGTCGGTGTAGTCCACTCCGATGGACCATCCGATCTGGAAGACTCCTCCCATGACCAAGACGATCCATGCGACGGCGAGCCTCGACTTTCCTTCAAGCGTGACCATCAGAACACACCTCCGGAAACCAGTCTGACGCCGATTATGCCGGCTACGATCATCCCGACGAACATCATCCTGCGGGGTGTGAGCTTCTCGCGGTAGAGCACACGGCCGATTACCACGATACCGATGGCTCCGATTCCCGCTAGGATGGCGTAGGATACTCCGGGACCGATGACCGCGACCGCAACTGCAAGAAGGTATAGGCAGAGCAGCACCAGAACGACGGCTGCGATTCCCCAGCCCTTGTACTTGAAGTTCTCGGACTTGTCCAAGCAGGTAACCCAGATCGGTTCGATGATACTAGCGACCAGTAAAACGATCCAGGCCGTCATCTCTTCCATGTAATCCCCTCGGAAGGTAAAGATGGTTCAGAGGGCCGAGGCCCCCTGTTGAAGTTTCATCACAGCTGACTGTACATCCACCTTGCGATATACAGTCCGACAAAAGCGACCGCGACGATGAACACGGTGCTGACAATGTCGGATGCAGGGATGATTCCGCTGTCAAAGAAGTCGGAATACGCTTCCCAGTTAACATTTGCCATATATCACACCTCACTCATCAGGCACATAGCACCTGACCTTGGCCTTGAGCTCGTTCAGCGTGTCCCTTCCGTAGGGAGTAATCTCATACTTGGTGAGAAGTCTCCCGGGGTGCTTGGAGTCGAACCTGGATCCATCGGTGTCGATGTCCCACTCGATCTCCTTGCAGAAACCTGCCGAAACGGTCTCGATGCAATCGTAGTTGATGTTGTCGCGTCCGATGGCTGAATCAAGATTGTACTCTCCCTTGAGGATGTCTACGATCTCGTAGTTCCACATGGGCTTCTTGTCAACCAGCTCGAGGATCCTGAACTTCAGCGGTGCTCCGATGATCATCTCACGCACCTCCCATGATAGAATCGTCCTTCAGACTGACTAGCCCTTCAGCATCCTCCGTGGCAATCAGGTAACTACCGAACAGACAAATCAGCAGTCCACCGATGGTAGGCAGCACGTGTGCCATGTCGTGTCCGCCGATTGCGCTGTCCACACCGAAGAACAGGACCATGAAGATGATCGAACACGCAGCGTAGAGAGAACCGATAGCCTGTCCACGGGCGACTCCGATGAACGGGAAGGACTTGTACCAGGTAACGTAGCACCAGGCAAAGGAGAATCCCAGCAGGAAGACGGCCAGCAGGATGTAAGGATCGGTAACGACGGTGCTGATGGTGGAGAAGATCGGGACTCCGCTGATCGCGAGAACGACACAGACGATGATCCACAGAATGGTCTCCCAGAAGAACCTCAGCTGGATTCCGATATCAGGCTCGCAGTAGTCGAGTGCCTTTCCGGCGAAGGTTCCCTCAAGTCCCCAGCAGATAGCGCACATGGCTCCTCCGAGAACTCCGAGGAACATGTTGGAAGACTCGGCTCCTCCGAAGATGGTTCCCGCGAAGAGAACGAAGGCTCCGACGATCATGATGATGACTGCGATGTATCCCCTCTTGGTAACCTTCTGGTGAAGGTACAGAACGGACATGATGGTACCGACAAGGGCGTACAGGACACCGGCGACGGCAGCGAATCCCGGGTTGAGGAACTGCGCTGCGACATAGGTTCCGAAAACTGCTCCTGCTCCGCAGATACCAGCGTACACGAAGTAGACGTTGGCGGCCTTGAACTCGATGAAAGTTCTCTTCAGCTCACCGATCTTTCCAAGTGCTCCGTTCCAAATGAAGAGGATCAGGGTATCGATGATGGCGTTGACCAGACAAAGCAGGATGCAAGCCATCGTGTAGGTGACATCGTCTCCGTATCCGTCAGCAATCATGTTGTCCATTGCTGCGGGGAGGAAGTCGGGCATCTCCCAGATTGCATAACCGGGAACATACCAAACTCCCCAGTAGATAGCGCATAGGAGTGCCGCAATGATACCAAATCTGAACTTCTTCTTGTGATTTTCCTTGATGAAAACGTCAATATCCTTCATATTGGCGATTTCGGAATTCGATTCAGACAATTGATTTCAACCCCTACTCAATAGAGTGGGGATAAAATCGAGAAGGAGCGTATATAAGACTTTTTGGTCGTTCGCAACTACATTTATATATGGTAATTTTTGACATTTCCGAGAATTGGTTTCCAAATGTGCCAGATAGTTTAAGAAAGAGCATTTTGAAATGCCAATTGGATATGTTCTCCATGCATGCATCCAACGGATCTGATGGATGTATCTTCGGCACCAATTTATCCACCCGAGAATCGACCTCAGATGCGTTTTAACACATGATTACGGGCCTCCCCTGTCCAAACCGATCGCTGGCTAATGATGCCATCACAGGGCACGGCAGAGGCATGCACAAGAACACCTTTCGGCGTGTGAAACCAATCCAACAGAACAAGTGCCAGGAAGCGGAATGAGAAAAGTTCCCCGGTAAAAACCGGGGTAAGTGGTTTCAGGATTCTGGATCTTGTTTCGAAGACTCAGAGACGAACATTCATCCCTTGACGGCCTTGACCATCTTGGCGACGATGTCAGTGGCGTTCTCGGAGTAGACGTCTGCTCCGATCTCGTCTGCCCACTGCTGGGTGACAGGTGCTCCACCGACGTTGGTGAGGCACTTGCCCTTCAGTCCCCTCTTCTTCATGATCTCCTCGAAGGCCTTCTGGTTGACCATGGTGGAGGTCATGAGGGCGGAGGTTCCGACAGCGATAGCTGCGTTGTCCTCAGCTGCCTGGGCGATGTCTTTCAGGGGGATGTCCCTTCCGAGGTTGACAACATCGAATCCGGCGACCTTCAGCATGATTGCGCAGATGTCCTTTCCGATGGAGTGGATGTCTCCCTCGATGGTGCAGATGACGAACTTTCCGAGGCTGTCTCCAGAGACGGAAGCTCCTCCGAGGTGGGGGGTCAGGATGTCGACTCCGGCGTTCATGGCGTTTGCAGCGGCCATGATGTGGGGCAGGAAGGCTTTCTTCTGCTCGTAGAGGTCTCCAACCTGGTTGATTCCCTTGGTGAATCCCTCAGTGATGAGGTTCACAAGGTCAGCGTTCTGGGCGAGAGCGTCGTTGGCGACGGCTTTTGCCTCGTTGATGTTGTATTTCAGGACAGCCTGCTCGGCTCTCTTGTTCAGTTCTTCCTGGGTCATTTCACTCATTCTCCTCTCTCTTCGCCTTCTCAAGGTAGGCCTCGTCGGCCTTCTTTGCGATGGCCTCCATCTTCGCAAGTACGTCTGCGTCGATGGGCTTGACAACGTGGTTCTTCTTGATGTCCATGTAGATGTCGTGAGCGACATCGATGACATCCTTGGATCCGGCGGCCTTCCAGTCTCCGAGCATGTACCTGTCGAAGCAGGCGGGGTCGGAGGCAAGCTCGATGTTCTCCATGGTGGAGGGGTGTGCGATGAAGTCGTTTCCGACTCCGATCTCCTTGATGGCCTCAACAGCCAGGGTCTCATCGGTGACCGGGATTCCGTCCATTGCGCGGCGCTCCATGTTGATGATGTCGTTGTCGACGATCATCTGCTCGATGGAGAAGGTAACTCCGAGCTCGAGCATTCCGGATCCGTAGATCATGTTGACACCAGCGAGTGCTGCGAACAGGGAAGTGATGGTCTTCTCGTGGGAAGCCTGTCCGTCGGGCACCTTGGCGTCGGTCTACATACCTGCGGTGAAGACGGGCAGCTTGTAGTACTGTCCGAGCTTCGCGACAGCTGCGGAGATGAGTCCGAGCTCAGGAGATCCGACAGGTGCGGTTCCCCTCTTCAGGTCGAAGGTGGTGGTGGAAGATCCGTACCAGACCTTTGCTCCAGGAGCGACGAGCTGGGACAGAACGATTCCAGCGAGAACCTCGGCGTTGTGGGTAACGAGGGTTCCGGCGAGGAAGACGGAAGAGGATCCGCCGGCCATTGCCATGGACAGAACGTTGCAGGGGATTCCGAAGCGGGCAGCCTTGGAGATGCATCCGACTGCGTTGTGGGAAAGCTCCAGCGGGGAGGTGGGGCAAACGAGGCAGGAGAAGATGGGCTTGTCGCGTGCAGCCTTCTCGTCGCCGTGGTAGTATGCCTTTGCGATCTCCCAGTAGAACTCCATGTTCTCTGCAACGGGGTCGATGTGGTGGAAGTGCATGGTGGTGTTCTCGAGTGCGAGCAGGAGCTCGTGAGTGTCCTCGGATCCCTTTCCGGCCCAGTCCCTCGCGGAGACAGGCAGGGAGAAGTAGGAGAATCCAGGCAGGGCGTCGATGGTGTGCGCGATGTCTGCGATGTCCTGTCCGACGGAGTCACGGGTCTCGAACTTGCCGGGAGCCTTGTAGTCGCACATCTGGATTCCAGTTCCGAAACAGGTGTAGTGGACTTTGCCCATCCATGCCTGGTCGAAGGTCCTGGACTCATCACGTCCGTACAGGGTGAATTTGTGAGGGCAGGTGGCGAGAGCGCGGTCGATGACGTAGTTGGGGATCTTGACCATCTGGGTGGCCCTGTCGACCTCGCATCCTCCCTTCTCGAAGATGTCGAGTCCCTCAGAGTCAGAAACCTGAACTCCGTAGGTGGAAAGGATGTCCCTGGTTGCCTCATCGATGCGGCGGATCTCGTCGTCAGTGAACAGCTCGAATTTAATGCCGTTCAGCTGGGTCATTGCCGGGTAAACTGGCGGTAGCATTTGTATTTCTCCTCTCATTGTTGTTTAAGGGGTTTGGAAGAGGTTTGGGTTAGTGGTTTAAGCTTCAGGCTCAGTTCTTGAGCATTCCGCGGAACTTCTCGCAGCTGTTGATGGTGATACCGAGGATCTTCTCGATGTTCAGCTTGGCTGCGATTCCACGGGGTGCACCGGGCAGTCCGGTGACGACTCCGATCTTGAGCTCCTCACGGAGGTCCCTCATGACAACCTCGTCTCCGAGGTCCATGGTGGTGACTCCGAGCTTCTTGGCAACGTACTCCTTTGCCTTGTCGATAGTCATGTTCTTTCCGTACATCATACGGGCGACCATGTCTCCGGCTCCGCGGATTCCTCCCATTCCGGATGCCATGTAGTGAGTGACGTCCATTCCGCAGGGGTCACCCACTCCGATCTATACACCGTCGGCGTGTGCGACTTCGACCATAGCCTTGGAGCACCTGGTGACGGCGTCGATCGGCGGGGTCTCGAACATGGGGATTCCACCGACTCCCATTCCGAGGTCGACGTGGACAGGCAGGGATTTCGCGTCAACTGCAGACTTTGCGAAGGTGACGGACCTGGCGAGGTTCCATGCGAGGGTCCTGGAGGTGTTGGTGTTGCAGACGGTTCCGAAGACGTTCGCTCCGGCCTGCTCACACATCTTGATCTGCTGAGCGGGGAACATTCCGGCGACGGACTTGCCCTTGTACTCGATGGATCCGTGGATACCCATGACGTTCTCACCGGCCATTCCGGCGTTGATGTACATGTTGGGGTTGGCCTTCCTGAGGAGCTCGATTCCGTTCAGGGATCCGACGAAGTCGGCGTCTCCTGCGGAGGCGATGGTGTCGAAGTCGAATCCATCCGCTCCAGCGGCGAAGATCTTGTTTCCAACGTACTCAATGTCGCGGGTGAGGTGTGCGGAAGCGAGCTCAGACATCTGCATGGACTCGTCGATCTTGAACTCCCTCATGAGGTCTGCGGGGTTTCCGTACGGTCCGTCAGGAGCGTAGTAGAGACCCATGTTGGGCATTGCACCGTAGAAGAAGGGGATGATGATCTCGTTCTGGATCTCCTCCATGGTCTGCATCTCCATCGCGATGACCGGCTTGACCGGCTTGACGGAGTAGTCAGAGTGAGCGAGCTCGAAGGTGTCGGATCCGAGTGCCCTCTCGTGGAGGAGAGCGGCCTCGAGCCTTCCCATGTCGACTCCGTTTCCGGAGTTTCCGTTGTCACCGGTGAAGTCGAGCTGTCCGATATCGTAGGTAAGAACGACCTCGTTTCCGGGCTCAACACCGACGACGCGGTTCTTGTCCATAACGATGTCAGCGAGCTGCTCAAGCTGGCTCTCGTTGAGGGCGGGGATTCCACCCATGTCGGCTGCGTCAGCGGTTCCTGCCTGGAGGTCGGCCATGATGGCCTCTTTGGTCATGGTGACGCGTTTTCCGTCTCCAAGCCTTGTGTAATACTCAGTGGCTGCCATTTTGTTGCCTCTTTTTGTTGAGTGGTTTCTAAAGGGTTTAGCGAAGGGGCTTTGAGCCCCTTGAGTGTTTTCCGATCTCAGAGGTCCTTGACCTTTGCGGTGGTCTCGGAAGCGGACTCTCCGTAGATGTCCGCGCCGATCTTGTCCGCGTAGGCCTGGGTGATGGGGGCTCCGCCGACCATGACGATGGTCTTGTCGCGGACTCCGAGGTCCTTGAGCTGGTCGATGACGGTCTTCATGACGACCATGGTAGTGGTCATAAGGGCGGACATTCCGACCATGGTGCATCCGTTCTTGGTGACCTCGTCCAGGAACTTCGGGGTGGGGACGTCCCTTCCGAGGTCGTGGACATCAAAACCTGCGCACTGCAGCATGGTGGAGCAGATCGACTTTCCGATGTCGTGGACGTCTCCCTCGACGGTTCCCATGACGACGGAGGCCTTCTTCTCGGTGGCGGCTCCGCCCTGTGCCTGAAGCAGGGGGTTGAGCTTCTCCATGGCCTTGGTCATTCCACCAGCGGCGGACAGGACGTGGGGAAGGAAGAGCTTTCCGCGCTCGAAGAGGACTCCGACGTCGGACATTCCGTCTCCCATTGCGTTGATGATGTCGTTGGGGGCCATTCCGGCTGCGAGGGCCTTGTCGACTGCGTCGACGATTCCCTGAACCTTGTAGGCTACCATTGCGTCTTTGATTGCTTTGACTTCGCTCTCGAATGCCATTTCTTTTCTCTCCTCACGATAGGGCGCACCCTATCATTGAGTAATGAATCCTACTAAGCCGTATTTAACGTTAATTGGCCGTTCGTAAGAAATTTATTATAGAAGCAAAAACAGACAATAGATAGAAAAATAGATATTTACTTATAGAATAATAAATACAGTTTATTGTTGAAATTGCTCCTAATGACGAGTTTTTTCATCCAAGGATCCCATTGTTTCCATCGTTCGTCTTCCATTTTTGTTTCTTTTCGTGATATTACTCACAGATGATTGGCATGAAACCCATACAGGCCTGGGCCTCACTGGTTCCGTACGCCCGTGTACAATATTCAATATTAATTGTAATTATAAAGGATACGTCTGGCTGTCCGGCTTCGATCAATATAACGAACCCCGTTCTGCAATCACGATCGGTGTATAGCGTCCATAAACTGCGAACACTCATCCAATGCATTTAGGATGGATGGCATAATTATCCACCCGTTGGATGTATTGAACATCCATCCAACAACATCCTACCATGCCCCTAGGCGGTGAAAAAGCAGTACGGATAGGGGGCAGATGAGCCTCATCCGACAAGTGTGAAATATCCGTCCCTCTATAAGATACCCATGGTCAGCAAGAAAGACGACAAAAGTGCCGGACAGAAGCTTGAAGAGAAACTTCTGATGAAATCGGAGATCCTAGCGGCCTCCAACAGCAAGCTTCTCGACGAATCCATGGCCTACGGGGAGGAATACAAGACGTTCCTCTGCCACAAGACCGAGCGCGAGATTGTCGACTACACTCTCCCTATCGCCAAGAAGAAAGGCTACAAGGAGTTCAAATACGGGACCAAGTACAAGGCCGGCGACAAGGTCTTCTTCAACAACCGCGGGAAGAACCTAATCCTCTGCACCATCGGCAAACAGCCCGTGTCCGAAGGAGTCAGGGTCAGCGTCGCACACGCCGACAGCCCCCGTCTGGACTTCAAGCCCAACCCCCTCTTCGAAACCACAGACATGGCCTACTTCAAGACCCACTACTACGGTGGCATCAAGAAGTACCAGTGGATGACCATCCCCTTGTCTCTCCACGGAGTCGTCACCCTATCCAACGGCAAGTCCGTGACCGTCAGGATCGGGGAGGACGCCGAGGACCCGCTCTTCTGCATCTCCGACCTGCTCGTCCACCTCGCCGGCAACCAGGTGAAGAAACCCATGTACGAGGCCATCGACGCCGAGCAGATGAACATCCTCGTCGGCTCCTGGCCCGTTGACGACGAGAAGGTCAAGGAGAAAATCAAACTCAACATAATGCAAATCCTCAACAAGAAGTACGGTATCAAGGAGAAGGACTTCCTCTCCGCCGAGCTCTGCGCCTGCCCCGCATACCAGCCCCGCGACCTGGGACTCGACCGCTCCATGGTCGCCGCCTACGGACAGGACGACAAGGTCTGCGCCTTCGCCCAGTTCAAGGCGGAGATCGACACCGTCAGCCCCGAGTTCACCACCATGATGGTCTTCGCCGACAAGGAGGAGACCGGTTCCGACGGACCCACCGGAATGAGGTCCGTCTTCTGGAAGGACTTCCTGGAGGATCTCGCGGAGGCTTACGGATTCAACGTCCGCCACGTGCTCCGCAAGTCCATCTGCCTCTCCTGCGACGTCAACGCCGCGGTAGATCCCGGATGGCCGGAGGCCTTCGAGCCCACCAACTGCTCCTTCCTCGGAAGGGGGCCCGTCGTATCCAAATACACCGGCGCCCGCGGGAAGTACAGCACCAACGATGCCTCCGCGGAGGTAATGGGCTACCTGAGGAGGATCCTCGAGGAGGCCGATATCCCCTGGCAGGTGGGGGAGCTCGGAAGGGTCGATGTCGGAGGAGGGGGGACCATCGCCTCGGAGATCTCCGTCCACAACATCGACACCGTCGACATGGGTGTCCCCGTGCTCTCGATGCACGCCCCCATGGAGGTCACCTCCAAGACGGACGATTACATGCTCTACAAGGCAGTCTTCGCTTTCTTCAATAGCAAGCTGCCCAAGACAATCTGAGCGAAACCAATTATGCCCCCTCCGGGGGCATCTTCCCTTACTCCTTGACGCCCTCGTATATGCAGGCGGCGCCGAACATCTTGTTGTGGAACCTGACGTTCCTGAATCCGGCGGCAGAGAACTTGTCGGCCATGACCCTGCCGTGGGGGAATCCCTTGATGGAATCCGCCAGCCAGTCGTAGGCAGCCTGATGCCCGTCGATCTGCTTGCCCTTGTCGTACTTGCGGGCGATGCGGCGGACCCTCTTGTTCATGTAGAGGTTGTAGAAGTAGCGTATGACGCGGTTGTCCGGGGTGGCCATCTCCGCGACCACGACCTTGCCTCCGGGGCGGAGCACCCTGTACATCTCCGACAGGCACTTCTGGATGTCGGTGACGTTGCGGAGCATGTATCCGGAGGTGACGAGGTCGACGCTGCAGTCCTCGAGCTCGAGCTCGAGTGCGTTCCCCACGCGGAAGTCCACGGGTTTGGGGAGGTCCGCTGGCATGTGCTCCTTGGCGTAGTCGATCATGGCGGGGGTCAGGTCGATGCCGTAGACGGTCCCCTCGGGTCCGGCGTGCTGGGCGACGAGGAAGGCAATCTTACCGGTCCCGGTGCCGATGTCGGCGCAGGTCTTGCCGGAGATGTCGCCGGCGAGCCTGATCATGGTCTTGTGCCAACCCTTGATCATGTTCATCGACATGATGTCGTTCATCTCGTCGTAGAAAGAGGAAATCTGAGTGAAGACGTCCTTGACATACTCCTCCTTCCCCTCGAACTGCGTACCGTTGGGCTTGACCTCTTCCTTGGACATTGGTAACGGACCTCACAAAAGATACACGGCTATAAGATACCCTGCGGTGAGCAGGACCCCGAAATGCCAATTCAGAGTGAACGCCCTGGGTACCAGGAGGCGGTTGCATCCCGGATCCTCCGGGGCCCTGAGCATGTTGTCGTAGAGCCTCTTCGCGTCCCACAGGGCGGCGAATGCGAGCAGGCACGCCCAGTGGGCGTATCCGACGGCGACGATGGCCGCCAGGATCGCGAAGCCCATTAGATTCTCGATGAGGTAGAGCTTCCTGGCACTCCCGTAGCTCATGCGTCCGCAGAGGGTGCCTACGTTCGCCTTCCTGTCCTCATCATAGTCACGGAGCTCGTTGCCGCAGAGGACGGCGGTGATCATGAAGGCGTTGGGCAGTCCTAGAATCACGGGCTCCCAGGACCAGGCATCCGCCATGGTGTAGTAGGTGCCGACGGGCATGAGCAACCCCATGCAGAGGAAACACCCGATCTGTCCTAGGCCCAGATATTTGTAGGACATGCCGACGGTGTACAGGCTGGCTCCCCCGATGCCGAACAGTCCGAAGAGCAGCATCTCCCAGCCGGTGTGCCATATGAACACGAGTCCGCATAGGGCGACGATCCCCAGGCAGAGAAGCCCCACCGTGAGGACCTTCTTGGGGGTCAGGGTGCCGGTGACCAGCTCGGGGGAGCGGGTCTCGTTCTCGACGGTGTCGGTACCCTTGACGAAATCCCCGTAGGTGTTGAGGATGTTCGCCGCGGACTGCAGAAGACATCCGCAGACCACGATCATGATGAAAAGCCACCAGACGAAACCGTCGTCCTTGAGTGCGACTGCGCCTCCGATGATTACGGGCACGACGGCGCCGTGAAGTGTCCACGGGCGGAAAACATTCACCCATCCGGCCTTTACAGGCTTCACGTCCGCCATGGATTGGCATCCCCTGTTTCATTAATATGGATTGCCGTCGAGTTGCGTTTGTTGACTCAATCAACATGAATAAATACCGTCCTGACGTCCGCCATGCATGAAGGCGTTGGACCTGGTATGCAGCACGGCGTTCATGATGGGCGCGGCTCTTGTCATCTCGCTCATCACGAACGCGTCCGGGGCGTTCCCCGACGACGTACTCAACTCGGACATCCGTAGCAACATCACCGTGTTCCTGCTGGCGGCCATGATGTGCCTGACCCTCTCCAGGATCCCGTTCCGCAACCTCAACCCCGTAACGAACTGGAAATCGGTCACCAAAGCCGTCCTTCTGGGTCTTGTCTTCGCCTCCGTCATACCCCTCGCCGCCTACGTAATCCTCAACCAGATCCCCTCGTACGAGAAGTACGCCAACGGTTTGGTCTTCATCGCGGCGACCCCCTTCGCGGCTTCGGTCGGCCCCCTGTCCCTCATACTCAGGGGAGACCTGGAGCATGCCCTCCGTTCCACCATCATCGTCTACGTCGTATCCCTCGTCTGGATCCCGTTCATCATCTGGATCACCCTCGGTGAACTAGTGGACATGTTCGATGTCGTACTGACCGTCATCAAGATCATCGGAATCCCGCTGGTGGTCTCCAGGCTGCTGACCAAGGTGAAGATCGACAAGACGATTATGTCCGTGGTGCTCAACTGCACCATCGCGTTCCTCGTCTGGCTCTCTGTTTCCGCCACCAACTTCCCGAAGGAGATGTCCATCCTCGCGGTGTTCATCGCCGTCGCTGGCATCAGGGACTTCGGCCTCGGTACCGCGACCGAGGTCACTGAGAAAAGAGCGCACATCGCATGGTCCACCAGGGTCACCGACATCCTCATGATCTCCTACAAGAACAAGGGGATCGCAATCGCGCTCTGCGTCTCCCTGATGAAGGGTCCGGAGATCGGCAACGCCATGGTCGCCATCGCGGCATCCATCGTCATCGAGGTCATCTGGGTCGCGTTCATGGACTCCGTGCTGTTCTCGAAGAAGAGGATGGAGAAGGAGCTCGCGGAGGATTCAAGGGAAGGGATCAAGCAGACCTGGGAGAGCTGACTCAGCGGCGGATCTGTTTCCCGACGTCGCCGTACTGAGTGTATTCGAAGAAATCCGACAGCCTGGGCTCCGACCTGCCCTTCAGTTCGACGATCTCGTCCCCGCTCTCAAGGGTACCGAACAGCATCTCCGCCTCCGGGTCGTAGGTCCTCCGGGACCTCTCCTCCGGGTCGGCCTTGTTGGCGTAGCAGTAGACGCATCCGTGGTCGCAGGTGTCGTATGCTCCGATGTCGATGTTCTTCACGCACCTGCATCCCTCCCTCAGAGGGGTATCGAGCTCCTCGAAGGGTATGCCGAGGGATATCATCTGCCTCCTGTCGATGCATCCCGCGGGTTCGATCCCGTACGCGGAGAGGTCTCTGCGGGCGCAGCAGTATGTGAGACGTATTCCGTGCTCCGCCGCGATGGGTGCGAGAGCCTGTGCCAGATCGTCCATTTCCTTGTGGCTTACCGAACGCAGGTCCTTCCTGCCGCTGAGCTTCCCGTACATGTCCACGA
The DNA here is from genome assembly GCA_000350305.1 of Thermoplasmatales archaeon BRNA1. Taxonomy (NCBI): domain Archaea; kingdom Methanobacteriati; phylum Thermoplasmatota; class Thermoplasmata; order Thermoplasmatales; species Thermoplasmatales archaeon BRNA1. Next base: position 1,008,356 of record CP002916.1, read on the forward strand.
AGCTGAAGATGCACCTGTCTGTGTAGCCCTCGAGCTCCCTGCACAGGAGACCGAACTTCCTCCTGTGATACTCCACATCGATCCTGTCGTTGAGGATTATCGGGTCGTAACGCCAGGCGATCCTATCCTTGCCGATCCTCGCCGAGAGCTCTTTGAAGGCATCGGCGATGTCCGCCTTGAACGGGACCCCGGGCTCGATGTCCTTCCCGTAGGGCGTAATCGTCACCTGGAAGGTGTACATGTAGCCCATCGACCCCAGCTCCTTCAGGTACGGCATCATCGGACGGGGGTCCTTGGTGATGAATATGAACGCGTCCACGTTCTTCCTGGTGAGGTCCACCCTGTAAACGACGGGACGGTAGATCGGGTTCCTGACCAGACAGTACCCCGCGCGCACGCGGTTCATGAACCATTCGGCATGGAAAGCCGGGATGTCCGTCCGCCTGCTGACGCATATGAGCATGCTGCACCCATCGTCGGCTATGGTTAAGTACCTACGACTCGATTTCCCAACCATGGGAGAGGAACACATCGGCACATTCATGACGGCCATAGGCATGGTCAGCATCGTCACCGACGGCAATACCGTCAGGGCCGTCTATCTCCCTTCTCAGAACCTGCCCGCGATGGAGGAGGGGACCGATCCCGTCATGGAGCAGGCCGTCCGCGAGATCGACGAGTATCTCGCGGGAAGGAGGAAGGTGTTCGATGTGCCGATCAGCATCGACGGGAGCGACTTCGCCGTGGACGTGCTCGTATCCATGTCGGAGATCCCGTACGGGGAGACCGTGACGTACTCCCAGCTGGCGGAGAAGTCGGGACATCCGGGCGCCGCCCGTGCCGTGGGGACCGTCTGCGCCAACAACGTGCTCCCAATCCTGATCCCCTGCCACAGGGTCCTTGCCTCCACGGGCATCGGGCAGTACTCCGGAGGGGTCGCCCTCAAGCAGCGCCTCCTGAACATCGAGAAGGAATACAGATGAACCCGCAGGAGCTGGAATCCGAACTTCAGTCCCTTGCCGACGAGCAGTACAGGATTTTCAACAGCAGGATCTCCGCCAGTCCGAAGAGGTCCATCGGGGTCAAGATGCCCCTCCTGAGGGGGATCGCCAGAAGGATAAACCGTGAAGATTGGAGGACCTTCGTCCAATACCCGTCCGAGAGTCTGGAGCACTGCGTCGTCAAGGGGCTTGTAATCGCCACCGCGAAATGCAGCGGGGACGAACGTCTGGCACTCACCGAGGACTTCATCGGGGAGATCGAGGAGTGGAACACCTGCGATACGTTCTGCAGCGCATGGAAGATCGATTCCGGGGAGACCTCCGATAGGCTGTTCTCCAGATGCGAATCGCTCCTGGAGACCGGGAAGGAATTCCCCATGAGGGTGGGGGCCGTCATGATGCTCTCCAAATTCATCGACGGGGAGCACATCGGGAGGGTTCTGAAGGACCTTGGAGAACCACGCGAGAGTCCTGGCTACTATTGGGACATTGGCTGCGCATGGGCGCTTTCCGTGTGTTACGTCAAATTCCCGAAGGAGACCGAACCCGTTCTGCTGTCCGGGAGGATCCCTCCCGCGATACTGAGGATGTCCCTGCAGAAGATACGCGACAGCTTCCGCGTGGAGAAGGCGGACAAGGAACGTATCACGAAATGTGCCAGATTACTCTGAGATACGGCGTATTTCAGCCATGATCCTCTCGGAGTTCTCGGAACCCACGCGGGGTCCGTTCCTCTCGAGCCACATCCAGTCGCGTTCCTCGCATACCTGTTTCAAGTCCTTGGAGGTTACGGCGATCACCCTACCCTTGGGAAGGACATCGGCATCGATGATCATCTCCATCATGTGCTTGGGGACGCATACGATGATGCGGTCGAACATGGTGCAGGTGTAGAGGATCTTGCCCAGGTAGTCCTTCTCCTTCTGGACGCGCTCGTAGTCCTCGGGAGTGGACATGACCTCCTCCGGGGGATAGTTCATGACCGTGTAATCCGCGGGGACGAAACCGAAGCGGCTGGAGATGATACCGAAGGATACCTCGCAGAGCTTCTCCCCCTTTTTCTCGCCGCTCTCCTTGACGGCGAGATCGAGCTTGGCCACGAGGTGCTTGACCTCCTGGCAGCGGCCGCCGAACATCTCGAAGGCGCTGGCGATCCCGTTCTTTAGGAATACGGTGGAGTCGTTGGTGAGGACGCACACAAGGGTGGGTGCTCCCGGATAATGCTTGTCCAGCATCAGAGGCGCCCCCTGAAGCGGTATGCGATGTTGCAGTTCCCCTCCATGGAGACCATGCAGGGTCCCTGGGGGGAAGTAGGTTTGCAGGCGGTCCCGAACAGCGGGCACTGCTCGGAGTCGATTAGTCCCCGGAGCACCTCTCCGCAGGAACATCCGTTGGCGTCCTCCTCGACGCTGGGGGTCTTCTTCAGGATGTCCTCGTAGACCTTCTTCGCGTCGTGGTCGGCGAACTCGGGTTTGAGGGTCATGATGGAGTTCTCGATGACCGGGAATCCCCTCCACTCGCCGTCGGTGGGGTAGAACACCTCGGACAGGATCTGGCGGGCCTTCTCGTTTCCGTTGTCCCTCACGAGGCGGGAGTACTCGTTCTCTATGACCGCCTTGCCGTCGTGAATCTGCTTGGCGAGCAGGTAGCAGGACATCAGCATGTCCAGGGGCTCGAACCCACAGACGACCTGGGGGATGCCGCACTGCTCGGAGAACTTGCGGAACGGCCCGAGGCCGGTGATCACACAGACGTGCCCGGGCTGGATGAGACCGTCGATCTTCACCTCGCCCATCCCCAGGATCTTGTCGATGCAGGGGACGGTGTAGCGGTGGCAGGAGTATACGGTAAAATTCTCGGGGGCGTCGCCATGGACCAGGGGGACACCGGTGGAGGGGGCGGTGGTCTCGAATCCCACACCGACGAAGACGAACTTCTTGGCGGGTTCGGCGCGGGCCATCCTGACCGCGTCCTCGATGGAGTAGACGATCCTGACATCGCAGCCGTCCGCCTTGGCATCGAAGAGGGAACCGATGGTGGTGGGCACCCTCATCATGTCCCCGAAGGCGCAGATGGTGAGACCGTTCCTGGCCATGGTGATGGCGTCGGCGATCTCCCTGGAGGTGGTGACGCAGACGGGGCATCCCGGTCCCTGGTGGACCTCGATGCCGGCATCCTCCAGGAGGCTGGTGAGACCGAACCTCACTATGGTGTCCTGGTGGGTCCCGCAGATGTGCATGACCCTGCACTTGACGTCCAGGTCCTTGATCGCCTTGACGATCTTGGCTGCCGTCTCCTCGTCTCTGTATTTGAACATGGTCACTCCTCCTCTTCGATGTCGAAACTCTCGATACGGCATGCGCTGCCCTCGATGACGTCAACCTTGCCGCCGCAGTCGGGGCAGGAAAGAACGGGGATGTTGTGGTCGGAACTCCCCTCTCCGAAATCAACGGTCTTCGCCGGGCCCTCGAACCCGCAGCTCCTGCATCTGAGGACGACGGGCTGCGGCTTGATGGTAAGCCTGGATCCCTTCAGGATGTTCCCGTCGGTCAGGACCTCCCAGGCGAACTGCATCTGCTCCGTACCGAGCTGCGTGAGGTCGCCGACAACGATGGTGACCTCGTTGACCTTGGTTACCTTGTAGTTCTTCAGTTCCTGTAGAACGGCGTCCACGATGTCTGCGGTAACGGATGCCTCGTGCATATCGTCCACGCGTATGGTCCCGCGCATTATAAAGTCAATGGGACGAGCCGTACTCGCACTGGTCCCTGACCATGCAACGCTCGCAGTGGGGATGGTTCGGGAGACAGCACTCCTGCCCGTGGCGGACGATGTAGCGGTTGATGTCGCTCCACCTGTCCCTCGGGGTGAGGTCCATGAGTGCGTACTCGGTCTCCTCCGGGGTCTTGGTGTGCACCAGTCCCATGAGGTTGGAGATCCTGTGTACGTGTGTGTCGACGCAGACCGATGGGATGAGCATCGCGTAACTCCTCACGCAGGCGGCGGTCTTCCTGCCGACCATCGGGAGCTTGCACATCTCGTCGGTGTCCTCGGGCACCTTGCCCCCGTACTCGTCGCGAAGGATCCTGCAGCAGTCCACGATCGCCTTCGCCTTCTGGTTGGGGAAGCCTGCGGGGCGCACGAGGACGGCGACGTCCGCGGGATCGGCCTCGGCAATGGCACCGATGGTGGGATACTTGGTGAAGAGGGCGTCCGATGCCTTCCTGGTGTTGTCGTCCTTGGTCCTCTGGGAGAGGATGGTTGCGACGAGGACGTGGAACGGGTCGCAGGGCCATTCGGGATTCAGCCCCTCGGAGTTCCTGCCGGGATACGCTCCCTTGTTATAGACCTCCGACATCCTATCGAGAATCACAACGATGTCCTGCCCTTCCACCTCAGCGCCTCCTCCACCATGTAGAACGACCCGGTGACCAATAGCTTTTCCCCGGGCATACGGATATTCAATCCAAGTTCGATGGCCTCTCCCACAGATGGTGCCATCTGTGCACCTGGCACATATCTCCTCATAATAGCCAGTGTCTCCTCCGCCGGCCTCGCACGGGGGCAGTCGGGGGCGGTGACGACGACCTTGGATGCTATCTTCGACAGGTTCTCGCAGATATCCGGGGCGTCCTTGTCGGACAGGATCCCGAAAACCAGGACCGTCCTGCCGTAGATCTCGGATATATCCCTGACCAGCCCGTCGGAACCTGCACGGGTGTGGGTGACATCGAGGATGATATCGTCATCAGTAAGCTCCATCCTACACGGCCAGACGACCTCCCCCATCCCTTTTGCCAATGCCTCGGAGAGGTCTCCGAACCTATCCCCGATTGCTCTCAGGGATTCGAGTGCCAGCACTGCGTTTTTGGCCTCGTTTCTTCCCGGGATCGAGACGAAATAGCTCTCCCCTTTGTAAGTGAATTCCACTCCCCTCTCGGAGTTCTTCGTGACGGCAATGCTTCCCGCGTCGATGACCGTGAGCGGGGAGTTCCTTTCGGCAGCGGCCTGTGAAACGACATCCAGGGCGGCACCTGAGTTAATGGTGACCGCGGGCACGCCGTCCTTGATTATTCCCGCCTTCTCGTAGGCGATCTTCTCGATGGTGTCCCCGAGATACTCCATATGCTCCATGCTGATGTTGGAGATCACCGATACCAGGGGGCGGATCACATTGGTGGCATCGAACCTGCCGCCCATGCCCACCTCGACGACCGCCACATCCACCTGCCTCTCCCTGAAGTACTGGAAGGCCACGGCGGTGGTGACCTCGAAGAATGTGCACGACATGTCGCTCTCCCTCATGTCATCCACGAAATGTCTGGCACCTCCGACGATCCTCGAGAGGTCCGCATCGGAGATCGCCTCGCCGTTGACCGTGATGCGCTCCCTGAACTCCAGTATGTGTGGGGAGGTGTAGAGCCCCACCCTCAACCCCTTCGCCCTCAGGACGGAGGCCATGATCGCACATGTGCTCCCCTTGCCGTCGGAACCCGCGACATGTATGCAGGGGAAGGAATCCTGGGGATTGCCCATCCTCCTCAGAAGCGACCTGATGTTGGTCAGCCCGAGCTTGATGCCGTTGAGCTGCAGACCGTAAAGCCACTTCAACCGGGATTCGCACAGGGCGGACTCGTCTTTCACGACACTTCATCCCTGCATGAGATAAAAACTGATTCACTGCCTCAGGGAACGTACCATCCCGGACACCATCTCGTTGTATGTGGTGTTCCTGTCCCTGCAGATCCTGCGGATGGAGTCCATGGTGCCCGAACCGTACTGCGCGGCCTTCTTGGGACGCTCCGCCAGGAATCCGAATCCCAGGGCTACGGCGGCATCGCACAGCACCTTCTTCCTCACATCGGCATCGGGAGGACGGATCTCATCGATCGGTGCGGCCCTGACGAGCGCGGAGAGCTCCCTGTCGAGGTACGGGTATCCGATGGCCTTGGAGAAATGGTCGGAGAGCTTCTTCTCGTGGGGTTTGGTCTCGCTGTAGAGCCTGCTGAGGTCCTCCACGATATGGTCGCGGAGCTGCTCCCCCTTCATGCCGACGTACTTCTGGTATCCGGCGAACTGCTCGTCCGCGCCCTGGCCGCCCAGAACGGTATCCTCGGTACATGTGCGGAGGACGTTGTACAGAGGGGTCTCGAAGGCGAGCACGAGAGGGGAATCCGTACCCGTTATATCTATCTGGCACTTTATTGAGTCGAGGATGGTATCGTCGTCGAGGACGATGGTCCTCAGATCCCCTCCCAGGAGCTCCGCCGCGGATTCTGCGGCTTCGATGTCGTGGGACCCCTCGGTGCCTGCGGTGTACAGGGTCACTTTGGAAGCGTGTCTCATCGCCAATCCCGCGATGAGCCCGGAATCTATCCCGCCGGAGAACGCTATGGCGACCTTCTTGCCGGATACCAGCCTCCCCACGGCCGAATCCAATAGGTCTGCCACCCTGTCCGAGAGTTCCGACATGAGCTACCGTACGGTCGCGGACATAATGAATTTGGCGGACACAATAATGTTACGAATACATCCAATTCGTATGTATTCGGTATGTTCCCGCAACCTGTTTTATATCTCGGACGTAATAACGGGGTATGGACGGAGTTACCCGTATTGGAGTCTCGCTGGAACCCGAGCTCCTTGCTGAATTCGACAAGATCATCGCGAAGAAAGGATATGTCTCCAGGTCCGAGGCCATCCGCGACCTCGTGAGGGATTCCCTCGCCGAGAACGAGTGGAAGAACGAGCATGAGCACATGTGCGGCGTGATCACCATGATATACGACCATGACACCATCGGACTCAGCGAGAAGATTACCGAGATCCAGCACGCAAGCTCCCAGAACGTCTTCACCACCATCCACATGCACCTCGACCATGACAGGTGCATGGAGATCGTCGCCGTCGAGGGCGAGCTCGCCGAGCTGAAGAAGATCAACAACGACCTCGGTTCCCTCAAGGGCGTCCTCAGGTGCAAACTCACCATGGCCTCCAAGTCGAACGGCCATCTGCACTACATTGGCGTCAGGAACGACTGAAACACCATCGCAGGCCCCGCGCCTGCGTTCACCTTTCTCAGAGGTAGTCCGCGGTGATGATCGTGGACGAGATGTTCTTCCCCTCGATACCGAAGTGAACCTTGAGCATCACGTCGGTGGTCATGGCGGGGTTGAACGCCGCTGCGGTCTTTATGCCCTCGGCGGGCCCGATAACGTCGAAGAAATGCGGATAGAGGACGAACTTGGGCTGCTCCTTGGGCAGGATGTCCGGATAGACGATGAAGTCGTCCGTGATCCACACGCCGTTGTCGCGGATGGACTCGCGGGGCATCATCTTGGGAACATCGTGTCCGTAGACTATGCCTTCGCTGTCCGCCATGGCGAGGGTGAACTCGGTGGGCTGGTAGATGACGCCCTTGGAGAAGACGCAGAACACCACGTCGCTGTTGCGGACTCCGTCGAGGCCCTTGTTCTCGTAGGCGATGCCCCCGGATGCCGTGATCCCGGTCTCTCCGAGCATCAGCTTGAGCCTCGTCCTGCGGTCTAGGACATACGCCCCTATGACCCTGGGATTGGAACGAAGTTTCTGCAGAGCCCCATCCTCTTTCATGTGGTTGGATTAATAATCCAACGTGTATATAAGGCCCGCGCAGACTAGTCCAAACCATCCAAATCCCATGTGTCCACAATTGTCCGTTTTTTAGACGTCCTCTATTATATTAATTAATTATAAATATAAACTAAGGGCGTTCACGATGTCAATGAAGATCCTCATCATCACTGAGAAGGCGAACGCAGCCCGCAGGATCGCGACCATCCTCTCCGACGGAAAATCACATTCCGCCTCGGCGGGAGGGGTCACCTCCCTTACCTTCGCCAGCAACGGCGACGAGTACAACGTCGTGTCCCTGAGGGGACACATCATGGAGCTGGACTACCCGGAGAAGTACAGCGACTGGAAGGCGGTCTCCCCGGTAGAGCTCGTCAACGCGACTCAGATCAAAACCGTGAGGGTCAAGAGCATCCTTTCCAAGATCTCCGAGCTTTCCGCCAAGGCGGACGAGATCATCATCGCGACCGACTACGACCGCGAGGGAGAGCTCATCGGGATGGAGACCGTCAAGGCCGCCGGCGTCGATATGGGCAAGGTCAAGAGGGCCAAATTCTCCGCACTCACCAAGGGTGAGATCGAGAACGCCTTCGCCAACCTCGTGGAGCCCGACGAGAAGCTCGCACAGGCCGCGGAGGCAAGGCAGATTGTCGACCTCTCCTGGGGAGCCGTCCTCACCAGGCTGATTTCCCTGTCATCCGGACAGGTCGGCAAGAACTTCATGTCCGTCGGAAGGGTACAGAGCCCCACCCTCAAGCTCCTGGTCGACAGGAACGAGGAGATCGAGAACTTCGTCCCCGTCCCCTATTGGACCATCCAGGGAAGGTTCGGCATGCTCGCCTTCAGAGGGACCCACGAGGCCGGCGACATCTTCGACAGGGAGAAAGCGGAGGCAATCTACAACAGGACCAAGGACGTCAAGGAGGCGACCGTGAGCTCCTGCGAGAAGGGCCTGAAGGAGGAGTACCGCCCGCCGCCGTTCGACACCACCATGATGCAGGTCGAGGCGAACAAGATCGGCATCCCCCCGTCGGCGGCTATGAAACTCGCCGAGGACCTCTACACCGGAGGATACATCTCATACCCCCGTACCGAGAACACCGAGTATCCCCGCACCCTTTCGCTGAAGGGGGTGCTCGAGAAGCTCAAGGACTCCGAGTTCGCCGAGGAGGCTGCGGAGATCCTTGCCCAGGACAGGATATCCCCTTCCAGGGGAAAGAGGAGGACCACGGACCATCCGCCTATCTACCCTACCGCGGGAGCCACCCAGGCCAAGCTCAAGGGGGACAAGTGGAAGCTCTATGAGCTCATCGTCCGCAGGTTCATGGCAACCGTCGCCCCCAACGCCGTCGCGGAGACCACCAAGGCGGTCATCGACGTGGCCGGCGAGAAGTTCGTCGCGGAGGGCTACATCCAGAAGGAAAAGGGCTGGAAGAAGTACTACGGAAAGTACCTCCGTGCCGCCGAGTCCCGCGTGCCCGAGATGGCAGTCGGGGAGAAGATCGACGTCAGGAGCATCACCAACGAGGAGTCCCAGACAAAACCCCCGTACCGCTACAACCAGGGTTCGCTCATCCAGGAGATGGACCGCCTGCAGCTGGGGACCAAGTCAACCAGGCATGACATCATCGGCAAGTTGTTCTCCCGCAACTACGTCCAGGGCAACTACCTGATCCCCACCGCATCCGGGATCGCCCTCACCAAGGCCCTGGAGCACCACGGCGGAGGCATCACCGAGCCCGAGATGACCGCCAAGCTCGAGATGGACATGCTGTCCATCGCAGGAGGGGAGAAGTCCCTCGGAGACGTCGTCGAAGAGTCGCAGAACATGCTCCGCAACGTCGCTATAACCATCAGCAACGAGGAGGAGGCCATCGGAGACGAGATCAAGGCCGCCCTCAAGAAGCAGCAGTATGTCGGCGTCTGCCCCGAGTGCGGCAACAGCATGACCGTCAAGAAATCCAAGAACGGGAACTTCATCGGATGCAACGGATACCCCGAGTGCAAGAAGGCGTTCCCGCTGCCCAAGGGCGCTATGGTCCAGATGACCGAGGACACCTGCCCCGAGTGCGGGCTCGCCCTCATCAGGGTCATCAGGAGGGGGATGCCCCCGTCCACCCAGTGCATCGACCCCAAGTGCGTTTCCAACACGGCCAAGAACGACCTCGGCCCCTGCCCGACCTGCGGCAAGGGAACCATCAGGGTCATGTTCTCCAAGGCCGGAAGGCGCTTCGCGGGTTGCTCCGAGTGGCCCGCCTGCACCCAGACCTATCCGCTCAGGCCTAGGGGAACCATCATCCCCACCGGCAATGCCTGCCCCGAGTGCGGTGCTCCTCTGATCAGCGTGGGATCCCTGACCGAGTGCATCAACCTGGACTGTCCCTCCCGCAAGAAGCACGCGTCCGCGTCCAAGACCGGTACCGGCACGGCTTCCCCGTCGGCGGACAACCGCATCGGAAAGGTGTTCACCGTGGTGGTCGCAGACAGGAAGAAGAGTTCCAAGAAGTCCTCGTCTGGCACTGCTAAGAAGAAAACCGTTAAGGGCTCAAAGAAATCCGAGAGCCCCCTTCTCGAGAACTCGGACGACGAGTGATCTCAGAACAAACGCCGGGCGACGCTTAGCTCGTCCGGCGTGTTCACATTCACGGCGAGCTCGTGCCAATCCGTGTAGAGGCACTCCTCGTTCAGGTAGTCGCCCCTCAGGGTGGCCTCCCTGTCCATCACGGACAGCCCGGAGAGCACCCACTCCTTGTTGTTCACCTTCCTGGTGTATGAAGGGATGATACCCATTCCCCTGACGACCTCGGCATCCACCATGACGATCATCGACTGCATCTCCGGAACGAACGCACTGACCGCCTGATCGATGATCTGGGCATTTATAAGTGGGATGTCCGAGGGACATGTCACGACATACTTGCCGGACATGCTCTCGAAGGACTGGTGGAGATCCATCATGAAATCGTCCCCGGACGTCCTGATGGTCTCCACGCCCATGTCCTTGAGGAAAGCCTCGGTTTTAGGGGTGTTTGGGCTCACGGAGACCAGGACTCTGTCCACGGTCTCCGCGAACTGCATGGCCTTGACCACGCGTTCCACAACGTGTTTGCCGCCGATGATCTGCATCGGCTTCTCGATGCCGGTCTCCCCCATCCTGGTGCCTTTGCCACCTGCGTTGATGAGGGCTTCCAATTCGTATCACAACCAGATCAGCCCGAGAACGAACAGCATGAGGAGCAGCGAGACCGCACGGGCGATCTCGTTGGTCGCACCGAGGATGTCGCCGTTGACGAACCCGAAGGTCCTGTTGGCGATCTTCGCCATTCCGAATCCGACGAGGACGGATGCGAGGACGGGCACGATGATCATGACCGCCATCTCCTTGCCGACGTCTCCGAAGTCGAAATCGGAGTACAGGACTCCGAGCACGACCGCGATTGCCATGAATACTGCCGCGAGGATGGTGGACAGGATCATGGAGTTCATGCCGGTCTCTGCGACCTGCTTCCCTGCCATTCCGTCGCTGGGTTCTCCGAAGGCTGCGGCGACAACCTGCGCATTCTTCACGACGGCCTCGATTCCGAGGACGATGAACGGAACGCCGACAATTCCCCAGGGAATTCCGGTGTAGCAGGCGATCGACACCATGGTGACGATGAATGCGACGCCGAGTCCTCCGGCACCGATGGTGGTGTCCTTCAGGGCGCGGACGTGCTTCTCTTTGTCTCCGGATGCGACCATTCCGTCTCCGAAATCCGCAAGTCCGTCGAAGTGGAGGAACTTGGACAGGATCAACACCGTGGCAATGGCTGCGACCGCTTCGATGAAAAGGCCGCCGATCACATAATCGATGATGAAAACGACGATGAACGCCGCCAGACCGATTATGAATCCGATGATCGGCACCAGCCAGAAGTTCTTCTCCATCGCATCGCTTTCCCTCTCACCGACGTTCAGCTTGAAAATGGTGAAGAAAGAAAGCATTCCCTTGATAGCATCCACGATAGGAACGGGATTCGAGGATTTCTTAGGCTTCTCCTCGGAGACCTGCTCCTGGGAGTCCTGGAAGTCTTCGGAATCCTGGCAGCATTCCTGCTCCTGGACTTCGTATTCGTTGTTATTATCGGCATCACTCATCGCTATACCCCGTGAGGTAGCCTACTACCCCGCCTACTAATCCGTAAACGGTAGCCTCTAAATAACCGTTTATATCGCTGTCCTTCAGCGGGCGCATGCCGAGGAGGTCCACGGTCTGGTCCCTTCCCCTGTCCTCGGAGATGTTTCCCGCGAGGAACGCGGCAAGGGTTCCGTCGCAGAGCACCGGGGGGACCTCGTTGCCGTATTGGCCGCAGATGCATCCCCTGTCGGCGAGATATCCGGCGGAAAGCGTGCCGAGAATGATCGCGCAGATGTCCTGGTCCGAAGCCATATCGGACAGGGTGGAATAGAAATCATCGCGCTGCTCCTCCCCTATCCCGAGAGCACTGGCACAATCCCAGATCATATCGGCGTCGACGCCGTGCTCCTTCAGGATCTCGACTGCGTCGGCGGCATACGGTGATTCCCCCCTCTTGTGCAGGCATTCGCATACCGCTTTCCTGACCCCCCTCGCAAGGGACATTCCTGCGGGTGTGCCGGTGCCAGCGAAGGAGATCCTCTCGTTCCCGACCGGGGAGACGATCGCCATGGCGTCGGAGGTGGTCCCTGTCTCGGGATAGCCCATATCGTGCATGGCCATCGCCTTTCCTTCTACGAGTGGGATCATGGCGTTTATCTTGCCCATGTCGTCCATGGGATGCGGGACGACCGCGACGATGTTGATTGTTCCCGCGATAAGCTTCCTGTAGATCTCCATGGAACGGGCGGACTTCTCCTCCCATCCCGTGAGCGGGTCCCCCGCACGGACCGCATTGGTCACTCCCGCGGTGGCGGCTACGAACACCCTCTCCCCGTCCGCCTCCTCACAGGCGGTGGAGAACACGTACTTCACCTCCGCGGAGGTCATGAACCCCACGGAGTCGGAGGGGAGCCCGTACTGGGCCTGTTTGTCCCTCAGGTCCTGGATGTAGTTTCCGCTCCTGTAGTCGTGCGGTACCTGCATGATGAAGACGGTGTCGGTGACGCAGTGCCCGCCGTTCATGGGCGCGGAGCTGAGCACCTCCATCCTCTCTGTGAAACGTATGATGGCCGTGCCGGCCTTGCCGGGCTCCTCCATCACCTCTGCCGATTTGACGTAATCCAATCAGAACACCTCTATGATGTCGTGGAGCCAGTCCTCCATGGCGACCTGCACGTGGATTCCCAGCAGGATCGAGACGGGGACGGCGATTATGAACATGAACAGTATCGATGTGACCTCGATGAGGCGGTAACAGCGGGCGATATCATCGATGGAGGGCAGGGGGCCCTCTCCCATGACGTAGACGTCCTTCTTCTCGAAGGATATCCCCATGGCCGCCGCGGTGGCGGTCATCGGCCAACCGCTGTTGGGGCTGGGTGTGAGCTTGTGCTCGCGAATCGCCGCCTTCATGGCCGGCCTGCGGTTCTTCAGCCTCATCAGCCATGCTGCGAAGCCTATGAACAGGGGGGAGAGCCTGGACGGTATGAATCCAAGGACGTCGTCCCACCTCGCGGGGAAGTGACCGAGCATGTTGTACTTCTCGTTCCTCCTGCCCCACATGGCATCCATGAGGTTGGCGCATCTGAACATCACCGCGCCGAACATCCCGAGGATGCCGTAATAGAAGAACGGGGAGACCACGCTGTCCACAAGGTTCTCGGAGATGGTCTCGCAGCATGAGGACGTCAGATGGGGTTCGTCCATGCCGCGGGTCTTGCGGTTTACCATCATCTGGGTCTTATCCGCGGCGGCATCGAGGTCGCCGTTCCTCAGGTCGTCCATGATGACGCTGCAGTTCTTGCGGAACAGGAACAGGGAGTAGGTGACCTTGACCAGGAGACCCGTCATTACGATCCATGCGATCTCCCCCAGGTCGGAACCCTGTCCGAAAATCTCGAATCCGCAGACTCCCGCTAGCCCGTACCTCACGAGCATGAGGATCATCAGCGCGGCGAACGAGAACAGGACGAGCACGAGCATGTACGAAAGGAACCCGACGACGGTGGCCCACCAGGAAGTCCTGTTGTGCAGGCGCCTGTCAATGGCGTCGAGGAGGTTCCCCATCCACCTGAGGGGATGGTAGCGGTTCGGCACGTCGCCGACGTAACGGTCGATGAGCAGCGTCGATATGGCAATCAGAACCGCGTCGATCCAGAGTTCCATGGCTCACAGACCCGGGAAAGAGGACATTACCTTCTCCGCAACCGAGATGAACCTCTCGTTGCGGGCGCGGTCCTTCACGCAGTAACGGATGTAATCCTCGAACTGCGGTCCGAACGACGCGCAGTCGCGCACCATGATGCCCTCCTTGAGCATCATCTTCTGCATCTCGGCTCCGGTGAGGCCCAGTGGCCTGCATGAAACGAAGTAGAAGAACGAGTCGGATACGGGACCGACCGGGAACCCGATGTCCTCCAGCCTCGCCTGCATGATCTCGCTCTCCTTACGGAGCTCCTTGGCGGCCACGTCCACATACCCCATGTTGTCCGTGAGGTACTTCACTACCGCCTGCTCCACGGTACCGAGGTTCCAGGGGAGGGACACCTTCTGCATCTCCGCGCAGATTTCCGGGTTGGACAGGCCGAAGCCGATCCTCATGCCGGGGATGGCGAAGGATTTGGTGAACGACTCCGCGACAAGGAGGTTCGTGTAGTCGTTGATGTAGGACGCGCAGGAGCGGAGGTCCGCATCTTTGGAGAGTCCGAGAAGGGTCTCGTCGAGGAACACGAGTGTGTCCATGTCCTCGCAGACCTTCACGATTTTTAGGATGTTGTCCTTGCTCTCCACCACTCCGGTGGGGTTGTTGGGGTTGCACAGGTAGAGCGCTTTGTACTGAGTAGACTGGAGCTGCGACTCCAGGTCCTCGAAGTCGATGTGGAAGCCGCTGTCGGGGGAGAGGTCGAAATAGTCGACCTGCGCGCCGGCGATCTTGATCTGCTGCGTGTACTCCGCGAAGGAGGGCCTCGGCATGAGAACCAGGTCCCCGCGCTCCATGAACGCCGCGGGGAAGTTGCGGATGATCTCAGAGGATCCCGCTCCCATGACGACGTTCTCGGGTCTGATATCGAAGTACTTCGCGATGACCTCACGGTCCTCGGTGCACAGCGCATCGGGGTAGTGGCCGATGCCCCCGAGGGCCTTCTGGACCTCGGCGGCGAGCCCCGGGGGAGGTCCCATGGGGTTCAGGTTCTGGCTGTAATCCTCGACACCCGAGAGCTTCCAGCCCTGTCCCCCGTGGACGGTGGGAGGCAGGTCCTTCAGTTCCGCTCTAGGTTCGATCTGCATTGCTATCGCCCCCACTATCGCGCGCAGATAGTAATAATTGGCGGTCGGAAGACGCGGAGTCAGTCCGATTCCGTTTCCGCCTCCTTCGAGAAGTAGCCCGCCAGCAGAGCCCCGGGGACGGCAGCTAGTGCGAGGGACGGGAAGGACGAGGATGCTAGCGGTGTGGCGAGGCCGGAGTTCTGCATGCCTTCGCGACTGACTTCGGACGCGAGGTTAATAAGTTGAATGCGCTCTCATCCCGCATGACCATTCTGTCCGACCGCGACATCGTGAAAGGCGTGAAAGAGGGGACCATCGGGATTTCCGACTGGAACGACAAGAGCCTCACCCCCAACGGGTACGACGTGAGGGTCGCCGAGATCTCCATAAACGGCACCGTCCACGGTGCGGACGAGGGTGTCGTGAAGATCCCTCCGAAGACAATGTTCTACGTCTCCACCATCGAGCGCGTGAGGATGGCCGACGACGTCTGTGGCAACCTCTGGCTCCGCACCTCCTGGATCAGGAAGGGGATCATAGCTGCCTTCGGCATGGTCGATGCGGGATTCGAGGGCACACTCACCCTGGGAAGCTACAACAGTTCCGACCACGAGGTAGAGATCCCCATCGGCGAGAGGTACTGCCAACTGGTCTTCCAGACAATGTCCTCCCCGTCCGAGAAGAGCTATGAGAAGCGCTCCGGACATTACCAGAACCAGACCGGCGTGACGCTCGAGCCCAAGAAGCAGTGATCAGGCAGACCTGATATCGAAAACGTAAACGCTCTTCGTGGGGGAGTAGTTCTTCAGCTCCTCCACGTGGGCGATTTCCATCAAAAGACCCAGATCGCTCATTTTCGATGTGATCTGTTCCTTGTATCCTTCCAGTTCGGACCTCTCTAGGATCTTGTGCATATGGACCATCCCGCCGGATTTCACGCATCCGAGGGCATCCTGGAGAAACTCGTCCGCTATCTGCGGGAGGTTCATCAGCACCCTGTCGGCCTTGGGAAGGGTCTTCACCACCTCCCTCCCGTCGCCGATGATTGGCTCGATCTTCGTGATGCGGTTGAGCCTCATGTTCTCCCTCATGAACCTCTCGCACTCGGGGTTAAGGTCGATGGAGTAGACGATACCTGGATCGGCATTGCGGCAGATCACGCATCCGAACGGTGCGACGCCGGCGAACATATCGGTGATGGTCTCCCCCGGCCTAACCATCCTCGCAATCCTCATCCTCTCGGTGGCAAGTCTGGGGTTGAAGTACACCTTCGACGGGTCCGTCATCATGCGGACGCCGTTCTCCTTGTGGATTACCTCGGAGGAGCCCTCGCCGTAGATCTTCACGAGCTCGCGGACCCTGAACTCCCCCTTCACACCGGCGTCGTCGAACACCGCGCGGATGTTGGGGGTAACCTGGACGAGCGCCCTCCCTATCTCCCCGGAGTAAGGCTTCAGCCCGTCCTCGAGCTTCATTATTGCAATATCGCCGATGACGTCGAAGGCCGAAGGAAGCATCGCCCTTATGTCATCTGGTACTTTTGCTACAGCCTTGTAATCCGTCTCCTGACGGGGCTGTTCCCCGAGCTCGAAATCGACGACCTCATACCCTTCGTACGAGTCTGCCAGGATCGGGATCAGGAGGAAATCCCCGTCCGCGCCGATACGGTGGCGGTGGTCGAGGATGCCCCCGTCCATGAGGGCCTTCCTGACCTGCTCGCCTTCGGATTTCGGGACGCGGACGCATCTGGACATTCAATCGTCGTCCTGGATGATCTCTTTGGGAGCGTCGGCGAAGTCCACCAGCGCCTCGGCCTCCATGAAGTGGAGGTTTCCGGGGAGGACGAGGGACTGCAGGGGTGCGCCCAGGTCCATCTCCAGGAGGTCCTTCGGGTATCCCGCGACGATCTTCTGGTCGGGGGCTCCCGCGTGGGAGATGACGCACATGAGGGTCTTGTCGGTGATGAGCCCCTCCTGCCACTTCTCCTCTCCGGAGATCAGCCACTCGAGGGCCTCTTTTGCGGTCATGTAGCGGAGCTCCTCGGCGCGGATGTCCAACAGGATGAGGGTGTGGAGGCCGCGCTTCTTGTTCTCCATGATGTGGTCGTAGGGGGACTTCGGCTGGTAGTTCCTCTCCAGGAACGGGATGGTGACCGCCCTTCCGAACTTGTAGGGCTGGAGACCGAACATGGTGGGGACCGCGGTGAAGATGGAGATCCCGTTGAAGATGCGGACAGGGATGCCCTCGTACTGCGCCTGGATCCTGAGGTCCACGTGGGTGGTGGCAAGCATAGTGTCTCCGGCGGTGATGAATGCGGTGCTGCACTCCTTGGCGGAGTCGATGATGGCGTGGCCTTCCTCGACCTCTGAGCGGTAGACGACCTCGATCTTCTTGCCGATGGCTTCCTCGAGGTCCTTGACCTCGACACCTATGACACTGGAGGTGTAGAACTCGCCGAAGATCCTATCGCAGTTCTTCAGAGCGTTCAGGGCGGCGACGGTCATGCCGTCCACGCCGCTGAGGCCGAGTCCGATGAAAATGAGCTCGGATGACATTGCGTCTGATATGGACCCATTTATTAATAGGATTGTCACAAAAAATTCCTTTGTTTTTGTAAACTGTCCGTACCTGACGGCTAGGTACATGCCGGAAACTGCATCTTGTTTGAAAGAACCAAAAAGAGGGGGAACTCACTATCGGTTCAGGCAGATCTTTTCTTGTCTAGGTATGTATGAACCGTAAGTGGGAACGAGCCATTCGTAATCCCCATAACCGCCCTGGGGCCGTGAAAACTCAAGTAATGGGGGCCGGAGCCCCCTAAGTGATTTTCAGTGCACGATGGTGCAGAGGCAGTCGACTGCGTAGCAGCCTTCTCCCTTCTTGCCGACCAGCACAGGGTTGATCTCGATCTCCTTGATCTCGGGGTTCTCGACGGAGATGAGGACGATCCTCCTGATGACATCCTTGATGGCGTCGATGTCGGCGACCGGCAGTCCGCGGGCTCCGGAGAGGAGCTTGTAGGCCTTGGTCGAGGTGATCATGTCGTCGAGCTGCTGCTCGGTCATGGGCACGTGCTTCTGGGAGATCTCCCTGAGGATCTCGACGTAGATTCCTCCGAGTCCGAAGGAGACAACGGGACCGAACTGGACGTCGCGGACCATGGAGAGGATGACCTCCTGACCGGAGACCATCTGCTGGATGGAGACGCCGTCGAGCCTTGCCTCGGGCTTGTTCTTCTTGCAGTTCGCCATGATGCTGTTGAAGGCGTTCTTGGCGGCCTCCGCATCCTTGACTCCGACGACGACTCCGCCGACATCGGTCTTGTGCTGGATGTCGGGGGAGATGATCTTCATGACGACGGGATAGCAGATCTTGTTGCAGGCGTCCACGGCGTCCTTCTCGGAGGTGACGGATGCCTCTCCGGGGACGGGGACTCCGTAGGCCTGGAAGATCTTCTTACCCTCGGCCTCGGTGAGCGAGTAGCGTCCCTCGGCGACTGCGCCGTCGAGGATGGCCTTGACCGCCTTGCGCCCGTCCGCCTTGGGCATCTTGAGCGGGTCGGCGGGTGCCTCGAGTCCGAGCTGGTACTTGCGCATGATGTCCAGGGCCCTGACAGCTCTGTCGGGGGTGGGGTAGGTGGGGAACTGGGCCTCCTTGAGGATGGCGTTGGCCTCACCGCACTTCTTTCCTCCCGCGAAGCAGGTGGTGGCGGGGTAGGGCAGTTCGTGCATAATCTTCACGAGGACCTTCGCGACGTCGGGCAGGTCGGCGGTGTCGAGGGGGGATCCCATGATGACGAGTCCTCCGACGGAGGGGTCCTTGATGATGGTCCTAACAGCGGTCTCGAAATCCTCGGGGGAGGCGTCTCCCCTAATGTCGATGGGGTTGGTAAGACCGGCGACCTTGGGCATCTTCTCCCTGAACTCCGCGATGGTGGAGTCGGCGAGCTTCGCCGCGTAGACGTACTGTGCGCTGAACGCGGCGTCCGCGGACATGACTCCGAGACCTCCGGCGTTGGTGATGATTCCGATCGCGTCCTTCTTCATGGGCTCGCAGGCGGAGAACGCCATGAGGGCGTCGAACATCTCGTCGAGGTCGAATGCCCTGTGGATGTTGAGCTTCTTGAAGACGACGTTGTTGACGGCGTCGGAACCGGCGATGGATCCGGTGTGGGAGGAAGCTGCCTTGGAACCGGCCTCGGTCTTACCGGACTTGAAGACGACGATGGGCTTCTTGATGGGCATCTCCTCGATGGCCTTGATGAACCTCTCTCCGTTGGAGATTCCCTCGATGTACATTCCGATGACCTTGGTGTCGGGGTCCTCGGAGAAGTACCTGATGAAGTCGGCCTCGTCGAGGTCGGACTTGTTTCCGAAGGTGACGAAGTTGGCGACCCCCATTCCGCTGGTGCAGAACCAGTCGAGGATGGAGGAACCGACGGCTCCGGACTGGGACATGATGGAGATGTTTCCCGCCTTGGGGACGATGTGGGAGAAGGTGTAGTTGACTCCCGCCCTGATGTTCATGTTTCCGAAGCAGTTCGGACCCATGATGCGGACGCCGCATGCCTTGGCGGTGGCGACGAGCTCCTCCTCGAGCTTCTTACCCTCGGGGCTGTCCTCCTTGAATCCCGCGGTCAGGATGCTGACGTATTTGATGCCGGCCTCACCGCAGTCCTTGATTGCCTGGATGACGAAGTCCCTCTTGACGGCCACGACAGCGACGTCGACGGGCTCGCCGATTTCCTTGACATTGGCGTACGCCTTGTATCCCATGATCTCCCCGCCCTTGGGGTTGATCGGGTAGAGCTTTCCCTTGAATCCGGCGTCGATCATGTTCTTGACGAGCATTCCGCCGAGCTTGGTTTCGTCTGCGGATGCGCCGATGACCGCCAGCGCCTTCGGGTTAAGATAAGCTAACATAAGTGCCGTAATTCTCTCATTATTAATAAGTCTGATTACGTGAGTTGCGATTTGATACGAAATTCGTAGAATTCATCACGATTTATCTTCGATTTCCGCATATTTGACTGCAGAATTGACAATAGAATTGCAAAAATACGCAATCGACGAACAATAAGGCACATAACGTAGTCTATAATCGTCGATTGCCGACTATCAACACACCGTGCACCAAGGTCGCGAACGGGACAACCCTTTATTACCCGACGGTGCATCGTGTGTATGACCGCCCCGACCTCCGGACGCGATTCGTATCCGACCAAGGTACGGAACGGCCTACAGCGACCCCGTCCCAACTATGTTGGGCTCTTGCGGTAGCAGCGACGTGTCGTCGTATGCAGTGACCGGAAGCCAACGCGGGGCCCGACACACACTCCCGGCGTACGTCAGTGCCCCGAGGCCGTCGTCATCGGCGGACGATGAAACGGCGTGTTAGCGCCCGGGAGACAATTCTCATACCTCGAGGGCCTCCTCGCGGAGGTACTGCAGCGCGTCGGCCATCATCGGGTACCTGGACTCGATCTCGGAGTACTTCTTGGAATGCATCTTTCCCTCCGGATCGAATCCCAGGAGGATGTGGCACAGTTCGTGGTAGAGGCAGTAGTCGAGCACGTATTCCGGGACGTTCTCGCTGTCGAGAATCTTCGAGATGCTGACGAACTTCATCAGCACCGAGCAGTGTCCCACCGGGTCGTCGTCGATAGCCCTAGCCCATGTGAGGTAGATCTCGGGATCGTATTCGAGAAGGCCCGCGTCGCACAGGCGCCTGTAGGACTCGTTGAGGTCCCTGGAATCCCCGGCGGGGGTCCTCAGGATGGTCCTGCACCTCCTGACGTAGATCATCTGCTTGTCCCTGACGAACCCGGGGCGGGTGACCCACGACTTCAGCTCCTGGGAGTATCCTGTGTTCTCCCCGCAGATCCTCCCGAAAAGGGATTCAGCGAGGCTGTCGAACACCCCCTCCGGCGCGTCCTCCAGGTAGTCGCTGACCTTGAAGTCGGCCCACCTGTAGGACCTCTGCCACCTGACCTTGAAATCCTTGAAGGATACGAACTCGGCGTTGACGTCGGTGTACCCGTACTTCTTTCCCGCCCTGCGGAAACATCTCTTCATCATCTCTTCCGATTCCATGTGAATCCCTGCGGCGGATGCCGCGGTGATAGTCTCGCAGTCATGGAATTTAAAGAGCGGAGAGTACAGTCAGTATCCGGGGGTGCGGAAACTGACTGTAGCTTCCGGGATCACTCGCCGGTGTCGAGGAACTTCTGGGTGCGCTCCTTGGTGAGGACCTTGCATATGCAGTCCACAGCCGCCTCGGTCTCGGGAGTGGTACCGAGGAAGGTGCCCTGGGCGAGATAGGATGTGATCTTGTGGTCGAAAGCAGCGAAGTATGTGGATATGACACAGTACTGCGCCACGGTGCCGGCCATGACAGCGATATCGCACCCGTTCGACTTGATGACCTCCTCGAGGTTGGTGTCTAGGAAAGAGTTCATGTTCTCCTTCTCGACGTAGATGTCCCCCTCGCGGGTCTCGATACCCTCGAAGAACTCGTCCCCGTCCTCGCCCTCGTAAGGACGGCAGGTGGGACCCTTGAACTTCACGAATATGACCGGGTTCCCTGCCTTACGGAACATCGCGGAGAACTCGTTGACATCCTTCACGGCTGCCGCGCATCTCTCCTTCCAGTCGGGACGGTCGAGGAAGAACTTCCTCTGGGCGTCGATGACCACGAATGCCGGCTTCTTTCCCCATATCTCTTCCATTATCATATCAGGACCTCACAGGTTGTCGGCCATTGCCTTCACTATCTCCAGTACTGAACCGCACTTCGGGATCTCCTTCCCGCAGTATGCGGATGCCATGCGGCGGGCTGCCTCGAGACCCTCTTCCTGGGTCACGACCCCCCATACGATCTCGTCACGGACATGCAACAGTGCCAGCAATATCGGGTCATGCCCGTCGGGGATGTCGAAATCCGCCCCCAGGCGGAGAAGCGGGAGCCTGCTTCCCTTGACGGTCTCATTGGATACTCCGTTGCACTCGGCGGAGCGGGTCACGGCCTCGATGGTGGTGCGTCCGATGAGCTCCCCCAGTTTCGAATGCTTACCTGTTCCAAGTAGCCTGAGTTTGCTGTCGCGGCGGCAGACCACTGTCATATCCTGGAGGACCATTCCCGACGATGTGCCCCTGCCGTTGTTCCCGATGCCCAGCTCGCGGATCACCGCGGTAATGGCCTCGGTAGCGGTCACCATCGCCCTCGATGTGCCTAGCACCGGGACGTCGGCATCGATCATAAGAACTAGAGATATCCCTCCGCCGGAGGTGTCCGGCCTCTCACCGGCGCGGACGTGTCCCCTGCCGATGTCGGCTACGGCTACGGCGGCGACCCTAGTGGTGCCGTCGTACTCCATCACGGACGCCCCGTAGCAGCTCTCCTTCCCGTAGAAGGGCATGCTGAGCATGTCTGCGGGACCGTTCCCGAAACAGATCCCCCTGCAGCCGTCGGCCGGACTGCCGCAGGTGGACAATACCTCCGCATCGTCACAGGAGAAGACGATTCTGAGACCGCCCTCGTCATCGAGGTCGAATCCGGGTGTGAGGTGCCTCATTCCCTCGCCTCCCAAAGGACTGTGGCACGGTATTGCATCAGCATCGCCAGGATCAGGCTCATGTGCTCCGGGATCGACTCGGTGTGCTCCAGCCTCGCGTCGTAGACAGGAGTATGGGGCAGGATGTCGCTCAATGCGCCGTCCACTATCTTCTTTGCCGTCACCAGCCCCTCTCTGCCATCCACGGTCCCGGCGTCTATCGCGTCCTGAATGCGCAGGGCTGCGGTGAAGACGGACACAACGTAGGGGTCGGGGAAGACGATCTTCTTGGCATCGACGAGGTCCCTCATCCTGTTGGGGAAGCGGATCTCGTCCTCCATCAGGTTCTCCTTGATCCCGAAACGTGACAGCTGGACCATGGCGTCGCACTGGGTGGATGGGGTCATGGCAGACTGCCAGTCGAAGGCGCGGGACAGGTTCTCCTTCACAAGGTCGACGACACCTATGGCGAAATCGGAGTCGATGCGGACCGACTCCATCCTCGTCGCTCCTTTCCTGGATATGATTGCGATCTGATCTGTACCGGAACCGGTGGCGATGCGGTGGCTGTAGAGGCTCTTGGCCTGGAACTCCTGGATCACGCAGCTCTTGGCCTGGACCATGATGTTCATCAGCTGCAGCATGGCGGAATCGCTGAGTTCGGCTTCGACGGACATGATCATGACGATGGTTCCGTTCTTCTCCATGTAGCGCTTAGCCTCGTCGAAACTTGCCGGATCCCCGGCGCATCCGCCGTTGCCGCGGATGCCAGCAGTGATGGCGACCGATACCGGGACGGAACCGCACTTCAGGGTACCCACGGAGGCGTTCTCCATGTTGGCGGCGGTACCTTCGGCAACGACGTCGGCAGGGTCGAAACCCAGCTTGCGGAAGCACTCGGCAGTGTACTCTCCGACGACGCTGCGGTTTCCCACCATCATCTGGTACTCAAGGTTCCCTCCGAGGCTGCTCATGTTGATGACCGCTTTCGGGGAATCCGTGAATCCGCCGTTGAAGTACCCTGTGGACAATACCCTGAACTTATCATCTGGGAGCATTGCGATTAGAGCCCTCGCCTGGCGGTAGACTGTTATCCCGCAGCACATATCCGCATATTTCCGGCGGTCGTCCGTCGGTTCCTTTTCCAATACTTCCTGCCAAGTGATCATGCCGATGCCTTCCTTGAGAGCCAGTATAGAATTTGGATATATAATCCAGATACAATTCGTTAAATCAATCCAATATATTATTCAGCAAGTGCCAGATGTATATACTGTGCACATTTGATGTAACAGAACCGATATGCTGAATGGTTACATAATAAGGCCAACTAAAATTCGCGTTATATATGGGTTGGATGATTAATCCATGATCTATATGGATCCTTCACAAACGAAAATAATTGCAATCGTCTGTGTCGCCGTCCTCGCGGTCGGAGCAGGAGCTGCCGTGTTCCTCTACATGGGCAGCGACGGCAGCGATCCCGACTACGGAGCCGCACTCCCGGTCTACGGAAACGCCGACCTGGACGCGGATATCGACTCCGACGATCTAGACGTCATCCAGAAGATTATCGATCAGAAAGAGGGGTACACCCTTGCGAAGTACGGTCTTGCAGACGCCAACCGCGACGGCAAGGTCACCGCTGACGACAAGACTCTCGTCCAGAACATCATCGACAAGAAGGAAGTTACCATCTTCCACAACAGCTACGCCAACGACGGCGGTGACAAGGTCACCATCTCCGTTGTCAGCAGCAAGTGGCCCGCAACCAACGTCATGACCACCTACAACTCCACCGAGTTCATATTCAAGGTCATCGGCGCTTCCGCGAACGTCGTAGCCGGAACCGATGCAAAGAGCACCGGACAGGATCTGGCCCTCTACTGGGACATTTACGCTAACGCTTCCGCCCTTGCCACCACCGACTGGGGAATGAACATCGATCTCGACAACCTCAGCACCGTCATGGAGGCAAAGAAGACCCGCACCCTGTTCGCATCCGGATACTCCGCATACGACGCGACCAACGTGGACGGTATCGAGGCCCTCGGATGCGACGTCATCAGGCTCTGCGAGAGCGTTCCTCTCCTCGAGCCCACCGTTGCTTCCATCCTCCTCGCCGGATTCTTCGTCGACAAACTCGACAACGCGAAGGATGTTGCGGAACTCTACACCAAGGTCTACAACAAGACCATGACCCTCGCCGGCAAGATTGCCGATGCAGACAAGGTCAAGTTCATGTGCGGACTCGGCGGAGAGAACAACCAGCACACCGTCAAGTGCGTCAAGGCCGGAGGAGCTTTCGCTCTGACAGGTGCCACCGATGCCGTTATTGACATGTACGGATCCTACGAGGTCGGAGACTGGATTTACAAATACAAGGTCGACTGCTTCCTCGAGCCCGTCTGGAGCAACGCAAACAACGGACACTTCTTCGACAAGACCCTGAACAAGGCGAACATCCTGAAGATCTTCGGAGACGACCCCGACATCGACGGATGGGGAACCCACGGACTGAACATCGAGAACATGCAGGTCTACAAGGACGGACACGTGTACGTCGTATACGGAGACCTCCCGATGTCCTTCGACATCCTCCTCCGCGGATACACCATGTACCCCGATGTCTACAAGAGCCTCTACAACGACTCCATGGAGGAGCTCCTCGAGCACCTTGGAAAGAACAAGGACGGGAAGGAATTCTCCAGCCTCGGCCTGAAGTTCGTCTACTCCATCGAAGAGATCAAAGCTCTTCCCTGAAACTGTTTCGGGGGGCTCATCCCCCCATCTTTTCTACCCTGTATTCCGTGTCGAAGAACGTGAGAATGCCGCCGCCCACAGAGTGCCAGGTGGTGTGTTTCCACCACATGCACCCATCCCGCTATGTCAATGCACAGGTGCGGAACGGCACCCGTATCTGAATAATCAGCAGGCCTCGGATTGGCAGAGATCCTGCCCCTCATCCTCCTCCGATTCCCTTCGCTCAGTTGCCCCAGGCGTTGTTCTTGCGACGCATGAGGATGAAGAGCATCATCGGACCTCCTACCAGGGAAGTCACGAATCCCACGGGGAAACCTCCGGGGATGAGCATCCTTGCAACACAGTCGGCGGCCAGAAGAAGCGTTGCGCCTGCGATGGAGGAGATGGGTATGAGGGTCTTGCTGTTCGAACCTGCATAGATGCGGACGATGTTCGGAATGACCAGTCCGATGAAACCGATGGTTCCGACGAAACAGACGGTGATCGAAGTGAACAGCGAGACGATGAGGATGGCGACGATGCGGATCCTGGGGGCATCGACGCCGAGGGTCTTGGAGTACTTGTCCCCCGCCGCCGTGATGTCGATCTTGTCGGCGAGGAAGAGCAGACTGACGATCATGATGATTGTGGACGGGATGAGGAACAGGATACAGTCCGGATCAAGCCTCCCGAGGCTTCCGATGCTCCATTTGTAGACCTCCTCCAACTGCTCGGGCGCCGCCGTATAATTGATGAATGTGGTTATGGCCGAGAACAGGAAGGAAATGGCGATCCCCACGAACACTATCATGTTGGAGGTCGTGTTCCTGAAGACCGAGAACACGATGACTACGCCGCAGGGGATGAGCGAAAACAGGAAAGCGTTCGCCATGAGGCCGAAGTTCCCGGACACCACCCCGATCCCGAGGATGACGAAGCACGACACGCCGAGCAGAGCTCCTGCGGACAGCCCCATCGTGTAGGAATCCGCGAGCGGGTTCTTGATGACGGACTGCATCACCGCTCCGCCGGCTCCCAGGATTGCCCCGGCGGTGATACATGCGATCGCACGCGGGATGTAGCTCTCAAACACTATCAGGTCCTCGATGTACTCCCTGTAATCATCTGTGTTGATGTTCCCGTGGACATGGTCCTTGATGATCCCGAAAATCTCGCCGAGGGACAGGCCGTATTGGTTGATGGCCATCGAGAGGACCGCGAAGGTGATGCAGAGGGCCGTGGAAACGATGAACGCGATCATCTTGCGCCTGCGGGAGGCGAGATAGTCCTCCTTGGAGTACCTCTCGACATCACCAGACATTGGAGTTCCTCCTGACTATCAGATAGAGGAAGATCGGGGCACCGACGAAGGACAGTATGACTCCGACGGGAATCGACAGGGTGTCCGGCGAGATTGCGACGGTGACCAACTGGCAGCTTAGCATCATGACTGCGCCTAGCATAGCGGATGCGGGCATGACGTAGCGGTTGTCGGAGTGGATGACGGAGCGAATCATATGGGGGCAGACAAGCCCCACGAATCCGATGATTCCCGTAAAACTGATGACGGACGCCACCATTAGCGAAATTATGATCATGCTGATGAGACGGAACGACTCTATGTCTAGACCCAGGGCCTTGGCGCTGGATTCCCCCATCGTCATGATGTTGAACTTGTTCGCACACAGAATCATGAAGATCATTCCGGCAATCGAGACGGTCGCCATGAACGGGACCTCGGTCCAACCGATCGCGGAAATGGATCCGATCTGCCAATTGTAGACCGCCTGCATCGTCTGACCGTCGGCCACCAGCATAAGAAGCGAAGTGAAAGCGTTGAGGAAGTACGAAACCGCGATACCTGCCAGGATCAGTGATGCCGGGGATGTGTTCATCCTGCTGGAAACGGCCAGGATCATCATCATGGGAATCAGCGAGAATATGAACGCATTCGTGATGGTGCCGAACTGAGCAACGGAGGTGTTTGTGACGAGGCTGATCCCGAGGACCATCGATACGGCCACTCCGAGACTCGCTCCAGACGAGATCCCTGTGGTGTATGCGTCGGCAAGAGGGTTGTTCATGACGCTTTGCATAGCGGCACCGGCGACGGCAAGAGATGCCCCGGCGATTATGGCGAAAACCGCCATAGGCAGCCTGACCTCGGCCACTATGTAAAGGTCGAGGAACTCGTGGGTATCAACGGGTTCGCCTCCGGTGATCTTCATGAACAGCAAACGGTAGGCCTCGAAGAACGAGATGTCCCTGTCCCCTATCATCAATGAAAGGCCAAGAAGGATTATGACACCCGCCAGGAGTGCGAGAATCAGGAATACCTTCCTCTTGGTGTAACTCCTGTATTCCGCCTTTTCATCGACGGCCACAAGGACTTCTTCGGTCATTCGTCATTGGATGTATAATCCAATATAATAACGTGTTCCGCTCGCGAGATTATAGACAGATAGTTACTGAATCCAATCATCATACATTTGCCAACGATTGATTTTACACTGGCATAAATGTCGTCATCTGTGACCGATTACTCCGGCATACACATCATTTAAACGAATGATGGCACATACGTCCAATATTCGATTCCGCCGGGGACCCCTTCCAATGACCATCCTCAGATTCATGAAGAAATCGCATTGGCTGCTGATAGCAGCCATGGCGGTCTTCGTTTCGTTGCAGGTCTGGTTCGATCTAGAGATCCCCGGATACATGACGAAGATCACCGTCCTCCTGAACAACGGCAGCGACACCTCGAGCATCATGAACGAGGGCATCGCGATGATCGGCTGCTCCATCGGCAGCGTCATCTGTTCCATAGCCGCCGGAGGTGTGGCCGCATACGTGGCGGCGGAGTTCGCCAAGGCCCTCCGCAGGGAGCAGTTCCGCAAGGTCCAGTCGTTTTCACCACAGGAGATGGGCAGGTTCGACATATACAGCCTCATCACACGCTCCACCAACGACGTCATCCAGATCCAGCAGGCGGTGGCAAGCACCTCGCAGCTTGTCGTGAAAGTCCCGGTGATGATCTATATCGCCCTCGGGAAGGTCGCCACAGGAAGCTGGGAGTGGACCGAGGTCACCATCGTGGGACTGGCGGCCATCGTGGTTGTCCAGATCTTCATGCTGTGCTACGTCATCCCCCGTTACCGCAGGGTCCAGAAGTACACCGACGGAATGAACCGCACCGTCCGCGAGGGACTCACCGGGGTCAGGGTCATCCGCGCCTTCAACGCCGAGGAGTACCAGAACTCGAAGATCGACGGCGCGAACACAGAACTCACCGAGAACAACCTGTACGCATCCCGTCTCCTGGCTTTCACCCGTCCGTTCAACGGCGTGGTGCAGAACATGCTGACCGTGGCGATCTACGTCCTCGGTGCCCAGATAATCCTTGCCGCCGCATCCCCGGACGATGGCCTGACCACGTTCTCCAACATGGTCGTGTTCTCCTCATACATCCTGTACGTGGTCTCATCATTCATCCTTCTGGCACATGTCGCGATGGGGCTTCCCCGCGCAATCGTGTGCGCCCACCGTATCAGCGAGGTAATAGACACCCCTCTGAGCGTCATCGGCGGGGATGTGGAGGGTGGCGATCCTGCCGACGTCTGCATCTCGTTCGAGGATGTCTCCTTCACCTATCCCGAGAGCCCCAACAGCACTCTGGAGGGCATCTCGTTCCAGGTCCGCAGGGGCGAGACCGTCGCCGTCACCGGACAGACAGGTACCGGGAAGACCACGCTGATGAACCTGGTCCCCCGCCTCTACGATGCGACGTCCGGGTCCGTGAAGGTCAACGGCGTCGACGTGAAGGATTACGACATCGGGTATCTCCGTTCCATGATCGGCTACGCCACCCAGCGCCCGATGCTGTTCTCTGGGACCCTCGCTTTCAACATCGGATACGGGAAGGAGAACTGCACCGAGGAAGAGATGCTCCACGCATCCCGCGTGGCCTGCCTGAACGAATACCTCGAACAGCACGAGGGACTCGAAACCGTCGTCCAGCAGCGCGGTGCGAACCTGTCCGGCGGTCAGAAGCAGAGAGTGTCCATCGCCCGTGCCGTGTGCAAGAAACCCGAGATCTACATCTTCGACGACACGTTCTCAGCCCTGGACTTCAAGACGGATGCCCTTGTCAGGAGGAACCTCGACAGGGAGACATCCGGTTCCACCACGCTGATCGTCTCCCAGAGGATCGGCACCATCCGCAATGCGGACAGGATAGTCGTCATCTCCGACGGCCGGATAGTCGGGGAAGGGAAGCATTCGGAACTCGTCAGGGACTGCCCCATCTACAGGGAGATGGCCTCCATACAGGACTGCCTGGAGGTGGAACCGTGAAGAAGATGGAGGACCGGAAGGGCAAGCCCGAGAACCTCGGGGAGACCTGGATGAAGGTCTTCCGCTACATCAAGAGATACAAGTACATGTTCGTCGCCGCGGCGGCCCTGTCGGCGATCTCCTCGTTCCTGTCGCTCCTCGGACCCTACTTCCTCAGCGACATGACCGACCTCATCCAGGAGGGTCTGACCTCCGAGATGGACTACGGCGGCGTAAAGCACCTAGCCATCATCCTCGCCTCCGTCTATCTCATCAGCGGACTAATCAACTTCGGCGAGAACTACATGATGGCCACGGTCTCCCAGCGTTCCGCCCAGATGTTCCGTTACGACATCTCCAGGAAGATCAACCGCATCCCCCTGCACTACTTCGACAAATCCTCGAAAGGGGACATCATGAGCAGGGTGACCAACGACGTCGACGTGCTGGGAACATCGATGAACCAATGCATCGGTTCGCTTGTCACCTCCATCACCGTCCTGTCGGGAACGTTCGTCCTGATGCTGATCATGAACATCCCGCTCACCCTCCTCTCGTTGGCCATAGCGGTGACCGGATTCGCGGCAATCAAGACCGTCGCGAAGAAGACCCAGAAGTACTTCCGCTCCCAGCAGAAGAACCTCGGTGCGATGAACGGTCTCATCGAGGAGCAGTACACGGGTCATGCCGTCGTATCCCTGTATGCCGGGCAGAGGGAGGCCATGGAGAGGTTCACGGCCATCAACGAGGAGCTGAGGCACTCGGCGTTCAAGTCGTCGTTCCTTGGAGGCATCTCCTTCCACGTCAGCGGACTCATCAGCAACGCCGGATACGTCCTGATCTGCGTCACCGGTGCCGCACTCTACCTAGACGGGCGCATCAGCTTCGGGGTCATCATCGCGTTCATGATCTACGTCAAGCTCTTCACCGGCGCCTTCTCGCAGATCTCCTCGGCCATCGTGAAGATGCAGTCCGTAGCCGCGGCCGCGGAACGCGTGTTCAAGTTCCTGGACTATGAGGAGATGCCCGAGGAGCAGGATGCGGACCTGCCTCTCCCCGTGAAGGGACACGTGGAGTTCAGGAACGTCTGCTTCGGATACGACCCCGGCAAGGAGATCATCCACGACTTCTCCGCGGACATCAAGCCCGGGCAGATGGTCGCCATCGTCGGCCCCACCGGTGCCGGGAAGACCACCCTGATCAACCTCCTCATGAGGTTCTACGAGGTGGATTCCGGGGACATCCTGATCGACGGAAGGTCCGTGCGCTCCATGAGCCGCGAGCAGGTCCGCAGGATGTTCGGCATGGTCCTGCAGGATTCGTGGGTGTTCGAGGGGACCGTCAGGGAGAACATCGTGTTCAACCGCGAGAACGTCAGCGATTCAAAGCTGGACGAGGTGTGCCAGGCGGTCGGATTGAACCACTTCATATCCGCTCTGCCGGAGGGTTACGACACCCTCATGAAGAGCGACGAGTCGGTGTCTGCGGGACAGAGGCAGCAGATCGCCATCGCCCGCGCGATGATCTCCGACCCGCCCATGATGATCCTCGACGAGGCCACCAGTTCCGTCGACCCCCTGACCGAGAAGATGATCCAGAACGCGGCCAGGAACATGATCGCCGGGCGTACTTCCTTCGTGATCGCCCACCGCCTCTCCACGATCGTGGACGCGGACGTGATCATGGTCGTCAAAGACGGAGCCATAGCGGAGGTCGGAAAACACGACGAACTCCTGGCCGGGAACGGTCCGTACAGGGAGCTCTTCAGAAGCCAGTTCGAGATCGAGCCGGATTGAACTCAGCGGGTGTTGAGCACTTTCTCGGTGATTCTGCGGCAGCCGTCCAGTCCGATGATCGACTTGGGCGCGATGTCGAGGTAGTCCTTGCTGGGGATGAAGATGTCGAAGTACGTACTGCACAGGTCGGCCTGTGCAAGGTACTCCACCATGGCCCCGGGTCCGAATACGACCTCGCTGAAGCAGCTTCCGAACTCCGTCTCCAAGGCCTTCGGGCAGCCCATACGGTCCAGAACGGACCTCAGCTCGTTCTCATAGACCCCGTCGTGCTCGGTCAGTTCCACGGCGACCGGGGTCATATGCATGTCCTTCGCCATGAGACGTACCAGCGGGAGTGCGACGGATGGTTCCGCAAGGACGGAGAAACCGCGGTATTGGCTGGCCTCTCCGATCCCTAGCGCGGCGCTCACGAAGCGCTTGACCTCGGCCTCGTCCTCCCCGATGAAGGAGAGGGCGGGAGAGGGGTCGCAGGAAGTTGCTTCGGCTACCGCCTGTATCCACGCACGGAGGGCATCATATCCCACCGGGGCGCCCATGGGTCCGCGGACCGTGGGTATCCCGAGTTCGTTCTCGTAATAGGTGCCAGTCTCGCTGAAGTACTCCGGGCAGACGCATACGTTGACGACCGCCTTCGAGGATTCGCGGAACTGATCGAGGGTGCATGCGGTCCCGATATCTGCTATGACCTCGAGGCCCATCATGCTCAGCAGCCTGTGCAGTTCCTTCACCAAGGAATAACAGCCCTTGAAGACGTACGGCAATCCGACCAGGTTGACCCTCTTCGGTACCTTCTCCGCCTTCCTCACGAGCTTCCTCGCCATCAGGCACAGAACAGCATCGTACCCTCTGCCGAAGGTCTCGGACATCAGGCATTTCCCCAGGATCGCGACCTTGTCGCTCATCCCGGAGGCGATGACCTCGTCCTGCAGCTTGTCACCGATCAGAGAGGCCCCGGGGGATTCCAGAACGACCGCGAACTTGGTGTCCTCGGATTTGAGGAGGTCGAGGATCATCCCGATCTTCTTCGACGAACCGTAGATATAGTCGTCCGCGTCCACGTAGGAGCACGGGAGACGGGACCTGTGGAAGAAGAAGTCCCCCTCGACGGTCTTGAACTCGCGGGGGACGTATCTCGAAGCGATGCTCGAAGCCAGACCGCGGCATCCTCCGGGTCCGTGGAGGATGGTCATTCCGTCGATGACGCTCTCGGCCGCCAGCATGGAACCGTAGAATCCGTCCGGCCTTGCGTGCTTCATATGCGGCTCACCTCCATCATGCGGACGATGCGTTTCCCGCATTCCATCGCCGGCCTCACGCCGGGGTGCGGGGTGCCGAAGTTGAAGTGAGGATACTCCAGGCGGCTGAGCATCTGGCTGGAACCGAGGACCATGTCCGGTCTGATCCTCTCCAGCCTCTCCAGGAGCATGTCAAAGTCGACGTTGCTCTCGATATGGATGCCGCTGTTCTCGAAGTGGATCTCGTCGGAGAGGTTCCAGCGGCTGTTGATGGGGCAGAATATGTCCGTTATCTCGGCACCGAGGACCTCCATGATCTCGAAAAGCCAATTGATGTTGGTGGCGGAAGGCACGTACAGTACCGCACGGAGACCCTTGAAGCGTCCTCCGTACTCCTCTCTAAATCCCTCGAAATCCTCCGAAAGGGAGGCGATGAGGTCTGAACGGACCCCATCCGGCACGCCCATGTGCTTTCCGAAGGACTCTATCCAATCCTTGGACTCTGCCAGACCCACGGGCATGGGATCCGGATACCAAGGGATGCCCAGCTCCTTTTCGAGCTGCTGGCACGTCATGCGGTTGCTCACGCTGAATCCCGCCATGAGATTGAGTCCTCCCTTACGCAGATTGCGGATCTCGTCGAAGGTGTTCTCATCGAACGCTTTGCAGTTGACCCTAAGCCCCAGACCTTCCAGGATGCGGTCGGTATCGTCGGCGGATCTAATCGCCTTGTCGATGGATTCGTAATATCCGATCAGATTGACGGCGCCCTTCTCCGGTTTGACCGACCTGTCGACCACCTTGCAGATGCTCCTGATCGTGACCTCCCTGGCCTGCATGTACCCTCCGCTGAGGATACCGTCCACCTCCACGGGAACGATGAAGGTGCCGGGATGCTTTTCCTGTATGCGCCTGCATATGCCGCCCACATCGTCGCCTATGATCCCGGGTACGCAGGTGGTGACCACGAACACCGTCTTCGTGCCCGCGGCGATGCGCGATTCGATGATGCTGCCGAGCTCCTTCGCGCCTCCGAAGATGGATGAATAATCCGTGAGGTCGGTGCAGAATATACGGTTGGAGACGTTCCTGATCTTCTTGGATTTGTTGAGATAGACCAGGCCGCTGTCGCAGCCGGAAGTGAAGAAGTAATGGCAGCTCTTGGGTGCATGGACCACGACATCGGCATCGTAGATGGTCATGCAGTAACCGACGGCAAGAGCGGCTCCGCATCCCCTAAGGGCGTCCCTCTCGTTGAGGGCGAGCTTGCGTGCCGGCAAGGTCCTGCAGGAATCTCGTACCACCGGTATGCCCTTGGCAACGCAATCGAGGTCGTCGTCGTTCAGCGGAACGGCCGGATAGAGCTTACCGGAAGCGTCGTTGATCCCTTGGATGATCGAGACGATCTGACCGATGGCGGAGTACTCCTCGGAATCCGGATATTTCTCGGATACGGTGACCCCTTCGGATTCCGCCTCGTAGAACTTTCTCGAACGGGGGATCCTTGCTACAATCGGAAGACCGACGGCATCGGCGAAGTTCTTGACATACTCGTACTCGCCCTCGTTGCCCCTGCAGTTGAGGATCAGTCCCGCGACGCGGCTCTTGTCGTTGTCGAAGTTGCGAATTCCCTTGAGGACGTTGTTGGCGGCATAGAGGGACATGAACTCGCCGGAGGTCACGATGAATACCGCGTCGGCATACTTGCGGCGGAGAGGTACCGCGAAGCCCCCGCAGACCACGTCACCGAGGACGTCGTAGAGGATTATGTCCGTGTCCTTATCGACCACGTTGTTGTTCTCGATGAAGTTGAAGGCCGTAAGTATGCCCCTCCCCGCACATCCGACCCCGGGTTCTGGACCTCCGGTCTCGATGCACACCACCCCGTTCTTCCCGATGGAAACGGTGTCTCCGATATCCTCGGAACCTGAGTTGATGTGATCCAAAACGGTGGTCTGGCTCTTTCCGTTGAGAAGCAGACGGGTGGAATCGTGCTTGGGGTCACAACCTACCTGGGCGACCTTGAAACCCTTCTTGGACAGCTGGTACGAGATGTTGGCCGAAACGGTGGATTTCCCAATCCCTCCCTTTCCGTAAATTGCGATCTGCTTCATGGTCCCGCCTATATGGATGTATAATCCAATTACTATAAAGAATGAATCGAGATGTCAGCGGTCGGTGAACTCCTCGATCCTCTCCTCGGTCTTGATGAACAGGTCCTTCAGGAACTCCCTGTACTCGTCGGAAGCGTTCCACAGCCCCCTGTCGATGGCCTCGTGCAGGGTATTGAGGATGTTCATGACCGCATAGGGGTTCACGTCGTCCATCCACTCCAGGACCTTCTCGTCCTTGAGGTAGGTGTCCACCAGGGTGTCGTACATCCAGTCCTCGGCGATGCCCGAGGTCGCTCCCCAGGCCATGGTGTATTCCGTGATCTTCGCCATCTCTGACGCGCCGCGGTAGCCGTGCTCCATCAGGCCGTTGTTGAACTTCGGGTTGGTGACCTTGCTGCGGAACAGGAAACGGAGTTCCTCCTGGGTCCCCCTGATCTTCGTTTTCTTGGGGTCCGAGTTGTCCCCCATGTAACTGACGAAGTCCTTCTGACCGTAGGCGCGGACGAAGGCGTTCATGCCTCCGAGGTACTGCCACACATCGTCGATGTCCAGGATGTCGAATTCGCGGGACGGGGCGTTCTTTATCGTGGCGGTGACCCTGCTGAACCTTTTCACGAACTCCTTCTTCATCGGGACGCCGAAGCTGCCCTTGGAGTATCCGTAGCTGCTCAGGTCGGCGTACACGTCGGCCAGGTCCTTGGTCTCGTCCCACTTGCCGGATTCGATGAGGTTGCCCACGCCGTTGCCGTAGGTGCCGAGCGCCTCCCCGAAGATGCGGACGGAGTTCCTAATCCTCGCCTCGTCTGGTGTCAGCCCTTCGGCGATGCTCTCCACGATATCCCTGCGGAGATTGGCCGCGAGTGCGTTCTCCTCCTCGGACTCGTCGAGGTTAGCCACCATCTTGATTGCGTCGTCGATGAGGTCGATGGTGCCCGGGAAGGTGTCGCGGAACAGTCCCGTGATGTTAAGGGTCACGTCCACGCGGGGGCGCCCCAATTCCTTTGCTGGCACTATTTCCAGATCGACCACCTGGCCGCCCACTTTCGACCAAACGGGCCTCACTCCCAGGAGCCACAGGACGTAAGCCGCATCGTCCCCTCCGGTGGTCATCATATCCGTCGCCCAGATGACGACCCCGATCTCCCTCGGGTAGGTTCCCCTGTCCGCGACGTATCTCTCGATCATCTGGTCGGCCATCCCCCTGCCGATCTCCCACGCGGTGTGTGTGGGGACGCAGTCGGGGTCCAGCGAATAGAAGTTCCTGCCCATGGGAAGGATGTCGGCGTTTCCGCGGACCGGGGAGCCCGAGGGACCGGGGATGACGAACCTCCCGTCCAGGGCATCCATCATATGCTCCGCCTCGTAGGTCATGAGCCTGATGTTCGGGACCACCCTGTTGCACGTGAACTCGATGGATGTGCAGAGATCATCGGGGACCTTCCCGTACTTCCCCTCCAGATGCTTCACGGCCTTCCCCGGATCGTAGTCGAACTCCGTCCTGAGAAGGGAGATCAGCTCCCTCTCCTCCGCGTCGATGCGGGTGACGGCGTCGGAGTTCAGCTCGCCTGTCGGGCCCACCTCCGTAGGATTGGCGATGGCGTTCTGGATGTCCACGCTGCGGTAGTCCGCGTATGCGTCGCGGAGGGAGCGGATGTCTCCGTTGTCGAGCCTTGTGAGGGAATAGACCATATCGTCGAAATGGTGCTCCGCCGGAGGCCTCCCGATTATGTGGAGGTCCGCCCTTACTAGTGCCTCCTCCAGTCCCATGATGTACTCGTGCAGGGGAATCAGGTACTCCTCGAAGCCCTCCGCCCCGGGATCCTCCTCGATCCCCAGGTCCTTGAACAGGTTATTCTCCTTCGCCGCCTCGTATATCTGCGAAACCATGACCCCCTTGGCGGACTGGGAGGCGTCCCCTCTGTACTTGAAATAATCCTGCAGCAGGACGCCGATCTCCTGCATCTTCCCGAAAGAATCCGCCCTCGCCATGGTCGGCGGCATGTGGCCGATGAGGACCGATTCCGACCTGCGCTTGGCCTGCATCCCCTCCCCGGGATCGTTGACCGTGTAAGGATAGATGTTAGGGACGGCATCGAGGACGTAGTCGGGGTTGCATTTCTGGGAGAGGCCGACGTTGACGCCGGGGAGCCATTCCAGGGTGCCGTGGGTGCCCATGTGGAAAATCATGTCCGCCTTGAAGACGTTCTTGATCCACCAGTAATAGGCGTTATACTGGTGCTGTGTGAACAGCAAGGGATCGTGGGTGTTCTGGTCCATCTGCTCCGCCCATCCCCTCATTGGCTGGTAACAGACGAAGACGTTGCCCTTTACCAGGCCTGGAATGACGATGCGGTCCTTGTGAGACATTATCTCCCCGGGAGGCTCTCCCCAGCTGTGCTCGGTCATCTCCCTATCCCATGCGGGGATATTGTCGTACCTCCTGCGGTAATCGGGGACGGTGACTAGGTCGGCAGACCTCTCGAGGACGGTCGCCATAGACTGGTTGTCGAGGTCGTTTGTTATGTTTTCGAGGACCTCGTCGATGAGGTCCTTTCCGCACTCTGGCACATTCTCTATCCTGTATCCGAGTGAATCCATCCTCCTGAGCAGGTCGGAGACGCTCTCGATGGTATCGAGCCCGGCCGCGGCGCCGATCACCCCGGAGTTGGGGCGGGACTGCCACATCATTATGGCGACCTTCCTCTCCGATGCGGGCTTCCTCCTCAGGCTGCCCCATGCCTTCGTCAGGCGGCAGAGATGGTCGATCCTCTCGGGGATGGGTATGGACTTCTTGGGCTCGTCCTTGGCGGTATACGATACGGGCACCGCTATGACGTTGCCGTCCAGTTCCGGATAGATCACGTTCGATTGGAAGTCCTTCTTCCCGAGGCCGACCTTCTCGTCCTCGAAATCGTGGTAGTTTCCGTGGACCGACAGCCCGAAGACTATCGGGACATCCAGAAGTGCACGGTAGCTGCTCTCCCCGTCGGTGTTGGGGGCGAACCCGTCCGTGCAGTTGGTGTTGGCGTATCCCGTGAGGGATATCAGGACGTCGATCAGGGGTTTCCCGCCTGAAGTGAAGTTCTTCTCCAGGATCTCCCTGGTCCCTCCGACCGCCCTCATGCAGTCGAACGACCCTCCCACGGCCAAGACCCTTATGTCCATGGACTCCAGGTGCTCAATTATCGCATCGATGTAGTCCATGTTTCCGTAGAACTTCTGGGAGTTGACGAAGAGGATCCCGGCGGTTATGCCATCGCCGTCCTTGGGGGTGTGGTAGATCTCGTACGGAGGGCAGGATACGGGCTCGGGAGGATCGGAATCCACGAAACCCAGACGTTTGGCCGCCCACCAGAGGAAACGGTAGTCGTTGTCTGGACATTTGAACGCCAGGAACTTCACCGCATTCATGAAGTCCTCTTCGGTCCCCGAACACAGGTCCTTGGTCATGATGTCGACCTCTGGAGCCCCGGATGCCACGCAGACGAAGGCGGAGGTGCTCCTGAGCACCTCTGTGTAGCGGTCGAACTTCTGGAACTTCCACGGATCCCCCATGCATCTCAGGTGCACGAAATCGCAGTTCTTCGTGCATCTGCAGAGGTCCTCGTACGCGAAGGGGTCTGACTCACAGTCCTCCTTCATGAACCCGTGGAGTTCGATGCGGACGCCCAGGTCCTTCTCTATCATGTCGCAGGTCTCCTGCATCTGCTTGGAATCGGCCGAGTAGACCGAGAGGTAGGTCATCCGTAGGATTTTCCTGTCACCCATTTCGTATTCCCCTTTCCGACGGTTCGGATAATTGGATATTACATCCAATATTGATAAAGGGGCGTGAATGTCCCAAAGCGCGAGACCGTTCCCGACTTGTACCTTGACGTGGATTCCCCGTCCCATGAAGCAAGAATCAGCGATGGAGGAGCGCGCGAAACGTTACCTCGACGAGGTGAAGAAGGAGTACGGCTACGTCCCGGTGACCAACCAGGTCCTCTCCTGCCGCCCGGACATTTTCGTCCCCTCCTTCGACTTCGGGAAATCCGTGTTCGAGGGGAAATCCTCGTTCGACCCCAAGATGCGCCATCTGTTGGGCCTCGCAGCCGCTGCCGCCCTCGGGGGAGAATACTGCATGAAGGCCCAGATGAAGGACGCCAAGGATCTCGGTGCCACCGAGGACGAGGTCATAGAGGTCCTCGAGATCGCCGCATACATGTGCATGACCCGCTCCCAGTCATACAGTTTCCGTGAGTTCGCCGAACAATACGGCAAAGAAATCAAGGAAATCAGGGACCAATGATGTTAAGGCGCCCTTAAATCTTATATACCGAGTCAAGGATTCAACGGACATGGTTACAATCACTGCCGACGCTGAGAAGTTCATCGACGACCTGCTCGAGAAGAACCAGAAGCAGGGCTGGGGAATCAAGATCTACCTCTCCGGATACGCATGCTCCGGACCCCAGTTCGGAATGTCCTTCCAGAAGGAGGCCGCAGAGGGCGAGACCGTCGACGAGACCGCGAAGAACTTCAAGATGTTCTACGACGACGAGACCGCCAAGTCCCTCGAGGACTGCGTCATCGAGTTCGTCGACGACCCAAACTTCGGAACCGGACTCTCGATCCGCAACCCCAACTTCAACGGATGCTCCTCCTGCGGCGGAGGATGCGGTTCCGCCTGAACCGATAAAAATCATTACCGGGGCGATGCCCCGGACCCCTTTTTCACACAGATTCGGTCACCCCCGGATTACCTTTATAATATGCAATCGGGATTGATTTCCAGATGGCTTTCGTGGATGCACCCGGGATAGCTCCCGGAAAACTCGAGGACCGCCGTTACCAGGCGGACATGGCGAAGGGATGTATGAGGGAGAACACCCTCGTCATCCTCCCCACCGGCCTGGGCAAGACCGCCGTCGCCGCAAGGGTCGCCGCCGAGGTGCTCACGAAAGGCAGGAAAGTTCTGATTATGGCTCCCACCAAACCCCTGGTGGACCAGCACAGAGGGTACTTCTCATCCGTCCTTCCCTCCTTCGTAATCGGCCTTCTCAACGGGAACATGGATCCGAAGAAGAGGGCTGATGTTGTAAGTGCCAGCGATATGATCATCAGCACCCCGCAGTGCATCGAGAACGATCTCGACTCCCGCAGGTACAGTCTAAAGGATTTCGGCCTCGTGGTCTTCGACGAGGCCCACAAGGCCACCGGCAGCTACGCCTATGTGGGCGTGGCGGAGCACATCTCTCCGGGAACCTACGTGATAGGCATGACCGCTTCCCCCGGAAGCGACCTCAAGAAGATCGAGGAGGTCTGCAACAACCTCTCAATCTCCAGGATCGACGTCCGTTCCGACGACGACCCCGACGTGTCCCCGTACGTCCACGACACCTACGTGAACCGCATCGTGGTGAACATGCCCCAGGATCTGGTCGACGTCTCCAACATGTTCAAGGAGCTGCTCAACCAGTACTTCGGGGAGCTCATGAGCCTGAGACTGGTGGTGAACCCCAACTGGCCGGCATCCACCAAACACATGCTCGCCATCGGGCAGACCCTCCAAATAAGGCTCGCCAGGGGCGAAAAGACCTCCACCGTCTTCAGGGGGCTCACCGTCCAGAGCATCTGCATCAAGATCCTCCGCGCCATCGATTACGCAGAGACCCAGGGCATGTCGACCCTCAGGTCGTTCCTCCAGAAGATCAACGAGGGGGCGGAATCCGAGGACGGCTCCCGCGCGGACCGCGAACTGGTCTCCAGGGAGAACTACAAGAAAATCTGGAAGATCGTCTCCACCAGCAGGGTCGAGCATCCCAAGATCTCCAGGATCATGAGCCTCGTGTCCCGCGTCCTCTCCGAAGGCGAGGGTTCCAAGATCATCATATTCACTCAGTACCGCGAATCCTGCGACATCATCGCCGAGAAAGTCTCTGCCGTCGGAGGGGCAAAGGTCTGCAAACTCATCGGCCAGGCCAACGGCGGCCAGAAGCAGAAGGAGCAGATCGGTACCCTCGACGACTTCAGGAGGGGGGTCTACAACGTCGTGGTCGCAACCTCCGTCGGGGAGGAGGGGCTGGACATCGCCAGCACGAACGCCGTGATCTTCTACGAGCCCGTCCCCTCCGAGATCCGCACCATCCAGAGGCGCGGAAGGACCGGCAGGAAGAACGACGGCGAGGTGTACATGCTCATCGCCGCCGACACCATGGACGAGGTCGTGGAGCAGGCCAGCAAGAAGAAGGAGGCAGCCATGAGGGAGAGGCTCGAGACCCTAAGCAGGGACCTCTCCAGGAACCGCGTCCTGCCCCGCGGACAGTCTCAGCTAGGCAGGTTTTAAACGTTGGGAA
Source organism: Thermoplasmatales archaeon BRNA1 (assembly GCA_000350305.1). NCBI lineage: Archaea > Methanobacteriati > Thermoplasmatota > Thermoplasmata > Thermoplasmatales > Thermoplasmatales archaeon BRNA1. Next base: position 1,049,465 of record CP002916.1, read on the forward strand.
CCATCTGTCGCTACGATGCAGTTCAGCGATATCGCGGAGGTATTCGACAGGCTCGAACACACGAGCAGCCGTCTCGAGATGACGGACATACTCTCGGATTTCTTCAAAAGAGTGGATCCCCGCGACCTGAGGCAGATCATCTACCTCTCCGTCGGAAGACTGCACCCCGACTTCTACCCCCAGGAACTGGGGATGGCCGACAAACTCGTCCTCAGGGCCATCTCCGCGGTGTCCGGGAGGCCCCAGTCGGAAGTCGACCAGCTCTCCATCAGGATCGGGGACCCGGGAGACATCGCCGAACAGCTGATCCAGAAGAAGAAGCAGATGACCCTGTTCTCCGAACCCCTCACGTTCGAGGCCGTCATCGAGGGGCTCACCGCCATCGAGACCGCATCCGGCAAGGACTCCCAGGACAGGAAGATGAAACACCTCTCCAGGATGCTCCATGATTCCGGGCCCGTCGAGGCGAGGTACATCTGCAGGATCGTCACCGGCAGGATGAGGGTCGGAGCGGGTTCCATGACCGTCATGGACGCCCTCGCATCCGCTTTCGCCAACAAGGAGGACCGCCCCGAGATCGAGAGGGCCTTCAACATCACCTGCGATATGGGATTGGTGGCCGAGACCCTCGCCGAGGGCGGACTGGAAGCCGTCAGGAAGATCGGCGTCAGCGTCGGCAGCCCCATCAGGGTCATGCTCGCCGAGAGGCTCCGCTCCCTGCCGGACATCATCGACAGGATGGGCGGGAAGTGCGCCTTCGAGTACAAATACGACGGCATCCGTGTCCAGGCGCACATTAGGAAGGGGGATGGGGGCTTCGTCAAGCTCTACTCCCGCAGGCTGGAGGACATGACCTCCAACTTCCCGGACATCGCCGAGGCCTTGCAGAGACAGCTTAGGGGCAGCGAGGCGATCATCGAAGGGGAGTGCGTCGCCATCGACCCCTCCACAGACAACCTGATGCCGTTCCAGAACGTCACCCACAGACGCAAGAAGCACGGTATGTCACAGGCCGTGGAGGACGTCCCCGTCCGCATATTCATGTTCGACCTCCTGTACCTCGACGGTACGGATTACACCCTCTCCCCGTATCCCAAGAGGAGGGAGATCCTCGAAGGGGCCTTCGACGTCAACACGGACCCGTCCACCTACGACCACGTGGGCTACACCACCCGTGCGGTCATCGACAACGACGACGATGCCCAGAGGTTCTTCGACACCGCAATCGCCTCCAAATGCGAGGGCATCATAGCCAAGTCCCTGGAGGACGAATCGATCTACCGCGCAGGATCCAGGGGATTCCTGTGGATCAAGTACAAGAAGGACTACACCCAGGCCCTCGTCGACTCCTTCGACCTCACCGTCGTCGGTGCGTTCTACGGCATGGGGAAGAGAGCCGGGGTATACGGTGCGCTGCTTATGGCGGCATATGACCCAGACACCGGAAAGTTCTGCACCACCTGCAAGCTCGGGACCGGTTTCGACGATGCCTTCCTCGCATCCCTGCCGTCCCTTCTGGACAGGTACAGGTCCGAGTCCAAGCCCACCTCCGTGTTCGCCGAGATGGTCCCCGACGTATGGTTCGTCCCCGGAGTGGTACTCGAGGTCACCGCCGCGGACATCAGCATCAGCCCCATCCACACCGCCGCCTACGGCTCCGTCAAGGAGGATGCCGGCCTCGGACTGAGGTTCCCCAGGTTCACCGGCAGGGTGAGGGATGACAAGACCCCCGAACAGGGAACCACCGTCGGCGAGATACGCGAGTTCTACGACATGCAGGAGGAGAGGGACGCCGACCCCTCCGACGAACCTGGCGGCGAATTCACGGACTGATGATCTGGCACTTGTCCTGTCCGCCCGATTCTCACGCGCACACGCCTTCGAAAACCTTTATAATATAATGCGCGATGGCGCGGTTATGCAGATCAGGGTTGTGAAAAAAGAAGCAGACACCGTCAGGTTCGGCCTGAAGGATGCCAACTCAACAATCATCGAGCCCATCATCGAGTTCCTCAACAAGGACCCCGAGGTCGTTTTCGCCAGGTACATCGTCGACCACCCCGACCTAGACGACCCCATCCTCGAGGTCAAGGTAAAGTCCGGCACTCCCGAGGACGCAGTCAAGAGGGCTGCCGAGAGCGTCGGAAAGGCATTCTCCCTGTGAACCGATGGCATTCCGCAAATGCGAAACCGCCGAAGCCGACATCGGCATGCTGTACTATCTCAGTGGCGCCGACGGCACCGGCGGACGCCTGAAAGCAGACGCCGGCGACTTCATCGTCGACGAGATATCCTCCCGCCCGGAACCGTCTGACAGGGGAAAGTTCACCATTGCCACCGTCAGGGCCCGCAACTGGGAGACCAACCGCATGGTGCGTCTCCTGGCAAGGCAGATGGACATGTCCCGCGAGAGGATAGGGTTCGCGGGGACCAAGGACAAGAGGGCGGTCACGACCCAGCTCATGTCCTTCATGTGCCCCCCTTCCCAGCTGGAGAAGGTGGACCTCAAGGACATCGAGATCTCCGACGTATATACCGCCAAGCGCGGGATGAGGCTCGGAGACCTCATCGGCAACCGTTTCACCATCAGAGTCACCGGCGTCGGGAAGACCGCCGGTGAGATTTCTTCCATCACCGATGCCGTCCGTGCCGACATCAAAGCCGCCGGCGGATTCCCCAACTATTTCGGGGTCCAGAGGTTCGGCGTCATCCGCCCCATCACCCACAAGGTGGGGGAATACCTCGTCAGAGGGGATGTCGAGGGTGCCGTGAAATGCTACGTCTGCGACCCCGCGAGCGAGGAGAGCAAGGACGAACAGGCAGCCGAGATGAGGAGGAAGCTCGCGGAGAGCGACGACTGGTCCTCCTTGATCCACGACATCCCGGACTCCATGAGCTTCGAGCGCACCATGGTCTCCTACCTCATGGACAATCCCGGAGATTACGTCGGTTCGATTAGGATCCTCCCGACGAACCTCCAGATGATGTTCGTACATGCCTACCAGTCCTACCTTTTCAACCTGATGCTCAGCGAGAGGATCGCCAGGGGACTTCCCCTGAACCGCCCCGTGCTGGGGGACGTCGTAGTCCCCGTTGACATCGACGGCATACCCGACCACGAGAAGCAGATTCTGACCACCGAGAAGAATATCGACCTGGCGGAACGTCAGGTAAAGCTCGGGAGGGCTTTCGTCACCCACGCCCTCTACGGCAGCGAGAGCGTCTTCGCCGAGGGCGAACCCGGGGAGATCGAGAGGAAGATCGTCTCGGACGCGGGGGTGAAGGCGGGGGACTTCTACATCCCCGAGCTTCAGCACTGCTCCTCGGAGGGCGACAGAAGAGAGATCGTGTGTCCCGTGAAGGACCTGGCGGTCTCCGATGTCCAGGGTTCCTCCTACACGGTCTCGTTCAGCCTTCCCAAGGGCAACTACGCCACCTGCCTCATGAGAGAGTTCATGAAGTCCGAGATGACCGATTACTGATCACTCGTGGACACAGGACTGTATCATGCGTGCGGTCATTACTCCGCACTTGCAGTCCAGCATTATCTGCTCGAGGGTCTCGTCCCCGTTGAGACCCTGGGAGATGTTGCGCAGATCCTCCGGGACATCCCTCGGCACAGGGGAGGTCATGGCGGAGCGGATGTATGCCAGGAGGACCTTTGCCTCGTCGACGTCCTTGGCCCCTCCCGCGACATAGGCGCACTCGATGGTCATTGCCTCGAGGTCCTTGTTCTTCCCGCGGAATATGGAATTGTAGGACAGGCGCTCGTACCTGTCGAAGTTGGGGGTCCCGGGGATGACGTCCCCGTAGGTCCTGGCATCCGCCAGGAAGTCCACTGCCGCCTTGGCGAGCTCTGGATCGGCGTTGAGGGCGTCCAGGATCGCGGGGTCGGATGTCTCGGCACCGAGCATGTATGCGCGGCGCATGATGCGCTCGGCCAGCCTCTTGACCGCCGGCGGCACCTCCTCCTCGGCAGGGGCCTCGGCCACCTGTTTCTCCCCGTCCATATGGGACCGGAGCATTCCCGCTTCGGACCTGAGCCCGACGCTGTTGAGTGCCGAAACGACCTTCTCGATCATGTAGTCCGGAGGGTTCTCAAAACGGAGGAATCCCTTGTACGCGTCCCTGACACCTTCCCTGTCCTTCCTAAGCTGACAGATCTGTGCCAGGATGGCATATCCCTCGGCAGTCTGCTCGGATGCGAGGGAGGTCCTGATGGAACGGAGGGCACCGTCGTAGTCATGGGTCTTGATCTGCAGGAGGGCGAGCGCCCTGCTTGCGTCGGAATCGTGCGGATCTATCTTGACGGCGTTGGAGTAGCTGTTGACGGCGGCGTCCCTGGCATCCATCTTCTCCTGGACGTTCCCGAGCTTCACGTAGACGTCGGGACGGGCGCCGTTCCTGAGTGCATCGCTGTAGGAGTCGGCGGCCGCCTTATACTCCCCGACCTCGGCCTTGAGGTCTCCCATGGCCTCGAGGATGGGTGCGGAGGAGGGATTCCTGGTCAGATACTGTGAAAGGAATGCGTCGGCAACCCTGATGTCGCCGGTACGGCGGTAGACCGATGCGCGGAACAGGATGTAATCCACGTTGTCCGGATCGGACTCCATGGCCTTGTCAGCCATCCTCCCGGCGCCGACCACGTCGCCCACCTCCAGGAGCGACTTGGCTATCTGGAAGACGGATGCGGGGTCGTCATGCTGGACCTCGCTGACGGCCGCTGTCTCCCTGTCATCCTCCGTCGGGGTGCGGTCGAGGGAGGAATACAGCATGGACGCCTCGTCCCCCCTGCCGACCTTGTAGAGAGCATCCGCCAGGATCTTCCTGCTCTCCTTGTCATACTGATCGAGTTTGATGATGTTGCGGCAGACCGCGATGAGGGCCTCGTTGTCCCCCATCTTCTGGCACAGTTCCCTGTAGACCACCAGGAGGTCCACGTTGTCCGGGTCATCGGCGAGCGCTTTGTCGAGCAGCTTCCTCGCGGCGGCCGTGTCGTCCAGACCTATGTCCGCCCTGGCGAGACAGGCCACGGTTATCGCGTCCGGGTCCTTCTTGACGAGCTTCTTCCCGATGTATGCGGCATCGGTGAAGCGGGTCGCGGCCAGATATATCTGCATCTTGATCTTCTGGATGTCGTTGTTCTTCGGATCGGTCGCCTCGGCCAGATCCATGAAGTTGATGGCATCGGAGAAGCGCCCGTACTCCGCCATGATGGACGCCTTCTTCACGAGGGCGTATGTGGAGGACTGGTCGAGCTCGATGGCGCGGTTGAACGAATCGACGGCGGCCACCTTGTTCCCCTTCATCTCCTGGACGCATCCCTTGGAGATCCAGTAATGCGGGTTCTTCATGTCGAGCAGGACAGCCTGGTTGTAGGCCGCCTCCGCCGAATCGAGGTCGCCGAAGGCCTCGTCGGCGAGACCCTTGGAATGCCATATCTCCGCACACTCCGGTTCGAGAGCAGCGGCGGATGCGAAGGACGCGGATGCCTTCAGGAACTCCCCGAGGGCGTATTCCGCGTTTCCCCTGAGCCTCCTGACTGCGGCCACGTTGCCGTATTTGTCATCGTTGTCCCTGCATAGCTTCTCCGCCTCGGCGTATTTGCGCTCGGCGATAAGCGTGGATATCAGCCTGATGAAGTCCTCCGACCCGGATACCTCCGGGAGAATGGATGAGGCGTCGGAGTCCTTGATGACCTGGGCCATCTCCAGCTTGGACAGGACGTTAGCCGCCTCGTCGTTGTGGGGATCGATCTCCAGGATCTTCCTGCAGGTCTCCATCGCCATGTCGTTCTCGCCGGCCTCGCGGTAGACCTCCATGAGGGTGGTCAGGGCCGTGACCGACTTCGCGTCGGCTGAGACGGCCCTCTTCGCATAGCGGACGGCCTTGGAGGTGTGCCTGAGGACCAGATACACCCTGGACATCTGCGCCAGGCTCTCCGGGTCCTTCCTGTTGTTGGAAACGGCGGCCTTGGCATAGGCCTCGGCCTCGCGGAGGTTGCCCTCCGCCACCATGGATTTGGACATGACGATACATGCTGTGGCATCGCCCGGGTATGTGTTGAGGATCGCGGAAGCGACCTCGGATGCCTCGGCGGAGTATCCCATGCGGAGCATCTCGCGGGAGGCGTACTCGTAATCGTCGTACACGGCCATCTCTGAGTCCAGGAACTCGTTGAGAATCTCGAGGGCCTCGGAGTTCTTGCCGAGCGACATGTATCCCCGGATAAGTCCCCTGACGACTATGGGGTTGGCTGGGTCGTGGGCCTCCGCGCTCCTGAAACGTGCGAGGGCGGTCTCGGCATCCCCGCCGTTAAGGTAGGAGTCGCCGGTCTCGCAGAGGACGTTGATGTCATCCGGCATGGACTTGGATGCCTTCTCGTACATCCTCTGGGCGTTAACCCAGTCGCCCTCGTCCCTTGCCATCCTCGCGGATAGGAGGATGTAGTCCGGGTCCTCCTCCTTGTATCCCTCGGAGGATATCAGAAGGCTGTTGGCGCCGTCGTGGGTGCCTCTGTACCACTCGTGGTAGATGCGGTAGAGGGCCATCTCCGGCCCGCCGGTATCGTCGGGGGCATCGAAGGGCTTCCCCGCGGCCATGAGTTCTATGGCCATGAGCGCCCTCCAGTTCTTCTGGGGGATGAGCTTCTCGAGGAACTCGTATGCCTTGACGTTGAGGGGATCGCTGCGGAGACTGCCCATGAGGGACTTGGCCGCCTCTTGCGTGTGCTGGTCGGCGACCAGCACCTCGGCCTTCACGTAAGAGTAGGTGGGAATGTCCACCGAACCGTGGACCCCCTCGAGGTAGGTGCGGGCCTCGTTAACGATGCCCTTCCTTGCGAGACACGATGCCGCGGCGAGGGACGCTTTGCAGTCCTGGGGACGCTGTTTCGAAACCAGATCGGCGACGTCGTCCTTCCATCCCTCCGCCTCCTCGGCGGAGACGATCTCGATCATCCTCGCCAGCAGGGCGGATGAAACCTCGCCCTCGGACGTCAGGATTTTGGACAATGCCGCGGAAAGAGCCTTCTCGCGGTTCTGAAGGTTCTTCTGACCCTCGGCTCTGCGGATGTCATCCCATATGCCCGCTTCGAACTTGCTGCCGAATACCGGCAACCCCTCTGACATACCGCCCCTATCGGCGAAATCCGATAATAATGTATGCGCGCGGACAGGCGGGTGTGTAAACGGTTTTGCCGACACGAAGGGAGGTTGTCAATCAAGGGAATATAAATGTGCCAGATTGCGGCCGATTGACGGCATAACCCGCTTTCTGGGGAAAACGTTAATAAAGGTGAGTCAATCCAATCTTCGACTTGTAATTTACAAGTCGCCTGCCAAGTGCAGGAGGGATTGGAAATGGATAATGCATTCAGATCATACTTCGCCGAACTCATCGGCACCATGGTTCTCGTCCTCTTCGGATGCGGAGCCGCAGTCTTCCTCGGAGGGGTCGTGGGAGGGGGTGCACTCGCTATCGCCCTCGCCTTCGGTCTGACCGTCGTGGTCATGTCCGTGACCGTCGGAAACATCTCCGGTGCTCACCTCAACCCGGCCGTTTCTCTCGGAATGTTCCTTGACAAGAGGATCGACCTCAAGACTTTCGTCATGTACTTCATCTTCCAGCTCGTCGGAGCCATCATCGGAGCTGCGCTCCTCGCGGTCTTCGCAATGGGTGCCTTCGACTGCGGATTCGGAGATCTTGGGAACCTCGCAATGGCCACCAACGATGCCGAGGGCGTCGGAGTCGCCTACGCCATGATCATCGAGATCGTCCTCACCATGATCTTCGTCCTCATCGCCCTCGCGGCAACCGCCAAGAACGGAATGGACAAGTTCGCGGGACTCTACATCGGTCTCGGACTCACCATGGTCCACCTCGTCGGAATCCCCCTCACCGGATGCTCCGTCAACCCCGCGAGGTCCCTCGGGGCCTCCATCCTCCACGTTGCCGAGGGTGCGGACTTCGTCGCATCCGAATTCTACGTGTTCCTGATCGCCCCGCTCATCGGAGCGGCGATTGCATGGGCCATCTGGAAGTTCGTCCTTGACGACGACGCTGAGTGAAAACGCTAACAAGGCAGGCTCCGGCCTGCCCGCCCTTTTCCCCTTTTACGGCCTGGATTGTTCACTTCGGTAACCGTTATATAGACGATTATTTTACGGAGACTTACCGTGCAACCGTAATCTAGCTGGTTAGGATTCAAGCCTTCCAAGCTTGCTACTCGGGTTCGAATCCCGACGGTTGCACTCACTTCTCCATATTCCTCCGGCTGGCGGAGCCACCGTTCTCCAGGAGTCCGATCTCCCTGCGCTACTTCACCGGTGTCGCGATCCCGCAACGGCTGCCGGGTCTTCTTTCCCCTCATCGTACCCCTGTAGCAAAAACAAACACCGCGTCGTGAGATTAAGACGCTGCTCGTGAATACGGCGGGAACAGGCGGGAAAAGATGCTGGATTGACCAATTAACCGAAGTTAACGGATATTGTTTATATGACAAAAGCCTAATCGGAGACAGCATCAGGGGAAGCCCTGGAAAGAGGAGAGAAAAAATGTCAGAAACACAGGCGACTTTGTTCCCGTTCACCCGCGTTGTCAAACAGGAGAAAATGAAGAGGGCCCTGCTCCTCAACGTCATCGACCCCACCATCGGCGGAGTCCTCATCAAGGGAGAGAAGGGAACCGCCAAGTCCACTGCGGTCAGATCCATGTCCCAGTTCCTGCCCTCAAGGCCTGCCGTCAAGGGCTGCGTCTACCGCTGCGACCCGCGCTTCCCCAAGAGGCTCTGCGCGGACTGCCAGGAGAAACTCGCCAACGGGGAGAAACTCGAGAAGATCACCGTCCCCATGAAGGTCGTCGAGCTCCCCCTCAACGCCACCGAGGACCGTGTTTCCGGAACCCTCGACCTCGAGTATGTCCTCAAGACCGGGAAGAAGAAGTTCGAGCCCGGGGTTCTCGCCGCCGCCAACGGCAACATCCTCTACGTCGACGAGATCAATCTCCTCGACGACCATATCGTCGACCTTCTCCTTGACTCCGCAGCCATGGGAGTCAACTACGTCGAGAGGGAGGGCGTCTCCTTCTCCCATCCTGCCAGGTTCGTCCTGGTCGGAACCATGAACCCTGAAGAGGGTAACCTCCGCCCCCAGCTTCTCGACCGTTTCGGACTTTCCGTCGAGGTCGAGGGTGAGGAGGAGGTCAGCACCCGCATGGAGGTCATCAGGAGGAGACTCGAGTTCGACAACGACCCCGAGAAGTACATCGCCGGATGCAAGGACGAGCTCAAGGAGCTCACCGACAAGATCGTGAAAGCCAGAGAGCTGATCCCCAAGATCCCGATCGATGAGAAGGCGATGGAGATGGCCGCACGCCTTTCAATGCACTACAATATGGAGGGACATAGGTCCGACCTCACCCTCATCCGCGCCGCCAGGGCCAACGCCGCCCTCGAGGGCCACGACCACATCGACGTGAAGGACATGGAGTCCGTCGCATCCCTGGTCCTCGCCCACCGCATCAAGGGAAAGGCCTTCGAGAAGGTCCAGTTCGACGACAGCGAGGTTCGCGAATGCCTCAGAAAGATAGCCTGAAGCCCAACTCGCTCCCGTTCTCTGCGATATACGGAAACGTGCCCGCCAAGACCGCGCTAATGGTGGCGGCGGTCAGCCCCAGCATCAGGGCCGTCATGCTCAAGGGCGCCTCCGGCACGGCCAAGACCGTCCTCGCCCGCTCCATCATGAGCATCGACCCGGGGAAGAAGCTTATCAACGTCCCGCTCAACGTCACCGACGAACAGCTGTTCGGGTCCATCGACCTAGAGCACGCCGTGGCCACCGGGAAGGTGGAGCTCGGGGACTGCATACTCCTCAGGGCGAACAAGAACTACCTATACCTGGACGACTGCGACCTGTTCGATCCCAACCTCCTCACGGGGCTGATGGACGACGTGGTCGACGGGACCGTCAGGGTGGAGAGGGAGAACGTTTCCACCCAGTACAGGGTGAGCACCACCGTCATCGCATCCATGCATTCGTCCAGGAAGCACTTCGACTCCCACGTCTCCGACTGCTTCGACATCTGCGTCACAATGCGCAGGCCCCGCAAGGACGACGAGGAGAACTTCCCCATGAGCATGGAGGTCCTCAGGAGGAACCTCGCCCTGGAGGACGACACCCTGGACATCAAAAAGTACAGGCAGATGGACAAAGCGGTCGCCAACCAGATCAAGAGTGCCAGGAAGCTGCTTCCCGAGGTAAAAATCGCCCAGGAGAAGATGAGAAACATCTCCAGGATCTGCAAGCTCCTCGGCGTCAAGGGATGCAGGGGGGCGATCTCTACCGCCCACACCGCCAAGGCCCTCGCGGCGCTTGCCGGAAGGAAGAGGGTCACCGATGACGACGTTGCCAATGCGGCCGTCCTCTGCCTCGACCACCGCCGTACCGTCTCCGCCGAGGACCTGAAGGAGAAAAAGAAGAACTACACCCCCATCCAGACGGGGGAGGACAGGCTCGGCAAGCTCAGGAAGCTCACCAAGAACGTCGACAACCACGACAAGAAGCCCGAGGTCATCGAGCTCCAGCCAGGGGCGGAAGGCTCCGGAGGCGTGGAGGTCGTGCAGATCGGGGACGGCTTCATGAACGATGACGAGGTCAAGCAGGTCATCACCAAGGCGGCCGAGAAGTTCGAGGTCCTCGACATCATGGAGGCCGAGGACAGCAACGGATTCCGCCAGGGGGACGAGGTCGCCAAGAGGATGTACGCCGAGTCCAAGGACAGGAACGGAAAGTACGTCCGCGCAAGACTGCCCGAGGGCAACTGCTCCGACATCGCCTTCGACGCCACCATCCGCGCCGCCGCGCCCTACCAGAGGGCCCGCAAGCAGCCCGGGGAGGAAGGTATCAAACTGGAGAAGCAGGACCTCAGGGAGAAGGTCAGGGAGAAGCAGATCACATCCACCTTCCTGTTCCTGCTCGACACGTCCGGGTCCCTGATCATCCGCAACCGCATGGCGAAGGTCAAGGCCGCCATTGAGTCCATGCTCCAGACCCACTACGTCAAGCGCGACAGGGTCGGACTGATGACCTTCAACGAGGAGGCGATCGACCTCATCATGCAGCCCTCCAGGGCCACCGAGCAGCTGGAACAGATCATCGACAAGATCGCGGTCGGTACCGGGACCCCTCTCAGCGCCGCGCTGATGAAGGTCTACGACTACATGCTGCCCTACTCGATCAAACACCCCGACGAGAGGTGCCACATCGTCCTCCTGACCGACGGCAAGGCCACCAAGGCCCTGGACTTCAGGAAGACCCCCATCGAGGAGGCGCTGGAGATCTCCGAGCACATCGATATCCCCAACGCCGACTGGATCGTCATCGATACCGGTCTCGGATACACCAAGAACGACATCCCCAAGACCCTCGCGAAGAACCTCCACGCGAAGTTCTTCCTGCTCGATGACCTGCAGGTCCCCGAGGACAATACTTTCAACATCTGGAAGGGATGGTCCAAGGAGAACGAGAAGGCCCTGGCCTCCGTGAAGAAGTAAACTCATTCCGGCCCCCTGTCGGGGGCGTCATTTTCCCTGCCTTGTCGAGGCCAATATATACCTAGATTGGATGGCACCATCATGGATTCCAAACCCGAGAAGGGTCTCCTCAAGATGCTCCCGATCGGCATCATCATCGGTATCGCCGCGATGCTGCCCGGGATCAGCGGTGCCGTCCTCGCGGTCCTTTTCGGAATCTACGAGAGGCTCGTACGCGACCTCGCCAAGCTCCACTATTACATCAAGGCGGATTTCTGGTTCATCATCCTGTTCCTGATCGGAGGGATCGTCGGTACCGTCATCTCCGCCAAGCTGCTGAACGAGGCGATGGACAGATATCCCGCGGAATGCCTGATGTTCTTCGTCGGTCTCATCGCCGGGCAGATCCCCGCCCTCTACAAGCTAACCGCCACCAGCAGCTGCGAGAAACCGGCCGCCCACAACATGCTGGCATTTATCATCGGAATCATCGCCATGGGATCCATGATCGCCGTCGACTTGCTGGAGATATCCAGCGGCGACGTCGAGCTCCTTCACGACAGCTACGGATACGCAGTCATGTTCGTCATCGGGGTGGTCGTAGCCATCTCCGCCCTGGTACCCGGAATCAGCCACTCAACCATCCTCATCGTGTTCGGGCTGTTCGCCGCGTTCACGGCGGCCGTCGGCGATGTCGATGTGGCGTTCATCGGATGCATGATGCTTGGAATCCTCGCCGGCGCACTGTTGTTCTCCAAGGTCATCCACTATGCCCTCGACCACCACCACCGCACCATGATGTTCCTCATCCTCGGACTGACTATCGGTTCCCTTGCCGCCCTGCTGTTCACTTCGGCCGACAAGGTCGACGGCCTGATGCACATCCTCGCCTGCATCTGTACGCTCGCCGTCGGACTCGCCGTCAGCATCTGGTCCATGAAGATGTCGCACAAGAACATGGTGAGGGAACACCGGGAAGCCTGATAGCGTGTTCTGCCCGAGATGCGGATGCATGCTCCCCGATGATGCGAGATCGTGTACCGAATGCGGCCATCTCATCAGCAGGAAGCTCAGGGACGACCTCCTCCAGGAACAGCCTGCCGAGGAGACCGAGGTAAGGACCGGGAGGACCGCCGAGGCAAGCATCTACCAGATATTCCTCACAGTCTCTGTGGCCGTCTGCGGTATCGGACTGATGTCCCTGTTCTTCTTCTGGATACCTGACACCACGGGATTCGCTCTCCTCGTAGACGATTCCCTTCACGGCCCCGGCTCCGACCTTCTGCGCTTCGCACCGGTCACGGTCTCTCTAGCATCCGCCGTGGCAGGTACCGTGATAGTCTCCGGGCGCTACAGGTTCCTTATCATCCCGATGGGCCTCACCATGACGGTCATGGCGTTCTTCTTCCTCATCGAGCTGAGGAACCATTACTCCGTGGACCCCTCGTTCGGGGCATACGCCGCATTCGCAGCGGGCATAATCGTCTGCCTTCTGGGTCTTTCCAGGAAGGTATGAGATGGGATTCGGCCCGGGTAGAGAATTGGGATAGGATGGGTAGACCCGGACCGAAGGGATTGTACACGCATTGGGGATGCTTGTGTTTCCCTCTGATTACTACTACGTCGGGAACGGTATATAATCGGAACCCAAGGGGGTCGCCGAATCTGCCCGAATCTGCCGAATCTCGCTCAGACTGCGTGGCGCATCCTGATGGCCACGCCTCTCCTGGCCTGCTCCATCTCGCGTCCGCACATCATGGCGACTCCCACTCCCCTGAGCTGTCCGTTGTAGACGACCACTGCCTCGTCGCCGATGCGGATGCCGTGGTCGGCCTTCTTCACACCGACGGCGTAGAGGCTTCCCTTGACGGCGAAGTCGTCGACGGTCTCGACCAGATGGTAGCCCAGGTCGACCAGGATCTGTGCGCCCTCGGGGGAAAGTGAGAACATTCCCCTCTCTGCGGACATCATACAGATCTGGGTCTTCTTCTTCGGGTTCTCGGGATCGACCCTGAACACCTTCCAGTAAGGATACTTGCCCATGGATACGGTGTTCGCGTCCATGATCGCGTCAGCGATCTCGGGGCCGAACTGATAGGTGAGCGCGGAACGCACGGTGGCATCGCGGTCGGCGTTCCACGAGAGGTTCTCGTACCCCTTGGCGGCCTCCCTCAGAGCTTTGTCTAAGTTATCGAGGGATGCGGGGGAGACGGGATCTCCGACGAATGTGGAGACCATGTCTGGGAAGAGGTCGCGGACGAGTTCATCGTCCTCCCCCATGTGGGAGACGACCTTCTCGTAGCCCCCCTTGGAGACGAGGTCCTTCAGCATCCTCCTTATCCTGTCCTTCTCCTCGGGCTTCCACTCGCCGGTGACGGGGATGTCGTATGAGTTGGCGGGATACATGGCATCGAGCTCCCTGGGGACGATGCCGAGAGGGGATGTGACGATGACCTCGTGGACGAGGGTGTCATGCTGCGCAGTGTGGATCGCGGAGGCGAACATCCTGTGGGTCCTGGAGATGTGATAGGGCTTCTTCGCGCTGCAGGGCAGGAGAAGGAGGACCTTCTTGTGCTTCGGGGGAGAATAGAGGTCGCGCATCCTATTCTCGTAGCGCGCGATATCCGGGCGGCGAAGGGCCTGCACGGTGTTGCAACTGAACCTGACACCGGTGACGGAGAAGCACTCCTCCTGGTAATCATAACCGTCGGCATCGAATATCCTGAGGGCGGCGACAAGATCTGAGTCTGAGAACGACCTCTGGTCGACGAGCTCCCTGAGCCTCTGGGCCCCGATGAAGGATGCGATCTTGGAGATCTCCCTCTCCAGTTCCTCCGCGTTCTCGGAGGTACAGTCCTTCCCGATGGCCATCTTTGCCTCGGGCAGGGTGAGGATGCCGTTCATGCCGGCAACGTTGCAGAACCCGTCATCGACTACGTCGACGCCCATGTACGCGAGGAATGCGGCGTTGGAAGGCTCGGCGATTCCGAGCATGACGAGGAGACGTCCGAATCCGGCTGCGTTCCTAGCCTTCATGACCTGGTCTACCATGCGCCTGAAGTCCTCCTTGACCTCGAAGGCGTTGGGAACGACCACTATCTCGGAGTCATCTGGGATGATCTCGTCCCCGGTGACGGGAAGGCGGAGCACAGTGACCTTGCCCCTGGTGAGTGGCTGAGCAACAGTGCCAGATCCTGCGGATGTAAGCAGTTCCGGATCGACGGAGACCTCGTTCCCAGCAATCCTCACGGTGCGTCCTTTGTCTCCGACAACTATCCCGGTGGGACCTTCGGCACCGGCCCTGAGCACGGCAGGGGTCCTGAGGGTGACCTCTCCGTCCGAATAAACACAAACCCTTCCGCACTGAGACCTGCTCATGACATCCAGCATGGTAAACGTCCTTACAACACCCCTCTGCCTATAAAGGTGACGTGTTCGCGCACGTGTGCGCGGGCACTATACGGCCGAAACCCTTGGGGATCAAAGAAAGTCGAACATTTGGTACATATCTTCAGAAGTGCATCGGCCGTCAACAGGGGATCGTGTTCCGAAACAGCGCCCGATGCGCCACATCGCTTGATGAACAAATCGTGAAACAATGGAATGAATGTTCCCAAACGGAATCGGGAAACCAGTGTTTGCTGAACAGGCTGCGGATGCCTTTCTTTTCGGAGGATACTTTCCTCTGCCTGTCGGGCCGCTCGCCCTCGTAGAGGCCGACCAGATACGGGATCTCCAACACCAACTCACAGGCCTCCTGCGCGAATATCTGCGTAATGGATTATGCGTTTTATCCGAACATTGCAAGTGCGCGGGTCAATGGTTAAATCGTCGTTATTCACTATCCCATAACATGGACTTTTATGACAAGGACCTCGTGTCTATCCGTGACCTCAGCAGGGATGACATCGAGAGCATTCTCGCTCTCTCGAAGAAGATGGTTCCCTACGCTAAAGGAGAGAAGGTGAAGAGGGCCCTGGACGGCAAGATCCTCGGCAACCTGTTCTTCGAACCCTCCACCAGGACCAAACTGTCGTTCGAAAGCGCGGCCTACAGGCTTGGGTGCGATGTCATCGACGTCTCCGAGATGTCTATGACCTCCATCGCCAAGGGCGAGACCCTTGCAGACACCATCCGCATGGTCGACGCGTACTGCGACGCCATCGTCCTCCGCCACCCCTTCGAAGGTGCCGCGAGGCTCGCCGCGGATGTCTCCGAGAACCCTGTCATCAACGCCGGAGACGGAGCCGGAAGCCACCCCACCCAGATGTTGCTCGACCTCTTCACCATGGAGGAGGCCAAGGGATCCCTTGACGGACTCAACGTCACCCTCGTCGGCGACCTGAAGTACGGACGCACCGTCCACTCCCTCGCCCAGGCGCTCACCATGTTCGGGGTCAATCTAACCCTTGTCGCCCCCGACAGCCTCCAGATGCCCGAGGACATCACCGCCCGCCTGAAGGAGAAGGGCTGCATGAGGAAGCAGACCGCCGACCTCGAGGAGGTCATCCCCGACACCGACGTCCTGTACGTCACCAGGATCCAGAGGGAGAGGTTCCCCGACCCGTCCGAGTATCAGAAGGTCGCAGGCACCTACCGCATCGACAACGCGCTGCTGAGGAGCGCGCGCGACGACATGATAATCATGCACCCTCTGCCCAGGGTCAACGAAATCGCCACCGAGGTCGATTCCACGCCCCACGCCCGCTACTTCCAGCAGGCGTTCAACGGAGTCCCCGTCAGGATGGCCATACTCTGCGCGATCCTCGGAGGTGATATCGAATGAGCGAACCCGTGTCAGAAATCAAGATCCCCCCAATCAGGAACGGTACCGTCATAGACCATATCAAGGCGGGACAGGCCTTGAACGTCCTGAAGATCCTCGGAGTCAGCGAGGACACCATCGACTCCACCATCTCCATCGCCATGCGTGTCGCCACCGAGAAGCATGGCATGAAGTGGAAGGATATCGTGAAGCTGGAGGACATGGAGCTGGACCCCGACGCGGCCGACAAGATCGCTCTCATCGCGCCCGATGCCACCATCTCCATCATCCGTGACTACTATGTAGCAGAAAAGAGCCAGGTCAAGCTCCCCGACACCGTTGTCGGCCTGGTTAAGTGCAGCAATCCCAACTGCATCACCAACAAGGGCGAGCCCGTCTCACCGCAGTTCTACGTCGAGAGCAGGAACCCCCCGAGGCTCCGCTGCATGTATTGCGACCGCGTCCTGATCAACATCTCGGACAACCTGATATGAAGCTCATCGTCGTCACCGGGATGCCCGGGGCCGGGAAAGAGGAGTTCCTCCAGGTCGGCGCCGGACTAGACATACCTTTCTTCCGCATGGGGGACGTGGTCCGTGAGGCCTACGCCGCCTCCGATTCTAATGATAGGGGTATGTCCGTGGGGGAGTTCGCAGGGAACGAGAGGAAGCTCCACGGCACCGACATCTGGGCGAAAAGGGTCATGGCCAAGGCCGAGGGAAACAGTCTGGCACTTATCGACGGATGCCGCAGTCTCGATGAGATCGCAGAGTTCAGAAACCTCGGCGCGGACATCATCGTCGTCGGGATCCATGCTTCCCCCTCCGTGCGCTTCGAACGCCTCAAGCTGAGAGGAAGGGATGACGCACCCAAGGACGAACAGGAGTTCCAGGCACGCGACACCCGTGAGCTCTCCTGGGGCCTCGGCAACGTTCTGGCACTGTCCAATTTCATGATCGATAACATGTCCTCTCTGGACGAGTTCCGCCAGGAGTCCGAGATCCTTCTGAGGGCTCTGAGATGAGGTTCACGACCGCCCGCCTGTGCGGGGGAAAGGCACTGATGGCGATCTCCGCCGACATCCTCGATCTCGATCTCGACAAGGCGGCGGCCATCCTCGAATCGGAAGGCTGCGAGATCAAGGAGAAGGACGAGATGCTCCTCGTCTTCATGTGGGAGGGGAAGGAGGTCACACTCTACCCCCAGGGGAAGGTTATGTATCTTCCCCAGACCGACCGCGCACAGTGCATTTCCGATGCCGCCGCGCTCCTTGAACGCATAAGGTGAAAACCTCTCAACAACTTTTATAACGCTAAGGCCATCATCGTGCAATGGATGTACTGGCAGAGTTCATCGTCATCATCGCGATAGTGGTAGCTCTGTGCATCTTCTCCTACAAGGTCAACCTGATGACCGCCGGTGCCTGCGTGGTCTCCTTCTTCATGGCCACCGCAATCGGTGCCGCGGCAGGGATCTGGTGGACACTGGCGTTCTTCACTTTCCCCGCGATCGCCTTCGCCTCCACGAAGATCGGTTTCAAGAAGAAATCCGAGGAGGGCCTCCAGGAAGGGAAGAGGGGTGAACGTTCCACCCTCAACATCCTCGGCGTGGGGACCATCCCGACCGTGATCGCGTTGGCTTACTTCTTTACCGACGGTGCCGGCTTCGAGCAGACCGTCGCATTCGTATCCGCCCTTGCCGTGTCCTGCTCGGACACCGTAGCATCCGAAATCGGCGTTAGGGACAAGAGGGTGTACATGATCACCACCCTGAAACCCTGCGAGGTCGGCCTGAACGGGGGGATTTCCCGCTTCGGGATGTTCGTCTCCGCCGCCTCGGCACTGCTGTTCTCCTTCGTCGCGTTCTCGCTGGTGATGCAGGACCTCGACGTCAGGTTCCTGATTCCGGCTTTTGCCGGGATCATGGGGAACATATTTGACAGCCTGTTCGGAGCCCTCTTCGAGAACAAGGGGAGGATGTCCAAGTACACGGTCAACTGCTCCACGTCCCTCATCGGCGCGACGATCGGATGCGTCATCGCATTTCTGATATGAGGATGCAAAAGTAAAGGGCCCGAAGGCCCTGTTTTTGTAAGGTTTCAGGCCTTCCTTCTGAACTGGAGGTACAGCAGGACGGAGATCGCGATCACGGCGAGAGCTGCGACTATTCCGACCTCGATCCACATGAGGGTGTCGTCGGACTCGTCCTCGAAGACGATCGCGTAAGTGGAGAAGTGGTTGGTTGTGAATACGACCTTTCCGTTCTCATAGGTCGCATCCATCTTCTCCTTGGTGTCGCCGTTGATGAAGTAGACGACGAGCTCCTTCCCCTCTGGGACCTCCTGCGTGAAGGGTACGGTGACCTTCGCGGTTCCGTTTGCGAACAGGGCGCCGTCGAGGGTGACCTCGATAACTGCTTTGGCATCCGGGACGGTCAGGCCCTCGGTCTTCATCTCGGCCTTGAGGGAGACTGTGTTTCCCCCTATTGCGGAGACGGCCGCGGAATCGAAGGAGATGTCCATGGTTCCGATCTTCACGTCTACTGCTCCGTTTGCGCCCTTGGCTGCGGTGAAGATTCCCGAGACATCGGTATCGGTGGCAGCGGCGATCTCGTTCTTGTAGACGGCCTTGCCGTCAACCGTATCGGAGGCGTACGCTGGCTCGGGAGCGGGAACATCCTTCCAGACGGCCTTCACGGTGACGTTTGCGGCCACATTGATCTTCTCGCCTACCTTGAACTGCGCATCGCCGACGGACCAGCACTTGAAGGTCTTCTCCGCAGGAGCGGTGAATCCGTTGGCGGGAAGGGTGTACTCGCCGCTGACGTCGGCCACTGGGGCCATCTCACCGGTTCCGCCGTTGGCGTCGAAAGTGACGGTGAAAGTCTGGGCAGGGGCGGGCGATGAGGAATCCTGCCAGACTGCGGTGACCTCGACATTCTGGGTCACGGTAATGACGTCGCCGACGTTCTTCTCGACCCCTCCGACGGACCAGCACTTGAACGCCTTGTTGGCGGGAGCGGTGAATCCGTTGGCGGGGAGTGTGTAGGACCCGGTGGTGTTCTCGACGTTGGCCATCGTTCCCGTTCCGCCGTTGGCGTTGAAGGAGATGGTGTGGGAGACCGCCGGGAAGCTTATCGATGCGGATCCGGCCTGAATCACGGTCAGCTGATTGTCGTCAAACGCCAAGTTGTTGAGCGGGTTCGCTCCCTCGTATGTCAATATGGGTGTGGCGCTGGGAGGGCTGTTGTCAGAGGCGGCAATGAATATGATTCCTGCAGCGGCATTGTTGACCGTTATGGAACCTCCCGTAAGGGTGACCGTTCCATCCGATTCGGGTGTTCCATAGGCTCCCAGGGAAACTCCGGGATGTCCGCCCGCGAATACTATGGAACCGCCGGACATTGTTATGTTCCCGTTCACATCGATGTATCCGTTCGCGGCCACATTGATGGTCCCTCCGCTCATGCTGAAATTGGAATTGGCAGACGGTGCTTCTCCAATATTCATATTCGTTACATTCACGGTAACGGATCCGGAAACTGACAATCCGCCGGTTCCGGTCGTAATCACAGAAGACTCGACCGCGGCCGAGCCTTCGATGGAAATTATACCGCTTGTGGCTTCGATTCCGCCAGAATTGACTGTGGA
The DNA here is from genome assembly GCA_000350305.1 of Thermoplasmatales archaeon BRNA1. Lineage (NCBI taxonomy): Archaea > Methanobacteriati > Thermoplasmatota > Thermoplasmata > Thermoplasmatales > Thermoplasmatales archaeon BRNA1. Next base: position 1,069,409 of record CP002916.1, read on the forward strand.
TGAACCGGATATCGTAATGCCGTTGTTGCTGTCGAGGGAACTGTTGACGGTTCCCGCGCTGATGACAATTCCGTTGTTTCCGCAGACGGGGAGGGATCCTGCTGCAATGGTAACGGTTGGTCCGTTGAATGTCAGCGAACCCACAGTGAAAATACCGCACACCCCGTTGCTAGCAGATACAGACAGACTGCCTGACCCGGTTATGGTCAGATTGCCCGCAACCTGGATCCCGTTCTCTTCGCCGCTTGCGGAGTTGTTGATCACATTGCTGTTGCCGACAACATTCAGCACAAGGGCGGTGTCGCGGTCATCGAAGATGACCGCACCGAGAGTCCCCTGCGTCAGGAACGGCGCGACATGAGATGTCGTAAGATTTGCTCCGTTCAATGTCAGGGTGTTGGATCCGGGGTCGTATGTGCATCCGGCAGGCATAGATTCCGGATGGTTGATAACATCGACTCCGTTCACCCAGAGCGATTCTCCGTCCGCATCCGCCGATGGCACGCAAAACACGGCCAGCAGCATCGCGGCGGCTATAACAAAAGGTAGCGTTTTCCGCACTGTTATCACCTTTAAAGTATGCGTGAAAACAATCCAGACCGAAATTAATAAACCAAACCGACTACCGGCCGACGGACGGCAGTTTTCAGAGGACGGACGGCTGGGCTTCACCGCTTTCCGGAACGCCGCTCCTCGATGGCCCTGTTAATCTGATCTACCCGAATCTTGAACGACAGGGTTATCGAGAACCATATCAGCAGATAGATCATGAGGATGAACAGCAGGAACAGCAGCGTTCCTTTTACGGTGCGGTCCGTCCACCAGAGGAAATAGCTCACCAGGGCCATCGACACCATCGCGATGGATCCGTGGATGAGTGTCGCGGACAGGATGCTGAACCTCTCCGAATAATAGACTGCGGTGGTGGCGAACATGACGAAACCGAGGATTCCCGAAACGATAGTCTGGAGGATGAAGGCTGCTGCCAGACCGAACTCCTCCTCGAGCCTTGGAGCCACAAGTGCCAGACCTGTCTCTCCGGAAGTAAACGCGATGGTGATGCCGTTACACATGATCATGCCGAGGACTATCCCTATGAGCCCCGCCCTCAGAACCATCCTTTCAATCTCGTTCACATCAGCACCCCCTTCACCTTTGAAAGATATCTCCTGGAGACGCGCGATTCGATATCCCCCTCCAGATGGATCCTGATGGTCCCGGCCAGATTCATGTCCAGCCTGAGGATCTTGTCGATGTTTACAATCTCGGAATTGGATATCCTCACGAAGTTATTCGGAAGTTCCTCTTCGAGCTGATACAGGGGGCTCTTCACGGAAAATGAGCCCTCCAACGTATCCACATACACCCTCTTGTCCCTGGAGTAGAAGCGGATGACGGATTTCTTCGCAATCTTGACCACGGACCCGTCCGAATAACCGGATATGGGGGACATGGAAAAACCCTCGATCAGGCTTATCAGGTCATCCACCTCCACGGAACGGGACGGTGCCTGGACGGTCACTCTGACCTCGTCGAGACTGCTGTTCTGGAAGAAATCCACACGCATTGGGTCCCCGATGGATTTAATCATATATCTGATGTTGGGGACGGGACAATATCCGCATGTTCCCTCGTAACAATAACGGAACCGACGGATCTGGCACTTATGTAAATGAAAGCCTCCGGTCTCCCGAAGGCCAAGAAGTTTCAGAGACTGCAGAGCTTCAGCAGCTTGTTCCAGCGCTTGTCGACGTCCGCCTGGATCTCCTCAACGATGTTGGACCAGCGCTCGTCCTTGAGGTGCTTGAAGCGGCCCTGGGCATCGATCCAGTCGGTGATCGGCTTCTTCTCGACCTTTCCGTCGGCGATCCTCTGGGACTCGGAGGAGAGCGCGTACTCTCCGTCGACGACCTCGAAGAGGGGCCAGACGCAGGTCTCGACCGCCAGCTTGGAGATGCTGATGGTATCCTTGGAGTCGAACCTCCATCCGCGGGGGCAGGGGGACAGTGCGTTGATGAAGGACGGGCCTCCGCACTCGAACGCCTTCCTCGCCTTGCCGACCAGGTCCTTCCAGTTGTGGGGGGCGACCTGCGCGACATAGGGGATGTTGTGGGCGACCATGATCGCGGTGACATCCTTGGATGCCTCCTTCTTACCGTAGGCGACCGCGCCGTTCCAGGAGGTGGTGGTGCTGGCTCCCTTGGCGGTCGCGGACGAGCTCTGGATACCGGTGTTCATGTACGCCTCGTTGTTGAGGCAGACGAACAGCATGTCGTGTCCCCTCTCCATAGCACCGGAGAGAGCCTGGAGTCCGATGTCGTAGGTGGCACCGTCTCCGGCGAAGTTCACGAACTTGATGTCCTTGTCGATCTTGCCCTGCCTCTTGAGGGACCTGTATGCGGTCTCGACCCCGGCGCATCCCGCCGCTCCGTTTCCGAAGGCGGTGTGGATCATGGGGACGTTCCAGGAAGTGTAGGGGAAGATGGTGGTGGAGACCTCGAAGCAACCGGTGGAGCAGGACACGATGACGTCCTTGTCGGTTCCCATGAGGATCTGCCTTGCGATGATTCCCTCGGCGCATCCTGCGCACAGCCTGTGTCCGCTGGCGAGCCTGTCGGGAATGTCCTTGTTGAGTTCCTTGAGTGTAAGAGGTGCGCTCATTCCTTCACCCCCAGATAGTTGATGGTGTTTGCCTTGCCCGCCTCGACGGTCTTGTACACGGACATGAAGTCGGACACCATGGTGTCGGCTCCTCCGAGTCCGTAGATGAAGTTGTACATCTCGGGCATCTTGCCGTTGACGGCGATGGATGCACAGACCTCGGGGAACATGGGGCCGTAGGCTCCGATGCTGAGGTGCCTGTCCATGACGATGACGGCCTTCTTTCCCTTGCAGAGGGCGGCGATCTCGTCGGCGGGCCAGGGGCGGTAGACCCTGGGCATGGCGACTCCGACCTTCATTCCCTCGTCGCGGAGGTTGTCGACGGCCTGCTTCATGGTTCCGAAGCTGGATCCGAGGACGATGGCGATGTAGTCCGCGTCGTCACAGCGGTACTCCTCGACCATGTGGTACTCCCTTCCGGAGATCTTGGCGAACTCGGCGAATACCTCCCTTGCGACGTCGAGCGCCTTGTTCATGGCGACGACCATCTGGTACTTGTGGGGGAAGTAGAACAGCGGACCGTCCATCAGGTTGTGGGTGACGGGGTGGTCGGTGTCGAGCAGGGGGTACAGCGGCTTGAACTCGCCGACGAAGTCCCTGACATGCTGGGTGTCGAGGGGGGTCATCCTCTCGATGGCATGGGTCAGGATGAATCCGTCTAGGTTGACAAGGATGGGCAGCTGGACCTCGTGGTGCTCTGCGATCCTGGGGCCGATGATGCTCATGTCATAGGCCTCCTGGACGTTCTCCGCGAAGATGGAGAGCCATCCGGTGTCCCTTGCGGACATGACGTCCCCGTGGTCGTTGTTGATGTTGATGGGTCCGGAGACGGTCCTGTTGGCGACGGCCATCATGACCGGGACGCGCATGGCGGCGGTGATGGGGAGCATCTCCCACATGTAGGCGAGACCCTGGGACGCGGTTGCGGTGAAGGTCCTTGCCCCTGCGGAGCTGGAGGTGGAGCAGAGGGTGAGCGCGGAGTGCTCGGACTCCACGTCGATGAACTCGGTGTCCACCTCTCCGTTGGCGACGTACTTGGAGAAGTCCTCGACGATGATGGTCTGAGGGGTGATGGGGTAAGCTGCGACGACGTCGGGGTTGATCTGCTTCCATGCGAGGGCGACCGCTCCGTCTCCGTTGATTGCGATGTCGGTTCCGACCTTGCTGCTCATGCGATGTCCTCCTTCATGGTGATGGCATCCTTGGGGCAGACCTGGGAGCAGATCCCGCATCCCTTGCAGTGGGTGGTCTTGACGTCGACGAGTCCGTCCTCGTCGACGACGATGCAGTTGTCGGGGCAGTCAATCCAGCAGCTGAGGCAGCTGATGCAGATCGATTTGTCGATGACCGGGACCTGGGATCTCCAGTCACCGGTGCGGAACTTCTCGGAGTTTCCGGGCTCGATGACCCTGCTTCCGATAATCATTTCCTTGTAATCGGCTAGGTTGACCATTTCACTCGACCTCGTCGTATGCCCTCTTGAGGGCGGTAAGGTTCTTCACGATGAGCTTGTCGGAGAGCTTCCCGGTGAACTTATCGGTGATGTGATCCTCCATCTCGCTGTAGGAGATGATGGGGCGGATCTTGATGAGCGCTCCGAGCATTGAGGTGTTGACAAGGGGCTTTCCGATCTCCTCGAGGGCGATCTTGGATGCCTTGACGGCATGGCACTCGGCGGTGGTGCCGATGGCCTTCTGAAGCTCTGCGGAGGTGCCCTCGTAGTTTGCGAGGATGAACCCTCCTTTCTTCAGACCCTTTGCGACATCGACCTTTCCGATGAGGGTGGGGTCGATGACGATGACGATGTCAGGCTCGTAGACCTGGGTGTGGACCCTGACAGGGGTGTCGGAGATACGGGCGAACGCCCTGATAGGAGCACCCATCCTCTCGGGTCCGAACTCGGGGAATGCCTTTACATACTTTCCAGAATAAATGGCGGATTCGGCAAGGATCTCGTTAGCGGTAACGACTCCCTGACCTCCTCTTCCGTGCCAACAGATTTCTGTATCCATGGGAACCGTACGAACATCGGCACATAGCATTTAAACTCTTGTATGGATTTTTTACGAATATCGTAGAGCATTTACCGTATTCATGAAAAAATCATCCGAAATTCTGCATTTTCCATTTTTTCAATATGCAAATTTTTGCGATTTTCGTAAAAAGTTAAGGCAGTCTTAAATATTATTGTAGAAAACTTATCAAAAAAACAGGGTACTGGATGTCCCCCGATGTGCGGGGAATGCCCATGTTCTGCACGGTTTCGTACAATCCACGAAATTTATGCAACATATGTTGCTTTGCTTATATACAACCCTTTATTTTTCGGCATATCTCCTAATATACTCCATGCAAATTCGAGAGCATAAACCCCACGGGCTAGACCCGAAAAACGCCTTCAAAAGGAAGTCGGTTCATATGGACGAGACCACCACTACAAAGAGAATCATCGATGTTAACGAACTGCGTGTCACCGACGTGCCCATCGTCGGAGGTAAAGGTGCGAACCTCGGAGAGCTCACCTCTTCCGGATTCCCCGTCCCCCACGCCTTCGTGCTGACCACCGTCTCCTACGACGAGTTCGTCAACGCCAACAAGCTCATGCCCAAGATCATGAAGGAAATCAAGGGCATCGACCCCAACTCCGACGATTCCCTCGTCGCGGCCTCCGAGAAAATCAGGGCCATCTTCGACAAGTCCAAGATCCCCGCCGCCCTCAAGAAGGACATCGAGGACAACTACAAGATCCTCTGCGGCAGCAGCAAGCAGAAGACCTTCGTCGCCGTCAGGTCATCCGCGACCGCCGAGGACCTCCCCGACGCATCCTTCGCAGGACAGCAGGAGACCTACCTCAACGTCGCCTCCCTCACCGAGCTCTACGAGAAGATCATCATGTGCTGGTCCTCCCTCTTCACCGCCCGCGCAATCTCCTACAGGGAGAAGCAGGGCTACTCCCACGAGGAGGTCAAGCTCGCGGTCGTCGTCCAGAGGATGGTCAACTCCGAGTTCTCCGGGATCATGTTCACCGTCAACCCCAACAACGGGGCCAAGAACATCATCGTCGAGGGCGGATACGGCCTCGGCGAGGCCATCGTCGGCGGCGAGATCACCCCCGACACCTACACCATCGACAAGGTCAAGATGGACATCACCGACCGCAGGTTCTCCACCCAGAAGTGGAAGTACGCCCGCGGCCCCAAGGGAGGGCTCGTGAAGGTCGACATCCCCGAGGACCTGCAGAAGGCCCAGAAGATCGACGACGCCCACGTCCGCGAGATCGCCGAGATCGGGAGGCAGGTCGAGATCCACTACGAGAAGCCCATGGACATGGAGTGGTGCATCGAGGAAGGGAACGTCTACCTCGTCCAGGCCCGCCCCATCACCACGCTCAACAAGATCAAGGAGGCCAACACCTCCGAGGGACCCATCGACGGAGGGGACGTCGTCCTCACCGGTCTCGGAGCATCCCCCGGAATGGCATCCGGACGCGTATGCATCTACGACGAGGGCATGTCCCTCGATGTCATCAAGGACGGCGACGTCCTCGTCACCAAGATGACCATGCCCGACATGGTCCCCGCGATGTCCAGGTCCGTCGCCATCGTCACCGACGAGGGAGGTATGACCTGTCACGCCGCAATCATCTCCAGGGAGCTCGGAACCCCCTGCGTCGTCGGAACCGGCGAGGCCACCTCCGCCCTGAAGAACGGCGACATCGTCACCGTCGACGGATCCACCGGAACCGTCTACCGCGGAGAGATCAAGGGCAAGGCCGCAGAGCAGGCGGCACCTGCCGCAGCCACCGCCGTCTTCGCCGAGCAGGTCCCGATCACCGGCACCAAGGTCATGGTCAACATGAGCATGCCTAACAAGGCCGAGGAGATCGCCCAGCTCCCCTGCGACGGCGTCGGACTCCTCAGGTCCGAGTTCCTGTTCACCAACTACATCGGGGAGCACCCCTGCGCCGTCATCGCCGACGGACGCTCCCAGGAGCTCATCGACAAGCTCGCCGACGGAGTCGGCAAGGTCGCCAGGGCATTCTACCCCCGCCCGGTCACCCTCAGGACCAGCGACTTCAAGACCAACGAGTACCGCGACATGAAGGGCGGAGCAAACTACGAGCCCAACGAGGACAACCCCATGATCGGATGGAGGGGATGCTCCAGGTACGTCTCCGAGAACTACCGCGAGGCGTTCATGTGCGAGCTCAAGGCCATCAAGAAGGTCAGGGACGAGATGGGAATGAAGAACGTCAACATCATGCTGCCGTTCGTCAGGACCATCGACGAGGTCAAGGAGATCACCGCCATGATGGAGTCCGTCGGACTCAAGCGCGGACTCGACCTCAAGCTCTACTTCATGGCGGAGGTCCCGGTCAACATCTTCATGGCCGAGGAGTTCTGCAAGTACTGCGACTGGTTCTCCATCGGATCCAACGACCTGACCCAGCTCACCATGGGCTGCGACAGGGACTCCGACATCCTCGGAAAGATGGGCTACTTCGACGAGAGGAACCCCGGCGTCAAGGCCGCCATCAAGCACCTCATCAAGGTCGCCCACAAGTACGGCAACCACGTCAGCATCTGCGGACAGGCACCCTCCGTCTACCCCGACTTCTGCGAGTTCCTCGTGGAGACCGGAATAGACTGCATCAGCCTGAACCCCGACACCTTCGTCAAGACCAAGAAGATCATCGCTTCCGCGGAGCAGAGGGTCCTCCTCAACGCCGCCCGCAGGAACGCGGGATGCTGCGACGACTGAAACTAACTTACCCGGCAGCGATGCCGGGTTTCTTTTTTGCATCACCTGCCTTTCACTCGTGTCTGAAAAACGCCAAGAGCATTTACACTGTATAAATAACAGACAATTGTGACACTCGGGAAGAGCCCCAAACGGCATCTTGCCGATCCTTCGCTGTCGATGACGGCCATAGGGATGACTCCTGAAACCGCCATGAAGGATCTGAATGCCTTCGGGTTCATGTTCGAAGCCTTGTGCGAACGCGACCTCCTTGTGTATGCCGAAGCAACGAAGGCAGACTCTTCCATTACCGCGACTCATACGGAAACGAGATAGATGCCATTGTGGAGCTGCCCGACGGAAGATGGGGAGCGTTCGAAATCAAACTCGGCACCGACAAGATTGATGATGCCGCAAACAACCTAATCGGAATCTCGAAAATGTTCGAGGATCGCGGCGGTAGAGTCCCCACATTCCTCTGCACCATATGTGGCGTGTGCAAGGGAGCATTCAGACGCGACGACGGTGTCTATGTTGTCCTGATAACCTCCCTCCGCGAGTGACATCACTTGCCGGAATCGGATCTGGGAGTGCTGGATTTCTTCGTCTGGCTCCTCTTCATGCTGTTCGGGTTGATGACATTCGGGACACCCGGTCCGGGCTTGTTCTCTATCCTGTCCATGAGCATCCTGTTGATGTTGTTCCCGATCTCGTTGGGCATCAGCATGGTGGTGATCTCCATGAACGGGTGCTTGGAACCCTCGATGATCTTCACATCGTCGAGGGATTTCAGACCCCATCTCTTGGCGGTGGTCTCGAGCCCCAGGGGGACGTCGAGGTCGTTGGGCTCCAGGACGATGCAGTTGAAGGTCTTCAGGCCCAGCCGCTTCGCCGCCATGATGCGGTGGTGGCCGTCCACAACCAGGTACCCGTTGTGCCTCTTGATGACGATGAGCGGCTCGTTCAGACCCCTCTTCAGCTCGTACTGCCTCCCGATGAGCTCGTCCATGTAGACCTCCTTCTGCGTGGGGATCATCTGGTCGATGGGAATCTCGTGGTTGTGCACCCTGATGGTTATGTGGTTCTGCTCCTCCATGAACTTCTTGACGCTCATGACCTTGCCTGGACGGGATTTCTCAATCTGGGACCTTACGATGTCGATGTTGCTGATGATGCCGACGATCCTCTTCTCGTCGTCCACGACAGGGAGGTTCCTCAGCCCGTATCTGAAAAGCACGCGGGTGGCGTCGTCGATGCTCATCGACGGGATGACGCACAGGGTGCCGCGGGACATCTTGGAACGGAGCTTGGCCTTGGGCTCGTCCATGTAACGGAGGAGCTCCTTCGCGGTGACGTACCCGAGGAGATAGCCGTTCTCCACCACGGGATATCCGTGGAAATTGGAGTCTATAAGTTTCTCCTTGACCTCTTCGATGGTCATATCCGGCGTAACGTATTCGACGTCGCGGACCATGTAGTCGCCGACTGTGGTTGCCATACACCCAACGTATCGTGTTCGATGTATAATTGGTTGTGCCGAACATCTCCGAGGATCAGGCCCAGGCGCTCTTCCTCTGGCGGATGAGGATCCATATGAACAGCGGACCGCCGACCATCGCACTGATGACTCCGACGGGAAGTCCGCTGGAACCGGAAACCTTGGCGACGGTGTCTGCAAGGAGGATGAAAGCCGCACCGAAAGCCGCCGAAGCGGGGAGGAAATACCTGTTATTGGATCCGACGAATATCCTCGCGATATGAGGGCCGACGAGTCCGATGAAACCGATGGTCCCTGTGAAACTGACCACGGAAGCGGTCATGAACGACAGTATGATCAGCGTAGCAATACGGATCCTGTTGGCGTCCTCGCCCAAGGTGAGTGCGGACTTGTCCCCCGCATACATGACGTTGAGCTTGTTGACGAAGAAATACAGGGAAACGCCCAGCACCACGGTCGCCGAGACCATAACGGGGAGGACGTCCCAGGATACCCTGTTGAGGGAACCCACCCTCCACGAGTATGCGTCCGCCAGGGACTCGGAGGGGGCCGTGACCATGAGCACCTGCGAGATCGAACTGAACAGGAACATGACGGCTATTCCTGTGAGAATCATCGCGGCAGGAGTCATCTTCTTGAACTTCGATATGACCACGATGACTGCGGTCGGAATCAGAGAGAACACGAACGCATTTGCCATGGTCACCAAAGGGCCGCTGATGAATGGGAGGATGGAGAATCCGCTTATGATGCTCAGACATGCTCCCAGGAACGCGCCTGACGATATTCCCATCGTGTAGGGTTCCGCCAGGGGGTTTTTGAAATCGTTCTGCATGACCGCTCCGGCCAGGGCCAGCGCCGCGCCGGTCACTATCGCTCCGATCGCGCGAGGAGTACGGATATCCCAGATGTAGTAGTCGTCTCTCTCATTCACAGGATTTCCGAGAATATGATTGAAGAATGTTGAAATCGAATCCGACAGCGAGATATCATACACTCCGAACCCGAGGGTGAGTATGAACGATGCCACTACAAGAGCAGTGAACATCAGAATGAACAGGACCTTCTTCGAATTCGATCTCCTGTATTCCCTGGCGAATTCGGACGACGTGCTCAGTATATCGCCCCCGTCCTCTTGCTCTGGAAGACGATTAGTAGGAAGAACAAAGGCGCTCCGATCAGGCTCATTACCACTCCGACCGGGATGTTGGCGAGCAGGTAGGCTATGTAGTTGGAAATGAGCAACAGCAAAGCTCCCAATGCCATGGAGATGGGCGTTACGAATCTGTTATCCGACCCGATTACCAACCTGACCAGGTGGGGGGCGACGAGTCCGACGAAACCGATAATTCCCGTGAAAGCCACGATGGACGCGGTCATGATTGCCATAAGTCCGAGGCAGAGGACCCTGAACTTATGGACGTCGATTCCCAGACTGATGGCGCTGTTGTCTCCCAGGGACATGACGTTCATCTTGCTGGTGGCTAGCATGACGAATATCGAGCCGATTATGGTCACCCCGGCCATCACGGGCATGGAATCCCAGCCGATGCTCGACAGAGACCCGACCTGCCAGAGGTAAGCACTCTTCAGGGTGTCCGCATCCGTGGTCACCATCATGTACGTAATGAGGGCATTGAAGAAGTACGAGATGGCGGTACCCAGAAGAATCAGGGTAGCCGGGGTCATGCGTATCCTCTCCGATATGATGATGATCGTTATCGCGGGAACCATCGCACCCAGGAACGCATTGGCCACTAGCCCGGTCTCGCCCGCTACCCCGGAAAAAGAGATACCGACGATGATTGCCGCGACCGCACCGAAACAAGCTCCCGAGGAAATACCCGTGCTGTACGGATCCGCCAGGGGGTTAGCCATGATGGCCTGCATCAGGGTTCCGCATATCGCCAGGGATGCACCGGCCAGAATTGCTGCGACAACCTGCGGCATGGCAGTATTCCAGAGGTTTCTGTCCGCCCACCATTCGTAAGACCTGGGAGGATACTCATTTCCAAGGATGTGGTTCCAAATCAATTCGTATGCCTTGCTGAGCGATAGCTCAGGGTACATCTTGATGGAAAATAGGCCGGCAAAGAGGATGATGCCCACTACGCATACCGCTAAAAGCATAATGCGACGGGCGATCTGACGATGGTATTCCGTTATGACCTCGCCCTTACTCAGGCTCTCTTCTGTTCCAGCCATTGTATCAAGTAATGGGGAGGGTTTCCCCTCCCCGGTTTTCAATCAGGCAATCGCTGCATTGTAATCGTTCACATCGATGTACGAGCAGATGCTGGAGAGGGTCTGTCCCTTGAGGGGCATGGTTCCTGTGTTGATGTAGTCCTTGAGGACGTCATCGGCCCAGCTCTTGGAGAACAGGTCGGGATACATCGCGTGTGCCATGTATGCGATCTTGGCTCCTCCGGGGAGCAGGTTGTTGACGTAGACGAGCTTATCATCGTACCCCTTGAAGTAGACCTTGGAAGAAACACCATCGTTGTCGTGATCCCAGGTGTCGATGATCATGGCTTTGATACCGTCTGCATCGAGTCCGAAATCCATGGAACGGTTGTTGATGACCTTACCAACGGTAGTGTAGTTCGCCATAGCCTCGGTACCTCCCATCTTTTGGGAGTTCTTGGGGGTCGCCGCGTCGAAGTCCGCATTGACGTTCGCGTAGGCGTACCCTCCCGCAGTGGTGGCGGTGGTGTTGAAGGTCGAGGTCTTTCCGCAGAGGTAAATGTACATGGTGCAGCAGATGTAGGTGACCTTCTGCTCGTTGGTGTATCCTCCGACCTTGCTCTTGACGAACTCGATTACGTCCCATGCGATCTGGGCGTACTTGACCCCGAGCTTCTCACAGTCACCTCCGAAGAGGAATCCGAGAGTCAGGACGGTGGTGGTCTCATCGGTTGCATCTGCAGAGGAGAAGATAAGCATGGGAATGCCCGCCTTGGCACAGTCGTCTGCGCGGGCGGCGGTAATCTGGGCGATTCCGCTGTAGTCCACGATGAGTGCTCCGACTCCTCCCTTAGAGATGAGATCGGAATCGAGCTTGGTGAAGTTGGACCAGGCGGTCGCGCTGATGGTCCTGGTGGTTCCGTGAAGATTGACCGCGGTTTTTGCGATGGAAGCATCGGCAACATCATAGGAACTGACGAAGTATCCGGCCACATACTGTCCGCCGTTAGCATACAGGACGGGCTCCTGAACGTTGGTTCCGTAAGGCACAACGTTACGGAGCGGGTAGGTGCAGGAGACGGAAGTGTTCTTTCCATCTCTGTCAAGACATATCACATAAACGGTGCATCCTTCTTTCCTGTCGATGAGGTCCTGAAGGAGGGAGACATCGGTCTCATTTACCTTTCCGTCGTCATTGACATCGGCAAGAGGGAAGTCGTCTTTGTTCCTGGTTCCGTTGATGATATCCTGAACGATGGCCATATCGTCGCTGTTAATGGTGTGGTCGTCGTTCGCGTTTCCACGGATCTGGAGTTTAGACGCGATGTCGGCACTGGATCCGCTGTCATTTCCGTTTCCGAAAAGAACGAAGCATCCGGCTCCGACTACAACGACAACGGCAACCACTGCGGCGACCATTGTTATCATTTTGCTCATTTTATCACTTAACCCCGTTATGACTTAAGGTCATAGAGTTGGGTCTATCATCCAAATGCTATATTTTATAGTTGGCATAGAAATCCAACATAAAATACAACCAACCATTCTACAATTGTTAAACAGGTAAATTAGATGTTTTAGGTCAATATTTAATGTCAAAACAAAAAATAATGACAACTTTTATCAAAAATTCAATAATTGCTCGTGTCAATTTTATGTCGAATTTTTACAATGTCAATATTTATTTTTCTAATTGCCCGATTGTACTTAATCATTGGATTGATGAGCTGTTGCTAGTCAATGAAACATATTTGTAGTACTCGAAAAATAAACTCTTGGAGTATTAATCCAACTGATACTATGGCAAGCATGAAAATTATCGCGATCGTTGTTGTCGCTGCAGTCGTAGTAGCCGGCGGTGCCGCCGCAGTCTTCATGCTGAATAATGATGATTATTATTCAGACAACTCCGACTGCAGGCTCCAGATTCTCGGAAACGCCGATAAGAACGACTATCTCGACAGCAAAGACGTTGACAAGATCAACGAACTGATTGAGAACAAACAGTATGACCTTATGGCTGACGCCAACCACGACGACAAGGTCGATGCCGCGGATGCGGAATTCGTCAAGAAACTCATCGACCTGAAGAAGTCCAATACAGGCAAGGCCGCTGCCGACAAGGAGAAGGTCACCGTCTACTACATCACCGTGGACAACAAGGTCCAGCCCGCAACCTACCCTGTCAACAAGATGATCATCGTCAACACCCAGAGGGCACTCGATCTCTGCATCAACCTCGGAATCACCGACAGGATCGTCGCACTCAACGACTACATCTTCGATCAGGCGATCAACGTAGACACCATCAAGTACAAGGGATTCTCCAGCTACCCCTCTGTCGGAGACAGGAAGGAGCCCAATCTCGAGACCATCACCAAGACCGATGCCGACACAATCTTCGCCGGAACCACTGGAACCTACATGAAGAACATCAGTGCCTCGGCCGCTACCTACGGGGAGAAGACCGTTCTCCGCCTCGCCACCTGGGAGAGGGGAGAATTCTGCAGCGGTGCGCTCACCCTCGGATTCTTCACCGATGCCGACGACAACGCCCAGAAGTACGTCAAGTGGAACGACAAGATCAACGAGGTTACTTCCGATGCCCTCGCAAAGGTCAACACGAAGGCAACCAAGATGCTCAACGCCTCCAGCGCCACCTGGTTCGGTGCTCAGTCCGACGGAGTGTCTACCGCACTCACCGCGACCGGAGTTACCAACATCGGAAACGACATCATCGTTAAGACCACCGGAAGCGGAGGATCCGTAACCACGTACAAGGAGAACATCGTGAAGGCTAACCCCAGCGTCATCGTCCTCTCGTACACCGTCGGTTACAACTGGACCCAGGAGCAGATGGATGACAAGTTCAACGGCATCGTGACTACCATGAAGGGAAGCATCGGTGCAACCACGGCCATCACCAACAACAATGTCTGCTGGCTGAACTACTACATGCCCTTCTGCCTGATTACCATGGTTGGAGCCAAGCTGATGTTCCCGGATGCCATGTCCGATGTCAACGTGGACAAGTACATCCAGGAGTACCTGAAGGACTACTGCTCGAACATTACCGACTACACCTACAACTCCGCGCACTTCTACCGCGTTGCGGCAACTGCGTGAACCAAAACATTAGGCGGCCCCACGGCCGCCTATTCCCTTTGGGGATTGGCCAAGATGTTTTGCAAAAAGGAAAAACAGGAAACCGAATTCACTCCGGAGTCCATAGATAGGGTTCTCGACGAAGAAGAGTTCAATGCCATCTACGGCCACTCCATTTACAAGAAACTGCTTTTTATCGCCATATGCGTCGCTTCGTTCATACTGGTGTCGGGAATCTCGATGACCATCGGGGAGTACGACATCGGCTTCTTCGAATCGTACGTCATCGCCTGGAACCATCTCTTCGGAGATGTTGGAGACACCACCAAGGACTTTGTAATCTGGGAGATCAGACTGCCCCGCATAATTGCGGGGATAATATCCGGTGTCGGCCTAGCTACCTGCGGTGCCGTCATGCAGAGCACCATGAAGAACCCGCTCGCGGACCCGTATACGACCGGAATCTCCTCCGGAGCGTCGTTCGGTGCGACCCTTGCCATCATCCTCGGGCTGACCATCATCGCAGGCGATTACGCCATCGTCCTGAACGCGTTCATATTCGCACTCATACCGATGGCACTCATCATGCTCATCTCAAGCATAAGGAAGACGACTGCCACGATGATCATCCTGTGCGGAATTGCGGTCATGTATCTCTTCAACGCCATGACCACCGTCATGATGCTGATGGCCAACCCTAACGATCTTGCTGCCGTATATTCATGGCAGGTGGGTACGCTCGGCAGTTCCTCCTGGAACACCATTCCTATAATGTTCACTTTCGTTCTCGTAGGATTCGTCATCCTCGAGCTCCTTTCGAGCAAAATCAACGTTCTGGCCTCCGGAGATGAAAACGCAAAGTCGCTGGGTCTCAACGCTGAACAGCTCCGTCTCATATGTCTGTTAGTCGTGTCGCTGGTCGCTGCGTCTGTTGTCAGCTTCACCGGAATCATCGGTTTCGTCGGACTCGTCTGTCCCCACATGTGCCGCATGATACTGGGGTCCGATAACAGGTACCTGATCCCCGCATCGGGCGCCCTCGGTGCCACACTCATGGTGGCCTGCGACCTCATCGGAAGGACGATCATAGCCCCCTCCGTCCTCCAGGTCGGAGTGGTGACCGCGTTCATCGGAGGTCCGATGTTCCTCTGGCTGCTGCTCAGACAGAAGAAGGAGGTGTGGTGATGACCTCGCTCCGCTTCGAGAACGTGTATTTCGAATACAACAGCAAAGCGAAGATCCTCCGCGACATCAACCTCTCCATCGACAGGCCCGGGCTGATATGCATCATAGGGCCCAACGGAGTGGGGAAATCCACTCTCGTCAAATGCATCAACAGGCTCCTCACACCGACCGAGGGCAACGTCCTGATCGACGATAAACCGATATCGGAATACCGTACGAGGGATCTCGCCACCGTTGTCGGATATGTGCCAGCGTTCTCTACCGATGACTTCGCCATGTCCGTTGTCGACACCGTCATGATGGGCAGGCACCCATACCGCCGCATGGGTTCCACAAGGGAGGACCTCCACATCGTGTACGAGGTCCTGAAAGAGTTGGGGATCACTCACCTTGCCATGCGCAACTTCGATGAACTCTCGGCGGGACAGCACCAGAAGGTATCGCTCGCCAGAGGTCTGGCACAGAGTCCGGACATCCTCATCCTCGACGAACCCACCGCCAATCTGGATATCAAACACCAGGTGGAGGTCACCCGTCTGATGAGGGACATCTCCCACGAGAAGAACATCACCACCGTAATGATCAGCCACGACCTCAACGTCTCGTGCAAATACGCCGACGAGGTCATTGTCATGTCCTCCCCGGGGATCATCTACAAGATCGGCACGCCTTCGGAGGTCATGACCCCCGAACTCGTCAAGTACGTGTACGGCATGAATTGTCTCATAGTGGATGACAACGGCCGCCCCCACGTAATCCTTCAGGAGCCCATACCTGAAGAGGAGTTCAGGGCGCTTCATTCCACCGACCCAGAAATAACCCGGAGCGAATCAGATGACTGACGATAAGGGATACAGAGTCCCCGAGAAATCAGAGCGCAGGATCTGCCTGATAGTGGTGGACCTCCAGAACTGCTTCTTCGACGAAGACCGCCCGAGGACGCCCGAGGACGATGCGGCCATCGGTGTTGTCGCAAAAACTGTGAAGGCGTTCAACGAGAACTCCCGCGACATATTCGTCGTCAAACACATCGGCAGCCACAAGGAAGGCCCTTCCGACGACAGGCTCGTCGAGGAGATCCGCGACCTCGTCCCCCGGGAATTCACCGGCAAGTTCCACATGGGCGCGTTCCAGGACACCTGCCTAGCCGACCTCATCAAGAGCAAGGGATACGACAGCGCGATCATCTGCGGGGCGTACACCGAGTACTGCGTCATGGCGAGCTACTGGTCCGCATTGGAGCACGATATCGCCCCCTTCCTCCTTGCGGGAGGGACCGTCCCGTACAGGCAGGAGATGAGGGCGCATTCCGAAGCGATCTGCTACACCTTCACATACGAGGATGCGGTGGAGAATCTGACTAACCCAGATGTCCAAATCAGGGTGCCTTCCCTGGCCGAGAGGATGCGCCGCAAGTACTGGTACGTGAACTGAATTCGGTTCCCCTGCCAGACTGGCAATGGTGCCGACAACACCATTATATACTTCATTCCAATAGGGAGTTTCAGTCGTCCCGGTAGTGTAGCGGCCTATCATGAGGCCCTGTCGAGGCCTCGACACGGATTCGAATTCCGTCCGGGACGCCAGTTCTTATCTTCAATTCCATCCGCCCCGGTACATCATTTTCCGTTGATCCCCTGGTTGCATGAATCCTTTCTCAAAAACGTATTTGGTAACACGGAGATTGTAAATCGTACACATCGTTATATACGGAAATTCTTTCCCTCAGACGTATGAGAGCAAGGAACCTAGCTATCCTCATTTCCGCTGCGTTCCTGCTCTCCTCCGTTCTGGTCCTCGCGTCCGACGATTCCTCCGCAGAGGCGAGCATCACCCTCACCGACGGCCGCGGGAAGACCTGCAAGCTGTACGAGCCCGCACAGCACATAGTCAGCGTGGGGAAAGGGCTCACAATGACCGTCATCGACCTCGGCTACGTGGACAGCATCGTGGTCTGCGACAAGTACTCCAACGTCGCCACGGACGGCCGCTTCAAGAAACTGAACGACAACGTCGCCACGGGGAAGACCTACGCCGGCGGAAGCCTGTGGAGCATCCCCGCGATGAAGAACGAGATCTTCGACAAGGCGGATTCCGAACAGGGAGGGACTTTCGACAAAGAGAAGGACGTGGTCATGATCACCGTGGGAAGTGCTAGCACCACCTCGACCGGCATCAACGTCCTCAACCTGGAGAGCGAGCTAAGATCCGCGGGATTCAGGAACGTCCTCATCTGGTTCGAGATTACCGAGTATGACGAGATCGTCGATTTCGTGAGGCAGGTCTCCCTCGCCATGAAAGGCGAGGTGGACGGCGTGGTGTTCGACATGGAGTATGTGAAGGACCATATCGCCTCCGAACTAGGCGATACCGAGAAGAGGAAGGCGTTCTACGTCACCTACTCCGGCGGTGCCTTCAAGGTGGGTAACAAGGGTTCCCTGGGAACATCTCTGGCACTTGCTGCTGGAGCAAACGTCGTGACCATCGATGCGTCCAAGGAGCCCACCTATGCCGCCAACCTCACGGACCTCATCGGCACGTACGGGACGGACACCGTCGTATTCGCAGACGGCAGCATGGCTAGCGCGAGGCTCTCGGAACTCAGGGACAAGGTCGGCAACGACGTCAAGATCGTGGTCATGGATCCCCTGTGGAACAACTTCGACCCCGAGAGCAAGGACGGGATCTGGACCTTCGCCTGCGCACTGTATCCCGAGCTGTTCTCCGGGGATGTGCCTACCGCGCCACTCGCCGACGATCCGAATTACCTGGGATACTCTCTCGCCGGATTCGGCGTCGCAACCGTAATCGGCCTAGCGGGAACGTTCTACATCAGGAGATGAACTGACATGGAAAGGATGAGACTGACAACGATGATCATCGCCCTGACGGTCCTTGTGGCCGTGACGGTGGTCTGCGTCTTTCTCGATCTCTCCTGGGTCTCCGCCACCAAGAGCTACTCCTTCTCGGAGGTCTTCGACGCCCTCTTCGGCAACGCAAGCTGGTCCGCCAACAAGAACGTCCGCGAGGAGGGGCTCCCCAGGGTGACCATAGGGATCTTCGTGGGCGCCGGACTCGCCATATCCGGATGCGCGATGCAGGCTGTCTTCAAGAACCCCCTCGCATCGCCTTACATCCTCGGTCTGTCCTCCGGAGCGTCCGTCGGAGCCGCCGTCGGCATGCTCTTCGCCATCTCGTTCATACCCGTCGCCATACAAGTGCCAGCACTTGCATTCGTGACCTGCTTCGGCACCATGATGCTCGTGTACACCATGTCCCGCATCGGGGGGACCATCCGTACCGAGACCCTCATCCTCTCGGGGGTTGCGGTATCCTCCCTCCTGTCCGCCCTGGTCTCGTTCCTGACGTTCATCGCCGGGGATCAGCTCAGCGGAATCGTCTTCTGGACCATGGGCGACCTCAGCCACGCGGACTGGGAAGAGATCTGCTTTGCGGCACCCATCATCGTCGTGTCCTCGGTCTTCCTCATCACCCAGGCCAAGAACCTCAACGTGATGATGCTCGGGGACATCCACGCCCTCGATCTTGGGGTGGACGTGAAGAAGACCCGTCTCTTCGTCCTGATACTCACCACGTTCATCGTCGCCGCCGCGGTTTCCTTCGTCGGGATCATCGGATTCATAGGTCTGGTTATCCCGCATATCCTCCGCATGCTGCTGGGCCCGGACAACCGCGTCATCATGCCTCTCAGCATGGTCGGCGGTGCCTGCTTCATACTAATCTGCGACTATCTTTCACACATAGTCGCGCCCCTCTACGGAACCCTCCCGATCGGTGTCACCACCGCGCTCATCGGTGCCCCGATATTCATCTACCTGCTGATCAGCAGGAAGAAGGAGGTGGGCTGGAATTGACCTCACTCAGTACCAAAGGCCTGCGTTACCTGTATGACAAGCACATCGTCCTAGACGGGATAGACCTCGACATCAGGGAGGGGGAGGTCCTCGGCATACTCGGACCCAACGGATGCGGGAAGACCACCCTTCTCCGCAACCTCAACAAGAACCTCTCCCCCTACGGCGGATGCGTCATGCTGGACGGTTCCGACATGGAGGACATCTCGAAGAGGGATGTCGCCAAGACCGTCGCCGTCGTCCCCCAGACCAACGAGATCCGGTTCTCGTTCACCGTCAGGGAGATAGTCTCCATGGGCAGGATGCCGTTCCAGGGGCTGATGTCCGGCGAGTCTAGAGAGGACCGCGACATAATCGAGGAGGCCATGAGGAAGACCGGTGTGGACAGGTTCGCCGACCGCCGCATCAACACCATGAGCGGGGGCGAGAGGCAGAGGGCTATCATCGCCCGTGCAATCGCCCAGAAACCGAAGATCCTCCTCATGGACGAACCCACGCTCCATCTCGACGTGAGCATGCAGTTCGATGCCCTCAACCTCGTCTACAGACTCTCCAAAGAGGAAGGGCTTACCGTGGTCATCGTCTCCCACGACCTATCCATGGTCGCAAGATACTGCGACAGGATCCTGATGATCAAGGACCACAAGGTCCACTCCATCGGCACACCCGAGGAGGTCCTCACCCCCGAGAGCATGAGGGAGGTCTTCAACGTCGATGCGGAGCTCATCTTCGACGGGAAGATTGGCAAGAGGACGGTTCTCCTGCACGATTCCCTCAACCGCATATGAGGTCCGAGGGATAGTTTTAAAGTCTGCGCATTAATGGAGAATACATGCGCTGGATGCTCAGAAGCAAGATCCACAGGGCGACCGTGACGGAGGCAAGACTCGACTACGAGGGTTCCATCACCATCGACGCCGATCTCCTGGACGGGGCCGGCATGTGGGTGGGCGAGAAGGTCACCGTCGTCGTGATCGAGACCGGCGCGCGTTTTGAGACCTACACCCTTCCGGGAGAGCGCGGTTCGGGCATCATAGCGCTGAACGGTGCAGCGGCAAGGCTGGCTTCCGTGGGCGACAAGGTCATCATCATGGGGTACGAGCTCACCGACGACCCCATCAGGGCGAAGGTCCTCCTCGTAGACCAGCACAACAGGGTCGCCAAGGAGCTGACCTACTGATGCGTTCGCTGAAATGCTACTCCGACGGGGGATCCAGAGGCAATCCGGGCCCTTCCGCGTTCGCCATCGTGATCTCGGAGAACGGGAAGATAATCTTCGAGCATTCGGAGTTCCTCGGAGTACACACAAACAACTACGCCGAGTACCGCGGGCTGATCGCCAACATCAGGAAGTGCATCGAGCTCGGGGCGGACGAGGCGGAGTTCATAATGGACTCCCAGCTGGTCATCAGGCAGATGACCGGCGAATATAGGGTCAAGAGCGCGGACATGGTCCCTCTGCACAACGAGGCCGAGGAGCTCTGCGAACTGATACCCAAGGTGAAGTTCACCAACGTGAGGAGATCGGAGCAGCTCATCCCCCGCGCGGACGCCCTCCTCAACGCAGAGATGGACCGCCACTGAATCCAACCGACAATCAGTTTTAATCCACTGTTTCGGATGCACCCCCTATGATGGATGTTCCCCAGGAATCCAGTTCGCGCGAGAAAGAGACCCTCAAACGCCACATCGCGGCAAGGAAGGCATACGAGTCTGGAAAGCAGGACCTGTCCGAAGAGAAGGAGATGCTCCGCAAGAACTCGGATGACCCCGCATCCATGGTGCTTCTGGGTGTGATCCTCATCAACGGGGGTCCCGAGGAGAAATCGGAAGCCGTCAGGCTCTTCGAGGAGGCCGGGAAACTCGGCAACTCCTCCGGTTACAGGAACCTCGGATACTGCTACGCGGTCGGACTGGGAGTGGAGAAGGACAAAGCCAAGGGCGCGGAGATCTACGCCCTGTCCGCCGACATGGGGAACGGCGGCGCCATGTGCAACCTCGGGGTGATGTATTCATTCGGGAACGGAGTGGAACAGGACGACGAGAAGGCGTTCCAGTGCTATCTCGCATCCGCCGAGAAGGGCTATCAGAGGGGGATGACCAACCTCGGAGAGTACTATCTCTGGGGGAGAGGCACTCTCAAGGATGTCGCCCAGGCCGAGAAATGGTTCCACAATTCCGGCAGCGCGAGGGCGGATTACCGCCTTGCGGAGATCTATCTGGACGAACCGGACTGGAAAGACCCAGAGATCGGAAACGCATACCTCGAGAGAGCCTGCGAGAAGAAATACTCCAGGGCCATGGTTCGCTACGGCGAGACCATCGAGGCCGCCGACCGCGAGAAGGCGATCTCGCTGTACAACGAGGCCGCATCCAAGGGGAATAAGGACGCCATCAGCAAACTGGAGTCCATGGGGCTGCCAGTTCCCGAGTCCATGTTCGGAAGGAAGAAGAAGTCCGACTGACCCTTTGTTATTCCCTTAAAGTTCCCTCCGAAGTGAACTTTGAGGGAATTTTAAGGGTATTTTATTTTCTTCGGAAATCTGTCAATTTGCGACTTTCAAGGCATAGCGGCCCAGCACGTAGAAGATCAGCAGCCAGACGAACAGTATCGCTGCGCTTACCCACGGGAATTCCAGCCCCAGTGCGGATGCCCTTATGCAGGACGATGCCTGAGTCAGCGGAAGATAATCGATGATTGCCTTCGCCACTCCCGGCATCTTGTCCGTGGGGAACATGGTTCCGCAGAGGAAGGTCATCGGCAGGATGATGAAGCTGTTGAACAGGTTCATGTAGGGCAGGTCGGGCATGAGCATTCCTGCTGCCACCGCGAGGAAGGCGAAGGTGAAGCTGGACAGCAGCATGCAGAGGATCAGGAGGGCGTTGATCTCCAGATCGTCCGTCAGGAAGTAACCCAGAACCAACATGATGCCTGCACAGAGCATCCCCTTGATCATGCCCAGGAGCGATTTCCCCACGATGATACTGGTCTTCGATATGGGGCAGAGCATCAACTCGTCGAAGCTCTCGTAGAACCTCTTCTGGACCAGCAGCTTGTTCGCCACTGTGGAGAAGGACGATGTCAGGGTGGTCAGCGAGACCACTCCCGGGATCATGTAGGCGATGTAGGTGAACGTCTTCCCGTCGATGGTCTCCTCTATGCCGTCCCCCAGCCCCCATCCGAAGGCTATGAGGTACAGCAGAGGGGTGATGACCGATGTGGATAGGAGGATGAGGATGTTCCTCTTGAGGTAGAACATGTCGCTCATCGCGACCCTTCCGATGTCCCCTATGACGCTCATATCCTCAGCACCTTCTCGATTGCTTTCACATTGGTCCTGCCGGTCTCCTCCAGGAACACGTCCTCGAGGTGGGTCCCGCGGAGGATGCCGTTGCTGGTCTCCACGGTCTCGTAGAATGCCTTGGCCTCCGCACGGTCGGAGAAGAAGCGGTACGACCTGGTGCCGCTCTCGCCGTCGTATTCCACGCAGTATGCGCCGAGGCTGTCGCACATCTCCCTGGGGGTGCCGACATGCTCGATCTTTCCATGGCTGATGATAGCCACACGGTCGCAGAGGGTCTCGGCCTCGTCCATGTAGTGGGTGGTGATGAAGACCGTGGTTCCGCGTTTGTTCAGCAGACGGATGACGTCCCAGAGCATATGGCGCGACTGGGTGTCCAGTCCCGCGGTGGGCTCGTCCAGGAAGAGGATCTTCGGCTCATGCATGAGGGCACACACGATAGCGGTCTTCCTCTTCCATCCGCCGGAGAGGTCGCGGGCGGTCTTATCTAGATAATCGGTGAGACCGATGGCATCGCAGAGATCCTTCATCCTCTCCTTGATAAGGGGCTTCGGGACCTTGTGGAGCGTCGCCCTGCTGATGATGTTCTCCCTCACGGAGATATCCATGTCGAGGGCGATATGCTGCTGCACGACACCGATGAGCGATCTGACGGAAAGGGGGTTTTCGGAGGCGAGATTGCCTCCGATGGAAATTGTGCCAGCAGTCGGTTTCCTCATCGTAGTGAGGACCTTGACCGTGGTCGTCTTGCCTGCTCCGTTGGGACCGAGGAAACCGAAAATCTCCCCGTCGCCCACGTGGACCTCGATGTCGTCCACTGCCGTGAAATCGCCGAAGCGGACGGTGATGTGCTCCGCATCGATGATGTTCCCAGGCATGGATCCCACGCTCATCTGCCCATGGTGTAGAGCATTGCGTTGATGATGGTGGCGCCGATGTTGCTGCCTCCCTTGCGTCCCTTGGCGACGATGTAGGGGATGCCGAACTCCTCGGCGGTCTTGATGATGAGCTCCTTGGACTCCACGACGTTGACGAATCCGACGGGGACGCCGACTATCATCGCGGGCTTGTACTTGCCCTCGCGGACCAGCTTGTCGATCTCGATGAGAGCGGTGGGGGCGTTTCCGCAGACGTAGATGGTGGGCTTCGCGTGCTTGGAAGCCTTTTCGACGGCGACGGTGGAACGGGTGCATCCCCTGGCCTTGGCCTCATCGACCACATCGGGATCGCTTACGAAGCAGAATGCCTCCCCGCCGTGCTTGGCAAGGGCGTTCTTGTTGATGCCTGCCATCGCCATCTTGGTATCCGTAATCACGTCCGCTCCGTTCTTCAGAAGCTCGACTCCCCTGTTGGCGGCATCCAGGCCGAAAACGAGGTTGTCTGCATAGTCGAAGTCCGCAGAGGTGTGGATGCACCTCTTCACGATGGAGAACTCGGGCTCCGGCCAGGTACGGCCGTTGAGTTCCTTCACGATGGTGGCCATGCTGTGCGTTTCAATGTCGCGCGGGTCTGTAATCTCGAATACCATATTCTCACAACCTATATCCTTACTGTTTTTCGCTCCCCTTCACGGGATATCCGCGGGGAGTGATCATAAGCCCGTTCTTGGCGTATGACTGTGAATTGCCGATCACCACGGTGCAGAACATGTCCACATCGGCCTCCTTGAGCTTGCCGAGGGTGGTGATGGTGGAGCCCTGGTCCTTCCTGCCTGCCTGCCTGACGATTCCGACGGGGGTGTCGGGGGAACGGCATTTCAGGAGGATGTCCGCTGCCTGTGCCAGATACTCTGTCCTTCCCTTGCTCTTGGGGTTGTAGAGGGCGATGACGAAATCACCCTCTCCCGCGAGCTCGACCCTCTTCATGATCTTCTCGATGGGGGTCATGAGGTCGGAAAGGGATATGAGCGCCACATCGTGCATGAGGGGCGCTCCGAGGATGGCTGCGCTGCTGGACGCGGCGGTGACACCGGCCACGGAGGTGATCTCTATGTCGGCTCCCATCTCATCGGCGAGCTGGTAGATGAGTCCGGTCATCCCGTAGATTCCGGAGTCCCCGGAGGAGACCATCGCGACGTTCTTGCCGGACAGCGCATCCTCGATGGCCATGCGGCAGCGGTCGACCTCCTTCATCATTCCGGTGGCCTTGTACTCCTTCTCGGGGAAGAACTCCTTGAGGATCTTGATGTATGTGGTGTATCCGGTGACGATGTCCGCCCCCTTGATCGCCTCGACGGCGCGGACGGTCATGTCCTCGTAGCTTCCGGGTCCGAAACCCACAACGGTAAGTTTTCCGGCCATCTCAGTCCGTCCCCTTGCGGTATCCGGTGGTGAAATGGCTGTCGTAGAGCTTGGAGAGCTCGAACTTGTCGCCGAGGAATCCGCCGACCATGGTCATTGCGGTCTTCTCGATGTTGTTCTCCTTGACCAGCTTGGCCATGGTCTCCACGGTGCCGTAGATGATCTTCTGTTCCGGCCAGGATGCCTTGTAGACGACCGCCATGGGGGTGTCTGGCTCATATCCGGCCTCCAGGAGGGTCTTGGTGAGCTCGTCCATGAATCCGACGGAGAGGAAGATGCACATCGAGGAGTGGTGCTTCGCCAAATCGATGAGCTTCTCCTTCTCGGGCATGGGGGTCCTTCCCTCCATACGGGTGATGATGACCGTCTGGGAAACGGAAGGTAGGGTGAACTCCTTCTTGACGGCGGCGGCCGAGGCGCAGAACGAGGATACCCCGGGGGTGACGTCGTACTCGATGCCCTCGGCGTCGAGCCTGACCATCTGCTCGCGGATGGCCCCGTAGATGGAGGGGTCTCCGGTGTGGACGCGGACGACCTTCTTGCCCGCCTTGGCGGCGGGGATGGTGACGTCCATTACCTCGTCCAGGTTCATGTATGCACTGTCGTAGACGACGGCATCCTTCTTCCTTCCTTCCAGGACGGCGGGGTTCACGAGGGAACCTGCGAAGATGATGATGTCCGCCTGGTCGATGAGTTTCTTTCCTTTGATGGTGATGAGTTCGGGATCTCCGGGTCCGGCTCCGACGAAGTGTACCATTTCCATTTTCAAACCTTCTTCTTGATCAGAACGGTCGTGAAGTACCCGTACTCTCTTGACGGGTCCAGCGGACCGATGTATTCGTCATCCATTCCGACATTGCTCATCACGGTGGCGTTGGAGAGGGGTATGTCCCTCTGGTTGAGCATATCAACAATCTCGCCGATGGAGGCGAACGCCTTCATGACGACGACGTTGTCGATGCAGTCGAGGGCCTTCTCGACCTTGGCACGGTTGTGCTTGGCCATGGAGAGGACGGCGAGGCTCTCCTCCCCGATCATGAGGGGCAGGCGTGCGAGGGCGGCGCCGTGACAGAACGACGGGATGCCGGGGACCACTTCGGTCTCGTAACCCCTGTCCCTGACGTCCCTGTCGATGTACATGTAGGTACTGTATACCGCGACGTCCCCGAGGGTTACCATGGCGATGTTCTTTCCCTCGTCGAGGAGGCTGCAGACCTTCTCGAGCGCCTTCGCGCGGCACTTCTTGCGGACCTCGTCGTCTGGGTCCATCTTGAACAGAAGTTCGACGACTTCCTTTCCGGAGACGTCGACCTTCTTCTTGATGATCTCGAGGGCGGTTCCGTCCTCCCCGAGCTTCCTTACCGGGTATGCGATGACCTGGGAATCCTCGAGTAGCTCCTTTGCCCTGATGGTCATCAGGTCCGGATTCCCGGGACCTACTCCGATTCCGTATAGTTTGCCTTTCATTGCGTTCAAGCCTCTGTCTGCTCAGCGCCCTGTTCGGTATCGGTGACTTCGGCCTTGTTGTTGAGAGCTGCAAGCATCTTCGGGGACCTGACCTCGGTCTCGTCCATCGGGAGGGCATCCTTGAGGATGACGTGAGGGGCCCCGTCGTCATCGACGATGGCGGACTCCACGCCGTACACCACCCTAAGGTTCTCCTCATTGATAACCTCTTTAGGCGTACCGACGGCGAAGATGGTCCCCTGGTGCATCATTATGACCTCGTCGGAATACTTCGCCGCGATGTTGATGTCGTGGCTGATCATGATGATCAGAATCTGCTTCTCGACGGAGAGCCTCTTGAGCATCTTGGTGACGTCCAGCTGGTGCCTGACGTCGAGGTTGGAGGTAGGTTCGTCGAGCAGGAGGATCTTGGGCTCCTGGACGAGACCCCTGGCGAGCATGACCTTCTGGTGCTGCCCCGCGGAGAGCTCGTTGAAGGCCCTCATGGCGAGGTGGGAGATGCCCAGCATCTTCAGTGTGTCATAGACGATGTCGAGGTCGTTGTCGAGGGATTTCCACTTGCTGTGGGGGTGCCTTCCCATAAGGACGGTATCGACAACGGTGAGGGGGAACGTGTCGTTCGCAGAGTATGGAACGTAACCGACCTGCTTCGCCATCTCCTTGATGGTGATCTCTTTGACGTCCTTCCCGTCGATGAACACGTTTCCCTCGGTTGGGGAGAGGATCTTGTTGATGCAGTGGATGAGGGTGGACTTACCGACGCCGTTCGGTCCCAGGATCGAGACGAAACGGGGGCCTTCAAGGTTCAGCGTGATGTCGTTCAGGACGGGCACGCTTGAGTAAGAAAACGCAACATCGTCAATCTTCAGTTCCATCTTATCCCTCGTTGGATATATCTGCCAATGCATACCCTCTACACTATAAAAAGATTTAATGAGGAAAATCAAGCCACTCCGACCGATTGACATCAACCGTTATATTAAAGTTGGATTATATCTCCAATGATATAGGGAATGGCTATGGCCGGAGAAGACATAATCGAGATTGAGGGTCTTGTCAAACGGTACAAGAACAAGACCGCGATAAACAACATCACCATGACGGTCAAGAAGGGCGAGATGTACGCCTTCCTCGGCCCGAACGGTGCAGGCAAGACGACCACCGTCCGCGTGCTCTCGACCCTCACGAACTTCGACGAGGGCAAGGTTATCATCGACGGATACGACCTTCTGAAGAACCCCAAGGAAGCCAAGTCCTGCATGGGGGTCATCCAGCAGCACATCAGCCTCGACAAGGATCTGACTGTGTGGGAGAACATGATGGCCCACGCCATGTATCAGCAGATCCCCAAGGCCGAGAGGAAGAAGCGCATCGACGAGCTTTCCGAATACATCGGCCTCGGCGAATACTACAATTACAAGGTCGACAAGCTCTCCGGCGGATGGAAGAAGAGGGTCGCCATCGTGTGCGCCCTGGTCCACCGCCCCAAACTCCTGTTCCTCGACGAGCCCACCGTCGGACTCGACATCCAGGCGAGACGTGGCCTCTGGGACCTCCTCAGGAAACTCAACGACGACGGGATGACCATCTTCCTTACCACCCACTACATCGAGGAGGCGGAATCCCTCTGCCACCACGTCGGATTCATCGACAAGGGTACGATCATCGCCGAGGGAACCCCCGACGAACTGGCGTCCAAGGTGGGCAACACCACTGTGGAATACTACGGTCCCGACAGAAAGACCCAGTACCGCTATTTCGCGTCGAGGGATGAGGCCACGGAGTTCTCAAAGACCCTCGGAC
This sequence comes from Thermoplasmatales archaeon BRNA1, assembly GCA_000350305.1. Lineage (NCBI taxonomy): Archaea > Methanobacteriati > Thermoplasmatota > Thermoplasmata > Thermoplasmatales > Thermoplasmatales archaeon BRNA1. The sequence continues at coordinate 1,097,529 of CP002916.1, forward strand.
CGGAGTTCACCGTGACCGTCCGCAAGACCAACCTCGAGGATGCGTTCGTGGAGATGACCGGCAACAAGATCGGCGATAACGGATTTATGACCATGGACGGGAAGTCCGAAGGCAAGAAGATGGGAGGGATGGCCTGATGTCTTTCTTCAGAGAGACCTACTGCGTCGCATGGGCGGACCTGCGCTTCATGAAGCACAACGCCATGAACATCGTGATCTCCAGCCTCATGGCGCCCATCCTGTACCTTCTAGCGTTCGGTTACGGACTCAACGCGGGGGATGTTGAGATCGAGGGCCACATGGTCCCGTATCTTGACTTCGTCATCCCCGGAATCATCGCCCTGTCCTCTCTGAACGGATCCTACGGCTCCACCGCCACCAGGATGAACGTCCAGAGGCTGTACTACCGCAGCTTCGACGAGATGATGATGTGTCCTCTCAGCAACTCGGCCATCATCATCGGAAAGGCAACCCTGGGAATCCTCAGGGGAATGTTCAGCTGCATGCTGATGTTCATCATCGGATTCGCCCTCGAGCCCGACTTCATGAACTTCACCCCGTGGTTCGTGGTGACCCTCGTGACCTGCACGTTCACCTTCTCCCTCCTGGGAGAGACCTGCGCGCTGATGGTAAGCTCCCACCAGGGAATGGCCACCTTCGGGTCCCTCGTGATCACCCCCATGACCTTCCTCTGCGGCACGTTCTTCAACGTCGCCAACCTGCCCGAGTGGGCACAGGCGGTCCTGTACGCTCTCCCGCTCACCGAGGCTAGCTCCTGCTTCAGGGCGGCAACCCTTGACATCTACGCGTTCCCGATACTCCAGTACCTTGTCATCGTGGCGTTCGGTGTCGCGTTCTTCCTGATAGACCTCTATCTGCTGAAGAACAAGAAGGTCTGACTAAACGGCGGGGGATTTCCCCCGCCCACATTAATCCAATCACCAAACTCGAGATTTGAGGCCGTTTCTTACCAGAATTATGGCCCCAATGAGGTTATCGGCAAGACGTAAACTCCGTCTTCTCTGCGATTCACCAATTTCATATGGGATTTTTCACCGCGACGGTTGCAGACACAACAGCCACCGGTTGAACCCATACGATAGATTTGACATCGCTCAGACTCACCTGTCGGTGATCTCCTCGATCCTCTCCTCGAAGTCGAGGTACACCTGCTTGAGCTTCTCCAGCATCTCATCGGATGCGTCCCAGAATCCCCTGTCCACGGCCTCCTGCAGGCGTGCGAGCATAGCCATCATCGCATAGGGGTTCTCGTCCTTGATCCATTCCTGGGTCTCCTTGTCCAAGACGAAACGGTTCGCCAGGTCGTCGTACATCCAGTTCTCGATGATGTCCTCGGTGGCGGACCATCCCATGGTGTAATCGAAGAGCTTGGACAGCTCCTTGGCGCCGGCGAAGCCGTGCTGCTTCAGGCCGTTCAGCCACTTGGGGTTGTCGATCTTGCTCCTGAAGATGAACCTGCACTCCTCCTCGGTGGTCCTCAGTTTGAGGTTCTGGGTGTCCGAGGAGTCCCCCATGAACGACACGGGCTTCTGTCCCTTCTCCGCGGTGACCGCCGCGGTGAACCCTCCGAGACAGTCGAAATCGTCGTCCATGTCGAGCATGTCCACCGCCCTGGTGTTGTGGTTCTTGACGGTGACGTCCATGATCTTCAGTCTCTTGCGGAACATCTCCGGCTTTGCCTCTCCCTTGAGACCTTTGCCGTACACGTAGCAGCCGTGCTTGACGTAGGTGTCCCTGAGATCGTCCACGGACTTCCAGTTCCCGGTCTGAACCAGGTCACTGATTCCGCATCCGTACTGCCCGGGGGCATCTCCGAAGATACGGTAGCTGGCTTCCCTCTGGGCCTCGTCCACCGGGACGCCCTGTGCGATGGCCTCCACGGTGTCCCTCCTGATGTTCGCCGCGAGGTAGTTCTGGTCGTCATCCTCGTCGAGGGCGGCGATCATCTAGACTCCCCTGTCGATCAGGTTGGAGAGGTTGGGGAAGGTGTCCCTGAACAGCCCGCTGATCCTGACTGTAACGTCTATCCTGGGCCTGCCTAGTTCCTCGATGGGGATGACCTCCACATCCTTCACGCGTCCGCCGTAGCCGTCCCAGACGGGACGGAGCCCCATGAGCCGGAGGATGTAGGCAACGTCGTCGCCCCCGGTCTTCATGGTGTCTGTCGCCCAGAGGATTATTCCGATGGTCTGCGGGCAGACCCCGTTGTCCTGGATGTATCTCTCCACCATCTGCTCTGCCATCTTGGAACCGATCTCCCAGCTGGAATGCCAGGGGATGCTGTCCGGATCGATGGAATAGAAGTTCCTTCCCGTGGGGAGAATCTGTGCGCGTCCCCTGCCGGGACATCCGGAGGGTCCGGGCGGAACGAATCCGCCGCCTAGGGCCTTGAGGACGTTTCCGATCTCGTCGCCCATGTGCCTCACGGCATCGATGAGGAATCCGCAGACGAACTCTATCGCCTGCTTCATGTCCTCCCCCGCATTCGGATACCTCCCGACTGCGAAACCTATTGCCTCGGAAGCATCGAAATCATACTCCTGGCACTTCTCGATTAACTCATACATTCCGGCATCGATGATGTCCGTCATCTCCCCGTTCAGGTGGCCGTCGGGCTGAACGCCGGACGGGTCCTTCAGGAGATCCTCCATCTCCAGGCCGTACGTGTGGGCGACGGCCTCCCTGAGGGACGGGACGTCCCCGTTCCTGTATCTGACCAGCATGTAGAGGGTCTCGGCCATCCTCTCCCCCTCGGGGATCTGACCTAGGATGTGGAGACCGTCCTTGATCAGGGCGTCCTTCACCTCTAGGATGTAATCGTATAGCTTGTCGATCTTGGAATCCATCTCCTCCGCGGTGGCATCAGCTGAGAGATTCAGGTCGGACATCATGTTGAGCTTGACGCAGAGGCTGATGACCTTCTCCATGATGAGCGGGAGCTTGTCGGTCTGCTTCTGCTCCTTGGCCTTGAGGAACGACTGGACCGCAGACTCCAGTTCGTTGATCTCGTCATACCCTCCGGACCTGGCCATGGCCGGGATCAGATGGGTGGTGGTTACCGCATACTGGCGGCGCTTTGACTGCATCCCCTCTCCGGGGTTGTCTATGATGTACGGGTTGATGTTCGGCAGTTTGGAAAGGACGATGTCGGGGTCGCACTCATCGGAGAGACCCGCGCTCTTGCCTGGAAGCCACTCCAGGGTCCCGTGGGTCCCGATGTGGACCACGGCGTCCGCTCCCCAGACATACTTCAGCCATCTGTAGAACCCGAGGTACTGGTGCGGCGGTGCGGTCCACGGGTCGTGGACGGACTCGGTGGTGCACTTGCCGCGGTCGGGCTGGAAACCGATAAACACGTTGCCGTTCATGATTCCCGGCAGGAGGATCTTCCCGTCCAGGACGTGGATGTCCCCGGGGGTGTCGCCCCAGGCCTCTACGAACCTCTTCCTCGCGGATTCGGCTATCTCGTCGAACCATGCGTCGTACTGCTCCTTGGTGACCATGTCGACGGCGGCCTCGCGCATCTGCGCCTCGGACCTCCAGTTGTCGTCGTTGGTGATGCCCTCGAGCATCCTGTTGACCAGGTCCTTCCCGTCCTCGGGGACCCAGTCGAGAGCGTAACCCGCATCCTTCATCCTCTCGAGCATAGAGGTCACGCTGGCGAAGGTGTCCAGGCCGTATCCCCCTCCCGCCAGGTCCTGCCTCGGCGGGTACATGTAGATGAGGATCGCGACCTTCTTCTCGCTCTGCTTCCTGTGGGTTAGGGTTCCCCATCTGACGGCCATCTCCGCAAGCGCGGAGCACCTCTCCTCGATGGGGACCTGCTTGTAGTCTCCGTTCTCCATCTTCTCGGTGCCGCAGTACGGGACTCCGTCGATCTGTCCGTCGAACTCGGGATCGACGACGCTCATGGCGATGTCGGCGGGACCGAGTCCGAAGGGACTCTCCCTCCAGGCCTTCGCCGGACCGTAGAGGTTGATCGCCTGTATGACCGGAACGTTGAGCCTCTCGTAGAAGTTGTCCTCTGAGACCTGCTCGCCGCACCCGGGGGATGCGATGAGGGTGGATGAGAACCCGATGGTGTTGATGACGGCATCCACGATGGGCTTCCCGTCCCTCAGGAGATATCTGTCGACTATGGCGCTGACCCCGATGGAGCCCACGACCTCGTCGGCGTAGGTCTTGTAGAATATGGCCAAGGGTTCACCCCCCGCCCTCTCGACCGCGTGATACAGCTCGTCCATGGCGCGGGTGTTGTGCCTGATGTAGAACGTGTAGACGAATGTGATGAGTACGACCGGACGGCCGGTGGAACCGACGTCTTTCAGACCCTCCTCGAATGTGAATGCGCCCCTCCCGGGAACGTAGACTCCCTGGGCCATCGGCCTCACCGGGTCGGGGACCTTGAGACCCGCGTTGTCGAACATGTTGAGGAGTTTCTTCACGACGGAGAAGTTGTTCTCGTCTCCACCTATCTCGGAGAGGATGGTCAGGGTGCGGAAGCATTCGTCGTCCTGTCTGAACATGTACCTCCAGTCGGCGATAATCTCCGGGTCGCATCCGGTCATGAATGCGGAGATCCCGTAGGTGTCGATTACCTCCCTCAGGTTCCCCCAGTGGCGGAAGTAGGAGACATCCCCGTGGACGTACAGGAATATGATGTCGCATCCCTTCACGACGTCGAGGAACCTCTTGAGCTCGTCGATGTCATCGTCAAGGGTGACGGAATCCGCACCGTGGAATTCGATATCGTAACCCTGACTGCGCATGATGCTAATCGGACCCTCCAGAACGAAACCCTCGTGGGATCCGACACCGAAACCTGCGATTCTGACCATTTCCATTCTCCTGCGGATGGATGGATATCGGTTCCATGATTATTTAATATTGGACCATACATCCAACGAATATGGACATGAACATCGTCATAATCTCAGTCCAGAGCGCGGACGCTGCCACCATGGCGGAGCCCGCACAGAAGCTGAGGGAACTGGGGATTGCCCCCAACGTCCTCGCCCTCAACTCGGACGATATCGACGACGATGTTCTGGTTTATCAGGACGTGGTCAGACACGTCAGGAACGCCGACTTCATCTTCATCAGATGCATGTCGGACACCAACCGCTTCAAGAGGTTCGAGAAGCTGGAGAAGGTGCTCGAGGAGACGTCCGCATACGTCCTAATCTTCAGCGGGAACGCCGAGGTCACCATGATGACCCGTCACCTGTTCAGGGGCACCGATGATGAGTTCAGGGACGTCTGCAGGTACTCAGCCGCCAGGGGGTTCGAGAACGAGTACGGCATGATGCACTACATGGCCCGGCTCCTGGGAAAGACCCAGACAACTCCCCCTGAACCAGTGGAGCAGAGGCGCGACGGCTACTACCACAAAGGGATGGACAGGGATATATCGAGAGAGGATTACCTCAAGACCCTCGACCCCTCGAAGATGACCATCGGGATCCTCTTCGCCAGTTCCCTCTGGCTTTACGACAACCTCGCCGCCATCGACGCCCTCACCGATGAGATCGAGAGGAGAGGTATGAACTCCCTTCCCCTGTTCTACTCCGCCGTCTCCTACAAGACCGACGGCGAGGAGGGCACCAGGGCCACAATCAGGAAGTACTTCACCGACAACGGGAAACCCATCCCGGACGCGGTGATCATCCACACCTCGTTCTCCGTGATGTACAACTCCCGCCAGGACATGGGTGTGGAGATCCAGGAGAGGGACAATTACTACAGGTCCCTGCTGAACGTCCCCATGCTGAACACCCTCACCATCACCGGGGAGTACAGCGACTTCGAGAACGACAAGGTCGGCGCGGACAAGCACACCGTGACTAACAACGTCGCCTTCCCCGAGATCGACGGCGACATCATCACCGTACCCATCGCCTGGACCCCCAGGAAGAGCGGGATGAAGAAGAACGTCCCCATCCCCGACAGGATCGAGAGGGTGGTGGACCTTGCCTACAGATGGGCGAAACTGAGGCACATGCCGAATTCCGAAAAGAAGGTGGCGATCCTCCTCTGGCAATCCCGCCCCAACTCGGGCGTCATCGGTAACGCAGCAGGCCTGGATTCCGTCGAGAGCATCGCCGGGCTCCTCCGCAGGATGTCCGCCTCCGGATACATTGTGGAGAATGTGCCAGACAGCGGAAGGGCCCTCGTCGATGAGATCCTCGACGGGGTCACGAACGACCTCGACAACATGTCCGCGGAGGCCATGCGCAAGAAGGCGGCGGACCTCGTCCCGGCCTCCGATTACATCAAGGAATATTCCAAGGTCCCTCAGTGGGACAGAGAGATGACGGAGAAGGACTGGGGGGACCCTCCGGGGGACATCTGCGTCGACAGGGACAGGATTATCATCCCCGGCATCGTCAAAGGGAACGTCTTCGTCGGATACCAGCCTCTCCGCGGAAGGGCGGAGAAGATGGAGCAGAACATACACGACCCCGTCCTCTTCGCACAGCACCAGTACCTCGAATATTACAGATGGATCAGAGACGTGTTCAAGGCGGACATGGTCATCCACGTGGGGACCCACGGTACCATCGAGTGGCTCCCGGGCAAGAACGTCGGGATGTCTCAGAAATGCGACCCGGACGTGGTCCTCGGAGGGCTTCCCAACCTCTACATCTACATCGTCGACGACCCCGGGGAGGGGATCCAGTGCAAGAGGAGGATCGAGAGCGTCCTCATAGAGCATATGCCCCCTTCGATGGCCAGAGCGGGACAGTACGACGAGATTGCACAGGTCGAAAGGCCCATCCAGGAATACCTTGAGCATAAGGCCACCAACGATTCCAAGCGCAGGGCGGTCCTTGTGAAAAACATCTACGAGGCGGCAAAGGAGCACAAGATGCTCAACGACATCGGCCTGGGCGACGATAAGGATCCCGGGCCGGAGGGCTTCGAACCCCACATCGTGGAGCTGCACGAATATCTGTCCGAGGTCAAGGACACCCTGGTCAGGGCGGACCTGCACGTCCTGGGAAGGGTCCCTAAGGAGGACCACTACGATGAGATGGTCTACTCCCTCATGAGGCTGGATAACGGGGACGTGAAGAGCCTCAGGGATGCGTTCGCGGACAGCATGGGGATCGACATCCAGAAAGCCATCGACGACCCGGCCGGAAGACTCCCCTCGGGAGAACTAAACAGTTCAGCGGTCGATAGGGTCGATGACCTCCTGCAGGAATTCCTGAAATATGCCAGATCCGTGAAGTATGACATCCAGTCCTGCATCTCGAAGCTCGAGAACGATCTGGGGAAGGCATCCAAAGACCTCAGGGAATCGGTCTCCTTCATGTGCTCCAGGGTAGTCCCCGGCATCGACGGGATGACCGACGAGATCGACAACATCCTCCACGGCATGAACGGAGGGTACGTGCTCCCCGGACCCGCGGGAGCCCCTACCCGCGGGAATGCGCATATCCTCCCGATGGGGAGGAACTTCTATTCCCTGGATCCGGACACCGTGCCCAGCAGGGCATCGTGGGAGATCGGGAAGAAGATGGCCGACCAGATGATCGAGAAATACGTCGCCGAGAAGGGGGAGTTCCCCAGGGAGGTCGGGTTCATCATCTGGGCGACTGACACCATGAAGACCGGCGGGGACGATGTAGCATACATCCTGTGGCTGCTCGGAGTGAGGCCGGTGTGGTCCATGGCGGGCGGGCAGGTCATCGGACTGGAGGTTGTCCCGAAGGAGGAACTGAAAAGACCCAGAGTGGACGTTTCCGTCAATATCACAGGTCTGTTCAGGGACACTTTCCCCAACTTGATCGACCTCATCGACGACGCGGTGAAACTGGTCGCCGAACTCGACGAGAGCGACGAGGACAATGCCCTCGCGGCCAACCTCAGGAGGGACATCGTGGAGGGCATCGCCGAGGGTCTCACCCCAGATGAGGCCCGCCAGAGGAACTCCGTCCGCATATTCGGAGCCCCCTTGGGAGGTTACGGGACGGGAGTCAACTTCGCCATCGAGTCCGGCGCGTGGAAGACCGTGAACGACCTGGCCGATGTATACATCGACTGGTGCAGCAACGGATATTCCAAGGGCAACTACGGACAGAAGATGAGAGGGGAGTTCATCAGGAGATTCTCCAAGGTGGGTGTCACCGTCAAGAACATGCCGGACAGAGAGATAGACCTTCTGGACTGCGACGATGTCTACGAGTACCTCGGGGGCATGAACGCCTTCGTCAGGGCATACGGCAGGAAGGATGCCGTCACCTACATGGGGGACGATTCCGACCCCAAGAAGACCAAGGTCCGCAGCACCAAGGACGAACTCAGATTCGCCTTCCGTTCGAAGGTCCTCAATCCCAAGTTCATCAACGGGCTGAAGGAACACGGATACCGCGGCGCGGCTGAAATGGCTAACCTCACCGAATATACCATGGCCTGGGGCGCCACCTCGGATGTCGCCGAAGATTGGATGTACGAGGGACTCGCCGACAAGTTCCTGTTCGACAAGGACACCCAGGAATGGATGCAGGATGTCAACCCCTATGCGATGATGAACATCCTGAACAGGCTTCAGGAGGCCATCGAAAGGGGGCTCTGGAACGCGGACGACGAATACCGCGAGGAACTGAAGGACCTCTATATCAAGACCGAGGAGAGGATCGAGGAGATCACCGACAGGTGATCACTGGTGCTTCTCCTCCCACTCCCTATCCATCTCCTCGAACCTCTTGGCGATCTCCTCATTGGAACGGTTCCTCATGAGGAGAACTGCGGAAACGATGGTCACGAGCATCAGGATTGTGCTGAGGGCGTACATGGCCATGAGGCGCGTGTTATCGCTGTCGATGCTCACCACGACGTAGATGAATATTGCTAGGAGCACTGCGTAGATTGCGAGAAAAACTGTCATCACCAGTTTGGTTTTCACGGAAAGGCCATGTGGGTGATTACATTAAATAGTTTATTGGATGTATGGTCCAATAAGCTATAGGGTGTGTCGAATTGCAAAAACAGACTGCGTTCTTCCCGTTCACTGAGGTCGTCGGACAGGACGACATGAAAAGGGCCCTTCTCCTGAACATCATCGACCCCGGAATCGGCGGCGTGCTGATCAAGGGAGAGAAGGGGACTGCGAAATCCACCACCGTGCGTTCGCTCAACTGGATCCTCCCCTACCGCGAGGCCGTGAAGGGGTGCCCGTTCCGCTGCCAGTTCGGACGCGAGGACAGATACTGCCCCATCTGCTCGGAGAGACTCGCCAAAGGCGAGAAGCTGGAACCCGAGAAGGTCCGCATGAAGGTCATCGACCTCCCTCTGAGTGCCACCGAGGACCGTGTATCCGGAACTCTCGACCTGGAACACGTCCTCAAGACCGGGGAGAAGAAGTTCGAACCCGGTGTCCTCGCAGCGGCAAACGGCAACATCCTCTACGTCGACGAGGTCAATCTCCTCGACGACCACCTGGTCGATCTCCTTCTCGACTCCGCCGCTATGGGCATCAACTACGTCGAGAGGGAGGGGGTTTCCTTCTCACACCCCGCTAAGTTCGTCCTCGTAGGTACCATGAACCCCGAGGAGGGAGACCTCCGCCCCCAGCTCCTGGACAGGTTCGGACTGTCCGTGGACATCAAGGGGGAGAGGGATGTCAAGATGCGCGCCGAGGTCGTCAAGAAGAGAGTCGCATACGACGCCGACCCCGAGGCCTACATCAAGAAGTGCCAGAAGGACCTGGATGCCATGACCGAGAAGCTGGAGAAGGCCATCGCTCTGCACCCCAAGGTCATCGCCGGCGACGATGTCGTGGACATGATCGTCTCGGTCATGGTCCACTTCGGTATCGACGGACACCGCGCGGACATCACCCTAATGAAGGCCGCCAAGGCCAACGCCGCGCTCGAAGGCCGCAACAAAGTCACAAAAGACGATATTCGCCAGACGGCGGAACTCGTGCTCTCACACCGCCTGAAGAGGAAGCCCTTCGAGGAGAAGGCCCTCGACAGGGAGGAACTCGAGGCATGTCTGGAGAACCTCTGAACTGCCTCCCGTTCACAGCCGTCGTAGGCATGGACGACGCGAAGCGCGCACTGGAGTGCGCACTGTCGTCCCCTCACATCAAGACCGTTCTTATCAGGGGCGGCGAAGGCTCTGCCAAGACCACCCTGGCCCGCGCGGCCGCGGGCGTATCCGGGAGGAAGATCGTCAACTGCCCCTTGAACGTCACCGACGAACAGCTCTTCGGCGGCATGGACATCGAGAGGACCATCCGCGAGGGCAGACCCGTTTTCGAACCCGGTCTCCTCCAGCGTGCCGACGGCAACATACTCTACATCGACGACGTCAACCTCATGGACCGCGCCATGCTCGCCGGTATCCTGGATTCCGTCCTCACCGGCACCGTCACCGTGGAACGCGGTTCCATATCTGCAAAATATCCCGTGGACACCACCCTGGTGGCCACCATGAACCCCAACGACAGCGACCTGTCCTCCCACGTCCTGGACAGGTTCGACCTCTGTGCCTATCCATCCCCCGAGGACGACCGCAGGGAGATCCTCCGCAGGAATGCGGAGTTCAACGCCGATCCGAAGAGGTTCTCGGAACTGTTCTCGGATGATGAGAACAAAGAGTGCCAGAAGATAGAAAGGGCATCGAAGATCATCCCTCTTGTGACGGTCTCGGACGAACTTCTCTCCGTCATCTCCGAGCTGTGCATCAAGGTCGGTGCGGACGGTCTCCGCGGAGACCTCGCCATGATCAACTGCGCCAAGGCCCTTGCCGCCCTGAACGGCAGGGATGAGGTGATGAAGAAGGATATCGAAGAGGCGGCAGTCCTCTGCCTTCCCCACCGCCGCAACTACTCTCAGCCCCCTCCGGAACCCCCCGAGCCGCCGGAACCCCCGGAACCCGACGACAACGAGCAGGAGCCGCCTGACGACGATCAGCAGCAGGAACCCCCCGAGCCCCCTGAGCAGGAGGACAAGGACGACGAGGAGGACCAGAACCCCCCAGAGCAGCCTCCTCCCGAGCTTCCAGACCTCGAGGATATGATGTTCGAGATCGGAAGGCAGTTCAGGGTCATCGATTACCTCGCGGACAGGGAGCGCATCCCCGCACGCACCAAGACCCGCAAGGGGCGCCGCACCATGGCCCAGAGCGCCGACGGCACCGGAAGATACGCAAGGTCGAGGATTCCCGACGGCAAGACCAGCGACATCGCCTTCGATGCCACCATACGCGCCGCAGCACCCTATCAGAAGGTCAGGCACAGCGACAAGGTCTCGGTCGTCATCGAGAAGGGCGACATCAGGGAGAAGGTGCGCGAGAGGAGGTGCGGGACCACCCTGCTGTTCCTCGTGGACGCCTCCGGTTCCCTGGGAGTCAGAAGGAGGATGGCCACCGTCAAGGGGGCGATCCTCTCCATGCTCCGTGACAGCTACGTCAAGAGGGACCGCATCGGACTGATGGCTTTCCGCAGGGATTCCGCCGATATGATCCTCCCTCCCACCAAATCCGTCGAATACAGCTACAAACAACTGGAGGAACTCCCCACCGGCGGCAAGACCCCGCTCGGGGAGGCGCTCATGAAAGTGGACGAGTACATGACCGCCTATGCGAGATGCCACGTCGGGGAGAGGTGCTTCATAATCCTCGTCACGGACGGAAGGGCGAACGTACCTCTGCAGGCCGGGGCCGATGCCAACGAGGAGGTCCAGAAGATGGCCGAGGACCTGAAGATTCCGTCGGTCAAGTGGATCGTCGTCGATGCCGCGTCCGGATTCCCACACTTCGACAACGCCGAAAGGCTCGCCGAGAAACTAGGTGCTAGATACTTCAAGCTCGAAGATCTTGATGCCGACCGTTTCGCCGACGGCGTGAAGGCTGCCATCGACTCGTGACATCCGACATCGGGAAAATACTAATTCTGCAGACGCGGTACTGAGCGGATGAAAACAACCCGGGAGGCAACCTCCGGGAATCGAGGTGTGAAAAATGGCAATCAAATACAAGACCGTGAACTTCAACTTCGACCTCACCGAGAGCGGAAGGCTCGACGACGTCGAGGAGGCATCCGACAAGCTCAACGACAGCGGAAAGGACGGCTGGGAGCTCGTCAACACCGTTGTCTCCAGGATGGATCCCACCTACGTCTCCGGTTTCTTCATCTTCAAGAAGAACGAGTGAATCCTGAAACTGTATCCGTCCGCACATCGCGTGCGGACACATATTCTCTCAGAAACATCTGCGGCGGATGATTGCCGCTGCGGGAATCGATACAAGTGCCAGAGCGAGAAGAACCCATGCAGTGTTGTCCTCCACGGCAGACACCACTGTGCGGACGGCGCCCATTCCGAGGTCCTCGGGCTCGACGCCGACGGTCACGGAGCTGAAGATAGGCTCCGACACCGACAGCATTCCGTTCACCCTGTGGATGGTATAGTTGCCGGCAACGTTGTGGCTCTCGGAATCGACAATCGTGACGGCATCGATGACGTTGGAGCAGGCGCCCACGTCGCTTATTCTGGAACCGGCTGTCATGGTAGCAGTAAGGACATGAGTCGGGACGAGGCCGATGACCGTGAATCCGCTGGCCGTGTGCGTGCTTCCGTCATTCGCGAAGACGGCGCTGTCTGCGATGACATATACGTGACGGGCCGAAATGTGCCAGGTTATGTTCTTGTCGGCATTTGTCCCGTCGGACCACTCGTATCCGTCCAGAAGCGAAACTACCGCAACGTACTCTCCGACATCTCTTTGCGAATTCTGTCCGGAAATATCGTATCCGTCTCCCACGGCTACTCCCACCTGCAACTGTCCGTCATATATGTGGTCGATGGCCTCTGGAATGGCGATGACGATTATGCTAATCTCCCATATCGCATAGATATTCACGGTGGATCCGTTGACTGCCGTCAGGTTCCTGACGGATTGGCCTGCATCGAAGGAGGTCCCGGATCCGTCGTTCGCCCCGTTCCATGAGACGAAGTCGTGCCCGGAGTACGTAAAGGAGCACTGCGGCATGTTGAACGGAGTATCATAGGTGGCCACGATGGGCGCCATCGAACCGCTTCCCCCGTTGGAGTTGAAGGCCACTGTATACGTTATGGGCGTCCATACGGCATTCAGCTCCAGATCCTCAGCCGGCATCAGTGAATCCACGTCGAACGCTACACCGGCGTGCTTCCACCCTGTGACGTAATATCCGGTCGCGACCGGGGTCTCGACATATGCGGAGATGACCGAGTTGTATTCGACCGATATGTGTACGACCGATGCTCCATTGGATGGGAATGATCCGCGCAACGTCGACAGGGTTAGGGTGTACTCGTTTATCTGGAACGAAGACTGGATGACGATCGCATCCAAACTGTAAGTGGAACCCGTTAGGGTTACCGAACTGAACACATAGGTGGCCTGGGCATAGGCGTTCCCGTTCACGGTCCAGTTTTGCCTGTATCCCGTCTTGGACAGCACCGGCAGTGTAAGCGATTCCTGATACTCCACCGTCTTGCTCATCGACAGCCCGTTCCCGGCACGGACCCATCCGGCCGGGACATCCCCCTCCTGGATGGCTTCCGAGAACGTAACCGTCTGGGACGACGTTGCCCTCACGTAATAGAGGCGGATCGTGCTCTCGTCGACGGCATCTACGGTGGTGTAGTTGGCGGGCAGGGAGTGGTCGTAGTTGAATCCCTCGAACAGTGCCGTGAACTCGGCATACTTGCTTCCCTCCGATACGGCACCCTCGCGGGTGTCGAAGAGGGCATATGTGTCGGCACCCACGTTCTTCTGGTAGATCTGGATGGTGTAGGTGAATGTGTCCCTCACCACAATGTATGCGTAGAGCGTCGTGTCCCCTTCGATGCTCACCGGCCAAGATACGGGGTTGTTGTGATCCACATCGGTGAACCATCCCATCAGGATGAAACCGTCCTGAGGCTGAAGCTGGGCCCTGACATTCACCTCGCGGTACACATTTCCGTCCTTCGCATAGACCGTCATGACCGATGCGGTGTCACCGTAATCGACGTCCGTGATGTAGGGGTAAACGACCTCGGAATTGCTGAAACTGAAGGTACCGCTCGCCCCCACTACCCTGTACGTCACGGTATAGGTCTCGGGGCTGATGGTTCCCACGACGATGATGGCAAGCTTCTGGGCGGATGCGACCGTATAACCGAGGGCATCGCTTCCCGTCATGACCGGCGATCCGCCCTGGGTGGCGGCCAGTCCGGCAGATTCGTAATGGGCCGGAACGGAGAAGGAGAACGACCCGTCGTACGCCAGATATGTCGGGATGCGCGTATCCAGATACTGCGCCCCGGTGACTCCCGAGGAGTCGACGGTCACGATGTTAACTATCTGCCCGCTGGTGATGCCGGTGGATCCGACGGTAACGGTCCCGACGTTGTTATACGCACCCTGACCGTCGCGGACGGTTACACCGAACACTCCGACAGAGGTGTCTACGGAATATCTGGAATAAGTGACATCGTCGACGATTTGGGTGCCCGAGTATGTCAGGGAATTGTATTCTGAACCCTTGGCGAACGAGATGGACAATCCGTCGTCCGTACCGCCGTTCAGGGTGACTAGGATACTGACGTTTGTCGTTCCCGTAAGCTGGACGTAAACCGCACAGTTGCCCGTGACGGTGAGGACCGCCGGATTGCCGACGGCGTCATCGAAAGAGCCCTCCCCGTTCAGATACCAGTTGTTGAAGATGTATCCGGAGTCTCCGGGGGCGTAGGACAAGGTGTAGGTGTCTCCGTAATGAACGGTCAGAGTGGTCTCCACTACACGGGCCCCGTGTTCGTCGAACACCGTGATTGCTCCGCCGTACGGGGAGACGATGTTCATAGTGTAGTCGATCTCCTCCCATATAGCATACAGCGTGAGGGTGTTGTGCTCCTCATCAAACAAGCTCGTAGACAGGGACCATTCCGTGTCGATAGGTACGAACACGGCGCCATCATCGTTAACACGGTGCGTAGTGCACCATCCGATCAGGCGGAACCCCTGGGAACAGGTTGCATTGTTACCGAAGAACGTATAATGCAGGTCCTCCGGATCGTTACCCACCGGGTATTCGAGATGGACAGTGGGGGCCACGATCTCGATGGAACTGGAGTAGTCGGTCTCTCCCTTGATGTAACACCCGTTCTTGTCCATTATGACCGTGATTGCGGTGGACTGCAGGTCGGCATACAGGACCAGGTACGCCTGTCCGTCCGGGAACGCCTGCAGGTATGACGATATGTTGGTGGGGACCTCCGTATCATCGTACACCTGGAAGACCGGGGCGTCATCGTACCATACCTGCCAGCGTATGAACCTGACGTTGTTGACGTTGTTGGACTCCGATATGAGGGCTTCCATAGCATCGGTCGCGTACTGTATGAAATCGTTATGACTGTCCGCCGCCCCGAAGGTGCCTCCTATAAGAACGGTATCGATGAGTACCTCGTCGTTGACCTCCAGGTCTGCCGTTCCCCTGGTTCCTACTCCGAAGTTGGGGTCGTACTGGAACCTGACCTTGATCGGAAGACCGTTCCAGTGGGCGTAAATTACCACATCTCCGTTTATGGTGTCCGCGCCGGGAATTAGGTCGTCGCTGAAGTTCCACTTGACGTTGCCGTCGAGTGTTGTGTACCATCCCTGGAACTCGTATCCCACCCAGGTCGGATCTGGACGTGGGGTGCTCAGAGTGGTGCCCTCGGATTCGATGTAAACCATGGAGGAGGTTCCGTTCATGTTGTTGAATGTGACGCTGAACGCATATCTGGCATACAGAGTGATGGGGGCTGTGAGGGGGGTGTTGAAATTATACGGATTGTTGAACGAACTGTCCTGGTACCATCCTACGAAGTTATCCGATGTTGCGGGACAGTCTCCGCCGGATATCACCGTACCGTAGGTGAAGTCCCTGGAGAAGTGGTTCCCGCCGTCATATCTGTCGTAGAACGTGATCTTGATCGGATCGGAGACCTTCACCGAGATGTTCACTGTGAACTCCTTGTAAACCCCGCCCTTCTCGACCTTCATCACAAACGTGCATTGCTTGATCTCCGAACCCTCCAGATTGGAAACGGAGAACTGGATTGTCGCCATGTACGCACCGAGAGTGGTACCTATGGACTCGTTGATTCCCACGGCTGCGCTGGAATACTGACGCTGGAGGAGGCTGTTCCAACCGACGGAACTGAAATCGTTCTTGACGGACGCGACGGATATGGGGAACGTGCTGCCTGTGTACGACAGGCTCCTGACGGTCACATCGTATCCCACAAGACCCTGGGGAAGAATCACGTTGGTGGAACCGGAGCCCGATATGGTGGTGATCTCCAGATCCATTGTGCTCTTGATGTTCGGCTTGCCATCGACCAATGCGGAACCTGACGTGTAAATGTCGATCTTGGCCTCGCACCTGTTCTGGACGACCACCATGTGCTGGGTGAGGCCCTCCGAATCGGTATAGTCCACCATGGTGATCTCCTGGAAGTAGACCATTACGTAACCCACGTAGAGGTTCACACCGTATGTGGTACCTTCCACGGATAGTCCTATGTACGCCTGGAGATCCGTCGTGTATTCCTGGCTGGGATTTTGGATGTATGCGCTGAATGCATCGTCTATGCAGGTGGACGAGTTGATGTTCTGGGGGACCATCACTCCCGAGGCGGAATCGAATGTGACATACCCCTCTGTATCGTCAGACCCCACGTTAACGCTGAAATATCCCTCGCCCTGGCCGCCGATATCGTCGACCAGGTGGTAAGAGGAGGAATTCGGCGCGAAATAACCGCTAACGAATCTGACACCAGTGCTCTGGGAGACCTTCGGCATCGTGAGGAACGTGGATGCGGTACCGTCGTTCGCATCGGTCACGACGGATTGGGTTATCTGGATGGTTCCGGAGAGGAACCAGCATCTGCATGATGCCGAGAACATCGTATCCGCGACCGTGTACGAACCCTGGCGTTCGATAACGAAACCTCCGGTGGATGCGACCCCTCCGATGGCATATGCACCATAGTAGGACTCGGTGTTCATCAGGGACAGGGTTGTGTATCCGGTAACGTTGTTGTAAGTGACGCCGCTGTTGCCCGTACTCTTTATGACGAAGACCGTTCCGTCGCAGATGACCACACGGTTGGACGGTGACGAGGACACAGACGGGTTTCCGTCGACCCCCAGACTGTTGTATCCCAGGATCTTCTCCATCTGGGCATAGAGGTACAGGGTGGTCCCGTCCCTGATGCTAAGGCTTCCGATGTCATAGAAACTGTATCTGGTGTTTGTTCCGTCGGAACACTCCCTTCCGGAGAGGGAAAGGGTGGATGACCATATCAAGACGGTATTCGCGCGGTGAATGGATTCCATCCTCGCCGGGAGGTTGAGATCCTTCACCTGAATGCTGGAGGTTCCGTCGATGATGCAGGAGTTCCCGCTTCCGAATATACTTCCGGTGAAGGAGATGTTGAGGTACGAAGCGCAGATATTGATGGTGGAGTTCCCGGTGAATATGTGCTTGCTGGGATCAAACGGCTGCTGTCCGTCTCCGAGCTGTCCGATATCTCCTCCGCCGTACACCGATTGCCCGATGGTCAGGTCTAGACGCTCTCCGAAGTATTCGGAGACCCCTGCATCGGTGTACCCGACATAGATGAAGGAGCTTCCGTTGGTCGTCCCCTTGAATCCTCCTCCGTAGAGAGACATGCCGATGTTGCCGGACACGACTATCAGCACGGAATCTCCGTAATCGGTTCCGAGGGAGGAACCGCCGTACACGGAACCGGATATCCTTGCACCCCTCAGGGTGATGTTTCTGTTGCCTCTCACAGACGTGCTGTTGAGCGTTCCGAGTCCTCCTCCGTAGACCGCCCCCTCCACGGTTCCTCCGTTAATGGTCACCGCGATGTTGCCGATGACGAGGCCGTATGCGGATCCCCCGTACACGCTTCCGTGTATGGTCCCTCCGGCGACTAGCACGGAGGCGTTCCCGCTGACTGATGTCCTGTCCGGTGCTCCGAGACCGCCTCCGAAGACGTCTCCGCCTATCTCCCCGCCGTTAATGACCACGGATGTGTCAGCGGATACCAGTCCCATTCCTCCGCCGCCGTAGACGCTGTGTGAAATACTTCCCCCGTTGACTGTCACGGTACAGTCGTTGTTGGCCTTGGCATAGTCAAGGAGACAGTCAACGAGTTCGGGATTGCCGAGATCCTCCGCCGATTCGGCAAGGTCCGACAGGGAGTAGTATTCGATGGTCATGTCGTCGCTAGTAGCCTTTGCAAACCAGTCGTTGAAAATGAAGCCGCTATCGGTCGCTAGAATGACCTTAGAGTAATAATCGGATTCGACAACCTGTCCCGCGGCATTGACGTATGAAGGGATCACATTCCCCGAATCATCGAGCTTGATTCCCTTCCCTGCACCGTAGACGCCCCCGTTAACGGTGGCACCGTCGCCAACGGTCACGGTGACCGTTCCGTAAACCTCGGCGACCACGGTACGGATGCTGCTGGCAGGGAACTCCTCACCCTTGTAGGTCTTCAAAGGCGCAATCGATTCCCCGCCGCCGTAAACGTCGCCATTGACGGTGCCGCCGCTGATGGTCACGTTGATGTCTGCATAACAAACGGACGCACCCGTTGTGTCTGCGTAAGCCTTTCCGTGCTTGTACAGACTCCCGTCAGGCTTCAGGACTACCTTCTCCAGCCCTCCGCGGCCCCCGCCGAACACGTCGTATTGGACCGTTCCCCCGCTGATGGTCACGTTGATATCGAGGTCGTTCCCAGGAGAACCCACCGTTCCTCTGAAACCCCCTCCGTAGACGAACCCGATGGTCCCGCCGTCTACAATGACATCGATGCTCTTGCTCTCGTACATCAGCATCGAGGGGAGCCTCCAGACATCGAAACCCGCTCCGCAGAGCATACCGATCCTGATGCCGTCCGTGGCCACGACCTGTGTGCCGATGACCCTTGTCGCGGTCGCATTCTCCTTTCCGTCGGTCAACCCTCCGCACATGGCGTGACGGACTATTGCGGAACCCGATGCCTCGATGTAGCCGAATGTAGTCAGGGAATAAGTTCCAGACCTGCCTCCTCCCTGGGCATCCCAGACAGACGCGGTTCCGGAAAGGAATACGTGGGTCGACCCGATGACCTCCGCCTGGGTACTTCCCCCGACAACTGCGGCCGCTTCCCTGATTTGTACCCCGTAGTCTTCGGAATGCCCGACTGCCGCTGATGACCATGTGTCTCCAGGCGTCGTAGCCCCGATGATGTAGAGGAATGTGCCGCCCTGCCTCGCCGTCACGGGCGCAAGATCGTAACTGGCATAGGCAGCACCGTAAATGGTCTTTCCCAGCGGAACGTTCCCCGCGCACAGTGTATCTAGAACGGTCCCGCCCTTCAAGACAAGATATGTGGACAGCGGATTCCCGGACGATCCTATCGTCGAGCTGCCTCCCCCGATAACGTTCGCATATACTCCGCTGTGGATGATGACAAAGGTGCCGAGATTCACCGTGAGGCCATAGAGGCTGCTCTGATCCTGCGACTCCGATGTATAATACCCGGACACTATCTCCTTGCCGGTAACTGCAGCTTGGGTGATGTCTTCGGGCCCACCTCCGTACACCTGGGGGCCCGTGATGGTCATATCGTTCAACGTCATATTGCTGCTAGTCAGTCCGGAGCCCATGATCAGCTTGTGGCCGCAGGCGAAGAACCCGTACCTGGTATCGTTTCCGTGGTTGTTTGAGAACTGAGGGTCTGACTTGGACTTCAAAACCACGTTGTCTACTATCGCATTGCCGCCGAGTGATATCTTGCCCCCGATGGTCAGTTCGATGGGGGAGAACGAATTCGGATTGGAGTAGGCCGCATAAGTCCTGTACGTTCCCGTCTTGAAAGTGATGTTGCCTAAAGATACGTTCCCCGAGAAATGATACTGACGGACATACATGGGGTCGATGAAATCATATACACTGGACTCGCCGGCATGCCTAGTCTTATCGGAATCGTATGACACGGTGGCATTGCGAGTATTTCCGTTGCCCCATGTGTCCGGGAACACCCAGAAAGCATACAGGCAGTCAATGGAAGAAGGGATGACATCTCCCGGATCGTAAATCTGACTGGCGTTGCTCGGAGTCCTCACCGTGGACCAGCCTGCGAACACCTTACTGAGGGTTACGTTCTTGCCATCATACCTGTAGGTTCCGCTGGGAGGGGTCCAATTTGTGGCCAGTTTCACTCCCGAATCGGAAAAATCACCCGTGAACGTTCCTTTCCAATACGCCGGATTGTATTCGGTGGCGATGAT
Organism: Thermoplasmatales archaeon BRNA1; assembly: GCA_000350305.1. NCBI lineage: Archaea > Methanobacteriati > Thermoplasmatota > Thermoplasmata > Thermoplasmatales > Thermoplasmatales archaeon BRNA1. Next base: position 1,117,865 of record CP002916.1, read on the forward strand.
TCCCTCGTACGATACCGTAACTGTGACGTTATCGTTGGCGTTTTGGTTGCGGTAGTACGTGACTTCATGGGTGTATCCGTCCGCAACACTGTCACTGGAATTGTTCATCACCAAGAAACAGGAGATAACGAGGACAACTACCGCTAATACGGATATGACTGCCCCCTTCCTGCGGTTCAAGATTGATGACATGAAATCCCTCAGTGCTGAACAAGGACGCTTTCGCGGCCGCGCGCGTGTTATAAAACTATTGGGAGGGGGGTTATTAAACTGTTCTCGCACGCTTTTTGTCAAGACAATGGCTTGATTATTTGTTGCATAACAAGATCGAAAGTTGTAAAGTGAAAAACGGCCCCTGGCGGGGCCGTAAAATGTTTCAGTCCTTCCTCTCGGAAGTTTGTTTTCTGACCGTTTCGATGAGCTCCGAGGTCTTCATGACGCCGAGGTCTCCTCTGTCGCGGTTCCTGACCGCGACGGAATCCCCGGACTCGGCCTCCTTCTCGCCGATGACGAGCATATAGGGGACCTTCTCAAGCTGGGCCTCGCGGATCTTGTACCCGATCTTCTCGTCGCGGGCGTCGTTCTCCACGCGGATCCCTGCGGCCATGAGCTTCTCGGTGACCTTGGCGGCGTAATCCCTGCTCTTCTCGGAGACGGAGAGGACCTTGACCTGAACGGGTGCGAGCCACACCGGGAACTTTCCGGCGTAGTGCTCGATGAGGATCCCCATGAACCTCTCCACGGATCCGAAGACGACCCTGTGGATCATGATGGGATGGTGCTTCTCGCCGTCTGCCCCCACGTACTCGAGGTTGAACCTCTGGGGCATCTGGAAGTCCAGCTGGATGGTCCCGCACTGCCAGGTCCTGCCGATGGAGTCCTCCAGGTGGAAGTCGATTTTCGGACCGTAGAACGCCCCGTCACCCTCGTTGATCGAGTAGGGGAGCCCGATGGACTCCAGTGCGTTCTTCAGGCCGTTGGTGGCGTTCTCCCAGTCCTCGTCGGAACCCATGGAATCCTCGGGGCGGGTGGATAGCTCTACGTTGTACTTGAACCCGAACTGCTTGTAGACACGGTCGATGATGGAGACGACCCTCTTGATCTCGTCGCCGATCTGCTCGGGGGTGACGTAGAGGTGGGAATCGTCCTGGGTGAAGCACCTCACGCGGAACAGCCCGTGCAATGTGCCAGACCTCTCATGCCTGTGCACGATACCGAACTCCCCGAGCCTGAGCGGCAGATCCCTGTACGAGCGGGACTCGTTAGCGAACACGAGGGTGCTTCCGGGGCAGTTCATCGGCTTGATGCAGCAGGGCTGCTCGTCGATAACCGTGGTGTACATGTTGTCCTTGTAGTGGTCCCAGTGTCCGGACATCTCCCACAGGTGCTTGTTGAGGATGAGCGGGGTGGAGATCTCCTTGTATCCCTCGGGGTAGTGGATCTCCCTCCAATAGTTCAGGAGGATGTTCTTGAGGACCATCCCGTTGGGCAGGAAGAACGGGAATCCAGGCCCCTCCTCGGACATCATGAAAATGCCGAGTTCCTTCCCGAGCTTACGGTGGTCCCTCTTCTTGGCCTCCTCGATCATGTCGAGGTATTTCTGGAGCTCGTCCTTGTCCTCGAAGGCGGTACCGTAGATCCTGGTGAGCATCTTGTTGTGCTCGTCTCCCCTCCAGTAGGCTCCCGCCACGGAGGTGAGCTTGAATGCCTTGCACTGCTTTGTGTACAGGACGTGCGGTCCTGCGCAGAGGTCGACGAACTCGCCCTGTTTGTAGAAACTGATGACGGAGTCCTCGGGGAGGTCCTGGATGAGCTCGACCTTGTAGTCCTCTCCCCTCTCCTTCATGTATTCGATGGCCTCCGCGCGGGGCTTAGTGAAGGTCTCCAGCTTGAGGTTCTCCTTCACGATCTTCTTCATCTCGGCCTCGAGCTTGGGGAGGTCCTCCTCGGTGAATCCCCCGCTGCGGTCGAAGTCGTAGTAGAATCCGTCTGCGATTGCCGGCCCGATGGCGAGTTTCGTCTCGGGATAAAGTCTCTTAACGGCCTGTGCCAGTACGTGGGAGGTGGTGTGCCTGAGAACTTTGAGGCCGTCCTCCGCCTCCACGACGCTGCCGTCGCTCAATAACGCTTTCATGAGGAATACTTCCTTTTCCCGCCCATACAACGGGCGTTGCCTCTCCCTATCCCCGTCCCCGATTTATTATTTGCGCACTCCTGGCCGAGCATCACGTCAGAGGATCATAATGCTCAACTGTGTTCATTCCAACAGTGCCAGATGTGGAATTATCTGAACATCGGACTCTGGCTGTCCCTTCATTTGTCGAACATGTTCGTAATCACGTTAATTATCGAAAATCTGGTTTTTCCCCCGACCAATAAAGGGGAGAGGGATTCCGAGCCAGCCAGGCGCATGCGACAATAGAGCGCCCGGCTGGCGCCGAGGGATTGAACGGTCACGGGAGCGAAACAGGCATGCTGCTAGCCCCGGACTGCCCGCCACTTTATTCGATAACTGATTGGAGAGTTAACATGGTTGAAGAAAACGGACAGGCCTCGGGCAGCCAGCTCGAGCGCACTGTCAGCTGGAAGGACGGAATGTTCGTCGCCCTGGGAGTTCCTCTGCTTATCCTCCCCGGACTGTACGACGTCGGATCCATGATCTGGGCCCTGTGTATCTTTACCTGGACCGTCGGAGTTCTTCAGGGATTCGTCCAGAACATCGCGTACGCCGAAATGGTTACGACATTCCCCCAGGCAACCGGAATTCCCGGTTGCGCACAGGCTGTTTTCCAGTCGGAAAACGCCGTAAAAGGTCAGATTGATAAGAGTAAGTTCATCGGTGCATTCGCATCCTGGTGTTACTGGTTCGCGTGGACCCCCGTCGTCTACATCTTCTCCGGCCTGATTGTCGAGTACATCGGCGTCATGTTCGATCTCGACCTGTCCGACGTTGAGCACCTCGGCCTCAGCATGGCCGTCATCCTCATCGTCGTCGCAGGGATGTACATACTCGGATCCCGCGGCCTCGAGGGCGGAGGAAAACTCGCCCTCATCCTCGCCCTAATCTCCCTGATTCCGATCATCGTCATCCTGTTCGGTGACATCGGAGACTTCGAGTTCGACAACATCACCGACGCGTGGAAGTTCCCCACCCCCGGATACTCTGACTCCATGTCCATCGTCCTGATCCTCGGATGCTTCGGACTCGGACAGTGGTCCTCCTGTGCCTGGGAGACCGCGGCCATCTACGGTCCCGAGTACAAGGACCCCGGAAGGGACACCCCCAAGGCCCTGTTCAGCTGCGGACTCATCTGCCTCGCGCTGTACTTCCTTGTTCCGTTCCTCATGTACGGTGAGATCGGACAGGTCGGACTCGAGGATGCCGGATACCACTCCCTCCACCCGATCGCCATCGCCGCATTCGGAAACATCGGAGGAAAGATCGCACTGGTCGTCCTGATCATCGCTATGATCCTCATCATCCAGACCGGATTCCTCGGATCCTCCAGGGCCCTGTACTCCATGTCCACCGAGGGCAACCTGCCTTCCTGGTTCGGAAAGCTCAACGAGCACGGCATGCCCGTCCACGCGATGCTCTTCGTCGCCGGATTCAACTCGCTTCTGATGTTCGTTCTCGAGGTTCTCCCGATGCTCGGAGCTGACACCTCGGTCATGACCGTCCTGTCCGCATCCGCAATGGGATATGCCATCGCGAACTTCGTCGCTCTCGCAGCGTTCGTGAAGTCCAGGAGGGATCCGCGCTTCAAGGACCTGCCCAGGCCCTTCCAGGCACCGTCGTTCTACACTTATGTGGGAATGATTATGTGCTGCCTGCAGATCGTCCTGCTGGTCTGTCTCGTCTACTGGAGCTACGTAGCCTCCGGAGACAGCGTCCTGCCTGCGATCCTCGGATGCGTCATCCTTCTCTGTTTCATCCCCGTTTGGGTCATGGAGCAGAAGAAGCAGATGGCCTGAAAACTCTAAAACCGGCTTCGGGGGAGACCCCGGAGCCTCACACTTCTCCTCTTTCTCACAGACTCCGGAATGATCTGCGTAGAGCTCACGCTGACCTCCGACAATGCCCGATTTGAAAAAGTGCCAGCTCAGCCCAGTATTGCCTTGGGCAGATCTGCGAGGGCGACCTCTTTCTGATCCCCGCTCTCCATATCGCGGAGGGTGGCGACGCCCTTGTCGAGCTCGGCCTTCCCGATGATGACCGCGAAGCGGCAGGGGATTCCCGAGGCATATTTGAGTGCCTTGCCCATCTTCCTGCCCATCAGATCGATGTCGGCGGAGACGCCTGCGGCACGGAGCTGCGTCGCGACTGCGAAGGACTCCTTGCGTACATCATCAGAGACGGGGATGACGAAGGCGTCGATCCCCTTCCTGGAGTACCCGATGCCCTCTTTCTCCATGGCGAGCAGGATCCTGTCAAAACCGATGGCGAATCCCGTGGAGAACACCTTCTCGCCGCCGAACAGTTCGGAGAGGGTGTAGGATCCCCCTCCGCAGATCTGCTTCTCGGCACCGAGAACGGGTGCCTCGGCCTCGAACACCATTCCGGTATAGTAGTCCAGACCGCGTACGACCCCCAGGTCGATCTCGAGATCGTCCACCCCCATCCTCTCAAGATAGGAGACGACCTCCCTCAGATACTCGCCGGCCTCCCCGATGGGGACCTTGTCGAGCACCTCGGTACCTCCGACGGTCTCGGTGAGCTCGAAGAGCGCATCGATGTCCTCCCTCCTGACCCCTATGTCCTCGAGGATCGGACGTGCCTCCTCGTAGTTCTTCTTGTCAAGTTTCTGGAGGACCTCGGCGGTCCTTTCCTTTGGTACACCGATGTCCGCGATCCTCTGCCTGAGGACCCCTATGTGTCCGATGCGGACCTTGTAGTTCTTCAGGCCCAGGGACTTAATCATGAAGGACGCCATGCCGATGGCCTCGGCATCGGTCTCGGGAGTAGCGGAACCGATGATTTCGGCTCCGAACTGGAAGAACTCGCGATACCTGCCGGACTGGGGCCTCTCGTAGCGGAAGCACTGTCCGAAGTAGAAGACCTTGATCGGCTTGGGATCGTTGCTCATGCCGTTGACGAAGGCCCTGACAACGGGAGCGGTCATCTCGGGACGGAGCGCGATATCCCTGTCCCCCTTGTCCTTGAAGTTGTAGAGCTCCTTTAGGACGTTGGGTCCGGAACGCAGGATGAAGAGTTCCGCCTCCTCGAAGATGGGGGTCTCGATTTCGCGGAAACCGAAACGAAGGGCGACGCTGCGGAGCGTAGCCTCGTATGAACGCCTCTTCTCGAGCTCGTCGGGCAGGAAATCCCTCGTACCGCGGGGGCATTGAATCATGCCACGACCATCTGATAGCCCTTATTAAACTTTTAACAATCCTGCCGAGATTGGTTCTATATACCACGCGGTACTATGGGAGATTCCAGTCCGCACACATATAGGACGAAAGTGGTCCAAATGTTGGTCAGCCTTCACATAACACACACTTCTGCAGGGGGCATGGGGGCTCTCAACGATGTCATCCCGGCCATATCGGATGCCGTCGCCGAAGCTGTCAGAGCAGACAAGGATGTTAGGGAATACGTTCTGATACGTACATGCAACCGTCTTGAGGCATACATCGCGACCGATGACAATGTCCGTGTGAAGGCCATGCTGGACAGGACGGTCAGGAAGAACGTGGAGTTCGGCGACCGTCAGTTCTGGTACATCCTGGAGGACAAAGCGTGCATCAAGCACCTGTTCACCGTCATCTGCGGCATCGATTCCCTCATCGTCGGAGAGGACCAGATCCAGCACCAGATCAAGGAGTCCTTCGAACAGGCAAGGAAGGAGGGGCACGTCAAAAAGAAACTGTATGCCCTGTTCTGCAAAGCCCTGGTGGTCGGCAAGAGGGTCAGGACCGAGACCGACCTCAACAAGGGTGCCGTATCCGTGGGATATGCCGCAATAGAGCTTGCGGAGAACCATATCGGATCCCTCGAGAACAGGTCCATCGCCATCCTCGGGGCCGGGGACATGGCCGGAGTCATCGCCAAGAACCTCGCCGGCAAGAACCCGAAGACGGTCATCGTTAGCAACCGTACGTTCGAGAGGGCCCAGGAACTCGCCAAGGAGCTGAAGGGCACCGCCGTGGGACTCGACAGGCTGGGGGACATCCTCAGGGATTCCGACCTCATCCTGGTCGCGACCTCGGCCAAGCACGACGTCATAAAGAAAGCCGATGTCGAGTACGCCATGCAGCAGAGGGACGGCAGGCCGCTCCTCATCATCGACGTCTCCGTCCCGACAAACGTCTCCAAGGACGTCACCGAAATCGAGGGGGTGTCCCTCTCGACCATGGAGTCCCTGGACTCCATCGCCGCTGCCAACGTCGCCAAGAGGAAGGATGAGATCTCCCGCGCGGAATCCATCATCCGCCAGGAGATGGAGGACATCGACCGCGAGGAGAAACAGGAGGCCGCCGACCGCGCAATACGCGACCTCAGCCTGATGTTCGAGACCGTCAGGAAACGCGAGGCGGACGTCGCCAAGGGCATGCTCTCCTCCGAGGATTCCGCCGTCATCGACGACATGTCTCGCGCGCTCATCAACAAGATATTCTCAGAGGTCATCAAGAACCTCAGGAAGGCCGCACTCGAGGAGGATGACCTCACTATCGAGGCGGCATCTAAACTATTCGGATTGGATTCAAAGGAGGACGAATGAACATGTTCCCGATCAACAGAGGAAGGAGACTCAGACAGACACCCGCCATCAGGGGGCTCGTTCGCGAGACCAGGCTCGATGCCTCGGACCTGATCCTGCCGCTCTTCTTCGATGCAAACATCTCCGAAATTAAGTACACCGATTCCATGCCCGACGTCCCCACCTATCCCCTGTCCGGATACGCGGACATCGTGAAGGACGTCATGGACAGCGGCGTATCCTCCGTCCTCGTCTTCGGGGTCCCCGCCCGTAAGGACGGAGAGGGTTCGGACGCATACTCGGACGACGGGGTAGTCCAGGTGGCGATCAGGGGGCTCAAGGCCGCCCTGAAGGATCCCCAGGACCTCATCGTCATCTCCGACCTCTGCATGTGCGAGTACACCGACCACGGCCACTGCGGCATCCTGAGGGAGGACGGCGACGTCGACAACGATGCCACCATCGAGTACTATGGAAGGATCGCCGTGTCCCAGGCAAAGGCCGGAGCGGACATGATCGCCCCCTCCGGGATGATGGACGGGCAGATCGACGCAATCAGGAGCGTCCTCGACGCCGCAGGGTTCCAGGATGTCCCCATCATGGCCTACTCCGCGAAATACCAGAGCGCCTTCTACGGCCCCTTCAGGGACATCGCCAACTCCGCCCCTACATGCAGCTGCCACGCAAAGAAGGACCGCGCCACATACCAGATGGACCCCGCCAACAGGCGCGAGGCCCTCAGGGAGATCGCCGAGGACCTGGACGAAGGGGCAGACATCATCATGGTCAAACCCGCCGGACCCTACCTCGACATCGTCAGGGAGGCCGCGGACACCTTCCCCGTCCCGATCTGCGCATACCAGGTCTCCGGGGAGTACGCCATGACCAAGGCCGCCGCCAAGAACGGATGGATCGACGAGGAGCGCATCATGATGGAGTCCCTCCTCGGCATCAAGAGGGCGGGAGCCGACATGATCATCACCTACTACGCCAAGGTTGCGGCGAGGATGCTGAGGTAAACACATGAACCGCGGAAACTCCAAGGAGGACTACGAGGTCCTCAAGAAGATCACGCCCGGCGGGGTCTCCAGCCCCGTCCGTGCGTTCGAGCCCTATCCGGTCGTCATGGACTCCGGACAGGGATGCATCATCACCGATGTGGACGGCAACGACTACATCGACCTGTGCATGGCATACGGCCCCCTCATCGTCGGACATTCCTGCCCCCGCGTCACCAAGGCCGTCAGGGACCAGACCCGCAAGGGCAGCGTCTTCGGCACCCCCAGCGAACCCGAGCTGAGGCTTCTGGAGAAAATCACGTCCGTGGTCCCCTCCGCCGACATGTGCAGGCTCGCCAACTCCGGTACCGAGGCCACCATGCATGCCGTCAGACTCGCCCGCGGATACACCGGGCGCAACGGCATCGTCAAGCTCAACGGCGGATTCCACGGCGCACACAACACCATGCTCGTGGCCGCTGGGTCCGGCAGCGTCAGCGGAACCCCCAGCTCCCTGGGCGTACCCGCGGACGATGTCAGGAACACATACCTCGTGGAATACAACGATGCGGGCTCTTTCGAGTCCCTCCTGGATTCCAACGAGGACATCGCCGCCATCATCATGGAGCCCGTCATGGGCAACGTCGGGGTCGTACCCCCCAAGGACGGATACCTGAAGGAGATGAGGAAGATTACCGAGAAACACGACGTGCTCCTCATCTTCGACGAGGTCATCACCGGCTTCAGGGCCGGACCGGCAAGCGCCCAGGGCCGCTACGGCGTCACCCCCGACCTGACCACCATGGGCAAGATTATCGGCGGAGGGTACCCCGCCGGTGCGTTCATGGGAAAGAGGAAGATCATGGAGATGGTCGCACCCGCCGGACAGGTCTATGCCGCGGGGACCTTCGCCGGAAACCCCATCTCGTCTGCGGCAGGACTGGAGACCATCAACATCATGGCCGAGTCCGGACGCTACGACAGCCTCGAGAAGAGGACCATGGACCTCGTCGCCCGCATGCGCGATGCCCTCGAGGACAGCGGCATCCCCGGATGCGTACAGACCGTGGCATCCATGTTCTCTGTATTCTTCGGACCCGGGGAGGTCACCAACGGCAATGAGGCCCAGACCGCCGACCGCGCCGCCTTCGGAAGGATGTTCAACTACATGCTCGACCGCGGAGTGTACCTCCCGCCGGGACCCCTGGAGGTCGAGTTCATGTCGGCAGCGACCGACAGCGAAGCCTGCGACAAGATCGCCCGCACTTTCGAAGGCTTCCTCAAACAGGAGAAGAGACAATGATCGTAGGATCGAGAGAGAGCCAGCTTGCAATGCTGCAGACCGAGGAGTTCATCAGACGCCTCAAGAAGAAGATGCCGGAGATCGAATGCGAGACCAGGGGCATCACATCCTCCGGGGACATCGACCTGAAGACCAGCCTCAAGGACATGGGCGGCACCGGCGTATTCGTCAGGGAGCTCGACGACCTCCTGAAGAAGGGCGAGATCGACGTCACCGTCAACTCGCTCAAGGACATCCCTGCGTTCATCGACGAGGAGCTCACCATCGGGGCAGTCCTCCCCAGGGCCGCCGTCGAGGACGCCCTCTACCCCATCCCGTGGGAGAAGCTCTCCTGCGGTGCCATCGTCGGGACCTCCAGCATGAGGAGGGCGATGATGATCCGGGCCAGGAAACCCGACATCAGGATCAAAGACATCCGCGGCAACATGAACACCCGCCTCCAGAAGGTCAACGATGAAGTCTACAACGCCATCGTCGTCGCCAAGGCGGCCATGGATCGCATGGGCGAGGACCTCAACGTCTACCCCATCGACAAGAATATCGTGATCCCCGCCGCAGGACAGGGTGCCATCGCCGTCGAGTGCAGGAAGGACGACAAGGAGACCCTCGAGATCCTCAAGAAGGTCGACCACGCCAAGACCCGCATCGAGGTGACCTTCGAGAGGGACGTCCTCCGCTACATGAACGCGGGATGCTCCTCCCCCATCGGCGTCAACGCCGAGGTCACCGAGGACGATGAGATCAAGGTGCTCGCGGCATCCTTCGTCCCAGACGTCCCCGTTAGGCTCAGCGAGACCTTCCCCGTCGATGATGCTCCGGAGAAGGCCAAGGAAATCGCCGCAAAACTCATGAGGAAGTGATTCGAATGGCAGGCAAAGTCTATCTCGTCGGTGCCGGACCCGGTGATCTGGGTCTTTTCACCATCAAAGGAATGCAGGTCCTCCGCGAGGCCGACGTCGTCATGTACGACGCACTCGCCAACCCCGAACTCCTCGAGGAGTGCAAAGAGGGTGCCGAACTCATCGATGCCGGGAAGAGGGCTGCCGACCACCACCTCAGGCAGTGGCAGACCAACGACCTTCTGGTCGAGTACGCCAAACAGGGCAAGACCGTCGTCCGCCTCAAAGGAGGGGACCCCTTCCTATTCGGACGCGGTGCAGAGGAGGCCGAGAAGCTCAGGAACGCAGGCGTGGAAGTCCACGTCGTGCCCGGGGTATCCTCGTCCATCTCCGTCCCCGAACTGGCAGGAATCCCCGTCACCCACCGCGACCACGCTTCGATGGTCACTTTCATCACCGGACACGAGAAGAGCGACCGCAGCGAGGACAGGGTCGACTGGGCATCCCTCGTGAAGGGACACGGCACCCTTGTCATCCTGATGGGTCTCGAGAACGCGTGCAACATCTCCAAGGGACTCATCGAGGGAGGGATGTCCCCCGACTTCCCCGCCGCCATCATCTCCAAGGGATCCACCCCCGACCAGAAGGTCTTCAAGACCGTCGTCTCCAAACTCGCCGAGACCATCGAGAAGGACAAGGTCGAGACCCCCGGGATCATAGTCGTGGGGACCGTCGTGAACCTCCGCGACGTCCTCGGGGACCTCGTATGATATCGGTCGGATTCACCCGCCCGCCGGAAAGGATCGCGGAAGCAGAGCAGGAGATCAGGAAGAGGGGGATGCAGCCCTACGGCGCCCCCTCCCTGGTATCCGTCCGCGGAAGGGACTCCGTCTTCGAAGAGATAGAGGAGACCCTCTCCTCCGGCGAGGCGTACTTCACCGTGTTCGCATCCATCACGGCCGTCGAGTGCGTCGTGGAAGAATACGGAAAAGAGAAGGTTCTGGCACTTTTATCAGAGACCAATGTCGCCTGCACCGGACCGAGCACCGAGGCCGCCATGCAGAGGCTGCTCGGACGCGGATGCGACCTCGTACCCGAGGTCTACTCCGGGGTCGGCATCGCCACCGAGATCGCCGACGAGGTCTGCGACAAGACCGTTCTCATCCTCCGTTCCGCCGAGGGCGACGGCGGAATCGTGACCATACTCGAAGAGGCGGGGGCGGTCGTGCTCGACGAAGCCGTCTACGCGATGGAACCCGCTCCGTTCTCTCCCGCGCATTCCGCACTCCTCGATGCCCTCGGGGACGGGGAGATCGACGTCATGCTCTTCACCAGCCCCAAATCGTTCACCATCCTCCTCGAGCAGGCGGAGAAGTGGCTGGGCGCGGGGAGGGCACATTCATCTCTGGAATCGGTATGCAAGATGGCCATAGGCCTGCCCACGTCGAAGGCGATGGAGAAATACGGTCTGGAACCCCAGATCCTTCCCGAGAAATCCACCTTCGCCGGCATGCTCGATGCCGTCGAGGAAAATGCATCGCTCTTCAGGCGCGCTTGACGATGATGCAGAGGACGTCCTCATCCTGGAGGACGTGGTCCATCCCGACGGTCTGACCGGGGAACTTCGCACTCTTTCCCCAGACCTGTGCATAGCGGAACGCGTTGCGGAAGTCCCTGTGGATGAGCTCCGCAACGTCCCCGACGTTGTTGCCCCTCTTGACGATGAGGGGCTCCTTCATGTCCGCCTCCTGCCCCTGGGGCTTCAGGTAGATGCGGATCATGTCGATCTGGTCGTAGATCTCCTGCTTCAGGGCGTCCATGTTGTATCCGGTGGCCGCGGAGACCCCTACGGACTTGAACTGCTTGTGCATCTCCTGGACTGCCTCCAGCTGTCCGGGCTTCGCCAGGTCGACCTTGTTGATGGCCATGACCGCCTTGATGTAAACGCGGTTCCCTGCAAGGACGTCAAGGAGCTGCTCGGTGTCGATGTCCTCACGGATGACGACGGTACAGTTGATGTGGCCGAAGGCGGAGATCATCTCCCTGGCCGTCTCGACAGTGATCTTGGTGAGGGGCAGGGTGGGCTGGATGTTGATACCTCCCTGCTGGGTGGTGATGATGTTCACGTCGGGAGCGGTCTGGTTCAGCCTGATCGCGGAGTTGTAGAGCTCCCTCAGGAGGACATGCATGTCGGGCTGGAAGATGTCGACCACGAGGAGGATGACGTCCGAGGACCTGGCAGCTGCGATAACCTCCCTCCCCCTTCCCTTTCCGCGGGATGCGTCCTTGATCAGTCCGGGCATGTCCAGGATCTGGATCTTCGCATGATTGTACTCCATGACTCCGGGGACGACGTCGAGGGTGGTGAAGTGGTATGCACCCACCTCGGAGTGGGCACCGGTGAGCTGGTTCAGAAGGGTGGACTTACCGACGGAGGGGAACCCGACCAAGGCAACGGTTGCGTTTCCCGCCTTCTTGACGTAGAATCCCTTGGTGCCGCCGGATGCCTTGGAGGCCTCGAGACGCTTCTCCTTCTCGGCAGAGAGCTTGGCGATCCTCGCCTTGATCTTGCCGATGTGACCTTCGGTGGCTTTGTTCTTCTTGGTGTTGGCGATTTCCTTCTCCAACTCGGCAATCTCGTCGTCGATTGAACCCACTTCAGGCCTCCTCCCTGTTCTTCCGTACAATACCGCCATATTTTATAATATGTGACAAGATTGCCGACCCATGGCAATGATTGGCGGATCCGGATTCATGGCCAAGGAGTTCGGGCCCATCACCTACGGACAGCTCATCGGAATATCCATCGCGTTCCTCATCGGACTGGTGGTTCTCGTCTCGATGGGCGGCAACATCCTCGGATGGATGATCGCGGCCGTCCTGCTCTTCTTCATCCCCCACCTGTTCGGGGCCGGTCCGAAGACCAGGGTCGTCTACGGTGCCGCATTCTTCGGCTTCGCCCTGGTTATCGGGGGCGCCCTGGTCAACCCCGCGGCAATCGATGCCCTCGACGACACCGAGGCCGATGCGGAGGGAAGCTTCGGAGCGGTCAGCATCTCGTACGACGGTACCGGCGGACTCACAATCACCTCCTCATGGAGCACCGACAAGGACCACTCCGCCAACAAGGCATATGCCGTCGTCGACGGCATGAGCAGGATCGTCTTCGGAGGCATCTATCTGGATTCCACCCTGAACAAGGCTCCCGTCTATGAGATGACCGGCACCACGGCCCTCACCTGCAACGTCCCCGCCGGCGACCTGGACATGGACAAGATCTACTACATCGTCCTCGTCGAATACCATCAGAACGAGTCCGGCGATTGGGTCCAGGACCTGGATACCAAATCCAACGCGCTCTGCACCGGCGCATACTTCACCGGGAGCGAATCCACCATGGCCTGGTACGGAGCCGCATACGGTCTCGCCTACACCATGGCGATCTTCTACTTCCTGGTCCTCGCAACATGGTTCATGAGGCACAGGCTCCTCAAGACCCGTAAGAAGATGGAGGCCCAGGGACGCCTCTACCCCCAGGGATACGGACGCTGCACCTTCTGCGGTTCCATAGTCCTCCCCGGGGAGGTCGAGTGCAGGAAGTGCGGCGCTTACATCGACCGCCCCGAGTCCATGAAGAAGCAGAAGCACGACATGTTCCAGTGCACCAACTGCGGTGCCGAGGTCCCCGGCAACGCCGACGTCTGCCCCAAGTGCGGTGCGAAGTTCGACGGCGTCGAGAACGAGGTCCAGCACATAGACGGCACCGTCGACGTCAGCGACGAGTCAGTGGAGTGCCCCTTCTGCGGTGCGGTCGTCCCCGCGAACGCAGACCACTGCCCCAAGTGCTTCAAGAAGCTCCGCGAGTGATTCCAAATCCCTTCCCGCCTCCGGGCGGGTTATCATTCTTGACAGTCTGGCACTTGTGTATTCCGGAGTGTCGGCGCACATATTAAAAGCAATAGAACCATACACTCGGCGATGGGAACAGACGGCGCTCCGTCCGAAAGGACTGGTGTCCGCAGAGCAACGGCCGAAAGGCTCGCGGACAAGCAGCATGAGATCTCGGTCACGGAATTCTTCGAGAAGAACAAGCAGATCCTGGGTTTCGACTCCAGGCAGAAATCGCTCCTGATGGGGGTGAAGGAGGCCGTCGACAACTCCCTCGATGCGTGCGAGGAGGCCGAGATCCTCCCCGACATCATCGTCAAGGTCGAGAAGACCGGGGATGACGAGTACAAGGTCTCCATCGAGGATAACGGACCGGGTATCGTCCACCGTGCCATGCCCAACGTCTTCGGGAGGCTGCTCTACGGGAGCAGATTCCACGCCATGAGGCAGTCCAGGGGACAGCAGGGTATCGGAATCTCCGCCACCGTCATGTACGCCAACATCTCCACCGGCCACCCCGCCCACATCCAGTCCAGGATCGAGGGCGAGGACGAGGTCGCGTGGGGGATGGACATCTCCATCGACACCAAGACCAACCGTCCCGTCGTCACCAACGACCGTGCCTTCAACTGGGAAGAGAAGGCCCACGGGACTTTCATCGAATACATCACCAAAGGACGCTACATCACCGGCCGCCAGTCCATCTTCGAGTATCTCAAGGAGACCGCCATCGTCAACCCCCATGCCAAGATAGTGTTCCACGACCCCGACGGCAAGATCTGGACCTTCGAGAGGGCCACCGAGACCAAGCCTCCGAAGGCGCAGGAGATCAAGCCCCATCCCGCAGGCATGGAGATCGGGGACATGATGACCTACTCCTCCCTCACCCAGACCAAGACCGTGAGGGACTTCCTCCGCCTGGACTTCTGCCGCATGACCGCAAGGCTCGCCGAGGAGGTCTGCGCCAAGGGGAAGGTGGATCCGGATTCCGACCCCCACGCACTCGGAAGGGAGGGTTCCATGGGACTCATAAAGGGAATCTCCGAGGTCAAGCTCATGGCCCCTCCGTCGGAATGCCTGTCGCCCATCGGCGAGACCCTGATCAAGAAGGGTCTGATGCACATCCTTGACGGGGAGAAGCCCGAGTTCTACGCCACCCCCGTGACCCGTCCCGCCCATGTCGTGAACGGCAACCCGTTCACCGTCGAGGCCGGAATAGTGTACGGGGGCCAGATCCCCGCCGAGGGACAGGTCACCGTCATGAGGTTCGCCAACCGCGTCCCGCTGCTCTTCCAGCCGGGAGCGGACATCATCACCAAGGCCATCGGGGAGATAGACTGGAGGAGATACGGCCTGGAGCAGAGGGGAGGGAAAGGAGTCCCCTTCGGGCCCGCCATCTTCCTGGTCCACGTCGCCTCCACCAAGGTCCCCTTCACATCCGAGGGAAAGGACGCGATCGCGGCCATTCCAGAGATCGAGGAGGAGATCATCACCGCGCTCAAGGGATGTGCCAGATCCCTCAAGTCCCATCTCAACAAGATGGCCAAGAAGGATAAGACCCACGAGAAGTTCGACATCGTCCAGAAGATCCTCCCCGACCTCGCCAACAAACTCGCGGAGGAACTGGGACGCCCGGTTCCGGACATCTCCCGCACCATCTCCAAGATCATGAACGTGGTGTGGTTCGAGCCCGAGAGGAAGCGCGAACAGGAGAACAATTCCGTGCGGTTCACCTACACCATATTCAACTACACCGTACGCCCCCACACCTTCATGGTGCACCTCGCCCTGCCCCCGGAGTCCGTCGGCGATGCCGTCACCAAGAGCGAGTTCTTCGACTCCGTGAACAAGGACGGGAAGGCCCAGTGGATCATCAGGGACCTCCAGCCCACCAGCTCGGTCCAGCTGTCGTTTGAGCTGACAGGGGACATGGCGGACACCTTCGACATGGACGAGGTCTACATCTCCGGGATCAACCCCGTCATCGTGATGGGCGCCGAGTCACTCCCGGGAGACTGGGGAATAAAGGGAATGGAGATCACCGAGGAGATCGACGAGGACTTCGTCGAGGACACTGACGATACCGAGGAAGCCGAAGCGGCCGAAGAGGAAGAGTTCGAGAAGGAGGCGAGCGACGATGAATGACAGACAGCAGGATGCCCTGAACAAGCTCACCGGCGTTGCCGAGGAGCTTTACGACGCCTTCGAGCAGGGCGAGATCCCCAAGATGGTCCTTCCCCTCAGGGCGAAACGCAACATCATATTCGATCCCAAGACGCAGGTATGGAAGTACGGCGACCTCAAGACCGTCCGCACCGCTAAGACCGTGCAGGGCGCCACCATGATGCTCCGTACCGCCTACACCACCAAGTTCATAAACGACATGATCAGGGACAACAAGAGCTCCACCCTAAGGGAGATGTACTACGTCTCCGAGGGATGGAACAACGCCAAGTTCCACTCCGAGGATGAGAGCAACCTCCTTGTCGAGGACCTGGAGACCATCTCCAGCTGCCTCAGGGAGGACTTCAAGCTCAGACCCGAGGAGAGGGGTGCCCACGTCTACGGCAACGTGAACTTCCGCACCATGACCAAGAAGGGCATGAAGACGTTCAACTGCATAGACGATGTCGCCGAGGCCGGATTCCCCATCCCCTATTCCGTGGAGAAGGAGACCTTCGAGATCGAGTCCCACGATGCCAAGTTCGTCATGGCGCTCGAGACCGGTGGAATGTATGCCCGTCTCATCGAGAACGGGTTCCCCGAGAAATCGGGCGCGGTGCTCGTACACCTTTCCGGACAGCCCGCGAGGGCCATCAGAAGACTCCTCAAGAGGCTCAACGAGGAACAGGGTCTCCCCATCGTCGTCTTCACCGATGGCGACCCCTGGTCGTTCAGGATCTTCGCGTCCATCGCATACGGTGCGATAAAGACTGCACACATCTCCGATTACCTCGCGACCCCCACCGCGCAGTTCATCGGGATCACCGCGTCGGACATCCTCAACTACGACCTCCCGACCGACAAGCTCAATGACAAGGACGTCGGTGCCCTGAAGGCCGAGCTTTCCGACCCAAGGTTCACCGACGAATTCTGGGACACGGAGATCCATGCCATGCTCGACATGGGCAAGAAGGCTGAGCAGCAGTCTCTGGCCAAGTACGGTCTCGACTACGTCACCGACACGTACCTGCCGGAGAAGCTCACACAGCTCGGACTCTGGTGAGGGGTGAGACGAGATGAAGGTGTTCGTTTACAACTATCGCGAATTCGACGAGGCGAAATACTTCAGGAAGTTCGCGGAGGACTTCGGTTTCGAGCTTGGCTACACCGAGCAGGACCCGACCATGGACACCTGCCATCTCGCCGACGGCAGCGACTTCATCTCAGTCATCACCACCCCCATCACCCCCGAGATGATGGACCGCTTCAAGGCGGGCGGTGTGAAGATGATCTCCACCCGTACCATCGGCTACAACCATATCGACCTGGAGTACGCCAAGAAGATCGGCATGGCCGTATCCCACATCACCTACGACCCGGAGGGTGTCGCTGAGTACACCGTCATGATGATGCTCATGGTCGTCAGGAAGATCGTACCTATCCTGGAGCGCTGCGCCCGTAACGACTTCACCCTTAAGGGGGTCCTCGCCGGCAAACTGAAGAACATGTCCGTCGGGATAATCGGTGCAGGGAAGATCGGGGTCACCGTCCTCCGCGACCTCTCCGGTTTCGGCTGCAGGCTCTATTACTGCAACAGGAGCATGAATGCCGAGGCGGAGAAATACGCCGAGCGTCTGTCCATGGACGAGATCTTGGGCGCCTGCGATATCATCTCCCTCCACCTGGAACTCAATCAGGAGACCTTCCACATGATCGACGAGAAGGCGATCTCGAAGATGAAACGGGGATCCGTTTTGGTCAACACCGCCAGAGGGCCTCTTGTGGATACGGGCGCCCTCATCAAGGCATTGGACAGCGGACAGCTGGGGGCCGCCGCCCTCGACGTCATCGAGGACGAGTTCGGACTCTACTACAACGACTGCACCAAGATGGAGATTAAGAACCGCGCGCTCAACGAGCTCCGCGGCCGTGACAACGTTCTCCTCACCCATCATATGGCATTCTATTACGAGAACGCCGTCCGCGACATGGTGTACAACTGCCTGTACGGCATGAAGATGCTCGCCGAAGGCAAGGACATTCCCTACCGCCTCGCCTGATTAAAAAGTGCCAGATTGTAAATGGAAGGGGGCCGGGGCCCCCGGAGGCCGCTCAGTTGTAGGCGGCCTGGTTGAACCTGTTTATGACGAACTGCTTGTCCATCGATGCGAGGAACTGGCCGAGCCTGGGTCCCGCGGTCTGGCCGAGTAGCAGGGTGTAGATGACCTTGTAGGCGTTCTTCAGACCGATGGGCGATTCCTTTCCGACCTCGGATATGATGTTCCCGATGGTGTCGGCGTCCCAGTTGCAGTCGTTCATCCTGGCGACAAGGGTCTGCAGGAACCCCTTGTCGTTCATCATGAGCTGGGTCCCGGCAGGGATGGTCTGCTGGACAGCGAACTTGACCTTGTCGGGAGCGAAGGCCTTCAGCCAGAACTCGAGGCACTGGCACCTGGTCTTGATCCTCTCGATATCC
Source organism: Thermoplasmatales archaeon BRNA1 (assembly GCA_000350305.1). Lineage (NCBI taxonomy): Archaea > Methanobacteriati > Thermoplasmatota > Thermoplasmata > Thermoplasmatales > Thermoplasmatales archaeon BRNA1. The sequence continues at coordinate 1,136,236 of CP002916.1, forward strand.
TCCACAGTGGCCTCGGACAGGTCGATGGTCCTCTCGATGACCTTGACCTGGGCTTCGAAGTCGTTGGGGGCGATCTGCACGACGTTGCAGAGGTGCCTCATGGATACCTCCACGGGCTTCTTCTTGGGAACGTGGTTGTGCTGTGCGATTTCGTAGGCGCGGACGGTGTTCTCCTCGGACTCGCTGAACTCGCCGGAGAAGAAGGCCTCCTCCATGCGGTCGTACTCGTCGGACATGTCGAGAAGTCCGAGTCCGGAGTCGTAGTCTATCGCCCTAGAGGGCTGGACCCTGAGGAACAGGTAGTTCAGGACCTCGGGAGGGGTCATCCTAATGGCATCGAGTCCGGTGACGGAGGATCCGGTGGACTTGTGCATCTGTCCGACCCCCTTGAGCTGGACGAACTCGTAGGGGATGGGATAGGGCGCTTCGGCGCCGAAGATCTCCCTGACGATCCTCTTTCCCGTGTCGTAGGAACCTCCGGCGGCAGCGTGGTCCTTTCCGAAGGGCTCGGCGGAGGTGCCGAAGATCAGCCACTTGGCGGGCCACTCGCATCTCCAGGTGAGCTTTCCGTCGTCGGTGCGGATGTCCGCCTTTCCGCGGAATCCGCAATCGCACTGGTATTCGACGTACGGGTACTCGTAGGTCTCGAAAATGGGCTTGGTGTACCTGCCGCACTTGGCGCACAGGGGGTTGTAGGGGGCGTAATCGGGATTCTCGGGCTTGCCGCTGACCTCGTGGAGGATTCTGATGATGTCCTGCCTCTTCTTGAACGTCAGGTCGATCGCCTTGTCGAACTTGCCCTCCTTATAAAGGTCGGAGGTCCAGATGATCTCGCAGTGGACCCCGAGGGAGTCGACTGCGTCCAGGAAGGGCTGGACGAAGTGGTGGGCGTAGTTCTTGTGCTTGCCGCAGGGGCAGGGGATCCTGCTGATGGGCATGCCCACATAGTTCTCGTACTCGGGAGGGAGGAAGTCGTACCTCTTCCTCAGGGGATCGAAGGAGTCGATGAGGTAGATGAGCCTGACATCTTTGCCGAGCCCCTCCACTGCGCTGCGGATCGACTCGCCGGTGATGGCTTCCCTGAGGCTGCCGACATGGATGATTCCGGTAGGACTGATGCCGGTGGCGATGAGCGGGTGCTCTGCCTTCTCGGCGATGTCCTTGGCAATAACGTCTGCCCAGTGCATAATAACCAATCGCGCCAATAGGGCTTATCTAAAAATGTTTTTCGCTCAATTGCGCGCGCGAAAGGATGTACATACGGCGGCCGGCGCTCACGCTAACTTGTCTGAATACCATCATCTGGCACTTATCGACGGTCAGCCGTTGATGATGTTCACGGAGATATTCCCGTACCCGCCGCCGTTGATGAAGTCCGCGGATGCCTTCGCACTCTCCACCATCACGGGGTCGCAGATAAGCAGTGCATCGTTGCCGGCTATGCACTTCATAGTGCAGTTCTCCGGCCCGTTGTAGACGAAGTCGATACCTGCCTTGGACTTATGCTGGGCACTCCTTGCGGACAGTCCATAGAGCCCGGTCGACATGCCCTCCAGCCCGTGCTGGGCGATGAGCTCGTTGATGTCCGCATCCGGACCGACGGTGAGGATGTTCAGGGTTCCGAACTTCCCGGACTTGTTGCCGGCGATCTTGGCGGATATCTGGGTCTGTGCTCTGGGGAAGGGCTCCGTATCCACGGTCCCGATGCTCGAAAGGCCCTGGTTCATGAGGAACACCGAGGGACACAGGAGGCCAGAAAGGTATACGGATGTCTTGTCCGAGTAGAACGGTTCGGGAGCTCCGGAGTAGACGCACTTCCCTTTCTGCATCACGTGGATCTCATCCGCCCAGGAATACGTCAGATTGGTATCGTGGGAGGACATTATCACGGTAACGCCCGTGCGGTGGAGCTGCTCGGCGATCTCCATGACCTCATAGGCCATCTGGGGGTCGAGGCCGGCGGTAGGCTCGTCCATGATGAGAACCTGGGGTTCCATTGCAAGGACCCCTGCAAGGGTGATCCTCTTCCTCTGACCGTAGGAGAGCTTCATTATGGGCGATTTTTTGAACTCGCTCATACCGACGGCGAAGAGCGCGTCGTCGACGCGCCTCTCTATCTCGTCCTTCGGGAGCTTCATGTTCTCCGGACCGTAGGCGACGTCCTGCTCGACGTTGGGCCTGAACAGCATGTCGTTGGGATTCTGGAAGAGAATGGAGACCTGGGAACGCATCTTGATGATGTTCTTGTGACGGTAGGATACGGGGGATCCGTTGAAGAGGACGGTCCCCTCATCCGGCTTGTACAGGGCGTTCAGGACGCTGAACAGCGTGGACTTCCCGGCGCCGTTGGCTCCCAGAATGGCGGTCTTCACGCCTTTGCCGATCCTCATGTTGACGTCGTTCAGTACCAGCGGGCCCTTGCGGTCGTACCTGTAGGACACGTGGTCGGCCTCGAGGACGTACTCCGTCACTGGACCACCTCCAGTTCGATCTCGCACCCGAACTCCTTCAGGGCCTCCGCCTGCTGGCGGACAATGGGGCTGTAGATCGAATCGTAGAATAGGATGGAATCCCTCCCGAGAACCGCCTCGGTGAAGCAGGAGTCAATACCGTCGAAGTAGAAGTCTATCCTCTCCTTCGAGAGTTCGTATCTCGTGTCGGACCCGTACACCCCTATCTTCGCACCGGACTCCGCATCCTTCACCGCACTCTGGTATTGTGCGAGCGTATCGTCACAGCACGGAACGCAGAACACGCGCCCGGGCCTTTGGGTGCCCTTGGCGAACTTGGAAAGGAACTCGCATACGTTGTGCGGATAGGGCACATGCGGGACCCCGTTGATGTTGGAGATCTCACGGTTCATGTTGAACGTCGAAGGCGAAAGCAGACCGCAGAGGTGGACCTCCTCGGAATTGCCGTAGAAGTCCTCCGAGGATCCGCTGAACACCTTCTTCCCGTGACGGAGAACGGCCACGCTGTCCGCCCATGAATATGCGAGGTCCACGTCGTGGGTGGATATGAGGACGGTGACGCCGCTGAGGCTCATCTTCTCGGCTAGCTCGATGACCTCCATGGATGCCTGGGGGTCCAGACCCGCGGTCGGCTCGTCCATGATGAGGACCTCCGGCTGGACGGCTAATGCCCCGGCTATGGCGATCCTCTTCCTCTGTCCTCCGGACAGCTGCTGGAGGGGGCGCCTGCGGTACTCGGTCATGCGCACGTCCCTGAGGGCCTTCTCGATGCGGGCATCGACCTCGTCCCTGTCAACCCCGAGGTTGAGGGGGCCGAATGCGATGTCCTCCTCCACTATGGAACAGAACATCTGCTCGTCGGGATTCTGGAGGACGACTGCCACATCCGAACGGACGCGGGTGAGTCCCTCCTTGGTGTATTCGATGGGCTGCCCTCTGTAGAGGACCTCCCCTTCCTGGGGTTTGTAGACCCCTGTGAGAGTGTAAAACAGAGTGGTCTTGCCGGCCCCGTTCGCACCGAGGATCGCGGTACGGGACCCCTCCTCTATCTCGATGTTGAATCCGTCGAGGACCTTCGGGAGTCCCGGGTGGTGCATGAAGCTGACATCTCTGAGTTCGAACAGGTTCGCCGTCTTACCACCCCATGTAAGGTGCGAATATCTCGGTCATGTCTATCCATCCCTCGGTGTACTCCCCCGCGAAGTAGAGGGCCACTATGCACGCGACAGAGAGCGCGATCCACTGCCAGCCGAGGGAACGGGGCATGCGGTATATGGGGAAGTATCCCTGGTAGTTCCTGCAGGCGAGGGCGGCCTCGGACTTCTCCCCCAGCTCCAATGAGAAAATGAATGTCCCGGTCATCGCTCCGGCATACGACTTGATTGCGGTCTTGGTCCCGTTGTATCCGAGACGGCACTGTGCCGCGTCGAGCATGACGAGGAACCTCTCGAGCAGGAGGAATGCGTACCTGTAGATCAGGACTATGAGCTCACATATCTCGATGGGGCACTTGATGCTCCTAAGGGCATGCGCCAAATGCGGTATCGGGGTGGAACTCGCGAAAGAGAGCATAAGGGTAACCCCGGCAACCGCCCTGAAGAAGATCAGCCAAGCCTTCTGGAAACTCGAATCCGTCATATGGATGGTGAACCAGAGGAACTTTCCGTCCCAGAGCGCGGGGTCGCTGGAGTCCCCCATGATGGATATCATCCCGCTCCCGAGGACCATGATGAGTATAGCCTCCCCGATACCCAGTGCCAGGATCAGGGGGATCTTGAAATTGGTGGAATAGGCCATGAGCACAAGGCCTACTGTGAATGTGATTATTGGGACCACGATACTTTTCGTAACGAGGCCCATTATCAGAAGTGATAGGACAAAAATAAGTTTGCCGAGAGGTGCCCAATCGACCATTCTAGAGCTGTAAGCCAACTCATCCATCTGGACCTGTTCCGACATGGCACGTCCCGGCTGTGAATTGGTTTACTCCTTATCGTCTCCGCCCTGTTCCATCTTCTTCTTCATGGAGTTGGCTCCGATGAAGTATCCGATGATGATGGCACCGATCGCGGCCTGAACGGCGAAGAGCATGGACTCAGTCTCTCCGGGAAGCTCGTAATCTTCGTCCCCGGTGATGATGGTGAGGATGTCTCCGGTCCAAGCCTCGTATCCGTACTTGTCGGCTTCCTCTCCTCCGGCGTCATCGGAACCTCCGAACTCGCCGTTGACCAGAGCAAGCGTTGCGACGCACATGACTGCGATGACGATGAAACATCCGAGGTACAGTTTCTGATCCTTTGAAAGGGCCATACTCACTCCTCCTTGGCGAAGGGGTTGACGGAGTTCTTGTCAGCAATCTCGAAGACGTCGGGCCTGGTGGTGGACAGGTAGTGGGCGAACATTCCGAGAACGATTCCCTCGATGATTGCGAGGGGAACCTGGGTGACAGCATAGACGCTCATGAAATCGATGAATGCCTCGCCGAAATTGGCGTTGTTGGCGGTGACGACGTTGAGGGTCATCTGGATGGCGGTGACAACGTAGGTCATCAGGTCAGCCACGGCTGCGGCGCATGCCATGGAGACGAATACACCGACGTTGGTCCTCCTGAGGATCTTCCATACGATCAGTCCGAAGAAGGGACCGATGATACCCATGGAGACACAGTTTGCTCCGAGAGTGGTAAATCCTCCGTGGGCGATGAGAAGCGCCTGGAAGATCAGGACGATGGTCGAAAGAACTGCGCAGACCCCTACTCCGTAGAATACGACTGCGATTCCGGTTCCGGTCGGGTGAGCGCTCGACCCGGTAACGGACGGCAGTTTGAGGGAGGAAATCAGGAAGATGAACGCACCGGAAAGGGCGACGATCATTTTCTGGTCAGGATGATCCCTTAGGATCTGCCTGAGTTTGATCACTCCGATGTAGAAGAAGGGAATCATTACTATGAACCATACGAGACACCAAATGGGCTCGAGGTATCCTTCCATAATGTGCATATGTAGTACTCCATTGCCGGCGTTCTGTGAGGGGCGCCGGTTGAATCACACAACCTATATCTGTGGATGCGGAATCCAATTCCAATATATAAAATGGCCCATACATCCAACTAATCCAACTACTTCCAAGTGAATGTATAATAAATCCAATCAACGACTCGACAACGGCAATGAATGTTCCATAATCTGATTCTCAACATACAATCATTCCAATCTGGCTCATATCGAATTTGATCCAGACTCGACGATCCGCGAAATTTCAGAATACTGATTGGCAAAAGCAACATACCTAAAACATATGAATGAAAAACAGGTATTACTTATGACAAATAATTACACTCAGAGTCACCGATTACGGGGCCTTCTGCCTCCAACTAAATTTATATAATAATCTCTCATTAGACGGCTTAATGGCAAAAGAGAAGGGAGAATCCTTTTCCTCATCCGCAGGACTCATGAGGTACTTCGATTCCGAAGACGACAAGGGGATCAAGCTCGGCCCCAGGACCGTCATCGCGATCGCCATCGCGTTCACCGTCCTCATTCTCGTCCTGCCCGTTTTCATGCCGATGAACTGATACGGACCTTCCGTCTCAGAACGACCCAACGTCCAGCGGAAGCGCTGTCCCGCACTCAGATGCGGTCGCCCGCGGTGATACTGAACTCCTCAGGATACCTCTTGCGGAACACCTTGGTGAGCAGCGGAGGCGCGATGACCGTGGTGGCGACAGCCATGAGGACGATCACGGTGTAAAGATCGCCGGAGAGCGCCTGGGTGCCGTCGGACAGGACTATGCTGAGTCCGATGGAGGCGACGATGATCCCCACCTCGCCCCTGGGCACCATTCCGACCCCGATGATGCTGACGGAGTTCTTGTCCAGGGAAGCGTCCCCGAGCTTCGCTCCGAGTCCGCAGCCGACGAACTTCGAGATGACGGCGAGGATGATGACGATCACCACGTCGATGATGATGGTGGTGTCGCTGAGCTGGCTTGCATCCACCTGCATACCCACGTTGAGGAAGAAGAAGGAGATGAACACAGTGGTGACGGTCTCGAACTTCTTGTCGAGCCCGGACTCCCATGCCTTGTTGGCGAAGAGCATTCCCGCCAGGAAGGCACCGATGATGGCCGCGAGGCCGATGAACTCCGCAAAGGTCGCGAAGGCGAGACAGACGATGAGGGCCACGACCAGGTCGTTGTATCCCTGGGGGGACCTCTTGTTCTTCTCCATATAGGCGAGCTTGCGCCTCTCGTTCCAGTCGTCGAACTTCGGAACCAGGACCTTGGCGGCCCAGATGGTGATGAGCACGAACCCGATGGCCTCGACGATGATGATTAGGATGCTCGAGATGGAGACGCCGGAATCGGATCCCGCAACACCCTTGACGATGGCGAGAACGATCATGCCCAAGACATCGTCGATGACTGCGGCCCCGATGATGATACGGGACTCGCGCTTCTCCATGAGGTGCATGTCCTTGATCACACGGGCGGTGATGCCCACGGATGTCGCGACCATCGCGGCCGCTAGGAACATGGCATGGTGGAAGTTCCCGTCCTGGAACATGATGAATGCGAATCCCAGGACGAAAGGCACTACGACTCCCAGAACGGCGACTAGCATGGCGCTCTTACCGACGTTCAGGAGCTGCTCGACTTTCGTCTCCAGACCCACCGAGAACAGCAGGAATATCACTCCCAGCTCGGCGGCCACGTAGAGCACGCTGTAGAATTCCGTGGTCTCCAGGTCGCCTGGGTTGGCCCCTACGGCGGGGACGGCGGCGTGCAGAAGCTCCACCAGGGTCTCCCCGTCCCAGATGACGATGTTGGCGATCAGGATTCCGACGATGATCTCCCCGATAAGTCCCGGTACACCGAAGTGCTCGAAAACGCGGTTGCCGACACGGGCAAGCGTGAAGAGCACGACGAGCATCATCGCGATGGGGAGAAGTTCCATACTCTCCCTAATACGCGCGGGTTTTATAATATGAGCGCCCGCGGGACCCTGTAAGTAGCATTAGTCAAATATCGCGAATACGATTGCGATGGTATGGCGCTGAAAGCTGTGGTATGCCCCGAGTGCGGAGGCACCGTTCAGATGGACGAGGGCCTCAAGAAGGGTTTCTGTACATACTGCGGCAAGCCGATCGTCAACGACGGCACGGCGAGGGTTGTCCTCGACGATTCCGAGACCCGCAGGAAGGACGTCGACAACCTGCTGACACTGGCGAGGATCGCCTTCAAGCAGAACAATTTCGTCGATGCCCGCATGAAGGCAGAAGAGGCGCTAGCCATCGATGCCCGCTGCACCGACGCATGGATTATCAAGGCCTTCGCCAGCCTGTATCTCGCGGACAAGGAGACCGCTTTCAACGCCGCAGACACCGGCTTCGAGCTGGCCGAGGACAGGAACGCATACTTCGAGATCATGAGTGACGGGTTCAACCGTTTCCTCCTGAGTCCGTACGCGAACAACACTCTGACCGAAATCGCGAAAAAGCACCTGAAGAAGTTCGACTACGAGAGAAAACTCGGAAAGGCGGAATCCAAGAACGCGTTCATAGAGGATCTCTTCAGGGATGCTGACACACGGCGCACGGCCATGATCCTCGACAACGGCGCCCTTGCCTTTGAGGGCAAGGACTCCGTGGAATTCAACAGGAGGGCCCTGCTTGCCATCATCAACGATTACGAGTACGCCATGGATTCGGTAGACGCCGAGACCGAGGTCTCCCCCGCGGACATCACCGCCCGCCTGGTGTCCCTGATGAAGTTCATATCCTCGTCCACGGGCTCCGAGGGCACATACGGCGCTGAGATGATCAAGCTGTACAACATGGTGGACAGGAACTACGTCAACATCCGCAAGCTGTCCCATGTGCGTAACGAGATCTACTGGGACAATCATCCCGACCGCTGGGAGGAGCTGAACAGGAAGCTCGCGGAACTGACCGCCAAGCGTTCCTCTCTCAAACTTTTCGACAGGGCGGGCAAGTCGGAGATCGACGCCGAGATAGAAGCTGTGAAGAGGGAACTCGGAGCGGATTACTGAGAGAACAACACAGGTTTGCCCGCCCCGGGCAAGGGCGGGCGGATGTTGTGTTGGTTGGTTGCGTTCTAGAAGGGGTTTGGATCAGTCGTCGAACAGTCCGTCGATGACGGCGGCGACGGCAGAAGTGTCAATACCTGCGGGACTGAGGGCCGAGGGCTTCTCCCCGGCCTCCTCGATCTCTGCCTCTGGCACAATTGTCTCCTCGACCGTCTCTACGGAAGGTTCGATGGTTCTGAAAGTAAACTTCTCGTCGTACGACTCGAGTCCGTCATCGGGCAGGGCGAAACTCAGATCCTCGGAGGTGCTGAGCTCGACCTCCTCGTCGACGAGTCCGGGAACGAAGGCCATCAGGTAGTCGCGGTTCTCGTTCCTGATCTCGTAGCAGGGTTCGGGTTCGGTGGTATCGACGATCTCGGCGCCGTCGTCGTGGAACACCCGAAGCTCCTCGGCCCCGGTTCCGGAAGTGAGCGCCATCTGGGGTCCGAGCAGGTTGCCTCCGATTCCAACGATGTCGTCGGTGAAGGAGGAAGAGTCGCTGACCTCGGACTCTCCCTCTGCATACAGTCCATCCACCTCGGGTGCGGCGACGGCCGGCACCTCCTCGGGCGCGGAGAGCATGAGCGGGGACTCCTGAACGAAGACCGCATCGTGCTTGATCGCGACGTCGACCTCGCTCTCACGGAGCTCCTCCGCCTCTACCTCTGCATCCATGTCGGGGATCTCGGCCTCCAGAACGGCCGACTCCTCGGCTGCGGCGGGAACGAACTCCGCCTCGGGTACATCCGCCATGGCAGCGATGTCGAACACAGGTTCCTCGGCCGCAGGCTCTGCGGCGGTCTCGTCGACGACGGGTGCCGCCTCGATGAGGGGGATGTCCTGGACGGTCTCCACATCGGGTGCGGCCTCGATGACGGGAATCTCCTCGGTGACAGCCTCGACGACAGGGATCTCCTGAACGGATTCGACGACGGGCTCTGCCTCGGGCATCGCCTCGACGACGGGGACCTCTTCGGACGCTTCAACATCCTCGATGCTGACGACGGGTGCTCCCGCCTCGATCTCGACGGTCTCGAAAGTCGGGGCCGCCTCCTCGGCGACCTCCATGGTGAAGGACTCGGGCTCCGCGGTCTGTCCGACCGCAGGCTCCGCCCTCTTCTTGATCGTGAACTGGTCGTAATCGACCGTCTCGTAAACCGGCCTCTTCCTCGCATTGACGAAGAGATCCGCGGGCTCCTCGAAGCGCACGGACTTCCTCTGCGAAGCCGGAAGGTTAGCTCCCTCGCCCATGTCGCTCTTCAGCGGCCTGATGGTGGGGGCATATTCCTCGTCATCCTCGAAGTAGACCTTCTCGGTAGGCTCGGAAATGAAAATCTTCTGCGACCCGGCACCGACCTCAACCATGCGGTATCCTTCGGTGAGTCCCCTGATGTTCTCCTTGCCGGAGAGGGCCTCGGTCTGCTTGGTCTCTTCGCTGCTCTTGAGGTTCAGCGCTCCGGCTATGCCGTCGGTGAACCTCTTAAATACTCTCGAGAGAGAGTTCCCACTAGTAGAGTGTGATCCCAACACACGCATCCCATCCTTGGGATATACTATGTTAAGCAAGATACTTAAATGTAGTTACCAACTAAACTAAGTAAGGGGTCGTGTTTTAGGAAAAAACGTTGGAAAACGTTTCAGCTGCGCACAAAACGGACATAATCCGCCTTGCCCGTGCCCTCGATCTCGAACATCATCGAGCGGAGGTCATCGGCACTGCAGCTTACAATCATGACCTCGAGGCATTTCTTGTCCTTCAGGTGCGAGTGGAGCTGTGTCTTGATGGCGTTGACATAACGCGCCTGGATGGTGCTCATCCATGGGTCTGCGTGGTCGTGCCTGATGGTGATGAGAACCCCCTCCACCGAACCCTCGAGTTCCTTCAGGTCCTGCACCTCGGAAGTGGCTAGGTTGATGGCGGTGCGGACGGCATCGCTCCTGCCCTTGAGGCCGTATAGCTTCTGTATCCTGTCGAGGTCCTCGATGTTGTCCTCCCCGAGGGACACGCTGATGACTGCCATGGTACCTGATTGACGGCCCTGTTAATAATCTGTCTCCCAAAAGTTAATAACAATCGGCCGCTGGGGAAGCGATTGTTATTAACATGACAGAAAGTTCTTAATAATGAGTCGGGGAACAGGGGCATCATGGACGAATTCCTGACGCTCCTCATCTACATCGCCGTGCTTTTCGCGGTCTCCCTTGCGGCCGCAAGGCTCCCCTACTTCATGAACTCGCAGGAATCCCGTCTGCACCTGATGATCGCGTTCAGCGCCGGCATCATGATCGGCGTCCTGTTCGTCATGCTCCTCCCGGAGGCCCTCGAGAGGACCGAGGACGGAGGTTACGAGTACACCTGGGCGGGATACATGATCCTTGCCGGAGTCATCGTCGCCCTGCTGTTCGACTGCCTCGTCAAGCACCTCATGCCAGAAGGCGACAACGAGGAACGCGATCACGACATTACATCCATGTCCGCCTTCCTCGGCCTTGCGATCCACTGTTTCTTCGACGGTCTTTCTCTGGCCGCCGCGTTCGTCGCCGGCGAGGAGATCGGGGTCCTCGTGCTCATCGCACTGTGCCTCCACAAGGTCGTCGTGGTTTTCTCCCTGTCCACCACCATGTCCATGGGTTCGAAGAAGGATGAGGCCTGGAAATACCTCGTTCTGTTCTGCCTGATAACCCCCCTGGCCGCCATCCCCTCCTATCTGGTCATCGACGGGCAGGACATCGGCTTTGCCGGACTTGCGCTGTGCTTCTCCGTGGGAATCTTCGCGTTCGTCACCCTGTGCGACATGCTGCCGGAGTCCTTCCACGAGAACGAGGGCTCCACCCAGCGCCTGGGATTGCTCATGCTCGGTATCGCAATCGTGATCGCTGTCGCGCTGATATCCCACGAACTGATGGGCGGGGTCGAGATCTGATTACCTCGAACCGTACATCTGGCACTTCTTGACGAAGCGGTACGCTATGTCGGGGTTGCTGTAATAGTACAGGTGGGGGAAGCCGGCCGCAAGACCGTCCTTCTCATGCCCGCACGTGTAGGTCTTGCCGGAGGATTTCACGGCAGTCCATGACTCCCCGGGGTTCGAGCTGTCCCAATAATGGAACTCATGGCCCTTGGCACCGGACCCCAGGATCGAATCCCTGGATCCGGATGTGAGGGCGACATATCCGAAGCGGGTGAGCTTGCCGGTGTTCCTGACCTCTCCCTGAATCACTCCCGCCATGGGCCAGACCTTGCCGTCGGCATCCTCCATCCTCTCATGCAGATACATGAATCCGCCGCACTCCGCGAGGCAGGGCATTCCCGCATCCACCTTGCTCTTGAGATCCTGGAGCATGGATTTGTTGGAGCTGAGGGCTTCGCCGTGAAGCTCCGGATATCCTCCGGAGAGGATGATGCCGCATACTCCGTCTGGGATCTTCCGGTCGTGCATCGGCGAGAAGCGCACGATCTCCGCACCGCACTCCTCGAGGAGGGCGATGTTGTCCTCGTACGTGAAACAGAACGTGTCGTCGTAAGCGAGACCGATCTTCACCTTCCCGTCGATGACTCCGTGCTCGGGCTCCTCGGCGTCGATGTCGGAGGCGCCGTTGGCGATGTCGATGAGGGCATCGATGTCGAGGGTCTCCTCCAGCCTCTCGGCCAGGGTGTTGAGGTTCTCCTTCAGTTGGGAGACCTCGTCCGGAAGGACAAGACCCAGATGCCTGGATTCCAGCACCAGGTCCTTCATTTTCGGCACGTACCCGATGACTTTGAGCCCGATCTCCCTCTCGATGATAGGGGAAACGTCGGCGTACACGCCGGGGCTCATGTTGTTGAGGATGACTCCCGCGATCCTGTTCTTGCGGAACTCCTTGAATCCCTTGATGGTGGCGACGCAGGAGATCGATGTCCCCCTGGTGTTCACCAGGAGGATCACGGGTGCCTCAAGTTTCTCCGAGACCTCGTAGGAGCTGCCCCTGGTATCGCCGGAACGCATTCCGTCATAGAATCCCATGACGGCCTCGATAACGGAGATGTCGGAGGGCTCGGCGGACCGCTTGAAGATGTACTTCAGGGTGCCGTCGTCGCAGAAGAACGTGTCCAGGTTCCTCGACCTGGTCCCGATGACCCTGGCATGGAACATGGGATCGATGTAATCCGGCCCGCATTTGAACGATGAGACCTTCATCCCCCTGTTCACCAGTGCCTGGAGGATCCCGCAGGTGACCAGGGTCTTGCCGCTCCCGCTGGCGGGGGCGGTTATCATGAAACGGGGAAGGCTCAAAGGGGCTTCCCCCTGAACACCGCTATGTAGACCGGGTTCTGGGCGGTCATGAGGTTGTAGTGTCCTAGGTGCCTCGATGTCGCGACGTTGAGGCATACCACCTCGAGCTGCTCCACGGCACACTTGTCGGGGAGCCTGAGGACCTCGGAGATGGTCTCGAGGGTGACCGAGTTGACCACGAGGCGGACGTTCGGGTTCTTCTCCAGGACGGCCATGACGATCTCGTCGAGGTTCCCGGACGAACCCCCTATGAACACGTGGGTGGGTGCGGGGAGGGAGGCCAACGCGGAAGGTGCCAGACCTCTGATTACCTGAACATTGGGTGTGGCGAACTTCTTCTTGTTTGTCTCGATGAGATCGGCGGCCTCGGTCTCCTTCTCGATGGCGTAAACGGTGCCTTCCACCGCAACCCTTGCCATCTCGATGCTGCAGGATCCGGTTCCCGCCCCTACATCATAGACGACGGAGTCCTCGGAGAGCTTGAGCTTGGCAACGGACAGCGCCCTGACCTCGGATTTGGTCATCGGGGCATCGCCGCGTATGAATTCCGAATCGGGAATGGATATGGGGTTGGTCCTGTCGCACCTGGGGTTGAGGACGACGGCCGCGCACAGGGTGCCGAGTTCGGCGCTGGCGACCTCCTGCGGGGTCCCGAAGACGAAGTTCTCCTCCGGATATCCGAGGTCGGACCCCACTATGACGGATACGTTGGAGAATCCGTACTCGCACAGCCCGGCACACATCTCCTTCACTCCCTCCTTCCCGTTCAGGAGGAAGAAGCACGCGGGGCTCCTGCGGACTTCCCCGACGATGTTCGCACCCTTCCCGTGTGCGCTGACCAGACGGACGTCCTGCCACGGGATCCCCGCTCTGGCACAGAGGTATTGTACGGACGAGATGCCACAATACGCGAAGGTGTCGAACTCCTTCGGATCCACCGTTCCGAGTATGGAGCGGGCGGCACTGTAGAATCCCACGTCGCCCGAGAGCAGGACCGCGATGTTCCTGAACTCGGGATGCATGTTCAGATAGTCGAAGATACGGCTGGGCATGTACTCCTTGAGCTGCTGCTTGCCGATGGCCTCAGGGATCTCCAGCATGCGCTCCGCACCGACCACCAGGTCCGCCTCGCGGACGGCCGCCGACGCGGCCTCGGTGAGTCCGGTCCCCGGACCGACTCCGGTCCCTATTAGGGACATCTTCCTCCTCCCGACAGCACCGAAGTCGGATGCATCGGCGACATCCAGGAGGTCCAGCTTCTTGGCGAGATATTCCGTGGCCTCGTCGTAGGTCATCCCCTCCTTCTCCGGGGGGCGGCCGACGAGGACGATGGTCGCCTTCGCCTTCCTGGCGGAACATACCTTCTCGGCGAACCCCCCGGGTCCGCCGGTGTCCTTGGTGACCAGATACTTCGCCTTTGTCTGCAGGAGCATCCCGTAATCGAGTTCCTCGCAGAACGGACCCTGCATGGCGAAGAGGTTCTTCCCCTCGAATCCGAGTTCGGAGCACCTCTGCGCGACGCCCGGGAGGGACAGTACCCTGGCGAACACACGGGACTTGTAATTCGGGATCGCGGTGTACTTCTCAAGATCCTTGCTCCCGGTGGTGACGAGGATGTTCCCGTCGGTCCATTTCAGGAACTCGACCGCCTCGTCGATGGACTTCACCTCCCTGATGTCGTCGCCGGAGATTGGGATGGACGGCCTCTGGATGCGGATGTACTCCGCACCCGTATCGTGGCAGGCCTCCCTGATGTGGCCCGTGATGCTTGTGGCATAGGGATGGGTGGCATCCACGACGACGGGATACTCCCTCATTAGGTCCCTCATCTCCTCGGGGTCCAGCGGGTGCGCGGAGACCTCGATGTTCCTGCCCTTCGGCACGGACGTGGTCCCATAATCCGTGGCCACGCACGCGTGCACTTTGACGCCGGCGCGGTCGAGATAAGCGGAGATGGCACCCCCCTCGGTGGTGCCTGCGAAAACGAGTACCTGTTTCATCTTGATCCCTTCCTGTCGGAGAAGTCCACTGCGAACTCCTCCTCTGCGATGGCGGCCGTCACTCCCTCTCCCGCGAACTTACGCAGGACCAGGCGGCCGTCCCTGGATGCCTTGACGGCGGACCTCTCGCAGACGCAGTCCACGGAGGTCACCGACCTGACGAAGTCGGATTTGGAGAACTCCCCGGGAACCGCATTGAGTTCCTCGGAGGTGTAGAATGTGATGGGGAGCCTGTGCTCCGCGGCGAACGAGAGGAGACCCTCCTCATCGCTCTTGATGTCGATGCTGGCACATGCCCTGATGCTCTTGATTGTGATGCCCGCTTCCTTCAGTGCGAGACCCACCCTCTCCTCGATGGCCTCCCTCGGGGTGCCCTTCTTGCATCCGATGCCGAGGACGAACCTGCGCGGGATTAGGCGCAAGGTGACAGGGAACGGCTTCTCGTCCTTCTCGCCGATGTACACTCCGGTCGGCGCATCCTTCCCTGATGACAGTTCCTTCGGCACCTCCCCCTTGATCGGGAAATCGGAGATCAGGCCGACGGGCGACCCCTCGAGGATCCTCGCGGATACGTCCTTGGCGGGTTTCAGACGGTCGATGGAGAGCCCGTGGGTTACCGCGAACGCATCGATGGAGATCTTGCCGTTGATATCGGTGGCGGTGGTGACCACGGGGGTCGCGCCTACGGAACCCGCTATGCGGAGAGAGAGTTCGTTCGCCCCGCCGATATGTCCGGATAGCAGGGGGATGCAGAACCTTCCGAGTTCATCGAGGTCGACGATGGCCGGGTCCACGTCCTTGGATTTGATGAAGGGGGCGATCTCCCTCACGGCGATTCCCACGGACCCGACGAACACTATCGCGTCGCACTCCTCGAATGCCTTCCTGGTCCAGGAGCGCATGGATTCGGAGACCTTCTCGATACCGAGGGTGTCCATCGTGGTCTTGGCGAAGAGACTGACGTCCTCCCCCTCCAGTGCATCCCTCACCGCCATCGCGGTGCGGCATCCGTTAGTCGAGAATGCAATCACGTAAGCCTTCATTCCTTCGCACCTACCTTTTCCAGAAGCCCCCTTGCGGACGGCGTCATGCCCAGGGTGCCGAACTCCGTGGAGAACACTATGGCCCCTACCCCGATCCTCCCCTTGACGCGGTGGTTCATATGGAACTCTATTTTCGGAATCATCAGTTCCATGGTCGGCTTGATCAGCCCGACCTCGTCGAGACACTCGAGTGCGTCGTCCGTGGATATGCATCCCATGATCTTCTTGGCCGTCTCGGTATCCGCCCCTGCCATTATGGCGTTGGAAGCCATGATCTCCATACGGCTGTCGGCGTTGCGGGAGTGGGTGTTCATGATGCCTCCCGCGATCTTAACCAGCTTCCCCAGGTTGCCCACCAGGAGCACCCCCTCTGCGCCCATCTCGACCGCCATGTCGAGGAAGTCGCCGATGAAGTTGCTGCACTCCACGGGCTGCTGCCCTTCGAGCGCGGGGAAGTCCTTCACGAAATCCTTCCCGTAGTTGCCGGGGACGGTTAGCAGGAACTTCCTGCCGGGGGCCATGAAAACGCTCATCTCGGCCTTGATGCTTCCCAGCAGAGCGGTCTCGCTCATGGGCTCGACTATGCCGCTGGTCCCAATGATCGATATCCCGCCTTCGATACCGAGACGGGGGTTGAATGTCCTCTTGGCGATGGTCTCGCCGTCCTTCACGGAGATGACCACGTCGAATGCGGGGGTCGTGCGGAAGGCGTCGCAGACATCGGTGATGCACTCCGTGATCATACTGCGGGGAACATGGTTGATCGCCGCGTTGCCGGGGGGCTGGTCGAGACCCTTGCGGGTGACCCTTCCCACGCCCTTCCCTCCGTCGATGTGTATGCCTTCCTCCGCGGAACGGGAGACCCTGCTGTAGATGAGCGCGCCGTTGGTGTCGTCGGCATCGTCACCGCCGTCCTTACGCACCGCGCAGCTCACCGCCCCCTCGGACATCTCGATGTCCTCAACAGAAATGTGCAGCGGGATCCCCCTGGGAGTCAGTATGTCGACGGTCTCGACCCTCTTGCCCGATATCAGCATCTCCGCGGCGGCTTTCGATGCGGCCGCGGCGCATGAACCGGTGGTGTATCCGCGGCGGAGCTTCTGTCCCCCGACGTAGATGTATCTGTCCTTTTCGTCGATAGCGGGCATCTGAGACCTCTGGTGCCTCCAGATGATGAAGGCGGTTGGTTGATTTTGGATGCACTATCCAACTTATATAATTATCACGCGATTACAAGGCATGAACGGAATACTCGTGATCGCATACGGATCCAGCCTCCCCTACGCCGAGGCTGCCCTGAAGGCACAGTGCGAAAGGCTCCAGAACCTACGCTCCGAGAAGGTCTACTACGCGTCCCACAGGGCCAACAAGCCGCTCATCGCCGACACGGTCAAACAGATCGCCGCGGACGGAGTGGACAGGCTCCTGGTCATCCCCTTCTTCATCGCCGATGGGGAGATCACCAAGGATTACATCCCCAGGGAGATGGGACTGAAGTCCTACGGGGACAGATGCCTCGAGGTGGACGGGAAGAAGATCGAGATCATCTGGGGGTCCGCCATCGGGACCGACCCCGGGATCGCGGACGTCATCATCAAGAGGATCAAGGACAGGAACGGGGATGCCGACACCCCCGTCCTGATCATCGGCCACGGTTCCAGGAACAAGGAGCTCCCGGAGGCTGTCGAGGCGGCGGCGGAGTCCGTGCGCCTTGCCGGATACAGGAACGTGAGGGTGGCTTACAACGAGTTCAACGGACCCTATATCGAGGACGTCTTCCCCGAGATGGTCGCACTCAATGAGGATGCGATAATCATCGTCCCCATGTTCATCGCATGCGGCCTCCATCTGAAGGTGGAGATCCCCGAGAAACTCGGCATCCCGGACAACCGCGGCGGCATCGTGAAACACAACGGCAAGTCCATCGAGGTCCGCTACACCCCCGCCGTGGGCGAGGACGAATATGTGGCGGAAGTCCTTGCGAAAAGGGCCGCCAAAGCCTTCGACTGAAAACTCATTCGGGGACTGCTGCCAGACCGGACTTGTGTTTCATACAGGCGACCTGGCGGCGGATCTCCGCTGCCTTTTCCTTGGAGATGTTCGCACTCTTGGCCATTGCCTCGTCGTCGGCACCTCCCTCCATGAGACTGAGTGCGATGTCGAGGTCGTGATAGGTGATACCCATCTCCTCCTCGTCGGTCTGACCCTCCCAGAGCCCCGCGGTGGGGACCTTGTCGATGATCTCCTGCGGGACGCCGATGATCTTGGCTAGCTCCCAGACTTGGGTCTTGTAGATGCCGTGCATGGGCATAACATCCTCGGCGCCGTCGCCGAACTTGGTCATGTATCCCATGAGGAGCTCGCTGCGGTTGGTGGTGCCGACGACCAGATAGTTCTCCTTCTTCGCCTTGTCGTAGAGGACGATCATGCGGCAGCGGGCCATGATGTTGCCCTTCTCGAGGGGCGCCTCCTTACCCGTCAGGAGCATGCCGGAAAAAGCGTCCACGGCAGGCTGTATGCTGACGGTGTTGTAGTTGATCCCCCAAGTCTGGCACATCTTCTTGGTCTGGATATAGTCCTCCGCGGAGGTGACCGCCGTGGGCATGAAGACGCACAGAACGTTCTCCCCTCCGAGAGCGTCCGCGCACAGCTTCGCGACGACTGCGGAATCGACTCCGCCGCTGATCCCGACTACCGCTCCCTTCGCCCCCGCTTTCTGAACGGTGGTACGGATGAAATCGGTGAGTTTGTCTGCATCTGACTTGGACATCTGACGGAGGGATCCCTGTGCCATGGACAGGGTATCTATCAGATGAAATAAAACCATTTTTAGTCCCTCGGACGCGCAAAATGGATTCATTTTAGGCACCGTCTTTTAGTCTGGCACATGTTGCTTTCATAACACGGTTTTATATACTGTCTTTACGATTGACGGCTCATGGGAATTAGGATAGCGATATGTCAGATGGGAGACTCGGGAAGCCCCGAGGATAACCTCAAACGTGCCGAGGGCGCGATCCTTCAGAACGAGGCGGACCTCTACGTCTTCCCCGAACTGTTCCTTTCGTCCTACGACACCACGACCTTCAACCCCGAGGACACGCCTACCGCCGAGAAACGCCTCCGTCTGCTCTGCGGCGAGAGGGACTGCGCGGTCGCCATCGGCGCGCCCGTCCAGTGGTACAACGGTGTAACCGATTCGCTTCTTTTCATCACCCCGACGGAGACCTTCAGGTACGACAAGATTTACCTAGCCAACTTCGGCATCTACAACGAAAGCGCCTTCGAGCCCGGGAAGAGCCCCGCCATCGTCGAGTGGAAGGGCATGAAGATCGGGCTCGAAATCTGCTACGACGTCACCTTCCCGGAGCTCCACCGCTTCTACGCGACCCACGACTGCGACATCGTCATCGTCTCCGCCGCGTCTGCGGAACCGTCCAAGAAAGTCCTGATGAACATCCTGCCAACCAGGTCCGTGGAGAACACCGTGTACACCGTGTACGTCAACTCCATCGGGAAATTCAAGGACACCTAGTTCTTCGGAAGCTCCGGCCTCTACTCCCCCCTCGGAGAGAAGGTCGCGTCCATGGGCGAGGAGGACGGAGTCCTCATCACATATGCCGACGAGGCAGTGGTCCAGAACGCACGCACCCAGAGGCCCCAGCTCAGGGACCTCAGGAACGACATCCTTTGGATCGCCTGAACACTTTCACGCCCCTCCGGGGGCACCAAACCTTTTAATGTAAGGACCAGATAGGGTCGCCCAACGGCCGAGATAGCCCAGCCCGGTAAGACGCAAGCCTGGAAAGCTTGTGGGAGTATTCCCTCGGGAGTTCAAATCTCCCTCTCGGCGCCATTCTTCTACCTCACTTCCCCGGTTATAACATCACATGGTCTTTATCCGACCAGAACTGTTTACCGCCTATGACAACAATGTACTGTCCGCATTGCAGACGCAATGTGGACGTCTCAAGATGGACCGGCGGGCGCGTCCTCATCCTGATTATCCTCCTGATCCTGGGCGTCATCCTTGGAATCATCTACCTGATCTACGTGTGCTCCATCACCGAGAAGTGCCCCTATTGCAACACCCCCGCACTGCAGATGGAGGCCCCCGCTTCGGACCTGCCGACAGTTCCGCAGCCCCCTCCGGCGCTCAGGCGGATACCGTCTACTGCACCGAGTGCGGAGCAGCCAACAGGCGCGGCTCCAAGTTCTGCAGCTGCTGCGGTTCCCGTCTGAGGAACGACTGACCGGGTTCCGCGAAAATATATCGTGCATCGCCGATACACGGCGCATGGCGGATCGTGCTATCGAGATACGCGGAGCGTCGGAGAACAACCTGAAGGGCATCGACGTCGACATCCCCAAGGGCAAGATCGTTGTTCTTGCAGGGGTCTCCGGTTCCGGGAAGTCCTCCCTTGCCTTCGATACCGTCGCCAAGGAGAGCCACCGTCAGTGGCAGCTCTCGTATCCGCTGTACCTCCGCAACCGCATGCCCCGTTACGAAAGGCCTGCTGTGGAGAGCATTAACAATCTCACTCCCGCCATCGTCGTCGACCAGAAGATCCTCGGTGCCAACTCCCGTTCCACCGTGGGCACCGCCTCGGACATCGCACCCCTGGTCAGACTCCTCTTCTCCAGGATCGGAAAACCCTCCGCCGGCCCCGCCATCGCATACTCCTTCAACCACCCCCTCGGCATGTGCCCCGACTGTCACGGCATCGGGAAGAGGCTCACCGTCGACATCGACAAGATGCTGGATCTGGACAAAAGCATCAACGAGAACGCCATCAGATTCACGCAGTTCTCCACTGGATCCTGGCAGGGGTGGCTTTACTATCACTGTCCCGTCCTCGACCCCGCCAAGAAGCTCCGCGACTACAGCGAGACCGAATGGAAGAACCTCGTATACGGGCCGGACACCACGGTCAAGATGATGTACATCTCCAACAACACCGGCCTGGGGCAGTACACCGATTACGAGGGGATCGTGCCCCGCTTCAACAGGCTGTACCTCAGCAGGGATATCTCGCTCCTCAGTAAGAAGATCAGGGATGAGGTCGCCGAGTACAGCATCGAAGGGCCCTGCGACACCTGCGGCGGCACCGGACTGAACCCGAAGGCCCTTGAGTCCAGGATCCTCGGGTACAACATCTCCGACATGTACGACATGCAGGTGAGCGACCTCCTGCCCGTCCTGCAGAGGATCGACGACCCTCTCGGAAAGGCCATCGCAAGGCAGATCTCCGACAGTCTGGCACATATGGTGGACGTCGGTCTTGGATATCTTTCCCTGTCCAGGAGGACGGACTCCCTCTCGGGAGGCGAGGTCCAGAGACTGAAGATGGTCCGCCACCTGGGAAGCAGCCTCTCAGACATCACGTACATCTTCGACGAGCCCACCGCCGGACTGCATCCCGAGGACGCATCCAGGATAGGAAAGCTAATGATGGACCTGAGGGACAAGCACAACACCGTCCTAGTGGTGGAACACAACCGCCTTATGATCAACCTGGCGGATCATGTCATCGAGATAGGCCCCCTGGCGGGAGAGCACGGCGGGGAGGTGGTTTTCTCCGGTCCGCTGTCCGAACTGAAAAGGGCGGACACCCTCACCGCCAAGGCACTCCGCAACAGGTTCTACATCAACAGGAACCCCCTCCCGTGGACGGACGGGTTCGAGGTAAAGAACGCGAATCTCCACAACCTCAAGGATGTCAGCGTCACGATTCCGAAGGGGATCCTCACCGCGGTCACTGGCGTGGCCGGGTCCGGGAAATCCACCCTCATCTGTCAGGTGTTCGCCTCCCGGCACCCCGAGGCCATCGTCATAGACCAGAAACCCATCGGCTCCACATCCCGTTCCACTCCCGCGACGTACACCGGGGTCTTCGACCGCATTCGGAAGCTGTTCGCCGAGGCAAACAACGTGGGCCTGGAGTGGTTCAGCTTCAACTCCAAGGGAGGCTGCCCCATCTGCAAGGGCAAGGGGGAGATCGTCCCCGACGTAGCCTTCGCAGACCCCGTCGCAATCCTCTGCGAGGGGTGCCAGGGCAAGAGATACAATGATCTGGCACTTTCCTATAGGTACAAGGGCAAGACCATAGAGGAGGTCAACAACCTCACCATAGAGCAGGCGATGGAGTTCTTCGAGGACCGCCAGATCAGGAGCCGTCTCCAGTGCCTCATGGACGTCGGAATGGGCTACATGACCCTCGGACAGCAGACCTCCACCCTGTCCGGCGGCGAGAACCAGCGCCTCAAACTGGCCTCCGAGCTCCACAGGAAGGGTGCGATCTACGTTCTGGACGAACCCACTTCCGGCCTCCACGCCAAGGACGTCGGGAACCTGCTGTCCCTGCTGAGGAGGATGGTGGCCGCCGACAACACCGTGATCATCGTGGAGCACAGGCTCGAGATGGTCTCGCAGGCGGATTGGATCATCGACATGGGCCCCGAGGGAGGAAACCTCGGAGGGAGGATACTTTTCGAGGGCACCCCGGAGCAGCTGCTGTCCTGTCGGAATTCATACACCGCGAAGCATCTCCGCGATGCCATGGACGGAAAGGAATAATCACACGACATAGGTCCGTACCGGAACGAACCTGTTCCCGTGGTAGACCACCGGCGAACCGGATTTGGAAACGCGGACCTCGACGCAGTCCTGCGAGCAGAAATCGATAGGTTCCGCGGAGACATCCAGGCCCAGTTCTTCCTTGATCGCCGATTTCGCTTTTCCGGCGGTGGCCTCCGGGCCCTTCAGTCCCTTCGGGTATCCCAGCATGAAGTGGCCTCCCTCCCCGTTCGCCAAAGCCGCAACTGTGCAGATCAGCCTCTCGCTCCAATCGGGATACGTGCTGTCCACCCAGACCGGGGAGTCCCCCTCCGGGATCTCTGGAACCCCGAGATGCTGGGCGACGGTGCTCTCCTCAAGGGTCTTGCAGACAATCTCCGATGCGGCTGTGATCTCGTCGGCGGTGGAAATCGTCGCATCGTGGGCGAAGTACGGGATGATCTCCCTGTCCAAAGCGCCGAAATAGGTGGACATGACGCAGTACTGGGAGACCGTGCCGCACAGGAGGATCATGTCGTAGCCGAGCTTCCTCAGAACATCCTCCAGATCCGTCTCCTTGAACGAATTCATTGTGTGCTTGGTGACCACGATGTCACCGGGCTCCACGGCGAGTCCGCGGAAGTACTCGTCCCCGTCGGTACCCTCATAGGGACGGCAGTGGGTCACGCCCTCGTACTGGACAACCACCACGGGGCGTCCCGCCTGGCGGAACATGAACATCAGGCGGTTGATGCGGAACACCAGCTCATCGACCTTCTCGGACCAGTCGGGACGGTCATTGCAGAACTTGCGCTGTGCGTCGATGACGACCAGACCCATCTTCTTGCCGTAGAGGTCCGTGATGATCATACACCCGGGATGGTCTAATGTATATAATCGGTTTTCGATGCTGGCACTTTTTTATTGTTGCATGTGCATCACCCACCCATGAAGATCAAGTACAGCCACGCCGGACCCGGCAAGAAGCCCGCTCCCAAACAGTGGGAGGTCTGGCTCGCCGATGCGCCTTTCGGACCCGGAGGCAAGGTAAAGAGATGCCCCGTCGCCGTAGGCAAGAGGGGCAACGCCGGATGGACTGTCTACGAGATCATCCCCGCCGGGGAGAGGGGAGGCAGGGATGCCCTGCTGACCGATCTCCTCCGTGCCGGACAGGACCGCCCCGGGGTGGTACGCGTCTCCCCCTCGGCCACCGTACAGGGCACCGCGTTCGTCCAGAAGATGGGCGAGCTGGTCCAGGAAGACATCCGCCAGATCATCTCCGGTCTGCGCTGATTCCGAACCTCTTCCGTGCCCCTTTCGCGCGCGGGAGACCAACTTATAAAACGTCCACCGCATACCCTGTCGCATGGCAGATCAGATCATGGCCGAGAAGCACCTCAAAGAGGGCATCGAGGCATTCGAGAACAAGAAGTACGCCGAGGCCTACAGCGCCATCAAGCAGGCGGCCGAGGAAGGCAGTGCCGAGGCGCAGTTCCGCATGGGCGGCTACAGTTACTGGGGACAGATTGTCCCGAAGAACGAGGAGGACGCCCTGAAGTGGTTCCGCAAGGCTGCGGACCAGGGACACCTCGCGGCTATGACCGAGGTCGGAAGGATGTACGCCTACTCCGACGGGGTCGCACACTCCCCCGACCTTGCGTTCAAGTGGACCTACAAGGCCGCCCAGGCCGGAAGCATGCAGGCCTACTACAACCTCGGCACCCTCTACGAACAGGGGATCGGGGTCAGCAGGGACCTCCCCAGCGCCGCCCAGATGTACAAGGTGGCCGGCGACGGGGGCATCTCCGACGGATACCACTGCCTCGCGCAGCTCTACCACGCCGGAAAGGGCGTCCCCAAGGACAGGAAGGCCGCCGCGGGATACTGCATCAAGGCGGCGGACATGGGCAACGCCCAGGCATGCATCGACACCGCCATGTGCTACTACGACGGCGACGGTGTCGAGAAGGACGACAAGATCGCCCTCTCCTACTTCCAGAAGGCGCTCGACCTCGGACGCTCCGAGGTCCAGAAGTACATCGATGCCATCAAGGCAGGCCGCCCGATCTGATTAACATGGCAGGAAAAACAGCAGAACAGTACCGCGAGGCCGGACTCGAGGCCTTCAGACAGAACGATCTGACCAACGCGTTCGCGCTCCTCCTCCAGGCTGCCAAGGAGGGGGATGCCGAGGCACAGTACCGCATCGGCGAGTTCTACTACTGGGGACGGGTCGTCGGCAAGGACGAGAAGGAGGCGTTCAAATGGTTCCGCAAATCTGCCAAGCAGGACCATGCCGGAGCCATGAACGAAGTTGGCCTCATGTATGCATCCGGAACACAGACCCAGCGCTCCCCGGACAAGGCCCTGGAGTGGATGAAGAAGGCCGCCCTGAAGGGATTCCCCCAGGCGGTCTACAATCTCGGAACGTTCTACGAGAGGGGCATCGGATGCCCCGTGGATTATAAGAGGGCGGTCAAGCTCTACGAGATGGCCTCACAGGTGGGTCTCCCTTCCGCGGACTACTCCCTCGCCAGACTCCTCCACGACGGCACAGGATGCAAACAGGACATCCCCCGCGCGGCGGAGCTCTGCAAGAAAGCCGCCGACAAGGGTCACGCCCAGGCGATGTACGACACTGGCCTCCTCTACTACAACGGGGACGGATTCGAGAAGGACGACGGGGAGGCCCTCATCTACTTCCAGAAGGCCCGCCTCAACGGCATCGCCGACGCGAAGAAGTACATCGACGAGATCATGGAGAAAAACTCCGAATGAACGCCGAAGAAGTCCGGAGACAGTGCAAGGAGGATCCCGAGTTCATCCTTGCCGTGGAGGAGTACCGCAGCGTGGACTATGTCTCCGCCTACCAGCGTTTCTGCAAGATCGCGGCCAAGGGCAACGTCATCGCACAGTACACGGCGGCGATGATGAACGTCGACTGCGACAGGATCGAGAGGAGCCCGATCGAGGGCTACCGTTTCATGGAGATGGCCGCGGATTCCGGCTATCCCGGGGCACAGTACTGCATGGGGATATTCTGCTCCACCGGTTTCGGTTGCAACGCGTCCCCCGAGAAGGCCAAAGACTGGTTCCAAATGGCGGCGGAACAGGGTCACGTCCAGTCCCAGAACGAGCTGGGGGTCATCTACCGCGAGGGCAAGGGCTGCAAGAAGGATGACGACCTAGCCTTCGAATGGATATGGAAGGCCGCGATAGGCGGGGACCCCAACGCACAGTACAACCTTGCCGTCATGTACGAGACCGGCGAGGGCACATCTGTCTCCATGGGTGATGCGTTCAAGTGGTATTCGCAGGCCGCATCCCAGGGGATCACCGAGGCCCAGTACTGCCTCGGTGCACTGTACCATCTCGGCAAGGGAACCGCCGAGAACCATACCAAAGCGGCATTCTGGTACGGCGAGGCCGCCCGTTCGGGGCATCCCGACGCGGAATACAACCTTGGCCTGATGTACATGGAAGGGGACGGCATCCCCGCGGATTACGAGAAGGCCTCGGCGCTGTTCGAAAGCGCCGCTAGCAAGGGTATCAAGGATGCACGCGATGCCCTGAACAAAGTAAGAGAAATGATGGAGTGAGAAACGATGTCCAAACTACCGGTGATGGAAGAAGACGCGAAGGATCCCGAACTCGACAACGCCCTGAGACTCATCGAGAACGAATCCTACGACCAGGCGGTCATGTTCCTGAAAATGGCTGCCCAGAGGAACAACCCCTCCGCGCAGTATGTCCTCGGACAGATGTACGCGTCCGGCAAGGGAGTCCCCGAATCCATGGAGGAAGCCGTGAAATGGTTCAGGAAGGCTGCGGAAAACGGTATGCCCTACGCCAACGCGGACCTCGGGGTCTGCTACTTCAACGGCATGGGCGTCGATGCCGACGTCAACACCGCCCTCGAATACTTCAGGACCGCGGCCGAGAGCAACGTCCCCGAGGCCCAGCTCTGCCTGGGGAACATGTACATCACCGGCGACGGAGTGAAGAAGGACCAGATCGAGGCGGTTAAGTGGTTCAGGAAGGCGGCGGAGAGGGGCAACGTAGACGCGCAGTTCAACATGGGCGCCGCCTACGAGAACGGAGACGGTGTCGACAAGGACCTGAACGAGGCTCTCCGCTGGTACAGACTCGCCGCGGAGCAGGGAGACGCCTCGGCGAGAAAGATGGCCAAGAGGCTCGAGAAGACGCTCGGCATCTGAATAAACCCCTTCTCGAAAACCCCTTTCTTTTTCCAATCTGGCTCTTTTGTTTCTCGGAATATTAACCCGATGCGGGCGATGGAATGCAGGACATGAAAAGGGCTTGCAGGAAGGAACCAGGATAAAAGGACATGAGTGCTCCCGACGGGATTTGAACCCGTGTCGAAGCCTCGAGAGGGCTTCATGATTGGCCGCTACACCACAGGAGCAGTATGACTGCACAATATACCCTGCTTAATAAGCGTTTCGGACTGTTCAGAGACAGCCATTCCACTCGCCGTCGAATTCCGCCAGATACTCCAGCATAAACTCATGGCGATGTTCGGCCAATCTCCTTCCCTCGGCGGTGTTCATCATGTCCCTAAGGAGCAAAAGCTTCTCGTGGAAGTGGGTGATACTGTCCGGCGTCTTCGAGAAGTATTCCTCCTCGGACATCCCGCTCCTGGGACGGGAGGAGGGGTCGAACAACGGACGGCCGTGTTTTCCTCCATATGCGAACACACGTGCCACTCCGATTGCCCCGATGGCATCCAGACGGTCAGCGTCCTGCACTATCCTGCCCTCCAGGGAATCGGGGACCTCCGAGTCCTTCCCTTTGAACGATATCTTGGCGATGATCTCCTTCACCTGGAGGATCTCGTCCCCGGAAACCCCGTTGTCCCTGAGGAACCCCTCGGCCACCGGCAGGTTCTTCCAGTCCCCGCCCAGCTTGCGGTCGTCCACATCGTGAAGGAGGGCCGCCACGGCGACCAGGGTACGGTCCGCCTCAGGCTCAGTATCGCAGATCGACATGGCGATGTTGCGGACACGTACACTGTGCCAGTAATCGTGTCCTGTGCTCTCGCCCTCGTAGAAGCCGCGGATGAACCTCTCCGCTTTCTCCGAGATACCGCCGTCCATGTTCCGACATGACGGACAGTCTATTAAAGCCGACGGCATATCCCCTTTCATGAGTGACAGAGCCGTCCCGGTATTCTTGAAACCCTCGAAGGACAGGAAGATTGTTGTTTTCGGAGGGGGCAACGTCGCTCTCAGGAAATGCCGCCAGTTCGCCGGCTTCGACATCACCGTCATCGCGGACCGCACCGTCCCCGGGATCGAGGATGCCTGCGACAGGGTCGTCATAGAACACTTCGATTCATCGGACCTCGGACGCTACCTCGACGGTGCGTTCATAGCCATCGCGGCCACCGACAGCCAGTCACTTAACGCCGAGATCGCCAAGACCTCACTGTCCGCCGGAGTTCTCACGAACTCCGCACACGGGGGAGGGGACATCCTCCTGCCTTCATCGGTCAGGAAGAGGGGTTACACCGTCGCGGTGTCCTCCGAGGGATCCGTCCCCGCGTTCCCCCCGATCGTGGCGAAGGACATCGATGCGTTCCTCGGCGAGGAATACGACCTCATGCTGGACCTCCTGATCAAGATCAGACAGGACATCAAATCCGTCATCTCGACACAGCCCATGAGAGCGAAATGCCTCGCGGAGATCCTCGACAATGAGGACATCTGGCACAACCTTAAGGACGGCGATACCGAGGGTGCAGAGAAGGCGGCTTTCGCCATCAGGGAGAAGTACTCGGACATTCACGAGTGATTGTTCTCTGCCGCTTCCGCGAAGCCCTTTGCCCAGTCGGGATTCGAGAGGCAGTGCTGGTGCATGTAGGTCCCGACCGTGTTGCGCACGGTCAGGCCGTCCCTGCCTCCGCAGATTCCCTCCCCGCGGGAGACCTCGAATCCGAAGGTGCTCCCCTCTGCGGGACAGACCTCGGAGTAATGATATTCGTGACCCTTCACCTCTCCCTCGAATAGTGGATTGGAAGCGGTCGCACGAGTGATCATGTAGGTCGGACCGTGGCGTTTCCCGACCATATCGGCACGTGCGTCGAACACCCCTGCCATCCTGAACTTGGAATCCTTCAGCTTCATGGAACCGCAGAGGGTCATGAGCCCCCCGCACTCACCGAGTACCGGGCAGCCCTCGTCGGACATGTTCTTCACACCCTCGAGGAAGTTGCTGTTCGAGGATATCTCCCTCGCGTACAGCTCCGGATATCCTCCGCCGAGATACGCCATGTCGGCATTCGGGATGTCCTCCCCGTCGGCCGGACGGAAGGTCTTCACCCTGATTCCCGACGCCTCCAGGCATTCGATGTTCTCCCTGTAGTAGAACGAATATGCATCGTCCATGGGTACGGCGGCTGTGAGTCCGGCGTTACGGGAGACGTACGGGGATTTCTCGGGAAGGTCCGTAGGGAACGACTCGGCGATATCCAGCAGACCGTCCAGGTCCACGGGGTCCACCAGATTCTCCAATGGCTCGATCTCCCCCTTCTCGAATGTATGGAGGGTACGGAGCCCGAGGTACCTCTGGTCGAGGGCGTTCTTCCTGTCCTTGGGGATCTTCCCCAGGACCCTGAGCCCTTTGCAGTATGTCTCGGCGACGACGTCAAGCTTGTCGGAATGCTGCTTCCCGGAGATGTTGTTGAAGATCACCCCCGCGATGTTCACGTCGGGATCGAAGGAGCGGAACCCGTTGACGATCGCGGCAGC
This sequence comes from Thermoplasmatales archaeon BRNA1, assembly GCA_000350305.1. Lineage (NCBI taxonomy): Archaea > Methanobacteriati > Thermoplasmatota > Thermoplasmata > Thermoplasmatales > Thermoplasmatales archaeon BRNA1. The sequence continues at coordinate 1,165,439 of CP002916.1, forward strand.
GCTGCGGTTGAGCGAACCGGCGTTGACCACGAGGATGACCGGAAGCCCGAGAGTCTTTGCTATGTGGGCGGTGGAACCGATATCCCCGTCGCCCTGGAAACCCTCATAGAGCCCTCTTACGCCTTCGATAATGCACAGGTCCGCACCCCTGGAGGCATAACCCACGAGATTCCTGATCGTGGCATCGTCCATCATGAAGGAGTCGAGATTCCTTCCGTGGCGTCCCGACGCCGCGGAATGATACATGGGGTCGATGAAGTCTGGCCCTACCTTGAACGGCTGTACCTTGTACCTCTTCGACAGAACGGACATCAGCCCAGTAGCTATGGAGGTCTTCCCAACCCCGCTGCCGGTGCCCGCGATGACGAAGCCCTTCATCTCTTGGTCTCCCTGACCAGTTCGCGGATGGTGTCCGCGGTCTCCAGATGGACTATGCCGTGCACTCCCATGACCATGGCGTGGCTGTTGACCTCGCCCACGGCGCAGGTGAAGTTCTGGTTGAGATAGTTGGCCAGCTCTCTCGGCTGGTCGGTGATGAGGATGTCGTCCTGCCTCAGGTCGGGGTACGCGTGGCAGATCCCCAGGAATATGCGGAGGTCGGGCTGGAACGCGTCGATCTCCTTCTTCATCCTGTCACCCACGACCGGATACTCGTCGAGTCCGCCGACCACTCTGTCGATAACGACCCCGTCGGCATCGAGTTCGGCATTGATCTCCGAGCAGTACCTGCGGATTCTGGGGAGGCCGACGCTACCGTCCATGTTGGCGACGAAGAGGGTCTCCCCTCCCAGCCTGCGCCTCGCCTCCTCGACCGCTACGAATAGATCGGCGAAGCGGTAGGCGAGCTCCTTCTTCGCGATCATGCATACCGAGACCTTCTTCCCCTCCGAGAGGGCGGCGAGGACCCTCTTCGCTACGCTCAGCTTGGTGGGGCTGACCGCAGGGGACAGGTATGCCTTGCCTGCCATCCCGCGCTTCTTCTCGAGGTCGGTGGCCGCCTTCAGGAGGGCCGTCTGCCTGTCGCATTCCTCCTGGGGGATCACTCCCGCCTTGGCTCCCGCAACGAGGGCCCTGATGGCCCCTTCGGTGTTGGCGCCGATGCAGCCGTGGCAGTCCACGTGGAAGACCTTGCAGTCCGGGCCCATGTCGACCCTGCGTACCGCGGCACCGATATCGTCTCCGATGATGGTGCTGGCACATGTACCGACTACCGCAACGACCTTGGGGTTGAACTCCCTCTTGACCTCGTTCAATGTGCGTACCAGCGGGTCTATCCCGCCGAATATCAGGTCCTTCTCCTTCATCGCGGAGGTGACCACCCTGATGCCGTCGTTCTCCAATGGCCTGGAAGCCATGAAGCTGCACCCCGACGGCCCGTGTTCCACTATCACCTGCACATCCATGTCCCTGAGGGTGTATAGCGCGGCGACTATGGGATTCGGACGGGGGTGCATGACGACGGTCACTGGTAGCCCTCCTTGACCATCATGACGACGGTCTTCCTGTCCTTAGGGATCTCGGGTTCCTCTCCGGAACCGTCAGTTATGATAATGTCCACACCGTACCTCGACGCGACTCCGGATATGAGGTCGCTGTCCATCTTGTCGCAGACCTTCTTCGAAACGGGGTCCACGATGAGCACGGCACCGTCCAGGGCACCCATCTCCTTAAGGCAAGAGAGAGTGCGCTCCACGGACATGTGAGAGATTCCGGGGTTCCTGTCCTTCACGATGCGGACCCCGTCCTCCACGGATATCTGTCCCCTTCCGGGGACCCCGGGGAAGGATGCGAGGGCTCCGAGGACGATGTCCTGCGGGATGTCCATGACATCGCATATCTCCATCGCCATGGACATTGCGTCGAGATACTGGAGGGCGAGGTATGTTCCCTTCAGCTCGATCTGCCTGGTCCCGCGGTAATCGGCTTCGACCTTCAGGGGCTTCCCGAACTCGGGGGCTCCGATGACCTTCAGGCGGCGCCCGTAGGTCCTGATGGGCTTGCCGTACTTCGCCCAGATGTCCTTCTCGGACTCGGGGACGACATTGATCCTGTCGGTGAGGATGTCCTTCTTCCCGTCCTCGGCCTTCCTGGAGTTCTTGGCGATGCCGTAGTTCTCGAGGAGGTTGGTGATGCCTGCGATGTCGGCCCTTCCGGACCCTCCTAGGGAGACCTCGCAGACCAGGACCTCGTACTCCGTCCTGGGGAGGTTGAGGAGGGTGGAGGGAGCGATGCTCTGGAAGTCGGTGATGACGTGCTGTCCCTTCGCATAGGGCCCCATTCCCCTGGAGGTATGGAGGAACGTCCTCTTCCCGGCTGCGTCCAATATGTGTGCCAGCACATAGCATGTGCTGGTCTTTCCCTTCACTCCGGTGATCTCGATGCGGAACCTGTTGTCGTAGGGGTCGAACAGTTCGTGGACGGCATGGGACGTCCACATCACCTTGGCGCACCTGGCCTGTCCGATGTACATGTCGGGGCAGTGGCAGGGCATCACGCACAGGTCGAAGTCCTCCGCAGGGGGCTCGTCGAGTATCCTGACACCCTTGTGGGCCATTCCCCTCAGGACATCCTTGGGAGTGATCTTGTAAACATCCACGGCGGTGACCTCGCAGCCTTTGGCGAGATATCTGTCGGCAAGGATCTTGCCCCCGTGGACGGTATCCAGAAGCAGAACTTTCATCGTTTACTCTCCGTAGAAGTCCGCCACCTTCGCATCGATGGATTCCAACAGGCGGACGTCGTCTTCCACAGGTGCCATGTATTTCACGCAAATCATCTTTCCGCCGATATCGACCTTCCCGCCCTTGGAGTAATTGGAGATGCCGAGCTTCTCTGCTATCTCCTCCCCGAGGTGGACGCCGTTTGCGATGAACAGAGGGGTGACGATGACCTCATCGGTCTCCTTGGCGAGGGATGCGAGGGCATCGGAGATCTCGGGCCCGCAGAACTCGTTGAATCCGTAGGCGACGTGTCTGTATCCCATGTCGCCGAGCCTCCTGGCATTCAGTTCGACGATCTCCCTGTTGCTGTCGTGCATGTCCCTGGAACCGTGTCCGATGACCAGTATACCGGTGTCCTTGGAACCTCCGGCCTGCGCGATGCGGTCGGTGAGGATGTTGGTGAGCATGCGGGTCCTCCCGAATGCGGGGGCGACGGTAACCTTCACTTTGCGTCCGCCGATGTCTGCGACGCCGTGGGAGGTATGGCCGATGCCGAGCTTCTCGGGAATGAGCTCGAGGGTCATACGGCCCTCGGCGATGTAATAGGGAATGGCAAGAACGTCGTCGATGCCGTCCGCTGCCATCTTGGCGATTGCATCGGGGATGGTGGGCTCGCTGATGCGGAAGTATGAGACGTAGATGTTCTTGCGCCCTCTGGCCCTGAGCCTTGCGGCTTGGCTCTCCAAAATGTCCGTGAGGTTTCCGGTACGCGTTCCATATCCGACAATCAATATTCCTTTGGTCATTCACAATCACATCCTGTTTTATCCGAATCTGTCAATCTCATCCCGCCCGCGGAATCCTCCGACAGGTTGTACAATAACTGTGCCAGATGCCTGTATTCATCTGCCTGTTCCGAATCCGGCGCTCCCGATACGACCGTGGTTCCGAGAGCCTCGCATTTCTGGACCTCGGGGCTCCTGGGGATCCTGTAGACCACTTCGGTACCGATCTCGGCGGCGGCCCTGTCCACCAATTCGTCCTCGCCCTCCACATTGCGGGAGTTCTGGATGAGGCCGCCGAAACGTGCGTAGCCGTCGGCACGGAACCCGTTCACCGCCTCGGCGATGTTGGACGCCGCATACAGCGACATCATCTCGCCGGAGGTCACGACGAAGACGTCCCTTGCGTACCCGTTGCGGATAGGCATTGCGAAACCGCCGCACACCACATCCCCGAGGACGTCGTAGACGATCACATCCGGGCGGTAGACTTCGATGGCATCGAGCCTTTCCAGCTCCTCGAAAGCGGCGATGATTCCCCTGCCGGCGCATCCCATGCCGGGCCTGGGGCCTCCGCACTCGACACAGAGGGAACCGTGGCTTCCCTCGGCGACGATATCCTCGAGCGAGATATCATCGTTCTCGCGCAGCACCTGCAGGACCGGATCCTTGCGGTTTGCACCTGCGAGGAGCTTTGTGGAGTCGGCCTTCGGGTCGCATCCTATCTGAAGGACCTTGAGTCCCTTCTCGGCGAGTGCGTCCGTGACGTTGGCGGAGGTAGTCGATTTGCCTATGCCTCCCTTGCCGTAGATCGCGATTCTGCGCATGAGCGGAGGAAGGGGTCCGTAGTAATAATTGTATGGACTGTGAGTAACACTAAATCAAATAATTACTTGTTAGCGTGTTACTCTCTCAGCTGTTGAAGACCGACTTCTCCTTGCTGATTCTGAGCGCCACTACGAACCCGACCAGCGCCAGAAGGAGGCCGGTGCTGTCACCCAGAATCAGAATGACGAAAGGAAGGGCGGCCGCGGCCATGCAGAGGTACACCGCCTGCTTCCAGTTGGATCTGCGAGTGCAGCATACCCCGCTGAGCAGGGCGAAGATCCCGCTGCCTATGAGCGATACTCCCATGACCCTCAGTGCCGCGGGACTGTAGGCCATCTTCCCGACCTCTATCATCGTGTCGGGGAATATAAGTGCCAGAGTGCCGTAGACCATACTCGCTGCGACCCAGGCGAAAAGCAGAAAATTGGTAAAAAGATAGTTGGATCTCGCCACCTCCGCCGTGAGAGCGGAGACGGACTCTGCGGCAAAGGATACGGGCTCCCCCGATGCTTCTTTGAAAACGTACTCGGCCCCGCAGAAAACGCAGAAGCCGTATTCCCCGTCGATGGGTGCGCCGCATTCGCGGCACACCCCCGGGTTCGTGTTCGGACAGGTCAGTATTCCACCGCCTACGCCGCTCACTTGCGGCAGACCAGTACGGGGCAGTGGGCGAGTCTGACGACCTTCTCAGCGACGGATCCCAGCAGGACCCTCTGCATTCCGGTACGTCCGATGGTACCGCAGACCACCAGGTCGAAGTTCTTGGATTCCTCGACGATCGCTTCGGCAGGGTGTCCGGTGATGATCTTGGGGACTACCTCGACGCCGACCTCCTTTCCTCTGGTAACGACGTATCTGAGGGCGTCCTCGGCTGCCTTGATCATGTATTCGCGCTCTTCACCGAATCCGTATCCCTGGGCGACATGCCCGTAGCTGCCGATGTCGAAGACGCACAGGGCGGTTACCCTTGCTCCAGATCCCTTGGCGATCTCGAGTCCCTGGTCGACCGCGACCTTGTTGCTCTCACTCCCGTCCGTGGTGACCATTATCTCCTTGAACATGATGAATAAATCAACTTGGTTCCGTTTTAAAGTGAGTACGAACGTGTTCGACGTATCCTTCCCGCCCGCGAATTTATTATAACAGGCGCATTATAGGAAGGACATTGAAGGGACTAGGTCCCAGTGATTCCCATGATGGTTAGCGCAGAGCTCTATGTCAGAGACCTTCCCGGCCAGCTCGTCGGTTCCCTGGAACCCATATCTATGGTGGACGGGAACATCGTAGGCGTGGTGCACGACCGCGAGCAGAAGCTGAACGACCGCATCCTGGTGAACGTCACCTTCGAGGTCGACAACAACGGTCAGCTGGAGGAGCTCAAGGCCATCTGGAAGTCCATGGACATCCTGATATCCAAGATCGGATCGGTCTACAAGACCTTCGCCATGGACTATCTCATCCTCGGCAAGTTCAACGCCGCCTACATGGACGAGCTCATCGATGCCGCAGGCAAGGCCGTCGGCATAGAGGACGTCGAGGTCAGCTACTCCGCCAGCGACAAGAGCTCCGGCAAGAGGACCGCCATGATCTCCGCCGAGGTCAGGTCCAAGGAGGACATCGAAGCCCTCGATTCGTTCTTCGAGGACGCCTGCAAGAAGGCCGGACTCACACTCATAAGGGGGCTGAACTGATGAGGATCCTCCTGTCCGGATACGGAACCGTCGGGAAGGGATTCGCGGACGTCCTCGCCAAGAGGAGGGACCTCCTCGCGTCCCGTTACGGCGAGGAGAACCTGCCCAGAGTAGTCGCCGTCATGGACTCCAGAACCGTCGCCAGGAACCCAGATGGGATCGACCTCAAGGCCCTGGAGGCCAGAAAGGCCGAGAAGGGTACCGTAGGCGACGAGACCTACTCCGACTCCATCGCGGTCATGGACTCCGTGAGCTACGACCTCCTGGTGGAGGTCAGCCCCACCAACATCAGGGACGGAGGGGTCGGACTGAAGAACATCCGCCACGCCCTCGAGCGCGGGAAGGACGTCATCACCGTCAACAAAGGCCCTCTGGCACTCTGCTTCAGGGAACTCATCGATCTCGCGCAGAAGAACGAGTGCAAACTCCGCTTCGAGGGTTCCGTCGCAGGTGCGATGCCCATCATCAACCTCTGCCACGAGAACCTCATGGGGGAGAAGGTCCGCTCCATCAGAGGGATCTTCAACGGCACCTGCAACTACATCCTGAGCAAGATGGACAAGGGACAGCCCTTCGAGCCCGCCCTCAAGGAGGCCCAGCAGAGGGGTTACGCCGAGACAGACCCCACCAACGACGTCGAGGGATTCGATGCGGCGGCGAAGGTCACCATCCTCGCCAACTCCGTGTTCCACAGGAACGTCACCATCAGGGACGTCAAGATCACCGGCATCAGCTCGATCACCCCCGAGGCCGTCGCTCTCGCGGCCAGCCGCAACATGGTCATCAGACTCATCGGAGAGGTCTCCGACACCAAGCTCGAGGTCTCGCCCAGACTCGTCCCCAAGGGATCCCCGCTCGCCATCGGCGGCACCCTCAACGTGGCCGTCATCGACGCGGACCTGGCGGGACCGATCACCATAAACGGAAGGGGTGCCGGCCGCATCGAGACCGCATCCGCCATACTCAGCGACCTCCTGGCGATCATGGACCAGAGGATCGGAAAGAAACACAAGGCCTGAACACAGAGGCATCCAACATGGCAAACAACAGGACAATCATCACGCTGGTCGGAGCCGACCACGCAGGCATCATCGCCGCAGTCTGTACCTACTTCGCCGAGAACGACATCAACATCCTCGACCTCTCCATGACCACCGTCCAGGAGTTCATCAACATGATGATGATCGTCGACCTCTCGAAATACAAGAAGTCCTTCCCCGAGCTTTCGAAGGACCTCGACGAGGTCGCCAAGAAGGTGGGCTGCACCATCCACGCCCAGCACGAAGACATCTTCAACATGATGCACAGGATCTGATTCCGATGGTCGATATCAACGAGGTCATCGAGACCAACCAGATGGTCTCCAGCGAGAACCTCGATGTCAGGACCATCACGATGGGGATCTCCCTTCTCGACTGCATCACGCCTGACCTCGATGTCCTCTGCGACAACATCTACGCCAAGATCACCGAGTCCGCAAAGAACCTCGTCTCCGTCGGGGACGAGATCGCCCTGGAGATCGGGGTGCCGGTCATCAACAAGAGGATCTCCGTCACCCCTATCGCCATAGTCGGAGCCTCCGCCTGCAGGAAGACAGAGGACTTCGTGGAGATCGCCGAGGCCCTGGAGAAGGCCTCTCAGAAGGTCGGGGTCAACTTCATCGGCGGATTCAGCGCCCTCGTTCAGAAAGGGATGACAGATTCCGACCGCCTCATGATCGATTCCATACCCGAGGCCCTCGCCAAGACCGAGCACCTGTGTTCCTCGGTCAGCCTCGCTTCCACCAAGACCGGTATCGACATGGATGCCGTGAAGCTCATGGGCGAGAAGGTCGTCGAGACCGCCCAGCTCACAAAGGACAGGGATTCCATCGGCTGCGCCAAGCTCGTGGTTTTCTGTAACCCCACCGATGACAACCCGTTCATGGCCGGCGCCTTCCACGGCGTCACCGAGGCCGAGCGCGTCATCAACGTCGGGGTCTCCGGACCCGGCGTGGTCAGGACCGCCATCTCAAAAGTCAGGGGCGAGAGCTTCGAGACCCTCTGCGAGACCATCAAGAAGACCGCCTTCAAGGTCACCCGCGTCGGTCAGCTCGTCGCGAAAGAAGCGAGTGCCAGACTCAACGTTCCGTTCGGAATCGTCGACCTCTCCCTTGCGCCTACCCCCGCCGTCGGGGACTCCATCGCCGACATCATCAAGGAAATGGGCATGGAATACTGCGGAGCGCCCGGAACAACCGCCGCCCTTGCGATCCTCAACGACCAGGTCAAGAAGGGAGGCATCATGGCGTCCTCATATGTCGGAGGGCTCTCCGGAGCGTTCATCCCCGTCACGGAGGACAGCTCCATGGCGGAGTCCGCGAAGATCGGCGCCATATCCCTCGAGAAGCTCGAGGCGATGACCTGCGTTTGCTCTGTGGGGCTCGATATGATCGCCATCCCCGGCGACACCCCCGCCACCACCATCTCCGGAATCATCGCCGATGAGATGGCCATCGGAATGGTCAACCAGAAGACCACCGCGGTCAGGCTCATCCCCGTGATCGGCAAGAAGGCGGGAGACAGCATCAGCCTGGGAGGTCTCCTCGGAGAGGCCACCGTCATGCCGGTCAACCGCTACGGCTGTGCGGACTTCATCAACCGCGGCGGACGCATCCCCGCGCCTGTCCACAGCTTCAAGAACTGATCCTTACCGGCAATGCCGGGGAAGGCCTCCGGGCCTTCATTCCTTTTTCAAAATGGCAGATGGGCCGATTCAGATAGAACTTGGAAAACGGAACTGCCGTGTGCAGGAAAAAGTTGATTCACCCCTTACGGGGTGGAGATAAGAGAACTTAAAGATGCGTAGGTGGGGACAGAGGGATTTGAACCCCCATAGGCGGGTTTCCACCACAGGGAGGAGCTACCTCCCCATGAAATTGATGAGTCATCGCTCCAGTTATTCATCATAACTTCAGCTAACTCAGTCAAATCACGCTCATAACTGGAGCCCGCTAGTCTACCAGGTTAGCCTATATCCCCAGTGTGTGACGCCGAGCGCGGTCGGCATCACTTCTTGCGCATCTTTGCTGCTCTCTTTCTTCTCCTCATCTTTTTCTTACGCCATTTCCAACGCTGGTTGCCGCGTTTCTTCCAGGCGCGTGAGCCTCTCTTCATGATCTTTCCTCTCGTACCGTTTAGCGCAGACGGACGCTTGGCGGGCCCGTCGGGACTTTCGGTTCCTTTTTAGGGGACTTTCGAACCCGAGGCGTCTGGCTTAGAAGGCCAGCGCTATATCCTGGCTAAGCCACGGGCCCTAGGCACCCCATTTAATACTATAATTTAAAGGTAATGTTCCCCCGCATCAGTTCTCGTTCTTCCAGTCGTAGTAGTAGTTGATCAGGGAAGGAGCATCGGCCAGCAGCAGACTACCCTCGATGATGCACACCGATCCGAGTATGAGGAGGATCGGCCAGCAGTTGAGGATCTTTCCGACCAGCTGGGTCAGTTTCTCCAGGAAGTTGAACACCATGTATACGACCGCTCCGACGACCACCGAGAGTATGATCCTCGGGTATCCCTCGGAAAGGATTTCGAGATCCCCGGAAAGACCTCCGAGGAACACGTACATCCATGCCATGGCGAGTATCGCGAGGAGCAGTGCGAACGGGACATCCCTCAGAGGGCGGATGAACAGAACGAATCCCGATAGTACGATCAATGCCGCATCGAAGGAGGACCATCCTTCGTAGCGTGTGACTCCGAAGAACATCAGGCAGATCCCGAGGATGAATCCGATCAGGACGCTGAGCTTGTAATATCCGCCTTCGTCATCCTTCCTGTACTCGTATACGATGAGGAAAGCCACAAGTCCGGCGGCCAGCATCAGGATCGCTGAAAGGTTGCCGTTGATAATGTCGTAGAGTCCATCCGTGTCCATGCTGCTAGAATCTACTGTGCGTAATAAAAATTATCGGAAGGGAAGAAGAGAGGAGAAGAGGGGAGACGTTCGCGGAGAGTGAGAGTCGGCGGAGAGCTGAAAGCCGCCGTTTTTTTGGTGCGAACGTCTTTAGATGCAGGAGGAAAAGGCACTGAGAGCGACCCCTTCTTCTCTGATTACCTCAAAGGATTACATTGTATATAAAAGGTTGGATAATGGTTCCATCCAACAAACATCCAATTATTCAATAAATGGACGTAAAGTGGTTGGTAGGACCATCCATGCATAATGCCGTAAAAAAATGTGCGCGGGGAGACCCCGTGCACTTCGGGTTTCAGAGCATGCTCAGGACAAGGTCCGAGTACTCAACGGGATTCGCCACCGGCTGTCCCGCCATGAGGCAGGCCTGTCCGTACATGACCTTGACGATCTTCTTGGCGCGCTCCCGGTCATCCTTGAAGGCGGCCTGCAGGGATGCGAAGACCTGGGACTCGGTGTTGAGCTCCAGGACCCTTGCCGCCTTGACACCGTCTCCCGCCATGCCGGGCATCTCGCGGAAGTACTTCTCGGTCTCGAAGGTGATGTTGCCCTGGGTGGAGAGCAGCACCGCGTGCGACTTCAGCTTGTGTGAGATCTTCACGTTGGCGACCTCGTCGCCGAGGGTCTCCTTGCAGAAGTCCAGAAGCTCCTTGTACTCCTCGTCCTTCTTCTCGGCCTCCTTCTTCTCCTCTTCGGACTCAAGGCCGAGATCCTCGGTAGTGACGTTGCAGAACTCCTTCCCGTCGAAGTCCCTCAGGACGTTGGCTACGAAGGAATCGATCTCGTCCGTGAACACAAGGACGTCGTATCCTTTGTCGATGACCTGCTCCGCCTGGGGAAGCTCCTTGGCGTGTGCCGCATTCTCCGCAGTGACGTAGTAGATCTTCTTCTGCCCCTCCGGCATCGCCTTGGCGTATCCGTCGAGGGAAATGTCCTTGTCCTCCTTGGCGGACCTAAACATGAGGATGTCCTTGAGGAGGTCGGCATCGCGTCCGTATCCGTCGACACAGCCGTACTTGATCTGCCTGCCGAAGGACTGCCAGAAGGTGGCGTATTTCTCAGGCTCGTCGGACATCAGCCTCTGGAGCTCCTTCTTGACCTGCTTGGTCAGGTAAGAGCCGACGGACTGGAGCTGGCGGTCGTGCTGCAGGACCTCCCTGGAGATGTTCAGCGAGAAATCGGGAGAGTCGACTACTCCCCTGACGAAGCGGAAACAATAGGGCAGAAGGTCCTCGCACCTGTCCATGATTAGCACGCCGTTGGCATAAAGCTGGAGCCCGGGGCGGAAGTCCCTGGTGTAGAAATCGTACGGAGCCTTGGCGGGGATGAACAGCAGGGCCTTGTAGGAGACCGCTCCCTCAGCGGACACCCTGACGACCGAGACGGGGTCCTCCCAGTCGCGGAACTTGTCCTTGTAGAACTCGATGCACTTGTCATCGGGTGCCTCCTCCTTGGACTTCCTCCAGATGGGGACCATTGAGTTGATGACCTTGTCTACCTTCTTGGACACGAGCTCCCTCTTGGGCTCACCCTTGTCGTCCTTCTCGCCCGTCTCCTGCCAGTCGGACTCGTCGACCTCCATGTGGATTGGCCAGCGGATGTAGTCGGAGTACTTCTCTATCAGTTCCCTAAGCCTCTCTGTCTCCAGGAACTCGCTGTACTCCTCTCCGTCAGCGTCCTCCTTGATGTGCATGACGATGTCGGTACCGGGGGATTCCTTCTCGCACTCGGATATGGAGTAACCGTCGGAGCCAGAACTCGACCACTTGTTGGCGGTATCCGAACCGAAGGCCTTCGAGACGACATCGACCTTGTCTGCGACCATGAATGCGGAGTAGAATCCGACACCGAACTGTCCGATGGCCTCGGAGTCCGCGTTCTCACCGAGACTCTCCTTGTATTCCAGTGTCCCTGAGTGGGCGATGTATCCGAGGTTCTTCTCCATCTCCTCGGCGTTCATTCCGATTCCGTTGTCGGAAACGGTGACTGTGCGGGCGTCCCTGTCAATCTTCACGTCGATACGGAAATCGTCCCTTCCGATTCCCAGGGAGGAGTCCTCGAGTGCCTTGTAATTGAGCTTGTCTATGGCATCCGACGCATTGGAGATGATCTCCCTGAGGAAGATCTCCTTGTGCGTGTAGATGGAGTTGATCATCAGGTCAAGAATGCGCTTTGATTCCGTCTTGAACTGTCTTTTTGCCATATGCTGTGCCTCTATGAGCTATGACAATTACAGTATTGCGGTTCTATAAATATCTTTCATATGTTCGCAACCTATGGTTACCAAGTGAAATCGACATCTGGTACATTCCCGGGAGCGCTCAGTTGAAACTGCTTCCGCTCCTGCGGATGGGCTCGGAGAGCCTGCGGACTTCCTCGAAGGTGAGGCCCATCCTGCGGGCGATGGAGATCTCGCTCTCGCCGGACACGTATCTGGACATCACCTCGGCATCGACCTTGTCGATGCCCTCGGAAACAAGAATGGATACCATGGCGGGGATACCGCCACCGGCCCTGAACGCCCTCTCGACCTGCTCGGCGACGCGTGTCGAATCGGTGACCGCGTCCTGACCGGATTTGGGATCGACGAACCAGTTGCCGCTTCCGCATGCCGGGCATGTGGCGGGGGCAGACCTGCCGACCCTGTACAGTGCCTTGTGCCCGCACGACCCGCAGATGAAGGTCTCCACATCCGCATCCCAGAGCTTGGAACGGCAGTTGGGGCAGCGGAGAGGGTCATCGGTCCTTCCCAGCCATTTGTGGCCGCAGCGCTTGCAGACGTGAGTCTTGAGATCGGTGCAGTTCCAAAGGATGCTGTTGCACCTCGGGCAGCGGCGCGGAACCGTGTTTCCGCGCTTCTTCCAACCATATCCGCACACTTCACACTTGTTGAAGTCCCCTTGTGCGGAATCAGTTGCGTTCAACATCTGTTGTTCATCAAAAATCCCTATTATAATTGTATTCGGATTTGGTTAATATTGGGACAATTCTGCAGTACAATCTGGTCCCAAAGTGGCGGGTTTCCCATCAAAATACGGGCATTTTTTGTCCGCTTCCGCACGAAATGAACAAATCGGATTACACCTTCCGGGATTTGATGACGGCGGAAAGCTGGAGGGATCGTCTCTCGGAAGGCGGATGGGTCGGGATGGAGGATCCCGATATCGACGGGTACAACGAAGCCATCGACGAATGTGCCGTAAAGCTCCACAGGTTCAACTCCTCGGCGGACCCCTGGGATGTGAAGAAACGTTTCTTCGAGGAGATCGTAGGATACGGGCTCGAAGATATGACGATCGTAAAATCCCCGTTCAAATGCGACCTCGGTTTCAACATCAAACTGTCCCACCACGTCCTGGTGAATTACGGCTGCACTTTCCTCGATACGGCGGAGATCCGCATCGGGGCACACACAATGGTCGGTCCGGATTGCCACATCGTCACTGCGGTCCACCCCATGGATCCCGAGGGGCGTCGCGACTGGAAGGTCAGGGGAGAGCCCGTCCGCATAGGTCGGGATGTTTGGCTCGGGGCCAATGTGACCGTGCTGCCCGGCGTTACCATCGGAGACGGATGCGTCGTCGGTGCGGGAGCAGTGGTCACGAAGGATGTGCCAGACAATACGACGGTCGTCGGAAATCCCGCCAGGCCGATTGTCCGCCGCACATGATCGTCGGGCGAGGCGGTAACGCTGTTTTGTCGAACGGGGACTGCCCGCTCCGTTCCGCCGGTCCGCACTCCGGAGCCGGCCTGATTGCGCCTGTCGGCAGTGTCGTAATACTCCCGCTGCGCCATCCCGATACTGTTCTGCTTTCTGGGTCCGGATTACTGTCCAAGAAAAAGGCCCCTCGATCCTGCCGACCTTCTCTGCGGCGAGGAAGACAAGATCCGGCATACTCCGACCAATTGAAAACGGCAGAGAATCGAACATGTAACGGACAATATGTTTGGGTCCCGACAGGAAATCAAGAAAAATGAGTGGACAGGGCGAGATTCGAACTCGCGACCTCTACAATGCCAATGTAGCGATCTTCCAACTGATCTACCTGCCCAGTTGTTGAACCCCTTTATCCTCACGTTGTTAATAAAGATTTCTAACCTGCGAAAAAAGAGAATACGGAAATCTGGCACATTCCCGGAAGTGCTCAGTTGATAGAGGGGAGATGGTCATCGAGCTTGGTCTGGAAGCGCTCTTCCTCGCCGTCGATGCGGGTGGGGTATTTGCCGGAGACGCATGCGAGGCAGAGGTCGTTCTCGGTCTTCCCGATGGCCTCGACGAGTCCATCCATGCTGATGTATCCGAGGGAATCCGCACCGATGATCTCCCTAATCTGCTCGACGGTGTTCCCGTTCGCGATGAACTGGTCCCTGGTCTTCATGTCGACCCCGTAGTAGCAGGGCGCGATGATAGGAGGGGATCCGATACGGACGTGGACCTCGGTGGCACCCGCCTTCCTGAGCATTCCGATGAGCTGCTTCAGAGTGGTCCCCCTGACGATGGAATCGTCCACAATGATGATCCTCTTGCCGTTGACGGTACTCTTGATGGGATTCATCTTGGTGGAGACCGCAAGCTCCCTCTCCTTCTGATCGGGAAGGATGAAGGTCCTCTCGGCGAACCTGTTCTTCATGAATCCCTCTTCGTAGGGGATTCCGGAAGCGTTGGAGAACCCGATTGCGTGGGCCCTTCCGGAGTCGGGGATGGGCATGACCAGGTCGACATCCGCGGGATGCTCCCTGGCGAGGATCGCACCGATGCGCTGCCTTGCCTCGTAGACGCTGACGCTGTCCATCACGGAATCCGGCCTTGCGAAGTAGACCCACTCGAACATGCAGTGGGCGTACGGGCACTTGAATTTCGGAAGGTAGGATTTGATGCCCTCCTTGGTGACCTCGATGATCTCCCCCGGCGCGACGTCCCTGACGAGCTCCCCTCCCAGGGCGTCGATGGCGCAGCTCTCGGATGCGATCATGTACCCGTCCGAGAGCTTCCCGATGACGAGAGGGCGGATCCCATGGGGGTCGCGGATGCCGAACATGCGGCCGTTGATCATGAGCGCGAGGGCGTATGCTCCGTCGATCTCTCCCATGGTCTGTCTCATGGCGAGGATGGGGTCGCTGCCGCTCTTGAGATATTTGCTGAGAATCTTGATGATCAGCTCAGTGTCGCTGTCGGTGAGGAAGACCTCTCCCGCCTCGAGGTACTTATTCTTGACCTTCTCGTAGGTGGTGAGGTCGCCGTTGTGTGCGACGGCAATCTGTCCGGAACCGGTAGCCACGGTGATGGGCTGCGCGTTCTTGACGTTCTTGCCCCCAGTGGTGGCGTAGCGGACGTGTCCGATACCCACGTTGCCGTAGAGCTGTGCAATCCTGTCCTTCGGGAGGGCCGTCTGGACGAGCCCGGCGTCCTTGACGGTATGGATCTCCATACCGTCGAAAACAGAGATGCCGGCTGTGTCCTGGCCCCTGTGCTGAAGGATCATAAGGGCCTTCTGCAACGCTGCGACTATGTTGTGGTCGGCGTTGATGCCGACTACTCCGCAGTAGTGCCTCGGGCCCGACATTCGCTCACTTTGAATTGAATTCAGTCGCGCAGTTTGGCCCACTCGTAGCCTCTGATCCTTGCGGTCTTGCCGTATCCGCAGGAAGCGCAGTAGCCCTTCCTGATGTTGTACGAGCGCTTTCCGCACCTGCGGCAGGGAATGTGAGTCTTGTGCTTGTTGTGCCTTCCCTGTGCTGCTGTTCCTGCTCCCATGATGATCGCTCCTTATGGTGATGTGTGGAAAGGACCCTATCCCGGGTCCCCGGAGTACGTCCGTATTTCATATATCGAGCATACGGCGTACTGCTCCTGAGTGTCCCATAAAGGACTCAGTATAATAAGGTTAGCCTTTTTTTAATTAATATGAGGCGTCAGATGAACGCGCCTATCGCCGGGGCATCCAGCCTGTCCATGTCGTAGAAGATGATGGCGTCGCGCATGCCCTCGGCCCCGAATCCGGTGTGGAAGAAGTGATCGAGCAGCGATGCCCTCCACAGTATGTCCAGGGCCGCGGTGGCGAGGGTTCCGTAATACGCGTTGGACATGTCGTCCTCGTAACCGTTGGCGTCGATCAGGTAGAACACGCTGCCGAGGAAGCTGTCGCGGCCGTTGAGGGTGGCGATGTAATCCTTCAGGACGTTCCTTCCCTCGTTGTTCAGCTGGGGGAGCTTGATGTCCTTCGCATCGACGGAACCCTTGTGGTGGAACTCGCCGTCGTCGCCGACGACCATCCACTCGATCTTGCCGTCGTCGGCGGAGAAGACGTTCCAGCTGAGGTCTCTGGCACTGTATACGGGCAGGTTCAGGGGATCCTCGGATGAGAGAGATTCGAGAGCGGTCTCCCTGGCCGCATCCTCGAGCTCCTTGTAATCCACCTTGGTCTGCTTGAGACCGTCCGCGATGGTCATCTGCGGAAGGACCTGCGAAGCATCCAGAAGACGGTAGAGAAACTCTGGTTCCGTGAAATGTGCCAGACTCTCGGAAACGGTCATCCTGAGCATGGAGGTGTCGGCCATGACGCCGGCCTCCCTGGCGAAGGAATAGAACTGGGAGTAGATGTCCCTGGCCTGGGGGAGGGCCTCCCTAATCCTCGCATCGGCGTTGGCGACGAGTGCCTTCGCCTCGGCCATGGCATCCGCGCCCTTACCGGTCCAGACGCCCCTGCATGAGAGGTCGAGCTCTACCTTCACGTGGTCGGAGACGTAGATGTGGTACGGGAACTGACGGCAGTATGCGGTGCGGTGGTCGTAGACCTTGCAGCGCCTGCACTCGTTCAGGAACACGCACGATCCGCGGTCGTTCTTGAGCTTGATGGCGGTATAGTGCTCCGGCCCGCGGCTCTTCTCGATGCAGTCCGGGTGGTTCTTCTTGAAGAAGGGCCTCTCCTCCGGGAGAATCTCCGGCTGGCAGAGGCAGCACATTCCGCATCCGTCGATGCATTCTGCCTTCCTTCCGCTAACCTCGGAATAATCAACGATGTAATCAGCCACAGATGTCCCTCCCGATGCGCTCTCCGCAGAGTTCGCCGTCCTTCAGCTGTACCTGTCCCCTGATTATAACGGTGTCGGGGAATATGGCCTTCATTCCGTGATAGACGGACCATCCGGCCTTGGAATGCAGCTTCTTCTGGTCGATCTCGGTCACCCTGCGGAAGTCGAAGATCGCGAAGTCCGCGTCGCAGCCCGGCGCGATCCTCCCCTTGCCGACCGAGAACACCTCGGCTGGCTTCTCGGCACCCATCCTGACGGCTAGATCCATCGTGATGGTCCCCGCCCTGACCATCTCCATGACCATCGGCATGGTGGTCTCCACCCCGGGGATTCCCCCGGGAGCGGCATCGAACTCCTGCGACTTCTCGTCGTAGGTGTGGGGAGCATGGTCGGTGCCGAACATGGTGATGTCCCCCTTCCTGAAGGATTCGAAGAGCCCCTTCCTGGAGTTCTCGTCCCTGACCGGGGGGTTCGTCTTGTAGAATGCGGACGTGTTCCTCTCCGCGTTGAAAAGCAGGTGGTGCATGGTCACCTCGGTGGTGAACCCGACCTCGCGGGCCATCCCGACCTGCTCGGCGTTGGTGGTGTGGCAGATGTTTACCTTCGTGCCGCGATACTTCGAAAGTCTCCGTATGGCACTGTATTCGGCCTCGGCCGGACGGTTGCGCAGGTGGTCCTGGCAGCAGTTCTCCTGGACCCCGTGTACTATGAGACTGTCGTCCTCGGCGTGAACGCTGAGAACCTTGCCTGTACGGGCGATCTCCTCCATGAGAGGGGCGATTTCGGCATCATCATTCAGGAGGATGTTGCCCGTGGTGGATCCCATGAAAAGCTTGAATGCGGGGACATGGGGCGCCAGCATATCGACCGGCGCGCTGGGGGTGAGAGCGGCGAACAGGCCGTAATCGACGAACGCCCTGCCCTTCACGGCGGCCTTCTTGTCCATGAGCGTCGGGATATCTGTGACCGGAGGTTTGGTGTTCGGCATGTCGAGGACGCAGGTCACCCCGCCGTACAGCGCGGATGTCGTCCCTGTCACGAAATCCTCCTTCTGGGTCATTCCCGGGTCGCGGAGATGGACATGGGGATCCATGAATCCCGGGAGTACGGTCATGCTCGATCCCAGGTCGATCCTCTCCTCGCCTCCGGAGACGTGCTTTCCTACGGAGACTATCTTCCCCTCGGATATGCCGGCCTCCATGTACTGGAGCTGACCGTCGACGTACATGCGTCCGCAGATGACCTTCTCCGGGTCCATCCTCATTCCCTCCTCTCCACCTTCCCGCGGGGCTCGATCTCGGAAAAGATCTCTCCGCGGAAAGTCTCGAACGTCAGCCTGTTGTTCCTCCATGCATCGGGCCTCATGCCTGCCTTGTAGCAAAGTTCGGATATGTATTCCTCCACACCCCATCCCTGTTCAACCGGGACCTGGGGCAGGAAAAGCGCGCGGTACGGACCGTATTCCACTATGAGGCCGTCCCTCCCGATGACTATGCGTGACATCAGGTCCGGGACATCGGTGTACTCGAGGGGCTCCGGCTTCGTGAGGACGGTGACCTCGAAGGTACATGCCTCGGCCTCCTCGCGGGTGAGCTTCGGGAAGCGGGGATCGTGGACGGCCCCCCTGGCGGACATCATGACGGATTCCCCCAGGGGCATTATGGGCTCGGGATAGCCTATGCATGCGCGGAGGCGGCGGGACGGGAACTCAGATACCGTGACGAATGCACCGGAGTTCACCGAGAACTCACCGCCGAGGTCCTTCGGGAGAACATACCCGGAGTTCTCCGACTCGGCGTATGCCGCTTCCCTGGCGATGCCTATCGCCCTCTCCCCGACTTCCAATGGGATCATGGTTTCTTCTTCTTGGGATCGTCGTCCTTCTTAGAAGGGGTGATGGTGATCTTCTCGGGCTGCGGGCCCTTGGGCTCCTCACCGCCCTCGGGATCCTGCTCCTTCTTCCTGCAGTAGGGGTTCTTCCTGCAGAACTCCACGCTCTTGTTGAAGTCCATCCTGTCCGCGGCATCCTTGAAGGAGTCCGGGAAGGGTCCTGCCCTGATCATGGCGTTGAATGCCATGAGGGCCTCGAGGCCTGCACCGATGATGTGCTGCTGGAACCCGGGGTCTGCTATCCATCCGAAGAATCCCTCGAACTCGTCCTCGAAACGTCCCTTCGCGCGTCCGAAGTCCTCGCGGAAGCGGTCGCGGCTCTCCTCGTAGCGCCTGCGGGCGTATGCCTTCTCGGCCTCGGCGTAGCGGCGTGCCCTCTCCCTCTCCTCGCGCATCATCCTGTAGAAGTAGTCGGACTCCACGTCTGCGAAGTCGCGGAGGGTGTCGCGGGTCTCGTCGAAGGCATCCATTGCGCGGTCGCGTCCGTAGCGGTAGTCGCCGTACGCTCTGTCGGCGCCGTCCCTGACCGCCTCTTCCATCTTCTCCGCGCGCTCGCGGTAGCGCCCCGCACGGTCTTTCTCGCGCTCGGCCGCCAGGATCCTGTCGACCATGTCCTTGTTCTTCTCGTAGAACTCCTGGGTCTCGGAGTCCTCGAACCTCTTCTCGTCACTCATTGCTGTCAGGCCTCCTGAACTTGATTATCAGGCATTCGTCCCCGAACTCTGCTCCGAGCAGCTCGGAATCGCTCAGGGTCATCGGAAGGGAAACGGTTCTCTTCTGACTGCCCACATGAAGTATGATAGTATTTTCATTCCCCTTAAACAGTTCCACTTCGTCGGAGTCGACGAACGGCATCTTGATGCGGAGCTCCACGGTGCCGTCTTCCAGGGTGGTGAAGCTCATGGGACTCGCGTCGGAGTAGACCTCGATGGGGTCCGAATCCCCGAAGATCATGTCCGCCAGGGCCTCCAGTTTCTCGGTGCCGCGCATCTCGGTCTTCATCATGTACGCGGTCATTATCTTGAGGGGATCGAAGGAGCTGTGGATCTCCTCCATGTGCTCCCTCTGCTCCTTCAGCTTCTCCTTGATGAACGCTCCGTCGGCATCGTCCGGGATGACCTTGTTGATTACCAGGCACTCGACGTTCTTGTTGTAGAGGCTCATGTACGCATACGAACGGCGGGTCTCGTTAATCGCCATGCGCTCCGGGTTCAGGACTAGCCTCACGGTGGTGTTCTTCGAATCCTCGAGGATCCTCTTCACGTCCTTCATCTGGTCCTTCAGGACCTTGATCTGGTTCATGACCTTCTTGGACGGCAGGGGGAAGTCCACGATGTGCCCCACGGTGAACCTGGCAACCCCCATAAGCTTGCTGACGATGGAGAACATCTTGTCGATATACCAGTTGGATACGTCCGGGAAGGACATCAGACGGAGGGTCTCGCCGGTAGGTGCGGTGTCGATGATCACGACATCGTACTTACCCTCCCTCTCGAATGTCAGGACGTAGAGGAGGGCGGAGACCATCTCCATCCCGGGGAAGATCGCA
This sequence comes from Thermoplasmatales archaeon BRNA1, assembly GCA_000350305.1. Classification (NCBI taxonomy): domain Archaea; kingdom Methanobacteriati; phylum Thermoplasmatota; class Thermoplasmata; order Thermoplasmatales; species Thermoplasmatales archaeon BRNA1. Next base: position 1,185,828 of record CP002916.1, read on the forward strand.
AGCTCGTCCGCGGAGATCCCCTCGATCCCCTGGGAGAGCATGAATGCGGAGATGTAGTCCTTTATCGCGGACCACTTGGTCTTCATCTCGTGGACTATGTCTAGTTCCAGGACGTCGAGGTTCGGGGCCACGTTGGTGGGCTCCGGCCCGAGCTTCATGTCGAGAGCGTCACCGATGGAGTGGGCGGTATCGACGCTCATCAGTATTGTGCGGTGGCCGAGTTTGGCAAGACGCAGTGCGGTGGCGGTCGAGACGGAGGTCTTCCCGACACCCCCCTTGCCGTTGTAGATAATCAGCCTCATGGTTACCTGTATGCGCGCACGATAATAAAATCGACACGGGGACCGATACCGAAAAACCGAGAATATGGTGCCGGGAGAGGGGTTCGAACCCTCGGCCTTCGGATTTCCCTGGTGAGGTCAGTATAACCTGAACCCTATGAGTCCGACGCTCTACCAGGCTGAGCCATCCCGGCGTTGTTTTGGGACAACCGCTTAGGGTTTATATTGGTTGTGTTAGGGAAGGTCCGAAAGAGACCGGGAAGAAAAGGTGCTGGGGCCGAAGCCCCATAATGAATTTGATCTGAAATCACTCGGATTTCTCGGCATCCTCGGCAGGGGCTGCCTCCTCTGCGGGGGCCTCCTCCTCTGCAGGCTCCTCGGCGGATGCCTCGGGCTCGACGTCGATGATGCACTCGGGCTCGCCCTGTCCCTTCCTGAGGACCTCGGTCTTGCGGATCTCGACCCTCTTGATGGGGACGATGATGTGGCAGGCCTTCGCGGTCTCCTTTGCAAGGTCTCCGGAGATGACCGCCTTGATGATGTCGGCGAGGTTGTTCTCCTTCCCGTACTGGGTCAGGAAGATCTTGATCTGGGCGCGCATTCCGTCCTCCTGGGAGGCCTGGATCCTGCGGTCGGCGATGGACATGGTCTTGATGCGGAGGACGTACTTGTCCTTGGTGACGACATCTACGACGTGGTCGGTCTTGGTCTTCTTCCTGCGGGTGAGCCTCCTAACGTAGTCGGAGGTGAGGGTGTGTCCGATGAACTCGGTCTTTGCCTCGTGTCCGTCGGCACCGGTGATCTTGAACTGTAGCTTGATGTGCATCTTAGAGAAGTCTCCGGTTAGGTCCTGAACGGTGACCTCGGCCTGCCTGCCGATGAGGATCTCGGGGTCGGCTGCGGGGGTCTCTCCGATGACGGTCTCGTTGAACATGCGGGGGGCGTGGATGTTGTACCACTCCTTTGCCTTCCACTTGTCCTTGCTCTTCTTTGCTGCTGCTGCGGCTTTAGCGTTTCCTGCCATAGTGGTAGCTCCTTTTACTGGGCTTCACGATTCACTGATTGTATAAATAGATATGTCGGATGGAAAAATATTGAACATGCTCAAAATCACAATCATCCAGATTATTGTATAATCCCCTGTTTGTAATAATATTTCCATTTATGGTTGGTACCGCTTGTATATATTACTATCCTGATTTTCGACTTCGGGAAGACGCCGCGGATGGTCATGATAATCGTCATGGTTCTCACCTCCTCCCGCGTTCGGTGGTACGACGGTCGCCGAGATGAGAAAAGACACGGCGATCGTCCGCACTCTTTCCGAACCCGGTGATTCCAGGTCGTTTTGTCAGATTATGAAATGAGCAGATTACAGTCAGTGCTCCGCAATCTCCGTTTCCAGCGGAAAATAAAAGATGAAGGGGCCAGAGGCCCCTAAGAGATTTATCGACCGGGTCTCAGAGGACGACCGGAACCTTGTGGGCGGAGAGACCGAGCTCGGCCTCGGACATGCCCATGGCGATTCCGAACAGCTGGGACAGGTGGAGGACGGGGATGTTGAATCCGAGGTCCTTCTCGGAGGTGTCGAACTGCAGGTGGCAGAACGGGCACACATCGACGATGAACTGGGCTCCGGAAGCCTGCATGTTCTCGAGGTTGGTCTTGGTGAACTCCTTTGCGACGTCACCGAAGGCGGCCTTGAGTCCTCCTCCGGATCCGCAGCAGAGCATCTTCTGCTTCCTGGGCATGGAGGTGCATCCGGTGGCCTCAACGAGGTCATCGAGGATGTGGGGGACCTCGGCGTCGTCGATTCCCTTGATGTCGGTGGGCTTCAGGAAGTGGCATCCGTAGAAGGTCGCGATCTTGTAGTCGAGCTTGTTGGAGCAGGCTGCGGCGATCTTCTCGACACCGACCTCGCGGAAGAGGACCTCTGCGAAGTGGAAGACCTCGGTGGTTCCCTTGTACTCTACGACACCGGCGGCCTTGAGGATCTCGTTGACGTTGGCGCGGAGCTCGGCGTTGTGGTTGAGCTCGTGGGCGGCCTCGAAGAGGGATCCGTAGCATCCGTTGCAGATGGTCACGATGGGGAGTCCCTTCTGCTCGGCAAGGACGAGGTTCCTTGCGGCGGCGGCGAGCCAGGTGGTCCTGGAGAATGCCCTGATGACTCCGGGTGCGGGGCAGCAGGAAGCATCGGTCAGGTCCTCGAGCTCGACTCCGAGTTTCTCGCAGACGACACGGGTGGATTTCTCGATACCGGGGTATCTGAGGGGTGCAATGCATCCAAGGAAGAAAGCGTACTTTGCCATGATTCTCACTCCTCCACGATGGTGTTGAACTTAGCAGCATCCAGGAGCTTCTTGAGCTCTGCGGCGGCGTCAGCGTTGGCAAGGACGGTGGGCGGGATCTCGGGGAGTCCGAGGGACGCGCGGAGTGCCTTGACCTCATCGTTGATGGGGACGGTGTGTCCGGTGGTGTAGAGGTTGGATGCGGTCTTCTTGTGGGCGGCCTTGATGTGTCCGTCGGCGACGGCCATGTTCCTGAGGGCGATGACGATGTCAACGATCGGGACGCGGCGGGGGCAGCGCTCAACGCAGGTGTAGCAGGTGCTGCACATCCAAAGCTCTTCGGAGTTCAGGATCTCCTCCTTCATGTCCAGCTGGGCCATGCGGACGAGTTTCCTTACGCGGTAGGAAGTCCTCCTTCCGGACGGGCAACCTGCGGTGCAGGTTCCGCACTGGAAGCAGAGGGACACGTCAGCTCCGCCGAGCTCGGCGAGCTGCTTCTCGAATTCAGGATCGACTTTGTAATCCATATTCAAACCTCTGACTTTGAAATTTCACTAATGCTATATAATAGCGAACGGTCCAAGGGGGATAGGATTACCTAATAGGGTAAACCTAAAAATCGGGGAAATGGCTCATTCTATGTGCCTAGCCTGCAAAGCGTTGACAATCTTCGTCACCGTACGGTCCTCCGAGCGGAACACGGCGGTGATGGCGTGGCGCAGGTTCTTGGGGTTCACGGCGCTCTTCAGCTTGAGTCCCTTCCTCGTGAGGAGGAACTCGTCCACGAAGAAGCTCTTGTTGGAACCGAGCATCTCCGACAGGGAATAGGTCTCCGCATCGATGGTGTACTCCCTCTTCGCGGTGTCGAGGTACATGAAAGCCACCCTCTGCGCGCCGTACTTGTAGCGGATGAAGGAGGGCCCGTTATCCACGTAGACCATCCCCATGTAGCCGATCTCCATGGCGTCGTAACCGTACTCATCGATGTCGAAAAGGTAGAGGGGATCGTCTATAAGCGCCATGTCGGCCAGACCCTCGATCATCATCCTCACGTTGTGCACGTCGTCGGAGACGACCATCTCCACATCGGTCATCTTCAGGGAGGAGAACACCGACATCATCAGGTCCTCGGTGACCGGGCTGCAGCACACGGTGAAACCCCTGTCGTCGCGGCACCTCGCCTCGTTGGCGGCGAAGCGGTCCATGATTTCCTTGCCCGCAGGGGTGAGGAAAGTGCCAGACGGTGTGGAATGGGTGACGGCTTCCCCCGCTGCGGCCTCGATGTTGGCGATGTAGCGGTGGACCACCGGCACGGAGATCCCCATGCTCTTGGCGGCGGCTGACATGCTCCCCATCTTGGAAACGTTGTACAGAGTCTCGAGCTGCCTGTGGGTGACGGTCTGGCCGTTGATGACCTGCTCTGTCCTGACCTTGATGTCCGTGCCTTTCCCTCCGGAACGGGCATTACCTTGAACGGTAAAAGTCTTTTCCGATTCCTTGACAACCCTTTTATCGCCTACGTGGATTTCGGAGCATGGTTCTCAACGGCCGCATACGCGTCATCGGGCTCGGAAGCCCGGTCATGACCGACGATTCCGTAGGGCTCCGTGTGTCCGAGGACATCGAGCGCATGGGCATGGATGACGTTGACTGCTGCCAGGAGGCCGTCGGCGGATTGGAGCTGCTCCCCCTCATGAAGGGATACAGCTACGTCGTCATCGTGGATGCGATCCAGACCTTCCAGTACGATCCTGGCACCATCCTTATCTTCGACGTCGCGGACTTCGAGTCCACCGTGAACAACGGCATGCCCGCCCACGACATCAACGTCGCCACCGCCATAGGCATCGGACGTCAGATGGATCCCGATTCCATGCCCCTTCAGGTCAGGTTCGTCGCTATGGAAATCAAGGACATGCAGACCATGAGCGAGGAACTTACGCCCATCGTGGCCTCCAAGGAATCCTCGATGGTCGATGCGGCCCTGCATGTCATGGACCTTTTCAGGCAGGACAGGGATCAGAGCTCGACCGACTGAATATCGAAGTTCTTCACCGCCTTGGGCACCTTTCCCAGGATCGTCAGGTTTAGCCTCTCGGGCACCAGATACCTCTCGGCCGCGGCCATGACCTCCTCCTCGGTAACGGAGGAGATGTCCGCCAGCTTCTCGGATGTGCTCGTGACCTCGCCGAAGGTCATGTACCTGTTGCACATGGTGTAGATGCGGTGGTCGGTGGTCTCCGCCCCCCTGGCGATGGCCCCCTTGAGGATGTTCTTGGTCCTGTCGAGCTCCCCCTCGGTGAGACCCTCCCTCTTGAATTCGCGGTAGACCCTGAAACACTCGTCCAGGGACTTCAGGATGTTCTTATCCACGCAGTTGAGGAAGGTGGATACGTATCCGGCGTCGCTGTAGTTGCCTGTCTGATTGTAGATCGCATAGACCAGGGCGTTCTTCTCGCGGACCTCCTGGAACATCCTCGAGGAGGATCCGGACCCGATGACCGCGCTGAGGACCTGGTTGACCGTCCTCTGATGGCCGTCCACCTTCGGGGTGGGGAATCCCAGACCTATGTTGGCGTGGTCCACGCCGTTGTCGGTGATCCTGAACTTGGAGACGGGCATCTTCGGGGCCTCCCTCCTGTTGACGACGGATGCGGACATTCCGGAGAACGAGTTCTCCGCCCAGTCGACGACCTCCTTCTTATCAAAAGAGCCAGTAGCGAAAACCGCGATGTTCGGGAGGCCGTATCTCTCTTCGTAATACTTCCTCAGGTCCTCGTAGGTGAGGGGTTTTACCGACTCCTCGGTGCCGCCCTCGTCCCACCCGAGCGGGTCCCCGTCCCAGAGGTTCTGCTCGAAGAGGTCGTGGATGTAGGTCTCCGGCTCGGACTTCACCATGCTGAGCTCCTGGAGGACGATGTCCTTCTCCATCTCGGTGTCCTTCTCGTTGATGAGAGGGTTAGCGACGATGTCGGCCACCAGGTCCATGGCGGTCCTGCCGGTCTCCGCGAGGGTGATGCCGTAGTAGGCGGTCATCTCCTTGGCGGTGAAGGCGTTGAGCATCCCTCCCGCCCCCTCCATGACCTTCGACATCTCGAAAGAGGTCATGTTCTTGGTCTCGCGGAACACGGTGTGCTCCAGAAGGTGGGAGAGACCGAATATCCCGTCGTGCTCGTCCCTGGAACCCGTACGCACCGCGACCAGGAAGGCTGCGTTCGCTCCGGGCACGTTCTCGGTGACGACCGGGATCCCGGACCCGGTCTCGGACAGCTCCACGACGTTATCTGACATGCCCGCCTCGAGGTCAAAGACGCTTTAATACTTTGACCCCATAGTCGCGCGCATATGTCCGAAGCAGAGGTTCTCGTCTACGAGGAGAAGGAACTGAGGGATCCCATCGCCATCATAGGTTTTCCCACCGTGGGTCTCGTCGGCTCCATCGTGGCGAGCTTCATCGCCAGGGACCTCAAGCTCGACATCACCGGGGGCATCACCTCCCGCGACCTCCCCCCGTACACCCTCGTGCAGTCGGGACAGCCCCTTCCCCAGATCCGTATCTACGCGGGTTCTCTCCCGAAGGCCAAACGCAAGAAGAAGACCGAGGTCTCCGAGCAGCCCGCCGCGGATGAGGTCCCAGCCAAGAAACCCCGTGCGAAGACCCGCGACGTGATCATCGTCACCTCCGAGGTCGCCCCGAAGCCCGAGGACACCTACGACCTTTCCAAGTGCGTCTACGAGACCGTCAGGGCCATGGGCGCGACCACCATCATCTGCCTCGAAGGGGTCCCCCGGATGGGACAGGACGACAGGATAATGGGCGTTGCAACCACCAGAGAGGGGGCAATCTTCCTCGAGGAGATAGGCCTCACCGTGATGGGCGAGGGGATCGTAAGGGGAATCACCGGCGTGATCCTGATGCTCGGGATGAAGGACAGGGTGGATGTCAAGGCCATCCTGTGCCCCGCCAACCCCCAGCTCCCCGATCCCAGGTCCGCCGCCAGGATCATCGGGCCGCTGCAGGCCATCATGCCCAGGCTGTCGGTCGACACCGACCCCCTGTTCAAGGAGGCCGAGGAGATAGACAACCGCATCCAGGCACAGCAGGCATCCGCCGACCAGGGGCCTGACAACATCTACGGCTGATAGCATGAGGCAGCTCGTACCCTCCGCCTATTTCGTCACCTCCGCCGCCGCCACCAGTCCGGTCTCGGACCTCAACGCGTTCGATCTGGCACTTTTGAAGGCAGGACTCAGCGAGCAGAATCTAGTGGCGGTATCGAGCGTCATCCCCGACGGCGCCCGCGAGGTGGAACAGTTCGATCTCCCCATGGGGATGGTTACCTTCTGCGTCCTGTCGCAGATGAGGGGCAGGGGAGGGGACATCGTCTCCGCCGGCATCGCATACACCCGCAGGAAGGACGGATACGGCGGATACGTCGCCGAGGGCCACCTCCACGGTTCCGCCGACTGTCTCCGCGATGAGCTCGGGAGGAAGATGAACGAGATGTCCCGCATCAGAGGCGTGGAGTTCGGGGAGATCGAGTATCGCATCGAGGAGCTCAAGATCCCCGAGGACGAGTACGGCTGTGCGCTGTCCGCTCTGGTCTTCACAGAGTTCAGGGAGTGACCATGTTCGCAGTGGTCACCTGTCCCGGATGCAAACGCATGAGGATAGTCGACCTTTCCGCAAAGACATCCGAATGTGCGTTCTGCGGCACCAAGAGTGTCGTCAAGGAACTGCAGCCGGTGTGCCGCTGCCGCACACAGGAGACCGCCAGGGAGCATCTCGCGAAGCTCACCGGATCCGCCGGCGGCATCGAACCGAAACATGCCAGGCGTTCGACCGACCCGTATTCCACACTCGAACGCGATTATGAGAAGGCCCACAGCCTCGAGGACAAGATGGAGGTCATGTCGAAGGGACTGACCAGGATCTATGGGGAGTTCACCGAGGACGACGTCGTCCGCCTCGACCCCAAGCACGGGAAGAAGCTCCTAGGCATGATGCTTGCCGAATGCATAGTTCACGAGACGAAATACGGCCGCTACAAGCGCTGATCATTCCTGCTGGATGCGCCTCTTCTTGGCCTTCTTGCCGTTCTGGATGTCCACCTCGGCGACGAGTTTCGCGATCTCCTTCGTGTAAGCGAACCACAGATAGAACACGGAGATCGCGAGCGCGGCCCCTGCCATAAGGTACATGATGGCCCCGGAATCGGAGTTCATGAGCATGATGGTGAAGACGACCCAGTAGACCAGATTGTAGATCATGGCCTGCATGGCGAACTGCATCGGGTAGTGGCGGGCGATGCCCTCTCCGACGGTGACCCCGACGGCGGAATACTGGAAGATCATGGACAGGGCGACGACCACAAGGAACACCCATCCGGCCGCATCAACGCTTCCCCCGAGCTGGTCAGATGAGACCGCGATATAGTAAATGAATCCCGTACCGGTGGAACCTCCGGCACCCAGTCCGAATCCGAGCCCGTAGAAGATGCTGTCGGATTTCCCGCGGTAGCGCTTGAGGTTCATGCACACCACGATGAGCAGCACCTGGATGACGGAATACATGATCACCGCGACGATGCTGTTCATGACGTAGGAGTACACCAGGAACATCACCGTGCCCGCAACCAGGCCGATTGCGAACAGCATGAAGAACGAGGGGTCGCTGAAATAGGGGTTCTCCACGGCGGGATAGGTGTACTTCCTGAGGAGGAGGTACATCAGCAGCAGCGTCGGGATCATCGCCAGCGCCGTTGCCGCATAGAATAGCCCCATCGAAACCATGAGTGCCCATCCGCATATCAGTTAAAAAGGGAACGGTCTATCGATACTATGTTCGGCAATTCATCCGATGCGATGTCCAAGATAACCAACGCCTCGCCGATCACTATCATCATGACCGGTATCGGAATCATGTACGTGTTCAACGCACTGACCAGCCTCGTCAAGATCAAGATGGGAGGGACCAGCACGGCCAGGCTGGAGAATTGGCTCATGGGTGATGTCCAGCTGGTCACCTGGGACAGCCCATCATGAACGAGACGTTCGATACCCTTTGAAAACCGGGGGAGCGATCCCCCTCCTTAACATCTTCTGAGATGGAAACACAGTCAGCGGCGGCAGTTGCCGTTCTGATTCATCTTCCCCTGCGGGCGCCCGCCCGTGCGGGGGCGGTAAGGCTTGCGTCCGACAGATTTCCCGGGGCTCTTATCCTTCCTCCGGACGGGACACGAATCGGGCTTCGGGACGGACTTTCCGGACATGATCTTATCGTAGTAGTGGATGACCATGCAGGACCTCTCGCATCTGCCGCAGGAGGTGCATTTCCCGGGGTCCACCCTCATCCCTCCTTTGATATGAATCGCCTTCCTGGCACATGTCTTCGCGCATATCCCGCACTCTGTGCACAGCTCTGCCCTGATGAGTGCCTTGACGGATCTCTCGAACATTGTCTCGGCGTCTTTCGCGTTCTCTGCGGTGACACTGATCTGGCCGCCGCCGAACAGCTTGGCGCGTCCGTACCCGGTCCTGACCAGGGCGATCTCGAACTCGGGGGAGTACTTCACCTCCCCGACCGTGCGAAGGGCATCCTCCACGTAATCGAAGTCGCGGTTCCTGGGTACGGTGGCCACGGCCTCCATGGAGTATCCCCCGGCCACGCAGACGGACGCCCCCTTCAGCATCTTCATGGACATACCGGTCCCCTTGGGCTCGGTCCTGAGGTCGAGCCCCTCGGCGAGCTGCCTCATCTTCGGGGGCAGGACCTTCCATCTCCAGAACCCCATGTCGATGTATTCCGGCGGAAGGCCGTTCCTCTCGGCATATGCGTGCAGGTACTTCTCCCAGTCGGAGTACATCCCGGGATGGATCCTCGAGGTGTTCCTCCACTCGCTTGCCAGGCATGAGGCGCAGAGGTAGCATCCGATGCGCTCGAAATCCCTCTCGTAGAGGGGGTTGTAATCCAGACCCCTCATCCAGATGTATCCCCAGATCTCCGCCGCGCACCAGTCCCTGACGGGATTGAGATTGGTCTGGTTGGGAACGAACGGGTTCCTGGTTACCAACTGCGTGTCCGCCCTTGAGAACGATTCCAGGGAACGGTTCCCCTCGCAGGTGATTGTGCCCTTGGGGAAGTCCCTGGCGATGAGGTCGGTGATCGGGCCGAGCTTGCAGACCTTGCAGCACCACCTGAAGTCCTTGGCGGGGGGGCCGAAGGTATCGACGTTGTCCCTGAACCCGCTGCCGGCTTCCGCGCGGTGCAGTTTGAGTTTATTCTTCTCCGCGAACTCCTCCACGTATGCGAGGGTCTCCGGGAATTCCAACCCCGTATCCGTGAACAGCAGTTCGATGTTATCCACGGCCCTGGAGGCTATCCCGTATGCCGCGAGGGAATCCTTCCCTCCCGAGAACGAGACGGTCACGGGCTGCTTCCTGTCCTTCACGTAATCGCGGATCTCCCTAACCGCGGTCTTCTCCAGGCGTTTCAGGTGGTCGCGGTTCGCGTCCACGAACACCTTCCTGTCCGCGTCCGGTGAGACGGGGATCCCGGCGGGAGCGTCCAGATCCCTTATGCGCAGGGCCTTCTCCGCTCCCTCCATCTCCGAACTGGGAGCCATGGAGACCCCGGGTCCGACCTTCTGGCCCTTGAGGACGATTATGGGTTCCTCGTTTCCGAAATCCCCGGTGATCTCAGAGACATTCTCTCCCGCGACGGATTTCCCCTTGAGATGGCCGGAGACCCCGAACACCCTGACGATGTTCTTGGTGGCCACGGGGGCGAACAGCTCCGCGCCGGCCTGTCTCAGCTCCACCTTGAGACGGTCCTCCCGCAGGTCGAACCTCAGAACGCCGATGACCTGCCCGTGGGCGACTATTTCGTCGGTGCGGTCCTCGCCGGGGACCTTGTTGAAGAATACGTTCTTCCCCTCGATCGGGGAGCTGGTCCCGAAGGCCTCCCGGAGGAGATCCTCCAGTATCCCGACGGACTCCCCCATGCATGGGCGGATGTCCCCGGGACTGTTGATCTCGAAAATACGGCCTTCCTTTCCGCATCTGGCACATCTCTCGCCGAGGAGTAAGGTGCCGCAGGTATCGCACCACCTGCACTCCTCCTTGCCGTTGGCGATGTTGTTCCGGATGCTTGCCATACGGGTCTTCATCCCGTCCATCCTTATAATATGATTCGGAGAGCCGGTTTCCCGCACCCGGTCTGTCCGAACTCCCGCAGCATCAGCCCATGAGAGCCGGCCCAGTCCAAGTATATAATCTAGGAATCCATAACTCGGAAATATGGGAATCAGGAGCATCAACGAGCCCGTACACAGGTTCAGCACCATCGAGATCCGCGACATTCTCATCTCGACCGTGGTCCTCACCGTCGCATTCGTCCTGATCCTCCGCGATTCGGACTTCGTAACCGCGTGGTTTAGGGATTCCCTGGGAGAATCCTGGTTCGTCGGTATGTTCGGGATGATGTTCGTCATCACCATCCTGAGCTTCGTCGGTCACGAGATGGGACACAAGTTCACTGCCCAGAGGTTCGGCATGTGGTCAGAGTACCGCATGTATCCTGCGGGACTGTTCTTCGCCCTCATCATGGGATTCGTCGGGTTCCTGTTCGCCGCCCCCGGGGCGGTCATGATCCGCAGCAACTACATCACCGAGAGGGAGAACGGGATCATCAGCATCGCCGGACCAATGGTGAACATGGTCCTCTCCGCCGTCGGAATCCTCGGATGCCTCGCCCTCAACGGCGAGCCTGTGGTCGTGGTGTTCTACCTCATGATGATGCTGAACGGATCTCTGGCACTTTTCAACATGATCCCGATCATGCCTTTCGATGGCGCCAAGATCATCAAGTGGAAGCCCGAGATCTGGGGAGCCTGCATCGCCATCGCGGCCCTGGAGTTCTTCGCCGTCTGGATCCTTCCGACCCTCAGCTATACACTGTGAGAAAAGGTGATGGCGGGGTGCGGCCCCGCCGTGGTTTCACATGTAGGGTTTGCAGGGGTACCTGAGGTTGGAAAGCTGGTCCCCTCTCCACTGGGCGGCCTTGCCCGGGTTGAGGATGTTCTTGGGGTCCATGGCCTTCTTGATCTCAAGGATTGTCTCGAGTTCGGTGGCCCTCTCCTTCTGGAAGTCCTTCGCCTTGGAAAGACCTACACCGTGCTCTCCGGTGACGGTCCCTCCCAGGTCGATGGAGGCATCGAATATCTCGGAAGCGGTCTTGATCGCCCTCTTCCACATGTCCTCGTCGGTGACGTCGATGACCATCTTGGAGTGGAGGTTTCCGTCGGACGCGTGTCCGTAGACGGCGACGGTGACGTCGTTCCTCTCGGCGGCGGCCTGGAAGCGCCTGACCGCCTCGGAGACCTTGGAGATCGGGACGCCCATGTCGTCCGCGAGGGAGACGCAGGAGTAACCGGGTTTCAGTGCGGACAGGGAGGACAGGACGGACTTCCTGGCGTTGGTCCACCTCTGGATCTCGTCCTTGTCAAAGGAAGGGGTGACAGTCTTGGCATTCTGCTCGTGGGCGACCTCCTCGACGATCTTCAGGTCCCTCTGGATGATCTCGTCGGTCTCCCCGTCGACCTCCACGATGATGAGGGAGTTCGCGTTGGGGAGGGGGTTGCCGAGGACCTTGTTGACCGCGGTGATGGAGGTGCTGTCGAGAAGTTCGCAGGATGCCGGGATCAGGGGCTTGGCAATGATGGCCGAGATGCACTTCCCTGCATCGACGACATCGTCGAAGGATATCAGGCAGGATGCGGACTTCTTGGGCTTGGTGGTGAGCTTCAGGGTGATCTCGGTGATGATCCCCAGGGTTCCCTCGGAACCGCACAGGAGCCTTGCGAGCTGGTATCCGGAGGAGTCCTTGATTGTGCGGGTCCCGCAGCGGACGATGTCTCCGTTGGCCTTGACGAAGGTCATCCCCAGGACGAAGTCCCTGGTGGCGCCGTACTTGACGGCCCTCATCCCGGAGGCGTTGGTGGCGACCATTCCGCCGATCTGGCAGGCCTCGGCGGAACCGGGGCTAGGCGGGAAGAAGAAGCCGTATTTGGCGAGCTCGTCGTTGAGGTTGTTGTAGACCACCCCGGCCTCCACGTCGACCCACAGGTCGGCGACGGAGACCTCGATGATGCGGTTCATCTTCTGGAGGGCGATGCATATCCCTCCCTCGATGGGGACCGCTGCGCCGCAGAGTCCGGTTCCCGCTCCCCTGGGGACCACCGGGATACCGTGCTTGTATGCAATCTTCATGATCTCGGAGACCTGCTCGGTGGAGGTGGGCTGGACCACGATGTCGGGGTTCCTGTGGTAGATGGAAGCGTCGAAACCGTAGGTGTACAGCACGGCGGGGGCAACCGAGTAGCCGTCCTTTCCCACGACCTTCTCGATCTCGTCGATGACCTTCTGTTCAAGAGCCATTGTTATCGTCCTCCTCGATTGCGTTTTATCTTATAAGAGTGCGCCCGCCCGCGGGTACTCACGCGCAACCTAGCCAGTACAGTTTAAGAATGTGTAAACACTCCCCCCTTGCATGAAGTCAATGATCGTTCTCCTGGGTCCCCCGGGAGCAGGCAAAGGAACCCAGGGAGAGAAGATGGAGACCGAGCTCGGATACGTCAGGCTCTCCACCGGAGACATGCTCCGCGAGGCAGTCAGGAACGGCACCGACCTCGGAAAGCTCGCCAAGAAGTACATGGACGCCGGGGACCTCGTACCCAACGACGTCATCATCAACCTGATGAAGGAGAAGATCCAGTCCCTCGGAAAGGTCCCCGGGATCATCTTCGACGGATTCCCCCGCACGGTCGAGCAGGCCGAGGCCCTCGACAAGGAACTCAACATCGACCTCGCCCTCAACTTCGACGTCGAGGACCAGGTCCTCATCGACAGGCTCACCCAGAGGCGCTCCTGCCCCGACTGCAACGCCGTCTACCACCTGTCCAACAACCCCCCGAAGAAGGAGGGCGTCTGCGACAAGTGCGGTGCCCAGCTCTACCAGAGGGACGACGACAAGGAGGCCACCGTCAAGAACAGGCTCTCCACCTACCGCGAGAAGACCTTCCCCCTCATCGCGTACTACGAGAAGGCAGGTAAGCTGGTCACCATCCAGGGTACCGGCGACATCGATGCCATCTTCGCAAACGTGAAGAAGGCCATCCAGTGAAACTCATGGGGGCTTCGGCCCCCTTCCGCTTCTACGAAAGTTATTAAAACAGGTTCTCTATTGGTGCAAATAACAGCCCCGTAGTGTAGTGGTCAATCATCCTAGACTCTGGATCTGGGGACCTCAGTTCGAATCTGGGCGGGGCTACTCTTCTTTTCCGGTTCCTTCCCAGCACAGGTTTTTATCCGTTACCGACAATCGAGGGTCCATGGATGTCCCGATTCTTCAGGCGATTCTCATCGTCGGGGCCGGAGGGGCGCTCGGTGCGGTGCTCAGGTTCGGCATGGGGCAGGCCATCGATTCCGATCAGTTCCCCTGGGCGACCTTCGCCGTGAACATCATCGGATCCTTCCTTCTGGCACTTCTCATGTTCTCATGGACGGATATAAGCGATGGGTACCGTCTGCTGCTGTTCACCGGGCTGTTCGGGGCGTTCACGACCATGTCCACCTTCACGGTAGATACCGTGGAACTGTTCGTTGACGGATACGTCGGAAAAGCACTGATGAACTTCGTGCTGAACCCTGTCGTGTGCCTGCTCGGAGCGTTCGCCGGAAGGGCGCTCGCACTCGCGCTGTGATCACTCGCCGATGGTCTTCTCGGTTCCGTCGGCGAGGTCCTTGAAGTAAGCGACCGCGTCCTCGGGTCCCCTGGCGATGAGGATGTCGCCCGCCTCGATGCTGGTGTTGGGCCCGGGGCCGAAGATGTAGTCCTGGTCCCTCCTGATGGCGATGACGAACATTCCGGAGTTGGTGCTGAGGGATACGCTTCCGAAGGTCTTGCCGGCGAGGACGGAGTCCTCCGCGATCTTCGCGAGGCACATGGTGGTGTCGGATTCCCTGATCGACATTGCCAGGACAGGGTGGTCGGCCAGTCCCCTGACGACGACGTCGGCGATGGATTCCGCCGCCTCTGCGATGTCGAGGATGCCGTCCAGGAGCCTGGTGGTGACGATGGCCCTGGCGATCTCCTCGGGAGCGGACTTACCGACATCCGCGATGGAGTCCTGGATGCGGTCGGCGAGGTCTGACATGCTGGTGGACAGCGTGATGACCTCCTCGGCGATCTCGGTGTTGTTGTAGAGCAGGGACGAGTAGGCGAGGTCGACCATCATGTCGGTGGTGTCCTTGAGCTCGAGGATCATCTCCTCAAGGCGGGTCATCATTGGTCATCACCCTCCTCTCCGCGGAGCTCCTCGGTGAGCTGCTCCTCCTCGATGCTGTCCTCCTCAGCCTCCTGTTCGGCCTCGTACTCCCCGGTAACCTCGGGGAACTCGTACGGCTTCTGCCCCCTTGCGTACTCCTGGAGCAGATCCGCACCCTCGTCGGTACCGCGGACGATGATGTCGTCGCCGGAACGGATCTTCATGTTGTCGTCCGGGTCGTAGGTCCACCCGTGACGGTTCTTGATGGCGATGACCTTGCAGCCGGTCTGTGCCTCGATCCCCAGCTTCTCGATGGTGTTCCCCACCATGTCGGACTCGGGACGGACCCTCATCATGCGGATCTTCTCGTCCGCCTCCTGCAGAATCTTGGATATGAACGGGCGCTTCTCGACCGGGAACCTCAGGAGGTCCACCATGTCGGACGCCGCGTCCGAGATCTTGTCGGCGGCGGATGCGACCTCGAGGAGTCCCGCCATCTGCTTGGCATCGTCCCTGGTCCTGGTAGCTAGGAGGACCTTGTAGCGGACGGCGAACTTGAGGTCGTCCATCTCCTTCTCGAGTTCGCGGACCTTCTCGGCCATGCTCTGGCTGTTGTACATCAGGCAGGCGTATGCGAGATCGACGATGACCTCGGAGGTGTCCTTCATCTCGGTCATAAGCTCGCGGACGGTCATGTCCACGTGGTCCAATTTTGAAATGTCGTCGGAGTCGCTCATTCTGAGACCCCTGCGGCGGTGCGTCCTTCAGACGCGTAAAACTGACTGCTGGGCAATTCGGTTTCACCTGTTGTGGTAACGGTCGCGAATACGCGTTCGTAGTATAAGATAGGTCGTGCGCGCCTCATTTATAATATGAAGGCAATCGGCTCGCCGACTAACATGGTCTGAGGTGATTTTATTGGCCGGAAGGAAGGGGACTTTCATCGAGTTCTTCTCGCGGAACCACGCCGCGATCACGATGGGCATCACAGCCCTCGTGATAGCAGGGACCGCGGACCTCTTCGCCGGACTCCTCATGGACCAGATGGAGGAATACCTCACCCTCATCATCGGTATGATGGTGCTCATCTACTCCACCATCGGGATGCGCGGCAACATCTTCGGAGCGATGGGCTCCAGAATCGGCACCGCTATGAACATCGGTACCTTCGAGATGAGCTTCCGCAGGGGAACCGTCCTCCGCGCCAACCTGGAGTCCGCCCTGGCCCTCACCCTCATCATGAGCATTGCCACCGGCATAGCCACCTGGGGTGTGGCGAAGCTCTTCTTCGGAGGGGACGCCGAGATCTGGGATTTCATCTACATCTCCACCTTCGGAGGGGTCACCGCGGGCCTCATCGTCATGATGTTCAACATCCTCATCGCCTACGTCGGGAACAAGAGGAACTGGGATGTGGACAACATCACCGCGCCGCTCATCGCGGCGATCGGCGATATCGTCACCATGCCCATGGTGTTCGTGGCGACCTGGTCCTTCATCAGGATGGACGGGCAGTCATTCGGCGACGACCTCGTCCTCATCCTCTCGGTCGTGTTCATAATCGCGACGCTGGCACTTACCGCGTACATCGCCATGAGGAAGGTCTCCCGCAGGGACTTCTCGGGAGAGGCCAAGAGGATCGTCAACCAGTCCCTCCCCATCCTCATGATGTGCCTGGTCTTCGAGATCGGAGCGGGGATCGTCATCCAGGACAAGCAGGACAGTCTGGTCTCCTACAGCGTGCTCATGATTATGATGCCCGCCTACCTCAACCAGGGGAACGCCCTTTCCGGGATGCTCACCAGCAGGCTGTCCTCCATGATTCACATGGGTACCCTCGAGGAGCGCATGCTCCCCGGGAAGGGGGCCATCGACAACTTCCTGCTGATGTTCTTCTGCGCGGCGGTGACCTTCCTGTACATCGGCATCATCTCCTTCGCCGCCTGCGTCCTGACCGGGGGGAGCGGGTCGCTGTCCATCGCCGAGTGCCTTGCCATAATCATGGTCGCGGGAATGATCGCCACACTGATCCTCAACATCCTGTCGTACTACGTCGCCATAGCCGCGGACCGCTTCGGCCTGGATCCCGACGACCACTGCATCCCCATCACCTCCTCCGTGATGGACCTGTTCGGCGCGCTGGTGCTCGTCGCCGTCATTTCCATGTTCATCTGAGATTTTCTGGGAATCTGGCACATTTCGGGACAGGTATGGATTCATAATCGCTACGCGGGTTCCCGCGCGCAAATAAGGTTAATAAGGGCAACCCATACGGGTGTTCAAGGTAAATTCCATGATCAGCAGAGACGAAGTGCTTGCCAATCTGGGACGCTACAACCAGAAAGACGCCAGGATTGGCGTTCTGGCCTCCCACTCCTCTCTCGACACCTGCGACGGAGCGATCTCCGAGGGCTTCAAGACCCTGGCAGTCTGTCAGAAAGGCAGGGAGAGGACGTTCAACAACTACTTCAGGTGCCAGCGCGACGCTGCCGGCAACGTGATCAGGGGAGTCGTCGACGACACCATGATTCTCGACAAGTTCAACGAGATCCTCCAGCCGCAGAACCAGGAGTTCCTCATGAAGACCAACACCCTCTGGGTGCCCAACAGGTCCTTCACCTCCTACTGCAGCATCGACCAGGTCGAGAACGATTTCAAGGTCCCCATGGTCGGAAGCAGGAACCTCCTCCGCTCCGAGGAGAGGGGCGGACCCCAGGACTACTACTGGCTGCTCGAGAAGGCCAACCTCCCCTTCCCCAAGAAGGTCGAGAAGCCCGAGGACATCGACGGCCTCACCATCATCAAGGTCCACCACAAGGTCAAGAAGCTCGAGAGGGGATTCTTCACCGCGAAGAGCTACGAGCAGTACGTGGAGAAGTCCCAGGAGCTGATCAAGCAGGGAGTCCTCGATGAGGATTTCGAGCAGCACGCAAGGATGGAGCAGTACATCATCGGCCCCGTCTTCAACCTCGACTTCTTCTACGACCCGCTCGAGGAGAAGGGCGAGAAGGTGGAGCTGGTCGGTATCGACTGGAGGTTCGAGTCCTCCCTCGACGGATACGCTAGGCTCCCCGGGAAACAGCAGGTCGAACTCGAGAACGACGGAATTATCCCCGAGTACACCGTCTGCGGACACAACTCCGCGACCCTTAGGGAGTCCCTCCTCGACAACGCGTTCGCCATGGCCGAGAAATACGTCAAGGCCACCCAGGACCTCTACAAGCCCGGAATCATCGGTCCGTTCTGCCTGCAGACCTGCGTCGACAAGGACCTCCACTTCTACATCTACGACGTCGCCCCCAGGATCGGAGGCGGCACCAACGTGCACATGTCCGTCGGACACCCCTACGGGAACACCCTCTGGAGGACCAACATGTCCACCGGAAGGAGGCTCTCCAAGATGGTCAGGGACGGAATCGAACAGGAAAGACTCGAGGAGATCATCACATGATGTCCAAGAAGAGCATAGCGCTGCTCGCATTCATGTTCGTCGCCGTCTCGGCGTTCGTCGCCGTCTCGGACGACGGTTCCGATGCGGCCGTCGGGAACGGATTCGCATTCGAGGACGATGTCTACAAGTTCACGGAGGACTCCACCGGGAGCATCAAGCTCAAGGTCATCGTGCCCACCACCCAGGACGTTAGGTTCACCGTCACCAGCAAGGACGGCGCTGTATCCTACTACGACGGCACCCAGACCGTCGCATCCGGCGACCCCCAGACCGTCAAGCTGAAGTTCAGCATAGATGACACCGGAACCTACACCGTCAAGGTCACCATGTACGAGGGCGGTGCCGAGATCCAGAGCGACATCGTCGATGTCAAGGTCTCCAGTTCCGTCTGGTCCGGAAGCCTCCCGTACATCGCCATCATCGTGATCGCGATCATCGTGGTCATCGCCATCTTCCTGTACCTCCGCAACAGGCCCAAGACCAAGCCCAGCATCACCTTCACCGAGCTCGAGGCTCAGAAGAAGGCCGAGAAGGGAGAGGCCCCCAGCAAGCCCGCCCAGCAGAGCACCGACAAGAAGAGGTACGAGGCGGCCCCGAAGGACGAGGACTCCGAGCCCGTCCAGGAAGGACAGGCCCCTGCCGCGAAGAAGTCCGACGACGGCAAGAAGCTCAAGTACACCAGCTTCAGGCGCAAGTGAATATCCTTACCGCCCCGAGAGGGGCGGATTACCTTCTTTTCTACCGTTTTCGGCCGAAAACAATATTTATAAATATCTACGAAAACGATTCACGCAGCATGGCAGACGATGAAGAGAAGCCATTCAAGCTGCAGTTCCTCGAGACCATGTCCGCGCTGATCATCTCCGCGTTCGGACTCGTCGCTGCTCTGGCTTGGAACGAGACCATAAAGACCGCGGTCGCAAAAGTCTTCGACGAGGACGGCGAGCTCCTTGGTCTCTTCGTATACGCACTTCTTGTTACCATCCTTGCAGTTGCAGCAACCATGCTGATCACCCGCGCCACCAACAAGGCGAAGAGGCAGCTCAAGGCCAAGAAGAAGAGCGAGGAGTGAAGCTAACCCTTCGCCCCCGGCCAGAAAAAACCCCTTAACTTTTACTTTTGATTCCGAATGGAAAATCAGTGCTCTGGGTCTTATGACTCAGAGCTTGAGTTTGGGATCGGTGAGGTCGATGAGCGCGACCTCGCGGCGGTCCATGAAGAAACCGATCTTCTTATGGAGCATGATAGACGGGGCGTTCCCCTGACCAATCATGCTGTGCGCCACCTCCGCACCGGCGGCCTTGCCGGCCCTGAGGGTCTCCCTCAGGAGCCTGTAGCCTATCTCGTTCCTGCGGACGATGGGGTCAACCCCCATGTTCTCGATCCATACGAGGTTGCTGCAGTCGGCTACGTGGTGGAGCATCTGGGCGAAGATGAATCCGTAGATCTCCCCGTCCTCCTCCGCGACGAAGCTGAGCCCGCTGTCGAGATATGGACGGAAGTGGTTGGGGCTGCTGGCCCCGAGGTTGTCCTTCCATTCCTGGGAGAAGTCCTCCCATTTGTTCTCGATGGTCTCCGCGAAGTACTCGCGGATGCAAGACAGCTCGAGCTCGCGGACCCTTTTCAGGTCCTTCAGCTTCATCGGGCGGAACTCCATCCTCACATCTCCTCGGGAGCTTCCATTCCGAGGCAGTCCAGGACGGACGCCAGTACGAACTTGGTGCACTCGACGAGGGTCAGGCGGGCGTTTTTCGCATCGCCGGAGTTCAGGACGTTCACGTTGACGTAGAACTGGTTGAACGCCGCTGCCACCTCGTGCCCGTAGGCGGGCATGAGGTTGACCTTCTTGGTCTCGTCGATCTGCTTCAGGATCCCTTCGTACTTGGCGAGGACCTTAGCGAGCTTGACCTCGAACTCGTCGGTGAGTTTGGATCCGTCGGTGTCCCTCTGGAAGTCTCCGGCCTTGGCGAGGATGCTGCATGCACGGGCGTGGACGTACTGCAGGTACGGTCCGGAGTTGCCGTCAAAGCTGAGGGCGTCCTCCCACTTGAAGACGAACTGCTTGTCGGCACCGACCTTGACGATGTTGTACCTGACAGCTCCGACGCCGATGGCGCGGGCGATGGTCCTCATCTTCTCCTCGGAGAGGTCGTTCCTGCGCTTCTTGATCTCCTCGTACGCGCGGTCGGTGGCCTCGTCGATGAGATCGTCGAGGTAGACCACGACACCCTTCCTGGTGGACATGCGTCCCTCGGGCAGGGAGACGAAGGCGTAGAACAGGGGCTCGGGGCGTTTCTGCTCGCCCATTATCTCCAGGGCGGCGCAGAGCTGCTGGGAACCCAGTTTCTGGTCCTCTCCTAGCACGTCTATGATGCGGTCGGAGCGGGAGAACTTGTCCTCGTGGTACGCCAGGTCCCTGGTGGTGTAGAGGGTTGTCCCGTCCGCACGGGTGTAGGTGAACTTGGTGTTCTTGCCGTGGATGCCGAAGTCCTTCAGGTCCACGAAGTGGGCCCCGTCCTCGGACTGCCCGGCGTATTTGCTGGCGTCGAGCTTGGAGACGATGTCCTTCGCGGCTCCGCCCGCGATGATCGCGCTCTCCCAGGTGTACTTGTCGAGGGCGACGTTCATGGCGGCGAGGGTCTCGTTGATGCCTCCGAGCATGGTCCTGGCGACCTTGCCGACGTAGTCGATGACCTCCCTGTCGCCGTTCTCGAACCTCCTCATCATGTCGGCGATCTGTCCCTCGAGCTCGGGGTTCGCGGGGATGCCCTTCTCGGCGTTTCCGTGGATCTTCTTGGTGGCGACCCTGTAGTTGTAGACGAGACGGTGGTCCACCTTGTCGCGTTCGTCGGCGGTGTTGGTCTCGGCGATCTCCTGCTCGACCTCTTCCTCGGTGACGTTGGCGACACCCCATGCGAGGGTGACGACCTGCTTCCCCACGTCGTTGACGTAGTACTCGGTGGTGACGTCGTGTCCGCGCATGCGCAAGCACCTTGCGAGGGTGTCCCCGATGATGGGGTTCCTGGCCCTTCCGACGTGGACGGGCCCGGTGGGGTTGGTGGAGGTGTGCTCCACGTTCACCCTGATGCCGGTGGGGGCGGACTTTCCGAAATCCCTCCCGGCGGAACCGATCTCGGTCAGCACGTCGCTGACGATGGCCGAGGGGTCGGCGGTAAAGTTGAGGTATCCGTTGAGTGCGGTAAGGCCCGCGATGAGTCCGCAGGGGACCTGTATGCGGGACGCGATCTCCTCCGCGATCTTCACGGGAGCGTTCTTGAGGGCCTTGGAGAAGGTGAAACACGGTATGGCGAGGTCCGCGTTGTCCGGGATCTCCTTGACGATCTTCAGACCGGCGGGGGCACCCATGTCGGCAAGGGCCTTCACGACTGCGTCCTCGCACTCCTTCTCGAACTGTGTGAGTACCTTCATGGGAATCACTCGATCCTGTACCTGAGCAGTGCGGCTATCCCTCCGAACGCCCTGAGGAGCATCTCCCCCTCCTCGGAGTCGCCGGATATGAGCTGCATGTTGGAGTTGTAGGTCTCGGACATCTCGAAGAAGTCATCGACGAGGTCCTTGCTCTCCAGCACCTTCGCCTTGGCGTTGCATTCGGGGCAGACGACATCGTTCTCGGGGTCGTCCACGGTGACCGCGAACGAGTGACCGTTGTTGCACTGGCACTGGCACCTGTACTTCCTCAGCATGGATGAGATGAGGAAGGTGTCAACGGCACCCATGTCCGCGCACCTGCGGACCATGTCCTCTCCGTATGCGGAAAGGCCTCCGTCGGACTTCCTGATCTCGCGGAACAGCCTCTGGACCATCTCCTTCTCCTGGGTGATCTGCATGTCGGTGATGGCGCCCTGGCCGGCGTCGACCAGTTCCTTCAGTCCGGACTCGTCGGTGTAGCCGGTATCGAAGAAGGGCTTCACCACCTTCTTCAGAAGCTCGTGGTGGAGGTAGTCGTTGTTGATGAAGAAGTCCTTGGTCATTCCAGGACCCCCGACCAGGATCCCCTCCAGGTCGAGGATGCTGTCCAGGAAGCAGGTGGTGCATCCGTCCGCGACCTTCTTGAAGAACTCGTGGGCGGCGATCTCGATGAGCCTCTCGAAACGGACGGAGGACTGTCCTCCCTGGTGGTGCTTCGAGGGGACGAGGGAGTCGTAGTGCTTCAGAACCTTGATGGTGGTACCGGCAAGCATTCCGATGGTGGCCTCCTTCCTGTCGATGACAATCAGACCGTAGAACCTCTTGTCCACGAGCATGACGTCCAGGGGGTCGGTGAAGAACGCCGCGTCGCACCTGTAAAGGAACGCGGTGATCGGCTCTGGGGGCTGGATGGTGTACTGGACCATCTTGGTCTGGTCTCCGGCGCGGGGGACCTCGCCGCAGAAGATGACGACCCCGTTCTCCGGGATCTTGTCGAACGTCTTCAGACGGGCCATGATGGAATCGATGGCCGAGGTGACGTTCTTCATGGTGGTTTTTGATTTGATGTTGGAAGCCTGACCCTGTTCGTCTCTCAGATAGGCCATGACGTCGGAGATCAGCTTTCCGTACGGGACGTACACCGAGATGAGCTCGGTCCCCCTTCCTCGGAATCCTCTGAGCTCTTCCATGGCCTTTTTGAAATCATAACGGGCCCTGTCAATCGAATTCGCGTTTGCCATAGGTTTCACCTGGACAATATGATTTTAACCCAATCGTGCATGCGTATTAAATTGTTGGTCATGACGCAGGAAAAAGTTGTCATCTCGATCGGCGGTTCGATCCTTATTCCGGACAACGATGACGCCGTTTTCATCGGAAAGCTCGCCGAAATGCTCCTCCGCGCTGAGAAGAAGGTCGACATCGCAGTCGTCGTCGGCGGCGGCAAGATTGCGCGTTACTATTCCAACACCGGCAGGGGTCTCGGGGGAAACGAGGACCAGCTCGACACCCTCGGGATCGGTGCCACCAGGCTCAACGCCGCTCTTCTGGCACTTGCTCTCGGGGACGTCTCTTCCATGAAGATCCCCCTGACCGTCAGAGACTCCGCCTCCAAGTTCGCGCCCGGGAGAATCGTCGTCATGGGAGGGACCGAGCCCGGACACACTACCGATGCCGTCGCGGCCATGCTGGCCAAGGAGATCGGCGCCGCACGTGTCGTGAACGCCACCTCCGTTGATGCCGTCTACTCGGACGATCCCCGCAAGAACCCCGATGCCGTAAAGTACGACAGGCTAACCATCGAGCAGCTGGATGCCCTGGTCTACCACGACCACGGAGCGGGAAAATCCAGCGTCTTCGACCCCCTCGGCGTGCAGATTGCCAAGGAGAACAAGATCGACATCATGATGGTCAACGGAAGGGATCTGGCACAGCTCGAGAAGGCCATCGTCGGAGAACCTTTCCAGGGAACATTCATCGATTCCCAGTGAGCGGCTCCCAGTCTTTCCAGTCCACCCATTCCGCACCCACGGATTCGCCGAGCTCCCTCAGTTTCTGGGCCTCCATTCCCTTCATGGACTTCCTGTGGATGAAGGACAACTTCGTTCCGGACCTGTCGATGGCCAGTTTTATCATCCTCGCGATGTCCTCGTCGTCATGTCCCATCCACTGGTAGTTCGGGAGCATGTGGGCGAAGTTCACTTTATAGGAAAGTGCCAGCTCGGTAAAACGGGGTGCATAGTGCCCCCCTCCGAAACCGACCACGGCGGGATAGTCGTTGGTCTCGGGGACGTCCCTGATCACCGATGCTAGAAGCTCCGCGGCATCCTTGCGGGGCCAATAGTTCTCATCACTTCCTATTTCTATAAAGAAAGAAGGAGTGTCTACGAAAGGACCGTGATGGGTCGCCTCGAAGCAGATATTGAACTCCGGGAGGGTGCACCTCTCCTTAATCATGCGGAGACAGTCCGTCATCATCGCGGGACACGGGATCGCCAGCTCCCTCTCGTTCCCCCCGAGGTCGTTCCCGTTGAAGTTCCCCATGGGGTGGACGGTTAGGGCGGGCATCCCGCTGGTCGACGCGTGCTCGGAGGGGAAGATCACCACATCGGGTGTGAACCCGAATTCTGCCGCACGCTTGTCGAGATCGTTGGTGCGGATGTGGAGCCCCGGAAGCGAGAGGATCACGTCGTCGCCCTTCCTCCTGTAAGAATACTCGCCATCGGAACCCATGTCCTCCCATCCTCCTTCGGAGACCAGGGAGGCTACGATGTTCTTGGACGGGGTATCCTTGAGACATTCGATAATGAGGCGCTTCATTGGGACTTAACTCCGCTTAACAAGTTACAATTAATGCATAGCATTATATGCTTGGTATTGAAATTAGTACATAGATAGGATGTGTCTATAAATATTCCTACTAAAAGAGTTGATGCAAAAATGTCCAGGGTGACCATACGCCAACGCGTGTTGCTCCACCTGTTGAGATTCTCATTCGATGGGGACGAAAACAGGTTGTCCGTACCGTTCGATGTCACGCAGGACGGAATCGCCACAGTCGTGGGGATTACCCGTGCCCATGTGTCCCTTGTACTAAGGAAAGAGTTGGAGAAGGGAAACATCAGAACGTGGAGTGCACACACCGCAGGAAATCACAGCAAGAGGCTGGCCTACAGCCTGACCTCGATGGGCAGACAGGAGGCGTCCAATCTCAAGAAACAACTCGAATCCGACGGGATCGATCATGATTCCATACTCAACATCGACCGCTGCGACCCCGCCAACTGGTGGAGGACGCTGTCCGAAGAGGACAGAGACAC
The DNA here is from genome assembly GCA_000350305.1 of Thermoplasmatales archaeon BRNA1. Lineage (NCBI taxonomy): Archaea > Methanobacteriati > Thermoplasmatota > Thermoplasmata > Thermoplasmatales > Thermoplasmatales archaeon BRNA1. The sequence goes on from CP002916.1 coordinate 1,210,923, forward strand.
ATTCGGGAAGGCCTGTGTTCTCCGCAAGCCGATCAGCCGCTCCGAACTCCCCGAGACCAAGAAGATCAATCTGCCCATGGACCGTGACGGGATGGTCATCCTGCCGAAGCCCGTCGGCCTGAGCTTCATCTCCTTCGCCTCTGAGGAAAGACGCAGGAGCTGGCATTCATGGGCGGCCGAGCACATCAAGTCGAAGGGACAGTCGGAATACCAGGAGATAATCTACCATCTGTCCAACAGCGGCAGGATGCGGGAGGCGTGCAGGTGGGCGGTCATCCACAGCGAGGAGATCCTGCTCTCGCCCAGCGAACGCACGTACAGGGATATCAGCAAGCTTGTACCCGATGCGACCTGCATGAACGGTGTCCTCTCGCTCCAGGCGGAACTCGCCATCGAGACGGGGCGCACCACGGAGGCCAAGCATTACGCTTCGACCCTTATGGAGTTCGACGTCGGCAGGGGCACCACGCTCCTGGCGAGGGCGGAGCTAAGGGAGAGCCATCTGGAGTCGGCGACCAAGAACCTGGTCTCGGTGAAAGGGATGGACAGCACCCCGGACTACCTGATTACTTGTGCCGAATCCATGTTCGCACACGGCAACCTGGAGAAGGCATCCGAATATCTGGACGCCGCCAGGGACCGCCTGTACAGGTCTGGGGACAAGCACGACATGGACCGTCTGCTGGCGATGCGCGCATTGATATCCCACGCTTATGGGGACGACCCTACCGCCATCATGTACATCATGGATGCATCCAAGGCGTCCTCGGAATACCGCCGGAAAATGATGATCTCCAGCGCTATGAGTCTCTGCGAACTCTACGGACAGACTACCGGAAAGAACCTGATCAGTACACCGTGTTCTTTCTGAGGAAGTCGATGTCCGCGATGTAAAGGTCGCGGATGTCCTTGATGTTCCACTTGAGCATCGCGAGCCTCTCGAAACCGAATCCCCATGCGAGCACAGGATACTTGACTCCGAAGGGAGCGAGGACCTCGGGGCGGAAGATTCCCGCCCCTCCCAGCTCCAGCCACTTGCCATTGAAGAATACCTCGAACTCCAGCGAGGGCTCGGTGTAGGGGAAGTAGCTGGGGCGTACGTGGATCTTGTCGAATCCCATGCGGGAGTAGAACTCGCGGATGATCGCGATGAGCATATCCAGGTTCGCGTTCTCATCGATGATAATTCCCTCGATCTGACTGAACTCGGGGAGATGGGTGGCGTCGATGCTCTCCTTGCGGAAGATCCTCGAGATGGAGAACGCCTTCTGGGGGGCGTCGGGGTGTGCCGCCAGGTAGCGGACAGACGAGCAGGTGCTGTGGGTCCTGAGGAGTGCCTGGGAGGCCTTCTCCACGGACCATTCGCCTCCCCATCCGGTGGAACCGGTGTCCCCTCCGTTGAGCTGGATCTCCTTGACCTTCTGCACGAGAGCGCAGTCCTTCAGATCGATCCTCTTGGGGTTGTCCAGGAAGAAGGTGTCCTGCATGTCCCTGGCGGGGTGGTCCTGGGGGATGAACAGACAGTCCATGTTCCAGAACGCGGGCTGCACGTACTCGGAGGTCATCTCGGTGAATCCCATCTCGATAAACATCCTGCGGATGTCGTTACCCAGACGGGTCAGGGGGTTCTTCTTCGCCGCGTAGACTGCGGGGGCGAATGTGGTGTAATCGTATCTGCGGTAGTCGGTGTCGGCCCACTTGCCGCTCTGGATGAGCTCGTCGGTGACATCGGCGGTCTCCTCCCTCAGTTCGATGCCGGACCTGGCCGCGATTCTCCCTGCCTCGGTGAGTGCGACCTCCCTTGCGGTCTCCACGACATCCTTGATCATGCCCTTGCGGCCCTTCAGGTCCTTGATGACCTGGGCATCGGCCTCCCCCTCGGGAACCTGGGACTCGATCATCCTCGCTATGAGCGCCTCGTCGGGCATGGTCTCGCCGAGGGCCTTCTTTCCGTTGTCGATGAGAGTGAGGACCTTGGTCTCCCCTTCGTCCTGCATGGATGCGAGCTTCTTGCGCATCAGCCATCCGACGGCGATCTTGTCCTCTCCCGGGATTGCTGCGGCCAGTGCCTCGAGGGTGATCTTCCCGCCGGCCGCGTCTATGGCTTTGAGCGCCTTCCTCTCGGGGAGTCCCTTCCTGGACTCCTCCACGTCGGAGAGGGCGTAGAACTTCCTGGACTCCTCTCTGATTGCCGCCAGGCCCTTGGACTGGAGCCAGGATGCGGAACCCATGATCTCGACCTCGAGGGAGAACTCCCCGGCCCCGATGAGCTGGGAAGGCGATGCCTTTCCGCCGACCTTGTCGAGTGCCAGAAGCAGTTTCTTCTCGTTGTAGCTGAGTCCTTTCAAGACCTCTTCCATGTCCATTGTGATCACCATTTGAAGCCTTCGAAGGCCATCTTGTCCACCAGTTCTTTCGCTTCCTCCCTCTTGGCCTGGTGGTCCTCGAGGAACACGTTGATCTTCTGAGTGAGTGCTACCTTGCACTCGCCGCACAGGATCTCCCCGCGGCGGCACTTGTCGGCCATCTCCTGGAGCTTGGCGTCGTCATGCTCGAAGAGGTAGTAGTTGTACTTGTACACGGCACAGACCTCGGGGTTGCCGCCCTTCTCGCGCTGCTCCTCGATGCTGACACACCCTCCGGTGAACGCCCTTCCGACCTTCTTCTTCACCTGCTTGGGAGTATCGGTGGTGTAGATTGTGGCCATCTCGTCGGAAGAGGACATCTTGTCGCCTCCGCTCAGGCCGGGGCACATCTTGCAGTAGATGAGTGAGGGCTTGGGATATCCCATGCCGGGCGCCACGTCCCTGGTGACGCGGAAGTGGGGGTCCTGGTCGATGCCGCAGGGGATCATGACCTTGGTGGGCTTCCCCTCGATGATCGTCGGGAGGAACGCCGGGGCGGACTCCATGGTTGTGAAGAATATGCGGCCGATGTTCGACTCTCCGGTGAATCCGAAGACCGCCTTGGCGGTGGAGAAGGTGACCTTCTTCGCGACCTCCAGCGCCAGGGGGTACAGGGTCTCGATGTTCTTCGTGTCGAGGATGATCTTCGTGGTATCGGGATCGAATCCGAGGGCGATGAAATCGAGGGCGTTCTCGTACGCCATGTTCCTGGTGTCGTGGAGGGTGAGGTCCTTGAACAGGAACTTCTCGTCATCGGTCATCTGGAAGAGCATGGGCACCCTGAAGACGTCCTGGATCCACTTGTTGAAGATCCATGGCATCATGTGGCCGAGGTGGGTGTTCCCGGAGGGCCCCCTCCCGGTGTAGATGTAAAACCTGTTGCCCTTGTCGAAATCGTCCAGCAGCGGAATCATATCACGGTGGGAATAGAAGATGCCGCGCCTCAGCATGTAGTGGGGCTCCGCATACCTGGATATGCGTTTGATGAAGGCATCATCGATGGGGGTGGTCCCGAACCTCTTCATGAGGACATCGTAATCGATGTCTCCGGTGACTTCCCAAGGCGTGACGACGAAATCCTCTGCCATACGTCAAGCGCGATATTCTGACGCCTATTATATTTATCGCGCGCGGGGACGGAAATATCTTTTAGTCGGGTGGAGATTCGGCATTATGTTCAACATCCTCGGAGAGGAAGCCCTTTACCTCGATATCGCACCCGTGTTCGAAAAGAACCTTCTGGCACTTGTGAAAGACGACGAAAAGGGGATCAAATTCAAAGAGATCATGAAGAAGACCGATCTCTCCTTCATGCTCAACGCGGTCACCGAGGAGAGCTGCTTCATTTTCAAGGTCCCGGACGAGTGCGAGCCCGACGATATCCAGCTCATGGCCGATGTCATCATCGCGTCCCTGACCGAGTTCGGAAGGGCACCCGTCACCGTGGACGGGGCCGAGCAGAAGTACAGGATCATCGTAAGCAACAACCACGAGCCCGAGCTCCTGGGCATTCACAAGACCCCCGGCATGTCGTCCATGGAGGTCTTCAAGCCCATCATCGAGGGCTGGACCGCCCCCGGACGCTACAACACGCACTTCGACAACTGAGATCAGTTGTTCTTCCTGCGCTTTATCCCGACGGTGATGGCGGAGAGGTCCCCCTCGTCCCTGGCCGGCACCCCGGGGTAGGTCTCCGCCCTGGCATCGTCGTCCCTAAGGCTGACCAGCAGCGGGACGGGCATGAAAAGCTTCCACTTCTTGGAGACGTCCGACACGGTGGTGGCCTCCATCGAGTAGTAATAGATGAGCGAGGTCAGGAGGATGACCGCGAAGATCATCGCTGCGGACATCCCGATGAACATCACGACTGCACCAGTGTCCTTGGAGGTACCGATGGCCATGAAGACGAACACCAGTGCCGCGAAGACGGGGACCGCCATCCTCTGGATGGTGGACACGACTCCGTTGTATATCTTGAAGTCGCGGAAGTTGGTGCCGATCCTCGCGTTCATGGAGCGGAAGATCGAGAAGGGCATCACGACGACCGGGACGTACAGCATTATGGTGAAGACGAACAGGGACGATTCGGTGATGGAGTATGTGCTCTCGTTTGATATGTCAACGAATGCCGGATTGAGCGAGACGTAGATCCAGAAGAACATGCCGATCATCATGGAGAGGGCTACGGTGCTCCACAGGTCCTTCCAGGGGAACTTCTTGCCCACCTGGTTCATGTCCACCTGGATGTTCCTTGTGTCGAGGTCCGGCGGGATGGAGAATATGAATGCGATGATGCGGTCGCGCAGTGCGGGCTTCTCCTTCACGTTGACGTAACGGACGGAATAGAGGACCTTGTAGAACACGAACCTCTGGAGAGCATCCACGACGCAGGCGACCCCTCCGGCACCGAAGGCGATGAAGAGGATGATCAGGATGTACGTGATCTCCCTCGTCACAAGATACACCGCTATGGTGAACACGGCGATCAGGACGATGGCGACGATGTTCTTGCGGTAGAGGGTATAGATGAACCCCACCGCCGCGAAGGGCAGGGAGAGGAAGGCCTCCATGATCCCGTAGATGACGATGGCGGCAACGCAGGCGGCGAGGGCGAGCAGCCACAGGACTATCGCCCATGTGTCGAACGGACGGACTATGGACAGTCCGGCGGGCAGGCTGTCTGCCCAGAAGCTGTGTTTTCCTCCCTCTTCGATGCGCATCATTTGGAATCGGTCCATGCCTTGACGGACACCGTGGCCTTGTCGCCGGGCGTGATCGCGATGATCAGACCCATGTCGGTGCTGTCCTTTGTGTCGACGGGGCCCACTACTTCGTCTGTGACCTGGATCTTGTCCGCCGCCATCGAACTGTTGGGGTATGCGATGGCCACGTCCACGGGATTGTCAGAGACAACGTGGACGCGGAGCTTGCGGTTCCTTTTCACATCGAATCCGAAAGTGACGATGTTGAGGTAGCCGGTCCCGGTGCAGTTGGTGTAATCCACCTCGCCGATGCGGATGTCCGACTGCTCAAACACAGTCTCTTCTTTCGAAAAGAGTCCCATCGTTCCCCTATACGCGCACGTGAATAAAGAATCTTCGAGTACGTTTCGGACAATAAGCGGAAATGCCGACGGAAACCCCGACAGAAAGGCTCAGAGCTGGAGCCCGCCGAGGTCGGTGGAGTACTTCCACATCCTCGGATAGTGGCCTGGCTCCATGAGGACGCGGGTGACCTTCACGGCCACTCCCTGCTCTGCCGACATAAGCTTCTCGGAGGACATCTGCATCTGCCCGAGTCCCACCAGCTCGCCCCTGGCAGTCATGAGGGCCACCAAGGCGTTCTTGCGGATCTCGGGATCGAGCATGTGCACCCCCTTCACCGAGAGGTCCGCACCGTGGCAGACCGCATCGACTGCGGTGGCCTTGACTATTATCCACGGAAGGGGCTCGACGAGCATCTCCATGGGGCGGATCATGCCCCTCAGCCAATCGCCGTGTCCCTCCTGCTGCCAGAACACGTAGGCGTCGGTGAGGTCCTGCAGGGTGACTGCCGAATCCTCCTTCAGACGGCCGGAGCGGGACCTCCTCAGCTCGGTCATGGATGCACCGCAGAGAAGCATCTCACCGATGTCGATGCAAAGGGTCCTAACATATGTGCCGGCGTCGCAGGAAATGCGGAAAAGGACATCGCGCCCGTTTATCTCCAGGACCTCGAGCTCCCTGACCCTCCTGATCCTGAGCTGGCGCTTGACGGCCGAGCGGACCGGGGGGAGCTGGTAGATCCTGCCGACGAACTTCGACATCGCTTCGCGGATCTGCTTCTCAGAGCGGTCGGCGTGCAGCCTCATCAGGCAGATGTACTCCTTATCGGAGGACAGGACGATGTCTGTGAGGCGGACGGCCTTGCCGGTGCATATCGGAAGGACACCGCTGACGTAGGGGTCGAGGGTGCCTCCGTGCCCGACGCTGTCCATGTGAATCGCGGATTTCACCCAGGCGGTCGCCTGGTGGGAGGTGGGCCCCGAGGGCTTGTCGAGGGCGATGACGCCGGCCTGGAGGAGCTCGCCTATGGAACGGTCGGAAGGACGCTTGCCCCAGCGGTCGGGAATGGCCTTGGGGTCTTTCACCAACATCGATCGTATGCGGACGGCGTCCAGGATCTTCTGGAGGACCTCCTCGGGCGTCAGGTTGTCGGTGTTGATCACCATGTCGTAGACGCTCAGGTCCTTGATGTCGATGTTGTAGTACTTCATGTAGCGCTTGGCCTCGGACTCCTGGCGCTCGATCGTCTCCGCGACCGCCTTCTCCAGGTCCTTGCCTTCTCTCCCCCCGATTCTGCTCATGCGGACCTCCGGGCTCGCGTCGAGATAGATGCGGAGCGCGGGGATGTTGTTCCTCGTGAGCATATAGGCCGAGAGGCGGGATTCCAAAATGATGTCGGGGGTCTGACGTGCGGTCTCGACGATGCGTGCGTCGATACCCTCGTCGATGGAAGGGTCCTTCTCGGCGAGCTCCCCCAGCTCGCCGAGGGTCATCCCCTTCTCCGCGGCAAGGTCCCTGAAGACCTGACCGAAGACGACCGCCTTCAGTCCGAGCTCCTGGGACAGCTTGCCGCAGACCGTGGTCTTCCCGGAACCGGGAGGACCACTGATTGTTATCCTCATATCTTCTCTTTCCTTGCCGCAGACTGCTCCTCGGCGTCGAGCTGCTTGAGCTTGCGGCCGAGCAGGATGTACTGCATGAGCTTGTTCTCCAGCTGTCCGATGGGGAGGCTGATCAGGGTGTAGATGATGATCCAGGAGGGCATGAACCAGACGTTGTTGTACAGGTTCGCGGTTCCCCAGGGGAGATCTATGACCAGATTGGCCGGGTCCCCGAGGTCCCCGTTGTGGATGGAGTTGATGAAGTACCATACCCATGCGTAGATGGGGATGATGACGACCATTGTGATGGGCATCGACTTCATCTGCTGGGCGGACATCTCCATGGATGCCTGCGTCATGACCATCTGCTGCTCCTGCAGCTTCTTCATCTTGTAGAGGTTGTTCTCGGTGCGTGCTTTGCGCATCTCCTCCTGGAACTGCCTCTGGATGTGCTGTGTGCGGGCCATCTTAATGGCATCGGTCAGGAAGGACCTGATCACCGTGCTGAGGGTGATCATGATCAGACCACCGATGACCAGGGTCAGTACGGGATTGTCGCCGCCGAAGTCGATGACGTGGAACACCACGTCAAGGGCTTTTCCGATCTGCTCCCTAAACTGCATGACGACCATCATGATGAGGAGCACGAACAGCATGGCGATCATGGTGCCTTTCGGCATCGGCTGCATCGCCTGCTGCTGTTGCAGGTCCCTCATCGCCTGTGGACTTCCCGGGTTAGGCATCTTCACTCGCCTCCAAAGAACCCTCTCATCATGGGGTTCATCTCCATCATCTGCTCGCGGCCGAGGGCCTCGTAGAAGCGGATGATGATTCCGACGGTCAGCAGCAGACCGGTACCGGTTGCGTTACCGGTGGTCCCGATCATGTCCGCGCATGCGGCGAGCAGACCGATCAGCGCTCCGGAGAGCACGGTAATGGTGGGGATGTACCTGTCGAGGACCCTCTTCAGGACACGGGGGTCGCGCCTGAATCCGGGAATCTGCATTCCGGACCTCAGGATGTTCTTGGCTACGGACTCCGAACCTAGGTTGGTGGTCTCGACCCAGAACTTCGCGAAGAGGATGGAACCGATCACCATGACGGTCATATAGATCGCCACGTGGCACAGGTTCTCCAACACTCCGTGGCCATTGCCGTAGGATACCGGATTCAGTATCGGCAAGAGCCAGTCTGTCAATCCCTGCGGTGTGGACAGGAACCACGCGATACCGTCGGAAGCGGTGGTGCTTCCGGACGCGTAGTATCCGATGTACTCGTTCCCTCCGATGAGCGGGATGCCGGACAGGAAGTCGTTGGAGTACAGGAGCAGACATACCATGCTGATGTTGGCAAGCAGCGCGGACATCAGGATGACCGGGATGTTGCTCGCGTACATCAGTTTGATCGGATATCTGCCTCTGGCACCTCTCGCATTTCCGTGGGACAGCGGCAGCTCTATGCGGCTGGATTCCAGATACACGACCACCAGGAAGATCACGACCGTACCTATCAGCGCGATCAGCGGATTGGGCTGACCGAGCAGGATCATCTCGTAACCTCCGCTCGCCATCTCCGACGAGTTGGTGTTCATGAGCACATAGATCGCTTTCGGAATGGTTCCCGCAGGGGGATTTGAAAGGGAATATGCCGCGGAGTTGTCCACGGCATACCAGTTCAAAGCACCGGTGAATACGGCCTGAGCGACACCCGCCGCAATGAAGAGCGAGATACCGCTGCCTATTCCCCATTTGGATATGACCTCGTCGAAGAGGAACACCAGATAGGATCCGATGAAGAGCTGGAGGATGATTAGCAGCTTTGCGCCGACGCCTCCGAAGGTATCGGTGAACTGGTCCGAAGGGACCAGATAGCCGAACACCTGGGGGACGGCCTCGATGAAGATCATCACGATGACCAACAGCTTGAGGACGGACTGATAGCAGGCCTTGTCCTTGCGGTTGGTCAGATCGAGACGGATGATCTTAGCACCGACGAAGAGCTGCATGATGATTGACGCGGTAACAATCGGCCCGATACCGAGCTGAAGGATCGTTCCCGATGCCCCGGCCATGATGGTCCTGTACTGCGCGAAGATATCCAGGGAGTCGGTCTGGTCGAGTCCCCAGATGTACACGTTCGACATCACGAAGTACAGGATCAGGACGACCGCGACCCACATGATCTTGGTACGGAAGTGAACGTGTCCTTCCGGACGTTTGACAGCGGGGAGCCTGTCACCTAAGGGCTTCACCTTATAGAGCAGGCTCGGTTTCTCGTCATCCATCTCTGATACATCCTTTTTTGTTTTCACTCTGCGATAGATCCGCCGGCGGCCTCGATCTTCTCTTTGGCCTTGGCGGAGACCTCGGCGACGGTGACGTCGACGGCGATGTCGATGTTTCCGCTTCCGAGGAGCTTGTCGATACCGGCTTCGGTCAGGTTGACGGTGAACTTGTCCCCGTCCTGGGTTGCGAATCCGGAGGTGACGAAGCGGTCCATGCTCTTCTTGAGCTCGGCAACGTTGATGGTGGTGTTGGCCTTGACCATGGACTGCGGTCTCTTGAATCCGCGGCGTCCCCAGTGGTCACGGTCGTACTTCAGCATACCGATCTTGCCGGTCTTGCAGAGTCCGGACTGTCCGCGTCCTCCGATCATACCTGCTCCACGTCCGGATTTCTTTCCGCGTCCGTGGGTCCTCTTGCCTCTGAATTTCTTGGTTCTGCTAGGCATTCCTGGCACCTCCTTCAGATCATCCTCTTGACGAGGTCGTTAATGGCTTCTCCCCTGTATCCGAGCGCTCCGCCCTCCTTGAAGGAGTGCTTGTTGCCCTCGAATCCCTTGACGGGAGGGTGCAGGCGGAAGACGGGTTTCATGCCCTCGACATCCCTGACCTTGTACTCCCCGGCGATGATTGCCTTGGAGAGGTCTGCGATGGAGCCGAACTCGGTCTTCTCCTTGATGTAGTCGTCAGTGACTGCGTAGTCTCCCACGATCTTTCCGCGGGCGGAGATCATGGCGGCTAGGGTCTCCTCGTCGGCCTCTCCCCAGGTGACGTAGTCCTTCATCTTCTGGAGCATTCCCCTGTAGGAATCGCTCTCCGGGAGGACGACAGCGTGGTTAGGCCTGTTGAGGCCGACCAGCTTCATGGTCTCCTGGATGTCTCCGCGGACACCGACGGTGGCGCGGACACGGATGACGATGAATGCGGTCATCTTCACTCCTCCTCGAACTTGACGTCGTCGGTCTCAGCGAGTCCGACGGGTCCGGTTGCGATCTTGAGCCTCTCGGTCTGCTCGGGGGTGACCCTCATCTTGGAGGTCTGCCTGAGCGCGTCGAAGGTTGCCATGCAGTAGTTGACCTTGGTCTTGGTGTTACCGGTCGCGAATCCCCATGCATCGTGCACACCGGCGAGGGTGAGCAGGGACTTGGCGACGTCTCCGACAGCCAGTCCGATACCGCGGGGTGCGGGGCGGAGATAGACGGTGACGGATCCGCAGCGTCCGATGACCTCGAACGGGAAGGAGTGGACGGTTCCGCAACCGCACTCCCAGGAACCGCAGCCCCTCTTGATCTCGATGATGTTCAGCTTGGCGTTGTCGATGGCCTTCTTGATGGAAGGTCCGACCTCTTTTCCTTTGGCCCTGCCGACACCGATGAATCCGTCGCCGTTTCCGACGATGCAGGTAACGGCGAACCTGACCCTCCTTCCGGAGTCGGTCATCCTCTGGACCATGTTGAGGTCGATGACCTCGTCCTGAAGGTCCGGGAGAAGGATGTCGACGATCTCGGGCTCGCGGAGGGGGAGCTTGGTGGCGAGGGCCTCGCTCATGGTGGTGACCTCTCCGTTGAGGACCATGTGTCCGAGCCTAGTCTTAGGTACCCAGTCAACCATTTCACTCAGCCTCCAGTTTCTGTTTGACGCTGTTGACATCGGCCTCGATGGCGTCGTCGATGTGCTTTCCGTTGAGGCGGTCCTCGTCGGGCAGCACGTCCTCGGAGCACGGGATCTCGAGTCCGGCGTCGATCATTCCCTTGGCGACGGCGAAGAGGACTCCTCCGTGCTGGGGGTTCTGCATTCCGAGGTCGAGCACCGCGTACTCGATCTCGGCCTTCTTGGCCCTGAGGCCAGCGGCGTAGCCGACGAGGTAGGCTGCGGGGAGGGTGGAGCAGGAGTGCTCCCATCCCATCTTCGCGAGCTGCTTGGTGTCGGCGGATGCGATAATCTTGTCACCCTCCATCGCGAAATCCACGAACTGGACGGTGATGTTCTTGTTGGACCTCCTGACGACTGCGCGGGTCTCGTGGCTCGCGAGGAGCTTGCGGCGAGCGTAGTAGTCAGTGCGGCACTCTCTTCTTCTGCGGAACGCAACTTTGTATCTAGGTCCTGTAGCCATCAGATCTCCTCCTCTTTCAGGTTGCCATCGGCGATCATGTGCTGCTTCAGGTTCCTGCGGGAGGTGTAGGATCCTCCCTTGGCCTTCCTGTAGTAGAGCCTGTAGATGGAGGGCGTGATCTTGCCGTCCGCGCGGAGCTGCTTGAGCTCGTCGCGGATGGGCCTGATCCTTGCGATCCACTGGCGCTTCTCGGGAACGCGTGCGTTAGCTGTTCCCTTCCTGCTTCCAGGCCCCTTGCGCTTACCGCTGGCTTTCTGTTTGGCTGCGTGTCTAATTCTGCCCCTGGACGTACCGTTCTTGGGCTTTGCTTTGATCAGGCCGGAGTCGATCGCGGTGCGGACATCCCCGCGGGTGATGCAGTCCTGGACCTCCTCGATGTGCTCGGGGTCGATCCAGACCCTGTTCTCTCCGCACTTCAGGATGTCTGCGGCGAGCCTCTTCTGGTTTCTCAGATCGGACAATTCACTCCCTCCTGTCGTTCATCTTGTTGAGGACGCGGATTCCAAGCTCCTTGGCCCTGTCCTCGATCATGATCCTCTTCTTGACTCCGACGGTTCCGCCGATGCGTGCCGCCTGGGTCTTGGGGTCGATGTTCTCGAGTCCGTCGACGTTGTAGACGAGGACCTCCTCGAATCCGGAGGGGTGGAGGTTCCTTGCGGCAACCGGTCCCCTGTATCCGATCTCGACCATCGGGGGCCTTCTCTTGAATCCGCGCCTCATCTTGGAGTGGATTCCCTTCGGGCGCCTCCATTTGTCTCCGAGCATGGAGTATCTGTACCACTCCTGCCTCTTGAACGCCGGGCGCTGTCCGGACTTGATCGCCCTCTTCGCGAGTGCGTCGACCAGCTCGGGGGAGAGCTCGGGCTTAGCCTGGACGGTGTAAGCTCCGGCCTCGACGATCTCGGTCTCGTCGTCCGCTGCCTTCTTGGCGGGTTTGGACTCGCCGCTGTAGGCCTCCTTCCACTTGTCGATCGTCTTGGGACCGACTCCGGAAAGGGTCTTGATAATGTCCTTTGCCTTCTCGTCGTCGTTGACGGCATCCCTCAGCTGCTCGACGGAGGTGATTCCGATCGATTCGAGCTCGGCGACGTTCTCATCCTTGAACCCCGGAAGGTCCTTGAACTCTTTTACGGTCATTCTTTCACCTTGTGGGATTTGTGGGTGATGTATATTCCGTCCTCGAAGACCCTCTTATCGAATCCGCGCCTCATGGTGCATTTCTCCATGTTGGCGGCGGTCTGTCCGACGTCCTCGATGCTGATGCCGGTAACGGTGACATCCTGTCCGCTGATCTTGACCTTAGAGTCACCAACGATGACGGCGTACCTAGGGGCACGGCCTCCCATGTAGTTGTTGACCTCGACCCTCTTCTCCTTGTCGTTGACCGCCACTTTCATAGGGAAGTGGGAGAAGACGATCTTCAAGGTGTAGGTGTATCCCTCGGTCACGCCGTGGAACATGTTCCTAACGTGGGCGCGGAAGGTTCCTACCATTGCCTTGTCTTTGATCCTCGGGTACTCGCAGCTGACGGAGACTTTCCCGTCTGCGACTGCGATGTTGACGCGGGGGTGTGAGAAGGTTCTGCTCAGTTCGCCCTTGGGTCCTTTGACCTTAAGGACGTTCCCGTCCAGAGAGACGGTGACCCCATCGGGTATGGCGATGTGATCCTCAATTATCCCTGCAATAGTCATTGTTCATTCCTCAGTACACGTATGCAAGCAGTTTTCCGCCGATGCCGAGCTCCTTGGCTTTGAACTGGGAGACGACACCGTCGGTGGTGGTGAAGATGAGGACTCCGAAGTCCTGGGCGGGGAGGTACCTCGCCTCGTACTTCTCGATGTCGACGGCCTTCACGGAATAGCGGGGCTTGATGACCCCGCAGTCGTTTATTGCTCCTTTCAGCTGGACGCGGAACTTGCCGGCCTTTCCGTCGTCGACGTACTCGAACTGGCTGATGTATCCGTTGTCCTGCAGCACTTTCAGCACATGGCCGATCAGTTTGGACGAGGGTGCGATCTCGCACTCCGCCTTTCCGCTGAGGGATGCGTTCTTGATGACGCACATGGCGTCGTTGAGTGTATCGCTCTGCATTTTTGATCACCTCAGGAGTATTTCTTGAAGCCCAGCTCCGGGGCCATGTCTCTGAAGCACTGGCGGCACAGGTGCATCCCGTACTTCCTAATAATACCGCGCCTGCGGCCGCAGCGGTCGCAGCCGACAAGCCTTCCATACTGTTTCTTCGGCTTCATTCGATCACCTGCACGCTGTATTTGCTCTTCATGAACTCGATGGCCTCGTCCCTGAGAACGCGGTGCTCCTTGGGGATGCGCCTTGCCTGGAGGGCGCGCCTCTCGACCCTGGTGCCTCCGGTCCTGCGGACGACGACGTTGACATCCATCCCGAAGATTCCGATCTCCGGGTCGTACTTCATTCCGTCGAAATCGGTGTAATCGGAGATTCCGAAGGACATGTTTCCCTCTTTGTCGAAGGAGTAGGAGTAGACGCGGTTCTCGCGGATGATGAGGGCCCTCTTGAGGAAGTCCTCTGCGATCTCGCCGCGGAGGGTGACCTTGCATCCGAGGGGCATTCCCACACGGATTCCGAGGTCCCTGTTGACGGTCTTGGAAATGGTCTGAACGGGCTTCTGTCCGGTGACCATCTCGAGGACCTTCATTGCCTTGACGAGCTTCTCTCCGGCCTCGCCGACTCCGATGTTGACGGTGACCTTCTCGATGCGGAGTGCCCTCAGGGGGTTTGCATCGTTGCTCACTGGGATCCCTCCGGCAGGACGATCTCGGAGCTTCCGGTTCCGATGACGAAGACGTTCTCCTTCACAGTGCGGGTTCCGCTCTGGAAGACGACGACGTTGCTGGCGGGTCCGTTGACGATCTCGATGTCCTCGACGGTCTCGACCTTACCGGAGTGGGATCCGGAGATGACGAGCACGTAGGCACCCTTTCCGAGGGGGTACTTTCCGATGATCTCGTTGTTGTCGAGCTGGAGCTTCACGGAGTCTCCGACGGCGAGCTTCTCCTCGGAGAGGATGTTCCTTCCTCCGGAGAGGTTCAGCTGGGTCTTTCCGCCGGACACAATGGTCTTGCCCTCAACCCTGGCCATGATCCATTTGGAGTTGGCCTCGGGGATCTCGACAAGGGTGATCTTTCCCTTGGGAGTGAGGACGACGCGGAAGTTCTTCTCCATCTTCGGCAGGGACACGACGTCCATGATGCCGACGGGGGTCTTCGCGTCTTTAACGGCCTTTCCGTTGACGAAGAGGTCGCGGTTGGCGATGATCTTCTTGGCTTCACGGGCGGTGTCACATACCTTGAGCATGTCCCTGAGGATCATCGACGCGGGCATGGAGGAAGCGACGGAGTGTGCTCCGGCCCTCTGTTTGGTCGCGTAGACGTGAGCCTTCTTAGGGATAGGCCATGTCTTGGGCATGGCGATTCTCTTAATGTGGTCGCTCATTCTGCAGCCTCCTTGTTGTTAAGAGCCTCGGCCCTGAGGGGGTCGTCGAGGTTCAGCTTGGTGATGACCAGGTTGGACGCGTGGATGGGGCGCGCGACGGCAGTGCCGTCAGCCTGGTTGATGGTAACGCCGTCGATGGAGACACGTCCGGTCTTGGTGAAGACCTCGATGACCTTCGCCTCGACCCCCTTGACCTTCTCCTCTCCGCGGACGACGGCAACGGTGTCGCCGACGCACACGCGGGCGGTGCGCCTTCCGTACTTCTCCGCGAGCTCCTTGGACAGGTGTGCGGAGAGCATCTTTCTCTTGGTGTGGGCAGGTGCGTTGTACTGCGCCTTCCTCTGTACCCTTGCTTTACTGCTGACCATTTTCACACCTCACACGATAGTGCTGGCGGTCGCGGCGATCCTGGGCCACCTGTCGGCGGCCTCGCGGGCGACGGGGCCCTTGATGTCGGTTCCTTTGGTCTCACCGGTGTCGGTGACCAGCACGGCGGCGTTGTCCTCGAAGGAGACCATGGTTCCGTCGGGGCGCCTGTAGGGGCGCTTCTGGCGGACGACGACTGCGAAGACGATCTGCCTGCGCATCGCGGGGGTTCCCTTCTTGACGGAAGCGATGATCATGTCGCCGACTCCTGCCTGGGGAAGCCTCCTGGTGACCCCGTGGTAGCTGGGAACGGTAATGATCTGGATGATCTTCGCTCCGGTGTTGTCGATGACGTTGAGCTGAGTCTGCTCGCAGACTCCGCGGATCTGATGTCCTGCGATTCCCTTCATCGAACTCACACCCTCTTCTGTTTCTCAACGGCTACGAAAGAGACAGTCTTGGAGATGGGCCTGCACTCCATGATCTTGACGGAGTCTCCCACCTTCAGTCCGAGGCAGGGTGCTGCGTGGGCGGCGTACCTGACGGACCTCTTCTCGTACCTCTCGTACTTCTGCTCGAACTTGAAGTAGTCGCGCTTCACGATGACGGTCTTGTCCATCTTGATGCTGTCGACTACGCCCTCGATGACCTGTCCGCGGACCGAAAGGGTGCCGTGGAAGGGGCAGTTAGGGTCGGTGCACTCCCCTTCGGGAGCGGCGACCTCGATTCCAATGTTCCTTGCTTTTGCTGTCATTATGATTCTCACCTAACCTTCTTTATTCTGTCTTCGGGTCGGTGAAGGATTTTGCTTCCTTCGATGTCGATCTGCTCGTTGCGATATGTGAACCTGAACTCATTCCCCGACTTGGGGACCATTCTCTCAGTTCCGGCCGATTCAATGGTGAACGTGTTCTTCGTCTCGTCGACCACAACGCCGGAAATTCCGGAGAAGGGCGCTGACAGCACTACCACGTCGAGGCCAATGAATTCGGTTCTCATCATATCGCTGGCAGACATCGGCTTCACCTCACTTCGGTGCGGAATCCCATCTCCTTCAGGGCCGCATCCACTTTCTTCTTGTGGTCTCCCTGGAGTTCGATGCGTCCGTCCTTGACGGTGCCGCCGGCCGCGCATTTGCTCTTCAGCTTCTTTGCGAGGTCGGCGATGTCGATGTCGTTGCCGTCAATCCCGTCGATGACGGTGACGGTCTTCCCATATCTGCGGGTGTCCACCGATATGCGGACGCTCTGCTGTTCGCGTGCGAGCTCCTCGCACATGCAGAGTTCCATCGGCAGGCCGCATTTCGGGCAGATCTCTGACATCAGAGCGTCTCCTCCTCTTTCTGAACGGTCAGAATGCGGGCGATGCTGAGCCTGATGGAGCGGATGATGCCGGGGCTCGAGGGGGCGCCTCCCATTGCGGAGACTCCCCTCTCGTGCATGAGCTCGTTGCGGAGCTCTTTCAGCTTCTCGTTGCGCTCCTCGGCGGACATGTTCCTGATGTCTGCGATCTTCAGTGCTGCCATGTTCACTCACTCTCCTGGGCGGGTGCCTCGGCGGGTGCCTCGGCAGCGGCGGTGTTCCTGAACACGTCGGGGAGCCTCTCGGCTGCGGTGGTCTTGTCGACGATGTTGATGTCGGCAGGCAGCTTGGAGTCGCTCTGCATAATGCGGACGGTGACTCCGATGACTCCCATCTTGAGCTTGGCGACCGCGTATCCCTCGTCCACGAACTGGATCTTGGGCTCACCGCAGTACTTGATGGAACCCTCCTTGAACTTCTCGGTCCTGTGTCTCTGTCCGGAGAGTTTTCCTGCGACGACGATGTAGCATCCGCGGGCTCCGGCCTCCATGACCCTCCTAAGGGTCGCGTGGCCTGCGCGGCGGAAGTGCCAGCCCCTCTCGAGGGAGAAGGCGAGCTTCTCTGCCATGATCTGCGCGTTGAGGGAGACGTCGGGGACTTCCTGAACCTCGATCTGGGGGTTCTCGAATCCGAAGTTCTTCTCGATAGCGTAGGTCAGGTTCTTGATGGTCTGTCCCTTGTGTCCGATGACGAGTCCGGGCCTCTCGGTGGAGAGGATGACACGGGTGCCCATGGGGGTCCTCTGGACTTCCAGTCCACCGAATCCGGCGCGGGAGACCTCCTTCATCAGGTACTCCTTGAGGAGGACCCTGCGGACGTTCTCGGCGACGAATTTCCTTTCTGATGCCATTTCACTCAACCTCCGAGATGACGATCTCGATGTTCACGGTGTCCTGGTTCCACTCGGTGGCGCGTCCCTGTGCCCTGGGCCTGTGGCCGGGGATGACGCGTCCGCGGGCGACGGAGATCGTGGTGATCTTCATGCTGGCGGAATCCAGTCCTTTGTAATCCGCGTTGGACGCGGCGCTCTCGAGGCAGGCGAGGACGGCCTTGGAGACCTTCACGGGGTACTTTCCAGGTCCGACTCCCGGCTTGTGGGCGACGCGCTTGTTGTACCTGTTCATGCGAACGGGCCTCTCCTTGTCGATAACCTCCTCGAGGGCGGTCCTTGCGTCGGAGACGGTCATTCCCCTGACCATGCAGGCGACCTCACGGGCCAGCTTGGGGGAGATGGGCTGTTCCTTGGACAGCGCCTTAGCGGTGGTGTCGGGGTCAGCAACTACAGTGTATCCTTTGTTAGTAGCCATACTTTAACACCTCACTTCAGCGGCATGAACTTGGAAGACCTGGTTGCACCGACTCCGGGTCCGGAGTGCTGCGGGTTCTTCCTGTTGGGCACGAACTCTCCGAGCATGCAGCCGATCATCTCGGGCACGATGGAGAACTCGATGAATTCCTTTCCGTTGTATACTGCAACCCTCTTTCCGACGAAGGAAGGGAGGATGGGCAGGTCCCTGCGGTGGGTCCTGATGGTGCCCTCTGCCTCCTCTGCGGTGAGCTTGTCGAAGACAAGCTGCTGCTCGTAGTTGAGTCCGCGGAGGTAGGTCCTCCTGCAGCGGGACGGGATGAGCTCGAGAACTTCGTTGAAGGGAAGTGCCTTCAGCTGCTCGAGGGTCATACCGCGGTACATGAACTCCTTTTTCTTCCTTGCCTGGATCTGGGAGTTTCTCTTCCTGGTCGCCCTGACGGCTGCCTTGTGGGATCCTCTGATCTTTGCTTTTGCCATTCAGCTCACTTCCTCTTCTTGGATTTCTTCTTCGGAGCAATGAATCCGGCCTTCTGTCCAGGAGGTGCGGTCCTTCCGTGGCAGTTAGGTCCACCGACGTGCGGGTGGCTTCCTCCTCCGTGGGGGTGGTCGACTGCGTTCATAGCGACTCCGCTGGTATGCCTGGTGGTGACGGACCTGCTCCTCATGGTCAGGACGTTCTTTCCTGCCTTGGCGAGGGGCTTGTCGACGCGTCCTCCTCCTGCGACGACACCGACGACGGCGCGGCAGTTGGGGTTGAACTCCTTCAGCACGCCGCTGGGCATGCTAAGGATGACGACCTTACCCCTGCTGACGACAAGGGCGCTGGTTCCGGCGGTCTTGACGAACTTTCCTCCGTCTCCAGGCTGTCCCTCGACGTTGTGGACGAGGGTTCCCTCGGGGATGTTCGAGAGGGCGAGGATGTTTCCGGGGGAAACAACGTTGCCGCCGATCTCGACGGTCTGTCCGACTGCGGTGCCCTCGACGGCGAGCTGGTAGGTCTTCTTTCCGTCGAAATCGATGACTGCGAGGGGGCTGGTCCTTCCGGGTGCCTGAATGAGGTCCTTGATGGTACCCTGAGCCTCGAAGTGGGGGATCCTGATGTCATCCACGTGCCTGTGGGACGGGGAGCGGTAGTGGGAACCTCCGCGTGCTCTCCTCTGTGTTCTCAATCTTTTTCCCATTCATATCACCTCAGAACACTCCGACCCTCATGCCGACATCCTCTGCAGAGTATCCCTCTGCGAGCTGGATGATGGCATGCTTCCCGTCTTTCTGGATGCGGGTCCATACCTTCACGACCTTGACCTCGAAGCGCTCCTCGAAGGCGGTCTTGATGTCCTGCTTGTCCGCGTCCCTGTGGACGAGGAACTCGATCTTGTTTCCGTCTTTGTAGTTCTGCACCGGAGTTCCGTTCATGAGGTTGAGGGACTTCTCGGTGACGTACGGCTTGATGAGTATGTCGCTCTGCTTCATTCGGTCCACTCTCCGATCTTCTCGATTGCAGACTTGGTGTAGACAGTGAGCCTTCCTGCGTCTCCTCCGGGAGCGAGCAGGCTGGTGTTCAGGGTGCTGATCTCCTCGACCTGTACACCGGGGAGGTTGTTGGCGCCCTTGAAGACGGCTGCGTTCCTGTCTTTATCAGATATTACTATAAGGACAGAGACAGGGGTCCTGTACTTCCTGTTCCTCATGGTTCCGCGTCCGGCCCTGATCTTGGTTCCGTCCTTGGCACGCTCGACATCGTATCCGATACCGATGATGTCGAAGAGCTCCTTGACCTCGGCTGCGGTCTTGACGTCGTTGAGTGCGTCGTCGACCACGACGGGGAAGGTGACCTTGTCGTCGAACTTGTGTCCGCGCTGCTTGACGCAGTCTGCGCATGCGGTGCATGCGAGGGCGGACAGCCTTGCGAGGCGGGCCTCTTTCTTGTTGACCTTCTGCTCCCAGATCTTCTCGACCTTCGGGGGGTGCGCCCTGCGTCCGGAGATGTTGTTGGGAGACTGGGTTGCCCTGCGTCCGTCGTGGAGACGCTGAACGCGTGCAACTCCGCGTCCCTTGCCCCAGGTGCTGACAGAGTGCCTCATTCCGGACATCTTGTTGGGTCCGTAGGGCTGCCTCTTGTTGGCGTTGGCTGCAAGGACGGCTTTCTTGATGAGGTCGGGCCTGTATGCGGTCTCGAATGCTGCGGGGACCTCGATGGTTCCAGCGACCTCACCCTTCACGGAATAAACGTTGGTAGTAGCCATTCAAATCACGCTCCCTGCTGGCTCTGGGTAGAGACAAAGGTGATCTCGGCTGCACTCTGATCGGCCTTGGCCGGAATCCTGGTGGCGTCCCTGAAGCGGATGAGCCTCTTGGTGGGTCCGGGCACGGATCCGTGGACGAGGACGTAGGTTCCCTGGACCTCTCCGTAGTTGAGGAATCCTCCCTTGGGGTTGACCTCCTGTCCGTCGGTTCCGATCTTCATGACTTTCTTGTTGAGCTCGGTCCTCTGGTGGTATCCCATCTGACCGGCTGCGGGGACGGTGGAGCGGACGTATCCGGGCCTCTTGGGTCCGAGGTTCGCGATTCCCCTGCGGTGCTTGCTGTTCTTGTGGGAGAGCAGCTTGACACCCCACCTCTTGGTGACTCCCTGGAATCCCTTTCCGGTGGTGATGGCGATGACGTCGATCAGGGTTCCCTCTGCGGTGAAGTCGTTGATGGTGACCTCCTTTCCGAGGATTCCCTTTGCGTACTCGACACGGTCGGAGATGGCTCCGCCGCCGATCCTGAGCTCCATGAGGTCAGGAACCTTCTTGGGTACTCCCTTGAGCATCTTGGGCTGGGTGTACGCGAGGACGCGGACGTCCTCGATGTCCATGTTGTCGAACCTGGAGAAGTCGGGCTCTCCCTTCTTGGGGACGTTGACCCTCCTGTTGAGCAGGGGGTCGACATCGGCTGCCCAGACCTCGCCGGCGGTCTTCAGGCCGAGGATGGTGTTCTCGTAGAACCTGACCGCTGCGATCTTCATGGGCGGGACCTCGATGACAGTCACGGGGGTCTGGATCTCCATTCCGGAGGTCGTGCTCTTTGCTCTCTTGTCTACGACAAACGCGTGGGTCATTCCTGCCTTGTATCCGGCGAATCCCTGGATTTTAGGGGCTCCGCTGATCTCAGGCCAAGAGTCAAGCCTCGGCGTCTGCGATTTTGCTCTCTTCCTAGGGCCGTATGCCCTGGATCCCTTTCTCGGGCGTCTCATTTGCGGCATGTTATCACACCTGCGAGGGTCTCTTCGCTAACCTCGCCATTTCAGACGAACGCCTCCTTTTCCGACCGTGACGCCGCGTTCATCTCGAAAACGTCGTTCTCGACATGAGCCGAACTGTGGGGTGCATCAAGCATTGCCCGATGCGTCTGGTCGGACATAGGAATGTCCAATCTGTGGGTTGGTAGCCCGATGTGATATATAAAATGTGCGCCCGTTCCTTTATAGGGCAAATAAGGGGAAAAGGTTTGAAAGGTTTGAAGTCCCGCGGGACCTCAGAGCTTTCCTTCCTTGGCCTTCTGCTGGGCCCTCTTCATGCGGGCCTTCGCATCGAAACCGGTCGCCTTCTCGAGGAACTCGTTGAGCTTCCTCTTGGAATTGAGGACGTCCTCGTCCTTGAACTCCTTGGCATCGACGTTGGTGACCTTGACGTCGAGGACGGTCTTGGAGACGGGCTTGGCCTCGATCCTCGCCATGACCCCGAAGGAGGAGACGACCATGTCGCCCTCGACGGTGGCGTTCCCGAAGACGGCCTGCATGATGTTCTTCAGCCCGTCGCCCTCGATGTTCTTGTAGCAGCCTTTCTTGATGTCGAAATCGGTCATGTCTCCCATCGTGTCACATCCTTATCATCAGGTCGCTGTCGAACGGGCGGCTGACGTCAGCTGCCGTTCCAAGCATCCTCTCTGCCCGGATATAGCGTTCCCAGGTAGATTTACATTCGCATGTCACAGCCAGGTCCCCGGGGTCCTGGGAGAAGGAGAACTTCTCGACCGCTGCGAGGGCGGCCTGATCGCAGGATCCGCAGTTGTGCACCCCCCTCTGAGCACCTCCCCCGGAGGGCGAGGAGATGACACGGGAATGAACAGTGCCAGACAGACGTTTCATGACCTCGATGAGAGACCATATCCAAGGGCTCCTGAACTCCCCCTTCTTCCACAGCCTCTCGACGTAGGTTGCGTGCTGGATGTTCAGCGGGTTGATGGAGATCTCATCGGAGAACGGGTCGGCGAACACCGCGGACCGGTATGCGTCCTCGATCGCCACCCCCTCGGTCAGGAACGGAGGCTTGAGCAGGAGGTAAGTGCGGACCATGAGCCCAGCATCTTTGATTGTCTCCCCTGCGGCCTTGCTCTGTGCGGCCGTGAACCCCTTGTGGATGCAGGTCCTGAGGACTTCCTCGTTTGAGGACTCGAGACCCAGCGCAACGGTGAGAGATTTGGGGAGAGAGGATACGAGGTCCCTGTTGATGAACTCGGGACGGCTCTCCACCAGGATGCGGCTGCATCCCTTGTACTCGTCGAAGACCCTCTCCCTCACGGAGACCGGGATCTCGTTCTCGTCGAAGAAAGACCCAGATGTGTAGATCTTGACGAATTTCTCGCCGTTGTACTTGGACAGTGCCTGGTCGATCTGCGCATTCAGGTCCGCCTCGGTGACCCCGTTGAGGGAGGCGGTGCGGTACCCGCACATGGTGCATCCGCCGTTGCCGGCCTTCGCCCAGCAGCAGCCGTTGGTGCGCATGATCAGGACCTGGACGTCGGTCTTCTCCCCGAAGGCCATGTCCTTCTCCTTCCAGGTGGCTTCGAGCTCGTTGGGAAGCCTCTTTCCTTTCATGATTGCCCGATCACGTCCGCTTTATTAACCCTTGGTCACGTGCGGGCATCCGCGCCCCTGCGACAATCTAATAAACGATTGCCCGAATGGGTGCACAAGGCAAGTAACATGGCAACGAAAATTGTCGTAATCGGATCGGGAGCGGCAGGACTGTCCGCCGCCTCGAGCGCCAGGGCGGTAGACCCCGACGCTGAAATCACCGTCTACACCCAGGACGTGGATGTTGCATACTCCCCCTGCATGATCCCCTGGGTCCTCGGAGGAAAGTCCACCTGGGAGAACATGATCATGCACACCCCCGAGTGGTACGCCAAGGAAAGGAACATCAGGATCGTCACCGGGACCACCGTCGAGGCCGCCGCATACGACCGCGCCAAGGACGGGACCATGACCAAGACAGTCACCGTCAACGGGGAGACCGTCCCCTACGACAAGCTCATCCTCGCCACCGGAGGAAAGGTCTTCATCCCCCCGATCGAGGGAGTGAACCTCCCCGGTGTGTTCACCGTCAGGACCGTCGAAGGCGGACGCAAGATGCAGGAGTACCTTGCGAAGTCCAAGAGGGTCGTCATCGCCGGAGCAGGAGTCATCGGGCTCGAGCTCGCCCTGCACCTCAAGGAGGCCGGCAAGGACGTCACCATCATCGAGATGATGGACCAGGTCATCCCCAGGATCGCAGACAAGGACATGGCCGACCCCATCCAGAAGTACCTTGAGGACAAGGGGGTCGAGATTGTCCTGAAGGCGCCCGTCCAGGCCGTCAACGGAAAGGATAGGGTGGAGAGCGTCTCCTCCCTCGGGAAGGAGTACCCCTGCGACATGGTCATCTTCGCCACCGGGGTCCGCGCCAACGTGGACCTCGCGAAGATGATGAACCTCGACATCGGACAGCTCGGAGCCCTCTGCGTCGCTCCCACCCTGCAGGCCTACCAGCGCGGCAGGCTAGTCCCCGACGTATTCGTCTGTGGCGACGTTATGCAGTGCCAGAGCGCGGTCTATCCCGGCCCGACCATGTCACAGCTCGGATCCTCCGCGGTCAGGGAGGGAAAGGTCGCCGGAGCAAATGCCGCAGGAGCGGGACTCAGCTTCGGACCCGTCGCTTCCCCGTGGGTCTCCGTCATCGGAGACATCCAGATCGCAGGAACCGGCATGTCTACCGCGCTCGCCTCCTGGTACGGGGAGAAGCTCATCAGCGCCAAGGCCACGGGATCCACCCGTGCCAGGTACTATCCCGACGGCAAGGAGCTCACCGTGAAGGTCATGGCCGACGCCAAGACACACAGGCTCGTCGGGGCCCAGATCATCGGCGGCGAGGACATCACCGGAAGGATCGACTGGCTGAACCAGGCCATCGTCGACGGGATCACCGCCGAGGAGTTCGCGGTCAGGGTCGAGAACGCCTACTGCCCACCCACCTCCATGGTCAAGGACGTAGTCCTCTCCGCAGTCGAGAAGATCGGTTGCTGCAAGCAGTGATCCGATGAAGTACGAGGAATACAAGAGGCTGTACGACGGCCTCGAGACCGCGGACGACGTCGATGCCTTCGAACAGGAGGGATACGACCGCCGTCTCCTGGAGACCCTCATCAACCAGAAGGTCAACCGCACCGTCAAGAAGAGGTTCCACCAGGTCAAGGCAAAATCCGCACGCATGCTCCGCGAGTGGCAGAACGGGGATTCCTTCTGCACCATCGCCGAGCGCTACCACTTCCCCCCGATCCTCACCGCGAAGTTCATCTTCGAGGAGTACGGGACCGGGAGGAAGGCCTTCTGGGAGTACGTCCGCGACCCCTCCCTGCTGGACAGCGAAGAGGCGGCCGAGGAGCTCAGGGAGGCCTCAGAGAAGGACCTTGTCTACTCCCCCGCCGCAGACGAAAAGAGCAAGGAGCGCGGCAAATGGGGAGAGGGACTCCTCTGGGAGTGGCTCGACGCCCAAGGTATCGAGTACCAGACCGAGGCCGACGAGAGGGAGATGGACAGCAGCCAGGGGACCAAGACTCCCGACTGCCTGCTCAAGGTGCCCATGGACTACAAGGGCCACAAGATCTTCTGGATCGAGAGCAAGGCCTCGTTCGGGGATGCGGCCGAGTTGAAATACAACTCGCTCCACCAGCTCATCCCGTACACCGAGATCTTCGGTCCGGGAGTGGTCGTATACTGGACCGGACACGTGGACGGCCTGGAATGTCCTCCCAACGTTTTCCTGGAGGACATCGACCTTACAAAACTGAAACTTAAGAAATGGAAGGACTGAGCCGCAGGCTCAGTCCTTTTGTTTTACCTTCACTCCGCCTTGATGTTCTGGGCGAGCTCTTCGCGGAGCTCTCCCATGGATGCGGTGCGCTCCGCGTAGGCATTGTGCTTGTGGATAGACTCCTCGGAGTCGGAGATCACGCAGACCTCGACGTCGTCGGGGAGGCTCTCGTAGTTGTGGACCACGAGGGTGAGTCCGTTCCTGACGACATCCTCCACGAAGCGGGTATTGGTGTGGGCGTTGATCACTACGCTGCCCTCGTCCTCCCTCTTCAGGAGCTCGTAGGTTGGGGAGGAGACGGACTTCTCGGCGAGGTCGATGAGGTCATCGGCCTCTACGTTGACATCGTCGTCCATGGTGAGGATGATGGAGCAGACGTTCCTCTGGTTGTGCGACATCATGGGGAATCCGGGCTTCTCGACACGAAGCATCTCGGAAACGGTCTCCTGGGCGCAGGGGCATGCGGTCATGCCGATGGCCTCGACGCCGATGGTCTTCCTGATGTCCCCGCCGCGGGTGGCATGGGCACCGGCGATGAGGGAATAACTCTCCAGGGTCTCCCTTCCGGAGGGGGTCTTGTTGGCCCTGAAATATTCCGCGCAGATGCTGACGTACGCATTCTCGGCGTACTCGTGCTTCACGAGCAGCTGCTTGACCATGTCGACCGCGAGGTTCTCCAGCCCGGGGTAGGGCTTCTTCACGCTCTCGTCGGCGACGGCGCGGAGGACCTCTACGTTCCTGGAGAGGTGGGAGCCCCTCTGCGCTGCGGGAAGGTCCACGAAGATCTCGATCTCGCAGTTGACGACGCTGCTCGCGGAGTTGTTGATCCCCGGCCTTGCGATGAGGACGGGTTTGCGGACACCGGAGACCCCTACCTTGGTCAGTTTGAACCCGGAGGAGCCCTTTCCGTACTGTACGTCGCACTTCAATGCCATGGTTACCCCTTAGCCGAGAGATTACTTATAATATATACGGCAACTACTTTTTTGGTTGTATCAAGGCTGCGATACATCAAATTTTATTATCTGGCACATATATCATGCAATCATGATGATGTGCGGTGTCGACGAGGCAGGAAGAGGCCCTATGATGGGTCCGCTCGTCGTCGGCGCGGTCTGGACCGAGGACGATTCCGTCCTCAGGAACATAGGCGTGAAGGACTCCAAGCAGCTGTCCCCCGCCCAGCGCGAGATCATGTTCTCCGAGATATCCGACACGGCGGCACACTGGGAGGTCGTCATCGTTTCCGCCGAGGAGCTCGACCGCCGCATGGCGGAGAAGAACCTCAACGAGGTCGAGATGGGGATGTTCGCCGAAGCGATCATGAAACACCCCAGCGACATCGTCTACATCGACTGCCCCGAGACCAACACCCAGAGGTTCGGTGCGATCATGAGCAACCTGACCGGCGGCCGCAGGGTGGATGCCGAGAACAAGGCCGATGCGCTGTTCCCTACGGTATCCGCCGCATCCATCATGGCAAAGGTCACCAGGGATAGGCTCATAGAGGACATAGCCAGGGAATTCGGATGCGACATAGGTTCCGGATATCCGAGCGACCCTGTTACCAAAGCCTTTGTGGAAAAATGGATTAAGGATAACGGTAGTCCTCCCCCACATACTAGGCGTTCGTGGAAACCCGTGAAGGACATGATGTCCAAGCGTTTCACGAGCAGTCTCGACAACTGGTGAACGAAATGACCATGGAAGCCCAGATTCAGGGACTCATCGACAAAGCCAATCAGAGGATGTCCGAGGACGAGAAAGTCAGGAAGGAGGTCGAGAACCTTGTCAAGACTTTCAACATCGACCTCGGCGAGGAGAAGTACTCCTTCAAACTCGAGAACGCCGTCATCTCCGACTTCAGATGCGAGATGCTTCCCGCTGCGGACGTCGTCCTGACCTCCACCCCCGAGACCCTGACGAAGCTCATCGACGGCGACATGAGGCCCATGCGCGCCTATGTCACCAAGAAGATCAAGATCCAGGGCAAGATCAACGACCTGATGGTCCTCAAGAAGTTCTTCTGAACCCCCTCGGACGGGGTTCAAAATCCTTTTATATCAAGCGAATGGTAGGGCACACCATAGCGAGGTAGGGTAGCCAGGATATCCCGTCGGGCTCATAACCCGGAGACCGGTCGTTCAAATCGACCCCTCGCTACCATTTTTCCGTTCCGTTTCCGGATGCCGACCGCATACTGGATCTGCATAAATTCAAAAAAAAGAAAGGCGGGGCTGAGCCCCGTCGATATGTTTAGTTGAGAAGGTTCCTTGCCTCGTCCTCGCCCATGTCAAGTGCCTTGAGCATGTAGTCGAGGGCCTTCTTCGCGTACTTCACGCGTGCCTTGGGGTCGTCGAGGATCTCGCCGTACTGAGCAAGGACGTTGTTGTAGTACTCGATAGCGAACTCGGAGTAGAGGGAAGGTGCCATGGACTCGTCGATAGCGGCGGCCTCGTTGTATGCCTTCTCTGCCTCCTCGTACTTTCCGATGGAGATGCAGAACAGTCCGTAGGACTGATAGTACTCGGGGTGGCTGTCGTCGAGCTCGATTGCCTTGGTGTAGGCCGCCTCGATCTCGTCCTCCTTGACGCGGGCGCCGAACATCCCGGAGGCATAGTTCCCGCACTCGGCACGGCTGTACCAGCCCTCCGCATCGTCGGGGTATTCCTCCGTGAATTTCTTGAACGCGCTGAAAGCTCCCTTGAAGTCACCCATATCCATCTTCTTCATCGCAGCATCGTACTTCTTCTGCGCCGCGGGGTCTCTGGCCGGTGCGTTACCGGCAGCGTCGTCTGCCATGCGTCGGAAATCGTGCAGATAGTTTATAAACTATTTCGGCCGGAATCCCGTCCTGTGAGTGAAACGTATATTCCGCAGAAGAGACATCCGGCATCCATGGACCCCATTGTCGCGTACTGCGGGTTGGACTGCAGCAAGTGCAAGGCCCGCATCGCCACCGTAAACGATGACGACGAAATGCGCAGCAAGATCGCCGAGGAGTGGTCGAGGCTCAACAACGTAGAGATCACTCCGGACATGGTCAACTGCGACGGATGCCGCATGAACGGCAGGAAGACCGTCTACTGCGAATCCCTGTGCCCCATCAGACAGTGCGCCATGGCAAAGGGATATGCCACCTGCGCCGAGTGCAGCGAGATGGCGGACTGCGAAAAGGTGGGCATGATCTTCAGCAACGCCCCCGAGGCACGGGACAATCTGGCACATCTCAATATCCGTTAAGTTCCGTCCATTCGGCGAAAGTTGGTTATACGTAGGAACGCGGTTCCTTTCAGCATGAACATGATGGACAAATGGATCAAGTACGTCGGCGAGGACGGTGTCGGTTTCAGCCTTAAGGATGCCACCGTCCCGAAACCCACAAAGGAGGATGCCGAGTACTGCCGTAAGCTCTGCGAGCAGAACGCCTGCCACTGCTACGGCGTCACCTGGGGATGTCCACCGGGGGCCGGAACGCTCGGAGAGTGCCTCTCCGCCCTGAAGAAGTTCTCCAAGGCCGTCATCGTCTACTGCAAGTTCAAGGTCGACCACAAGGACAGGGTCATGATCGACCGTCTGTCGTCCGACACCCAGACATACATCAGGAAGTTCAACAACGGCCTCAGGAGCGAGGGATACAAGACCCTGGCGCTGGCTGACGGAGGATGCAACAACTGCGACCACTGCAGATACCCGGAGGCCTGCGACAACCCAGACCAGAGGGTGCCTTCCATCAGCGCCTACGGCATCATCATGATGCAGTATCTGGAGGACAACGGCCTGGACTTCAAGTTCGAGGACGGGTACGTCACCCTCTACGGCATCGTCCTGTACAACGAGCCGACCGCGGACTAAACGCGATAATATTTTATTAGGCGCACCCAATGGGTGCGCCGGTCTTCCATATGGATAAAAAAGTCGTCGCACGTGTAGCGAAAACCGCTCACCTGGAGCTTTCCGACGAGGAGCTGGAGAAGTACAGCAGCGATCTCCAGGACATCCTCGATTACTTCAAAGTGCTCGACGAGGCCCCCGGCCACGATGGCGTCGGAGTGAACCCCGTCGACATCTCCGATGTTCTGAGAGACGACGTCCCCGATCAGGAGATCGACTCAGCCGAGCTCCTGAAGGACATGAAGACCTACGAGAACTACATCAGGGGGCCGAAGCTGGTATGAGCGACGCCGACACCCTGTCCAAGCTCGTGAAGATCAACGAGAAATACCAGATGTTCAACGACTTCGCGAAGGATGCGGAACTCGGGGACGCCAAGTTCCTGTTCAGCGCGAAGGACAACCTCACTTCCGTGGACTTCGAGACCTGCGCCGGCTCCAGGATCCTGGAGGGCTACCGCCCCGTCTTCGACGCCACGCCCATCGCCAAAATGAGGAAGGCCGGGGGAATGCTCGTCGGGAAAACCAACATGGACGAGTTCGGATTCGGTACCTTCTCCGCCAACTCCGGTTTCGGGGTACCCCGCAACCCCTTCGACACCAACCGCTCCTGCGGCGGTTCTTCTGGGGGATCCGCCTGCGCCGCAGCCGTCCTCGACGACCACGTCTCCCTCGGAGTCTCCACCGGCGGATCCGTCTGCTGCCCCGCCAGTTTCTGCGGTACCTACGGGATCGTTCCCACCTACGGAAGGGTGTCCCGTTACGGTCTCATCGACTACGGGAACTCCCTCGACAAGGTCGGACTCCTCTCCGTGGATCCCAAGAAGCTCTCCGAGTATCTCCCGGTCATCTCGGGCAAGGACGAGAAGGACCCCACCTCCTGCTGCCAGCCCGAGCTGCAGATCAGACATGCGAAGATGAAGTCCGTGGCCGTCCCCAAGGAGGCCGTCGACGGCATCGCCAAGGATGTCCTCGGCGCATTCAACGACGGACTCGAGACCCTGAAGGGGATGGGGATCGACGTGGAGTACGTCGACATGCCCGAGCTCCGCTACGCCATGCCCGCCTACTACGTCCTGGCGACATCCGAGGCGTCCACCAACCTCGCCCGCTACGTCGGAATGAGGTACGGGCACCAGGACGGCGACTACACCCTCGGATTCGACGCCTACTTCACCTCGTTCAGGAACAAATACTTCGGCGAGGAGGCCAAGAGGAGGATCCTGCTGGGGACCTATACCCGCATGGAGGGATTCCGCGACAGATACTACGCCAAAGCCCTGCAGGTCAGGATGGGCGTCATCGACGCTTACAAGGCGATCTTCGAAAGGCACGATGCCGTGCTAACCCCCACCATGCCCTTCGTGTCTCCCAGGTTCGACGACATCTCCAAGATGACCCCCGTCGAGAGCTACAAGGCTGACTTCCTCACCGTTCCCCCGAACCTCGCCGGAACCCCACACCTCAACTGCCCCTGCGGATACAACGCGGACGGCATGCCGGTCGGGATGCAGTTCGTCACCGACCACTGGAACGAGGACATGCTCCTCACAATGGCCGAGGAATGGGACAAGATGTTCACCGTCAGGAAGGCGGAGGTGGTCCTGTGAAGATCGGACTGGAGATCCACGTCCAGCTCCCAACCAGGAGCAAGATGTTCTGCTCCTGCCCCACGACGGACGCGCCCGCGCCCAACACCCACGTTTGCCCCGTCTGCCTCGGGATGCCCGGATCCAGGCCCGTCCTCAACCGCCAGGTCCTGGTCTACGGAATCATGCTCGCCAAGATGCTGGGCTGCACCGTCACCGACACCACCTGGTTCTCCAGGAAGACCTACTTCTACCCGGACATGTCGAAGTCCGTCCAGATCACCCAGTACGACCACCCCGTCGGGGAGAGGGGGATGTACTACCTCAACACCAAGGACGGGCAGACCAAGCCCATCCGCATCACAAGGATCCACCTGGAAGAGGACCCCGGGAAGACCAAGAGGACCTCCGACATGCACGCCCTCGTGGACTACAACCGCTCCGGGATCCCCCTGGCGGAGATCGTCACCGAACCCGATCTGGCTTCCCCCGCGGAGGCGAGGGCGTTCCTCACCCAGCTGGTGCAGGACATCAGGCACACCATCGACCTGCCCGAGGGCGGAGAAAGGAGCATCCGCTGCGACTGCAACATCTCCGTCGGGAAGGAGAGGTGCGAGATCAAGAACGTCACCGGACTGAAGAACGTCGAGGTCGCCCTGAACTACGAGATGGTCAGGCAGATCAAGGTCCTGAAGGCCGGAGGTAAGATCGAGCGCGCCACCATGAACTTCGACGAGTCCAGGGGCGTCACCTACGGCGCCAGGAAAAAGGAGTTCGAGGCCGACTACGGTTACATCGACGAGCCCGACCTCGGAATATTCCACATCGCCGACCTGGCGAAGTCGATCAGGATCAAGGAATCGCCTGCGAAGATGATCCAAAGGATCACCGGGCAGTACGAACTCGACCCCAAGATGGCCAAGCAGCTGGTGTCCACATCCATAGATCTGGCACAGTTCTTCGAGACCGTCATCGAGAAGTTCGGGAAGGACAACGCCGTCAAATGGGTGGCCGGTCCCGTCACCGCCAACTGGAAGAAGTTCGAGGAGAGGGACGGCAACGTCGAGGACATCCTCCCGATCATCGAGGACTTCGTCTCCGGCAGGATCACTGACACCGAGTGCACCCTCAAGATCAAGAGCCTGATGACCGGCATCGATGCGGCCGAGGCCGCCGCCAGCTCCGAGGGTCTAGACAAGATGATCTCGGACTTCCTGGACAAGAACCCCAAGATCGTCGACGACTACGGCAAG
This sequence comes from Thermoplasmatales archaeon BRNA1, assembly GCA_000350305.1. Classification (NCBI taxonomy): domain Archaea; kingdom Methanobacteriati; phylum Thermoplasmatota; class Thermoplasmata; order Thermoplasmatales; species Thermoplasmatales archaeon BRNA1. The sequence goes on from CP002916.1 coordinate 1,242,724, forward strand.
GGGAACGAGAAGGCCGCCAACAGCGTCATCGGCTACGTGATGAAGAGCACCGGCGGACAGTACTCCTCCGCGGACATCGTGGATGCCGCCAAGAGGATCATCAAGTCTAGGCTCTGAAACCTTTGATAATAAAATGACCCAGATGCCAAAAGGGGCATCTGGGTCTGTACTGTTTTACTGCTCCGCGTCAGGGTTGAACTCTTCGGCGTCGGAGATGTCGAAGTCTCCCGCCAGGGAGATGATCTGCAGCTCCTGGAGCTTCTCGTCGTCGACCGGCGACGGGGATCCGTCGAGCAGGGACACCGCCCTCTTGTTCTTGGGGAAGGCGATGACCTCCCTGATGGTGTCCTTGTTGAGCAGGATCGCACAGAGCCTGTCGATACCGATGGCGATTCCTCCGTGGGGCGGCGCTCCGTAGGAGAGGGCCTCGACGAAGTAGTCGAACCTGGCCTGGATGGTCTCGTCGGAGAGTCCGAGCCTGTGGAAGACCTCGATCTGGGTCTCGGCGTCGTGGATACGCTCGGAGCCGGATCCCAGCTCGTTTCCGTTCAGGCAGAGGTCGAAGCACGCTCCGCCGCAGTCAGGGTCATCCAGGTCGCCGGTGGGCAGGACGAACGGGTGGTGGAACGCGTCGCGCTTGCCGGAGACGGGGTCGATCTCGAACATGGGGTTCTGGTCCATCCAGAAGAACATGAACTCGTTGTCGGGGACCATTCCGAGGTCCTCGGCGATCTTCCTCCTGAGGAACCCTCCGCCCTCGTAGGTGGACTTCCAGGGACCGGCGATGAGGAAGCACAGGTCTCCCTCCTCCGCGCCCAGGGTGGTCTTGATGTTCTCGAGGATCTCGGGGGTGAAGTACTTGGTGATGTTGGAGGTGAGGACGCCGTTCTCGCACCTCATCCAGGTGAGGCCTCCCAGTCCGCACTTCTTGGCGTACTGGATGTAGCGGTCGACCTCGTTCCTTCCGACCTCTCCCATCTCCTTCTTGATGCACATTCCGGCGACGATTCCGCCCTCGGACATGATGCTCTGGAAGATCTTGTAGGGGACGTCCCTGACGACGTCGGTGAGCTTGGTGAACTCCAGCCCGTACCTCATGTCGGGCTTGTCGGATCCGAACCTCTCCATGGCGTCGCGGTATCCGATGTGGGGGAAGGGGGTCTTGAGCTCGGTGCCGTAGAGTCCCTTCCACATGTACGAGACCATTCCCTCGATGAGGTCCTGAATATCCTTGGAATCGCAGAAGGACATCTCGATGTCCAGCTGGGTGAACTCGGGCTGCCTGTCCTTGCGGGAGTCCTCGTCGCGGAAGCACCTTGCGACCTGATAGTAGCGGTCCATTCCGCCGACCATCAGCATCTGCTTGAACTGCTGGGGGGACTGGGGAAGCGCGTAGAAGGTTCCGGGGTGGACACGGGAGGGGATGATGTAATCCCTAGCGCCCTCGGGGGTGGACCTTCCCAGAACCGGGGTCTCGATCTCCAGGAATCCCTGGGACTCGAGGTACACGCGTGCCAGGTGCACGAGCCTGCTCCTGAACTCCATGGTGCGGATCATGTCGGTCCTCCTGAGGTCCAGGTACCTGTACTTCATGCGGGTGTCCTCGTCGGGGAGGACCCCTTCCTTCTGGTCCCCGATCTCGAACGGGGGGAGCTTGGACTTGGACAGGAGCTCGGCATGGGTGATGAGCACCTCGATCTCGCCGGTGGGGTTGGACTCCACGGCGGTTCCCTCGACGCGGGCCCTGACCTTTCCGTTGATCAGGACGCAGGACTCGCGGGAGAAGGTGTCCATGGTCTTGGCGATGGCATCCCTATTGGCATTGGAGGGGAGGTCCTCAGGGTCGAAGACGACCTGGGTGATTCCGTACCTGTCAGCGAGGTCGATGAACCTCACTCCTCCGTGGTCCCTGGAGAACCTAACCCATCCCTCCAGACAGACCTCTTTGCCGATGTCGGAGGCTCTGAGCTCTCCGCAAGTGTTCGTTCTTCTCATTGAGATGCCTCAATTCTTTCGATGGCCGTGCTATAGATAGGCCATATTAAAAGAATGCGCGTGCGAGAGGGACCCTTATTTGGAAGCCTTAACGCTCTCTGGAAACGGCTAAACTGAAATGTGTCAGACTGTGAGATCATCCGTTATTCGGGGTGTTCATCAGGGGAGGGACGAACTCGTTGGAGGATTTCACGATGTTAAGGACAACGGAGGTGTTGGTCTTGTTGACCCCCTCCAGGGAGTTGATCCTCTTGACGACGGCGGAGAACTCGTCCCTTCCGAGGCAGGTGACCACGACGATTGCGTCGGCCTCTCCGGTGACGTCGTAGACCGCGACGACCTCGGGGATGTCCCTGATCTCCTTCTCTACCTTCTCGATGTTGTCGGAGAACACCTGGACCAGACCGGTGTAGTCGTAGCCCATGGCGACGTAGTCGACCTTGGCGCGGTACCCGTTGATGACCCCCTTGTCCTCAAGGGCCTTGACCCTCTGAATCAGGGTGGTGGGGTGGACGCCGAGCTGCTTGGCGAGCTGACGGTAGGAGCCCTGGCTGGAGGTACAAAGCATCTCGATGATACGTCTGTCCAGCTGGTCAAACTCTTTCAAATCGCCCATACAGTCACCTTGTTTCTGAATAGACAAACGCATACTTATATTGAAAGGCTCTAACGAGACAGGATAACAATGGCTGACGAGGTGTTCAGGCACGATGGGTACATGTCGGAGTTCGAGGCCGGCATCGTTTCCATCAACGGGGACGAGATCATCATGGACTGCACCTGCTTCTATCCCGGAGGCGGGGGACAGGTCTGCGACACGGGGACCATCAACGGTTTCCGCGTGACCGACGTCCACTACAATGATTCGGGAGAGATCGTCCATGTGGTTCCCGGACACGACCTCAGCGTCGGGCTCCGCGTCTGGTGCAGCCTGGACTGGGACCGCAGGTTCGACCTCATGATGGGACACACCGGGGAGCACCTCCTCTTCTGCTCCCTCCACCGCGAGGACCCGGAGCTCGCCATCACCAAGATCTACATCTCCCCCGAGGAGAAGTACGTCATCGTCAACCACGACATCGGATGGGACCTCATCGGAAGGGCCCTGGTCTTCGCCAACCAGCAGATAGAGAACAACCTCAACGTGCGCAAGACCACCATGTCCAGGGAGGATCCGGATATCTCGAAGGTCAGGATCAAGCTGGAGAAGATCCCCGAGGGGCAGGAGATCACCGTCGTGTCCATCGGCGACATCGACTACTCCGCATGCTCCGGGGTCCACGTCATGGAGACAGGGGAGCTGGAGATGCTCTTCGTCGACAGGAAGGTCTCCGCAGGGAAGGACGGCGTCGCCATCCACTTCAAGGTCGGCAGGGCGGCCAGGGAGGCCGCAATGCAGCTGGCCAACATCTGCCTCCAGGTCATCGACGAGGCCAACAGCAAACCCCAGGATATCGTTAAGACCGTCGCCAACATGAAGAAGGACCTGGCGGTCGCAGCGGAGGCCAGGAAGGCTTCCGCGAAGCAGGCGATCAGGAACCTCCGGCCCAGGGATGTCAACGGGACCCCCGTCTACGCATCCATGTTCGCCGATGCGGACAGGAAGACCCTGTCCGACGCCGCCGAGGAGTTCAGGTCCAAGGGGGCAGCGGTCGTCTTCGTCTCCGTCGGGGAGAGCGTATCCGCCCTCATCGCATCTGGCACTTCTAAGGTTGACTGCAGGAAGATCCTCCCGGAGGTCCTCTCCGCGTTCGGCGGAAGGGGCGGCGGGAAGCCCGAGAACGCACAGGGAGGCATCCCCGACAAGGCCAAGGCACAGGAGCTCTTCGACGCCCTGGTGGCCGCCGTCGAGAAGTCCCTCGCTTGACCAATCATTAAAAACACGTGCGATAATAGGGTGGTCATTATGGCAGGCGGAATGAGGGGCATGAACCCCCGTCAGATGCAGAAGGCGATGCGCTCGATGGGTATCACCCAGAGCACCGTCGCCGGAGTACAGCAGGTCATCATCAAGTGCAACGACAAGGACATCGTGATTACCAACGCGAGTGTCACCTGCATCGAGATGAAGGGCCAGAAGAGCTACGAGGTCTCCGGTGTCGTCACCGAGATGACTCCCGGAGCCGCAGGCGGAGAGGCGGTCCCCGCAGGACCAGTCTTCGCCGATGAGGACATCGAACTCGTCATGTCCCAGACCGGCTGCGACCGCGAGAAGGCCGTCAAGGCCCTCGAGGAGTGCGACGGCCAGCCCGCAGAGGCCATCATCAAAATCATGTCGGAGTGATGCAAATGTGTCTAGCAGTCCCCGCCAAGATCGTCGCCATCGACGGCGACGAGGCGCAGGTTGACTTCGGCGGCACCATGAAGCCCGCCAACATCTCCATGGTCGACGTGAAGGTCGGAGACTGGGTAGTCGTGCACGCCGGATTCGCCATCGAAGTGATGGACGAGGAAGAGGCGGCCGAGACCATCAAGCTCTGGAACGACTTCATCGACTCCGGAGAGGCCGAGTACAACCAGCCCCAGTAAACCTTTCATCGCGGATCCGGCGTCCGCCCGGTTCCGCTACCCACACTTCTCAAGAAACCGTTATATATGTCCTAGATATCGTGGTGTTCGGACGGCCACAGCAGTGGGGTTCACCCGGTCCCATCTCGAACCCGGCAGTTAAGCCCACTCACGTAGGTGTCGCGTACTGTGTTGCGCAAGTGCACGGGAAAGCACCCACGCTGTCCACTTTTAACTCTCATCCGTTGGGCGGAGCTGTTTTTCCCTGTCCGACAGGACAATGAGTTGAGCGTATCAATCAGTTTTTTGACATTCCATTCTAGAATCTTATTATATCATCAGCCGATAGCACCCCTATCAAGGAGCAATCTCAATGGATTACATTGTCCTCATAGGTTTCATCGCCTACTTCGTGATCGTCCTCCTTGTGGGATTCTACTTCTACAACAGGTCCCACGGACTCCACGATTACATCCTGGGCGGAAGGAAACTCAATCCCTATGTGGCGGCCCTGTCCGCGCAGGCATCCGACATGAGCGGATGGCTGCTTCTCGGACTGCCCGGTTCGATCTACCTCTTCGGTATCGGACAGGCATGGATCGGAATCGGTCTCGCCATCGGTTCCTACTTCGCGTGGCTGCTCATCGCAAAGCGCCTCAGGAACTACACCAAGAAGGCTAAGGACTCCCTTACCCTCTCCCAGTTCTTCTCCAACCGTTTCAGGGACCAGAAGAACTACCTGAAGACCATGAGCGCCATCGCCATCATCGTCTTCTTCATCCCCTATGTCGCATCCGGGTTCGTCAGCGCCGGGAACATCCTCATGTCCTTCGTGGACCTGGATTACGTCCCCTGCATGCTGATCGGTGTGGTCGTCATCATCGCCTACACCGTCCTCGGAGGTTTCAAGGCGATCTGCTGGACCGATGTCCTGCAGGCAATGCTGATGATCGTGGCCATCATCATCGTCCCCCTCGCCGCCATAGGCGAGCTCGGAGGATGGGACGAGGTCATGGCCGTCGCGGACAGACCCGCGTTCTCCGGATTCTTCGACTTCTTCAAGAATGCCGACGGATCCACCATCGCCGCCCTGTCCATCATCTCCTCCCTCGCGTGGGGTCTGGGATACTTCGGTATGCCCCACGTCGTCGTCAGGTACATGGCCCTCGAGGACCCCAAAGAGGCCAAGGTCGCCAGGCGCGTCGGTACCGGATGGATCATCGTCGCTCTCGCGTTCGCCATCCTCGTCGGTCTCGTCGGACAGGCTTACCACCCCGGATTCACCACCAAGTCCGATGCCCAGACGATCTTCATCGTCATGGTCGGCGGCATCTTCGCGCCAATCATCATGGGTGTCCTGTACTCCGCGCTGATGGCTGCCGTCATGAGCACCTCCGACTCCCAGCTCCTGGTCGCCTCCGCGGCGGTCACCAACGACCTCATGAGCCTCACCAAGAAGTAGTACGCTCCCCGGGAGCTCATGTGGATGGCTAGGGCGGTCGTCGTGATCATCGCCATCGTCGCTGCCGCCATCGCGCTCGACCCCGAGAGCTCCATCATGGACCTCGTGTCGTTCGCATGGGCGGGATTCGGTGCGGCGTTCGGACCCGTCGTCCTCCTCTCCCTGTACTGGAGGAGGTCCAACGGCTGGGGTGCCCTCGCCGGAATGATCACGGGATTCATCACCGTCATCATCTGGAACACCTTCCTGTCCGCCGACAGCGTGTTCGGTCTCTGTGCCTACGACACCGGCCTGTACGAGCTTGTGCCCGGATTCCTCTTCGCGCTCATCGCCATAATCGCGGTCAGCCTCATGACCCCCGAGCCCGAGAAGGAGATTCAGGACGAATTCGACGAGGTCGCCGCCGAGTCCAAGGGGCTGTTCTGAAATTCCTTAGGGGGCCCCGGCCCCCGTTCCTTTACTCAGGCTGGCGATTATCATACCCGTTTCCGCGCAATCTTTTATTAGGCGCGCGCGATTAACTCACGATGATTCTAATCAAGCTGGGCGGCAGCGTCATCACGGGAAAGGCCGATTACAGGACCTTCAACAGGGAGACCGTCGCCCGTCTCGCGGACGAGATCGCCCGTTCGGGGAAGGACGTCATCATCGTCCACGGAGCGGGTTCTTTCGGACACATCGTCGCCAAGGAGAACCGCCTGCAGGAGGGATTCAAGGACAAGTCCCAGATCCCCGCGGCGGCCCGTACGATGTGCGACACCCGCGAGCTCAGCTCGATGGTGGTCGAGGAGCTCCTCGCCCACAACATCCCCGCTGTTTCCGTCCCCCCGGGATCCTGCTTCGTCATGGACAACGGGAAGCTCATCATCGATAACGAGGAGCCCCTGAGGAGGCTCGTAGACCTGGGCATCATGCCCGTGATGTTCGGCGACGTGGTCACCGACCGCAGCACCGGCTTCGGCATCCTGTCGGGAGACCAGTGCATGGAGGCGCTATGCAGGATGTTCGATCCCGAGGAGGTCATCTTCGTCTCGGACATCGACGGCCTCTACGACAGGAACCCCAAGACCGACAGGCACGCCAGGATGCTGGGCACGGTCACCCGCGCAAAGCTCGACGAACTCGAGACGGAATCCAACGTCGCAGACGTTACGGGAGGCATACGCGGCAAGATGATCGCGATGCTCAAGATGACCACGGCGGACAGGAGGTGCGTCCTTGTGAACGGCAACGCCCCCAACCGCCTCTACTCGCTGCTGAAAGGCGAGACAGTTACATGCACAATCGCAAAAGGAGGACTTGAATGACCGGAGAGCCCATCAGGAGCCGCAAGGCGGAGCACATCGACATCTGCGCCAAAGAGAGGATCGCACCCGACCACTGCTACTGGGACGATGTCAGGCTCGTCCACAACGCGCTCCCCGAGATCGACATGGACGAGATCGACCTTACCGCCGACGTCCTCGGGAAGAAGCTCGATTTCCCCCTGATCGTCACCGCCATCACCGGAGGATTCTCCGGCGCCAGGAAGATCAACGCCAATATCGCCTCCGCCTGCGCCGACCTCGGTATCGGCATGGGGGTTGGGAGCGAGAGGGCCGGTGTCACTGGGGTGGATCCGGAATCCTACTCCGTCATCAAGGATTACGATGTCCCCCTCGTCATCGGGAACATCGGCGCACCCCAGCTCGTCAGACAGCAAAGCAAGGATATCTTCTCCGACGATATGGTCGGCCAGGCGAAGGACCTGATCGATGCCGACTACGTCGCCGTCCACCTCAACTTCCTGCAGGAGGTCGTGCAGCCCGAGGGAGACACCAACGGCGCCGGCGTCAGGGACAGGATCAGGGACCTTGCGGTGAAGTATCCCATCATCGTCAAGGAGACAGGCGCCGGTATCGACGCCTTCACCGCCGAGCGCCTCAGGGGCATCGGCGTCCGCGCCATCGACGTGGCCGGAATGGGCGGGACCAGCTTCTCCGCCGTCGAGATGTACCGCGCACAGCTCGCGGACGACGAACTGCACACCGAGCTCGGCACCACGTTCTTCGACTGGGGGATCCCCACCCCCGTCTCCCTCAGGGAGGCCAAATGCGCCAAGCTCCCGCTCATAGCATCGGGAGGGCTGCTGGACGGAACCCACCTCGCCTCCGCCATCGCCATGGGCGCCGTGGCGGGAGGATGCGCACGCGCGATCCTGCGCGACGCGATGGAATCGGCCGAGGCCGTCAAGAAGAAACTCATGCTGTTCAGGGAGGAGCTCCGTGCGGCCATGATGCTGACCGGATGCACCGACATCAAACAACTGTCGAATGCCAGATACGTAGTCCTCGGCGAGACCGCCGACTGGATGAGAGCAATGAAGGAGAGTGAATGAAATGGATGCCAAGGATTACCTAAAGAAGACCTCCGCCGAAGTCGACGGACCCATGAAGAGCTACATTCCCGACGAGGAGCCCATGAGGCTCATCGAGGCCTCCCGCCAGTACCCCTACGCGGGCGGCAAGAGGATGAGGCCCGCCATCGTCCTGGCCGCCTGCGGTGCGGTCGGGGGCGACAAAAAGAAAGCGATGCCCCTGGCGGTCGCCATCGAGTACATCCACAACTTCACCCTGATCCACGACGACCTCATGGACGGGGACGAGATGAGGCGCGGCATGAAGACCATCCACGTCGGATACGACGAGCCCACCGCCATCCTGGCTGGGGATGCCCTCTTCGCCAAGGCGTTCCAGATCATTGCGGAGCTCGACATCCCCGCCGAGGCCATGAGGGAGGTCCTCAGGTTCGTCACCAAGGCCGTCTGGGACCTCGCCCGCGGACAGGAGATGGACATCCTCAACGAGGGCAAGCTCATCGACGAGGCCCACTACACCGAGACCATCTTCCTGAAGACCTCCGTACTCTTCGCCGCCGCAGCCGCGGGAGGGGCCCTCTGCGGAGGAGCCGACAAGAAGGTCGTCGATGCGATCAACAGGTACGCCCTCGACATGGGACTCGGATTCCAGATGTTCGACGACTACCTGGGCATCGCCGGAGACACTAGCAAGACCGGGAAGTCCGTCGGTAACGACCTGAGGAAAGGAAAGTGCACCCTCATGGTGACCTACACCCTCGAGCACCTCAAGGACGAGAAGAAGCTCGCCAAATTCAAGAGCATCCTCGGAAACATGAAGGCCACAGAGGCCGAGGTCCGCGAGGGAATGGAGATCATGAGGGAGATCGGCGCCATCGAGTACAACAAGAAGGCAGCCGAGGACAAGATCGCCTCCGCCAAGGCGTACCTCGACATCCTGCCGCCCTCCGACGACAAGGACTTCATGCTGGCACTTGCCGACTACGCCATCAACAGGGAAGTCTGAAACCCGCTTTTCCGGGGGAGACCCCGGAACCTTTTTCTTCGGAATTCAGAGGTCGCGGACGCCGTCCTCTGTGATCCTGAACAGGGCCGTCCTTCCCTCGGGAAGACTGCGGTGCTTGATGATCACGGCGGTCCTGACCCCCGCCGCACCCCTCAGGTCGAAGCGGATGATGGTCTTCGCGTTGTGGTGCATCGCGTGGCCGCCCAGGAACTCGATGGATCCCGTGTTGATGTTTGTGTAGACCTGGGATGTGATCACGACGGGGATCTCGTACTCCCTGGCGACATGGAGGAGCTGTTCGGTCTGGCGGATGAAGTCGTTCCTCATGTCCATATCGTCGTAATTGAGGCGGTAGAACATGGTCATGGAATCCACGACGATCAGACCGATGATGCCGTTCTTCGCAATCCTCGATATCTGCTCGACGCGGTCGGACTGCTCCTGGAAGCTGTGGACCGAGAATACCAGGAGTTCCTTCATAAGGGCATCGTCCTTGAAGATCTGGTGAACACGGTCGTAGGATAGGCCCTCGGTGTCCACATAGGCCACCTTCTTCCCCCGACGGCACGCGTTGGCTGCCATCTGGAGGCAGATATTGGTCTTACCGCATCCTGCCTCGCCGTAGAACAGGGTGACGGCGCCGGTCTCGATGCCGCCGCCTAGCATGTCATCCAACGACTTGCAGCCAGTAGGGAAGCGGTTCACGTCCCTCGTTAAGTTTCGCTCATTCATAAATTATATTATAATCGCGTCCGATTGGACACCATGGATTCGGACGGCGACGTAATTGCCACGGGAGCGGAGGCCACAGTCTACCGCACTTCTTTCCTGGGAAGGCCGGCCGTCCGCAAGGTCCGCACCCCCAAGGGCTACCGCGTGCCGGAGCTCGATGCCACCATCAGGTCCAGGCGCATCCGCGCCGAGGCAAGGATCATCAGGGATGCCAGGCTGGCTGGCCTCAGGACCCCGGTGATCTATTCCGTCGACACCGTCGAGGGAAGCATCGTCATGGAGGACATCAGGGGTGTCACCGCCAAGAGATTCCTCGACGAGAACCCCTCCGAGGCGGAGAGGGTCTGCAGGCAGATAGGGCACAATCTGGCACTCCTTCACAACGCCAACCTGTCCCACGGGGACCTGACCACCTCCAACATCATCGTCATGGAGGACGGCAGGCTGTGCTTCATCGATTTCTCCATGGGGAACTCACTGGTGGAGACCGAGGACATGGGAGTGGACATCAGGCTGCTCGAGAGGGCCTTCTCGTCCGCTCACCCTAAGCTCAAGGACGAGTATCTGGCACTTCTCGATGAGTACTGCAGGGTCAAGACCGGCTCCAAGGCGGTCATGGATAAGGTCCAGGAGATCAAGGACAGAGGAAGATACACATGAAGCTCAACGTCGTCACCCACAATCCCGGCAAGGTCAGGGAATACCAGCTCGCATTCGACGGATTCGGCGTGGAGATGGTCCACGTTAACCGCGAGTACGACGAGGTCCAAACCGCCTACCTGGAGGAGGTCGTCGACAAGGGAATGAAACAGCTCCACGGCGAGGGCCTCCGCGACTTCATGATCGACGATTCCGGACTTTTCGTGGAAGCCCTCGGCGGGTTCCCCGGAGTGTACTCGGCATACGGCCAGAAGACCATCGGAAACGCCGGGATCCTGAAGCTCATGGAGGGCGTGGAGGACAGGCGTGCCGTGTTCAAGTGCTGCATCGGATGCTGGGTGGGCGATGAGAGGATAGTCGTCACCGGCAAGTGCCCCGGGTACATACTCTTCGAGGAGAGAGGGGAAGGAGGGTTCGGATACGATCCCATCTTCACCCCGGACGGCGAGCACTCGTTCGCGGAGATCCCCACCGATGAGAAGAACGTCATCTCCCACCGCGGCCTCGCTACCAAGATGCTCATCGACGAGATGAAGAACCGCGGTCTCATCTGAAACTTTATTAGCAACCGGGGAATAATCCGAGACGTGGGCCCGTGGGCTAGCTTGGTATACTTGCGGCTTTGGGAGCCGCTGACTCCGGTTCAAATCCGGGCGGGCCCACCTGTTTTCCGGATCATCCGCCGAAGATAGCGGCGAAGAACGTCAGGCTGAGCGCGGTCCCCACGAGGGTCAGTCCCCACACGGCCTTCGCCCACAGCGCTTTGAACGGGGCGAAGTAGTATCCGATGAAGAACATCAGAACGCTGGACGTGAACGATGCCCAGAAGAACGCATCGGTCTGATCGGAGATGAACAGGACGCACAGTGCGGGAGGTATCGCCGTCGTGAATGTGACCGCGAAGGCCCCCATGGCGTTGACGAAATACTGCCTGTACCTTCCGGCCAGGGGCTTGTGGTTGATCTTTCCCTGAAGCACCAGGTCGATGATCTCGTCCTTGGTCCTGTCGTCCATGAGATCCACGATCGTGGCGTCCAGCTCGGACACGACTTCGTCGCGGTAGTCGGCCCTGCGGTCCGCGAACTGTATGTTCTTCAGGAGGTTGACACGGCGCCTCTCCGCGGTGACGTCGGAGCGGAAGAAGGCGAACATGTCTATGGCTCCCCACACGAAATCCATGGCGAGGATGGCGATGATGAGGGTACGGCGTTCGTCATAATGGACGATCCCGAGCTGTGCAGCCGTGACAAGGGTTAGGGCCATGACGATACCGTATGTGGCCTCCATGACCACCAAGTCTGGATCTAATGCACTCCATTTCCTTGCCATCGGTACCGCCAGGCCCGAAATCGGTTGTAGTTAATTCAAAGGTTTGGAACGATCTCTTCCCTCACCTTCCTGCCGACCACGAGTTTGAGTTGGGCGATGATCTCGGCGATCTCCAGATCTTCCTGGGATGCGATGCAGATCTTCTCCATCACGCTGAGGAATGCTAGCATCTCCTCGTCGGGAATGCCGCTGGTGATCTTGAGGAGCTCGCTGTAAATCCTCGCCAGGATTATATTGCCTATCTCGTGGCCTTTCTCGGTCAGTTCGAACTCGTATGAGCGGCCGGACACCTTGCGGCCCTTCTTGATGATACCCGCTTCGAGCATCGCCATGACTGCACGGGAGGTATTGGCCTTGTCCACACCGAGTAGGTGACAGAGCTGCTTCTCTGTGAGAGGGGCTCTCATTAGGGGGAAGAAATACTTCGCTTCGCGCAGCCTCACGCCCGAAACTTCGCTTACGTCAATCAAGTCGTCGAAGACGGCTTTCTTCAGCCAAGTTAGCATGAACGGCATGGTCACTGTTGCTCTTTCAATGATTCCGTTGTTCATGTTACTCCTCTCTGCCCAACTATTCCTAGTTGAACAGTGAAACTACTTTTCGTTGATATTTAATCATTGTTAAGCATATGTTTGATTTAACGTTCGCAATTTTGTGTTAAAACGTTGATATCGTTCTGACGTAACCACATACGACTCGGGTAATTATCTCCGAAAAGTAACAAATCACAACGGTTAATAGAGGACGAGTCGATATCGGCCCATGGATTTCGCGCTGAGGAAGGCGGCGGTTTTCACAGTCGCGGTTACGCTTCTGTCCGTCGCTGCCGTCGTGCTGCTATTCCGCGATTCCCTTCTCTGCATTATTCTGGGAGTCATCAGCCTGGGATTGTGCATACCGTTCGCCGTGTTCTGCATCTACGGATGGTCGACCGGTAACGGATACAGATGGATCAACGGCCCCGATTGGATCGGCATGAATGAGGAACAGCGCAGATTCGCGGTCTCCAGGATCTGCCTCGGGGGCATACTGAGCTCAGTTCTGCTGTGCTACGGTATCCTGGTGTTCGCGATAAAATGGCCTTACGGGTTCATCGCCGGCTTCGTCATCGTCGGCATCGCCATTGCGATGCTGGCGATCCCCGTCGTCAGATATTCCAAGGGGGCGAAGATCGGGAACGCGGCATTCGTCCCCAGGGACGGACAGAAGGCCTGGCTGCTCGCGATTGCGCTTACCGTCCTGATGGCGGTGCCCTCCGTAATGATCCTCGACCGGATGGATTTCCGTGAAGAGGTGGAAGTGACCGCCGGAGAGGACTCGGTTGCGATCAAGGCCCCGATGGTCAGCGAGACCGTCCGCTACTCGGACATAACGGAGATCCGCATGGATGCGGACTTCCACCACGGCACCCGCATATCCGGATACGGCGGGTCTTCGATCCACTCGGGGACCTTCAGGAACTCCGACCTCGGAACGTACACTCTTGCGGCATACTCCTCGTGCGACGCGTGTATCGTGATACACACGTCCGGTGGATACATCGCGTTCAACCGTGAGACCCCGGAAGAGACCTTGTCGCTCTACGACCTCATCAGGTCGCACATGTGAACTCAGACGTACTTCTTCCACTCGAGGATGCGTTCCCTCATGCCGTCCACGTCGAGTACACCGAGGGCGAATCCCTTGCGGATCAGCTCCTCTGGCACATATTCGTCATACTTCTCGAAAATAGGAACTTCCTTGTCGTAGAGGAGCTCCATGGGGTCGATGGGTTCGGATGCCCTCTTGGTCACCGCGGCGTAGAACGTCCCGGAATCCGCCTTCATCGAAAACTGGATGAAGAACGGCCTGTCGGAATCCAGGCCGGTCAGCCCCAGGTCCTTGGCGCACTTGATCTTGAGGAACCTCTCCAGGGCGAGGAACGAATATGTGCCCAGCCACGGGAACAGGCACCACATCTCGCCTCCCAGATGGATGAGGGGCTGCTTGGTTATCCCTGCGAGACGGGCGTTGTTCCTCGCCTCGCCGAGCCTGGCGACGGCATTCGCCATCAGGTACGGGTAGGAGCTGTCCTCGCAGAGGACCTGCCTCATCCTCTCCAGGATCCTGGTGTGCAGGTCCCCGGGGTCAAGACCGAAGAACGCGGGGACCTGGCCCTTCACCTCGGTGACCGTTAGCAGATGCCTCTTGAGGTCCACGGTGTCGACCGTCCATACCTTGCCGGCGATGGCCACCTTCTCCCCGATGGGCGGAGGCCTCACGATGGTCCCCAACTCGACGGATTCGCTTCTGACCGTGAACTCCTCGTTCTCCTGGAATGTGGCAAGGAAGCGATATGACGAGATGGTCCTCTCCCCTGCGATGCCGACGATCAGTCCGCCCCTCTCGGTCCTCTCGATCTGGTCGGTCTCGATTAGGTGGTTCAGGAGGATCCGGTAGTCATCCTGGGTGATCCTGTGGAAATAGGAGAGCCTGAGGACCTTCCCCGCAAGCTGGGCGGGAGTCATCTCCCCTCCGCCGGCGAGGGTGCACATGGTCTGATGGAACAGGAGCGAGTAGGGCAGGCGGTCGAGCCTCGGCGGCTCCACCCACCTCTCCTCCCTGTAGACCTGGACGAGGGCGATGCCGTGGATGAGCACCCACGGGATGGATGCGGGGAGCATGCTCCTCGCCTCGGACTCGTCCTCGCGCATGACGAACCACATCTCCGGCGGCTGCCCCCTCCTCCCGGTCCTCCCCATCCTCTGGAGGAAAGCGGACACCGTCCACGGTGCGTCTATCTGGAACGCCCTCTCGAGGCGCCCCACGTCGATTCCCAGCTCAAGGGTGGCCGTGGTGCAGATGGAGAGGTTCCTCTCCTCGTCCTTCATCGCCTTCTCGGCGGTCTCGCGGAGAGCGGGGGAGATGTTGCCGTGGTGGATCATGAAACGGTCCGGTTCACCCTTGTCCTCGCAATAGTGCCTCAGGGTGGAGCAGACCGCCTCGCACTCCTCCCTGGAATTGGAGAATATGAGGCACTTCTTCCCGAGGGTGTGCTCGAATATGTACGCCAGCCCCGGGTCGGCATTGCGGGGGGCGGCGTCGGTGGCGATATCCAGGGCAGGCATTGCCTGGGACCCTTCGGGAGGGACCGCCTGCTCCCTCTGGATGAAGAAATGCTCCATGGAGAGCCTCCACCTGACCTTGGGCTCCTCGATCCTCGGGATGATGGTGCCCCTGCCCGTACCCGATGCGAGGAACTCCCCTGCCCTTGCGGGCTCGCCGATGGTCGCGGACAGCCCGATCCTGCGGGGATTGCATCCCGCCAGCCTGGAGAGGCGCTCGATGATACATAGGGTCTGGCCTCCCCTGTCCCCCCTGATGAGGGAGTGTACCTCGTCGATGACTATGAAACGGAGGTCCCCGAACAGCCTCACGATGTCCCCGTGCTTGTGGAGGAGCATGCCTTCCAGGGATTCGGGGGTGATCTGGAGGATGCCCGATGGGTGCCTGATGAACTTCTCCTTGTGGCTCTGATTGACGTCCCCGTGCCAGTGCCAGACGGGGATGTCCGCCTCCTGGCACAGTTGGTTGAGACGCTCGAACTGGTCGTTGATCAGCGCCTTCAGCGGACCGATGTATATCGCTCCGACGGATGCCGGGGGGTTCTCCGACAGCAGCGTGAGGATTGGGAAGAATGCGGCCTCCGTCTTACCGGAGGCGGTGGATGCGGTGAGGAGGACGTTCTCCTCCGAGTTGAAGATGGCGTCAGCGGCAGCCATCTGGATCCCGCGGAGGGATTCCCAGCGGTTCCTGTAGATGAAGTCCCTGATGAAGGGTGCGTACCTGTCGAAGACCTCGTTGCCCATGGTATCAGAGCTCGAACTCCGGGATCTCGTCACCGTCCCCTTCGGGACCAGCCTTCGCGTAGTCGAAATCCCCCGAATTCAGGAGCTGCGCCACATCCGTGTCAGGGTGCTGGTAGAGGATGTCCAGGAGCTCGATGAAGTCCCTGATGATCTCCCTGGGGGTGATGTGGGAGTCCGCACCTACGCGGGAATACTCGATCTTGATGAACGTGACCAGGTCCCCCTCGGTGAGCCTCCTCTCGTAGTCGAAAAGGATGGCGTGTATGTCAGAAAGCTTCTCCACCAGGACGGTCATCTCCTCATAAGTGAGGGGATCCAGTTTGATGACGGGGGCCAGCATGTCCTTCCTGCCCTCGGAGGCGAACCTGCCGTCGGACAGGCGTGACCTGAGGGCCTCGTAACTGTAAACACCTCTCTGGGTGTTCTCGATGCACTCCGGGGTGCCGCACATGATGATCCCGAGGTAGCGGGCCTTTCCCTGAAGGACGTCGTTGTACATCGTCAGGATCTTCTCGTAGTTGTTCTCCCTGGAGATGCGGTTGGGAATCTTGTAAATGTTGACGAGCTCGTCCACGAGCATCATCATGCCCGCGTAACCGGCCTGCTTTAGGAAGAACGCGAACAGCTTGACGTACTCGTACCAGTCGTCGTCGGTTATCACTATGTTGACGCCGAGGTCGTTCTTCGCCTCGGTCTTGTTCTGGTACTCCCCGCGGAACCAGCGGACGACCTTGGCCTTGGCCATGTCGTCCCCCTCCGCGAAGGCACGGTAGTAGAGGATGAGCAGTCTCGCGAAATCGAATCCGTGGACCATCTCGTTCATCGAGAGGACTATCTCCCCGATCCTCTTCTCCACCGCCTTAGGGAAATCCGGGGAATCCGGCGATACTGTCTGGGACGTCTGGCTCTGTGCTTCGGAGATCCACCTGTCGAGGATGAGTGTGAGCGCTCCTCCCTCGGGTTTGGTGCGGGTGCTCATGTTGCGGATGAGCTCCCTGTATGTGGCCAGCCCCTGGCCCTTGTTGCCGTGCAGCTTCCTCTCCGGGGACAGGTCCCCGTCGATGACCACGAAGTTCCTGTCCATGACGTAGTTCCTGACGGCCTGGAGCAGGAACGATTTGCCGCTCCCGTACCTCCCCTCGATGAATCTGAAGGTCGCTCCGCCGTCGGCGATGATCTCCACGTCGTTGAGGAGAGCGTCGACCTCGGTCCTGCGGCCGACGGTGATGTACGGCAGGCCTATGCGGGGCACCACACCCCCCTTCAGGGAATTGATGACTGTGGATGCCACCCTCTTGGGTATCTTCACGGCCGTACTATCACCTTCAGTTCCTCCACGTAATCCCCGACTATCTCGGGCCTCCCGGATTCCTCGGTCAGGACGGAGTCGCCGAACTCGTCGAAGAGCTTGCCGTTGATGGAGTCCACAACGACGGACAGCATCATGCGTTTGGACTTTAATACCTCATCCCACGCGCCTCCGTACAGCAGGCGCCTGACGAACTCGTACTCGTCCGGGGTGAGGGGTGTGTCGGCGGGAACCTCCCGGAGTTCCTCCTCGGGAACGGGTTCCTGCGCCCTCTCCTCCGAGGTCATGATCTTCTCCATGGTGGTCTCGGCATCCCTGCGGATGTCCACCAGTCTGGAGGTGTCCACCTCGACCTTGGGAATGGAACGAATCCTCTTCTCCTCGAACCACTCGTCGGCGGCGGTCCTGACGAAGTCCTCCACGGCGTCGTTCTCCCTGGGTTTCAGGGCGGGCTTGATCCCCAGTCTCTCCCTGAGATGGAGGTCTGTGCATCTCGCCACCTCCCCCAGGAACTTGTTGCAGGAGGGATGCTTGGAATGGGTGACCTTGATCCACACGCTGCCGCTGCAGCGGTAGTCCGCCACCCCCGGCACGGAGTAGACGTAGTCGTCCCTTTTCCCCGCGTCGTAGAACACGGCGGTGGGGAACATGCGGTAGTAGGAGTTCACGTTCTTGCGGAACATCATGTCGCAGAGTCCCTTCCCGCCGTCCTCCCTAAACGCGGCATCCGCGTTCCTGAGCGCCCTGACGAAAACCTCCTGGGTGTCTTCCGGATAGAGCGCGTTGACCTTCATGGACTCGATACGGTAGCTCGAGATCAGAGGTGCCAGGGACATCAGTTTCTCCGGCGGGCAGTTCTTCAGGTCGGAAAGGCAGAGGTATGCCTCCTCGGATCCGGTGCGGTTGATGTCGGGGGATTCGATGTTATAGCAGGCCGCGAAGTCGGAGAGCCAGATGTAGTCATACGGGAAGAGGGCGACGTCGATCTTCGCATAATCGTCCAGGAAACCCTTCAGCATCCCGAACCCCTCCTCCGGGTCCTTCCACCCTATGCCGTTGATGAGTTCGCAGACGTAGGTGTACGCGTAGGACGGATAGGTCTCCTCCAGGACGCCCTTCCTCACCCCGGTCCTCCATGTAAAGTATCCCCTTATCTGGGCATTCCCCATCATCCTGTACGTCTGGAAGGGCTGGGAGAACGACCCCTCGAACGGACAGTCGTCCTCGTAGTCCTCCATGAAACGGGCCATACGGTAGAAGATGACGGGTTCGGAGAGCATGTGGTAATCGTCCCTGGTGAACAGGTTGCGCATCTCGCGGATCCTCTCTGGGACGTCTTCTGGTTCCGCCGGGACGGAACCGTCAAGGCTAGAATCGCCGTAGACCCTGCCCTTGAAGCTGTTCTGTTCGCGGATCCTTTTGGCTAGGTACGACAATCTTGCCTTCGTGTCCCCTGCGGTGGTCGAATAAGAGGTCTTCTGGCCTATCGCCCCGTATGCGATGTCCACGGCCTCGCAGACCATGTTGAAGCCGACGGAACCGTCCAGGTCGATGGATATCCAATCGTCCTTCATCATGCGGTTGGATGCGTGGACCCCCTCGATCCCCCTGAACAGTTCGATGGCGTTCTTGCATCCCTGCAGGTCGATCACATCGACAGTACCAGATCTGCCGTTCCTTGTGCGGATGAATCCGAACCACCTGCCGTTGGGGGCTTTGAAAACCAGGGAGTCCGGGTCGGAGCGCACGACAGGTTCGCCGGCCGCTCCGTAGGAATCGCCGATGAACTTGATCAGTGACTCCCTCATGCTTGTTCCGGACAATGCGAACCCCTCTGCCTACCATAGGGTTTCGGGCTATTTACTTCCTGTCAAGTTATAGAAAGGGACGGGGGCAAAGCCCCCTGAAGTTTCAATTCTTGGACTTGTGATATGACCAGATGACCACAATCAGGATCACCGCCACCGGGATGACGGCGTCCAGCAGCCTGCCCAGCAGCCAATAGGCGATGATGAGCGCGATGACGCCGACCACACCGAACCTCTTCAGGATCGCGCTTCCGCCGAGCACCATCGAGAAGATGATCAGCACGATGAACATGATTATGGTGACGATGGTTCCGGAGGACAGCGATGCTACGGTGGCGTTGCCTATCAGGTCGGACACGATGGGCTGGATGAGTATGTCGCAGACCACCGGGACGGCGACGACCAGGAGCAGGGTGCAGATGAGTCCGCCCACGAAGGACGACAGGAATCCGCTCTCTCCTTTGGCCTTGACGATCTTTTCTTTCTTCTTTGCCATGAGGGCACCCCTATGCCTATCCATGCTGTTTCGGATAGAAATATGTGATTGCCCGCCCGGAAAGTCACTTCCTCTGCGCCAGGAGCAGCAGGAACGAGTTCACTACGACCGCCACGGAGCCCACGTTGTGCACGATGGCTCCGAGGACTGGACCGACGATTCCGAACACCGCTAGGGCGACGGCCATGAAGTTCCAGCACATGGCGAACACGATGTTGTTCCTGATCTTGGACATCATCCTTCCGGAAACGAACTGGAGATGCGGGATCCTCCCGATCTCGTCGCCGACCAGGACCATGTCCGCCGCATCTAGAGCGATGCCGGTCCCGGTCCCTCCCATCGCTATCCCGACGTCCGCAGCCTTGAGGGACGGTGCATCGTTGATACCGTCGCCGACCATGCAGACCCTGTGCCCCTCGGACTGCATGTCCCTGATACGGGACATCTTGTCCTCCGGGCGGCACTCCGCCCTGAACTCGGAGATGCCCGCCTCCCCTGCGATGTGGGAGGCGGTATTCTCGGAATCGCCGGTGAGGAGGACGCACTCCGCGCCCTCCGCACGTATCTCGGACACCGCTTCGGCAGAATCCTGCCTGATGGGATCGGAGAGAACGATCACGCCCTCCGCCCTTCCGTCGACGGAAACGAACACGCATATCGACCCGCCCCCGGTTGCCTCGGATGCCGCTTCCCCGAGCGCATCCGGGACGGCGATGCCGGACTCCTCCATGAACCTGGAGCTGCCGACAAGGACCTTCCTTCCCGAGACGGATGCCGATACACCGCCGCCCACCGAGATGGAGAAATCGTCTGGCTTCTCCGCATCGGATGAAGATGCGATGGCCTTCCCCAGAGGATGCTCGGAGAGGGATTCTGCGGAAGCGGCGAGAGACAGTATCTCCCCCTCTTCCATTCCTCCCGCGGAGACGACCCTCTCAACCTTGGGCCTCCCCTCTGTGAGGGTACCGGTCTTGTCGAAGACCACCCTGTCCACCGATGCCATCTTCTCCAGGGCGTCCCCGTCGCGTACGAGGATGTTGCGGTGTGCCAGATTGCCTATCGCCGCCACAACGGCGGTGGGCGTTGCGAGTATGAATGCACAGGGGCAGAACACGATCATGACCGTGAGTGCACGCTCGACGTCCCTGAACGCGAGATAGGTCACCAGGGTGATGCCGAACACCAGCGCCACGAGATAGGTGGCCCACCTGTCGGCGGTACGGACGATCCTCGTACGGTCGGCATCGGCGGACTCGACCATGGCGACGAGCTTCTGGAAGGATGACTCGGAAGCGGTCTTGGTCACCTCCATCTCGAAGGTACCCATCTGGTTGACCGTTCCGCTGAATACCTCGTCGCCCTCCGCCTTGTCCACGGGCATCGATTCCCCGGTAAGGGAGGACTGATCCACCGAGGTCCTGCCGGAGACGACGAAACCGTCCAGGGGGATGGATTCCCCGGCGATGACACGGAGTTTTTCGCCGACGGAGACCGACTCGGCCTCGACCTCTGTCTCCTCTCCGTCGCGTATGACGCGCGCCCTGGTCGGAACCATCTCGGCGAGCTCTTCTATCCCCCTGCGGGACTTCTCCGAAGAGTAGTCCTCCAGAAGACCTCCCAGAGACATGATGAAGGCGACCTCTCCGGCTGCGAAGTACTCGCCGAGGGCTATCGATGCGATGAGCGCCATCGCCACGAGGACGTCGGCCTTGATGTCGTGCCTGAGGACCAGCCCGGTCGCCGCATCCCAGAGGATCGGCACTCCGCAGAGTATGATGGCTACCCAGGCGGGATCCGCCCATTCCGGATCGATCATCCCCTCGTGATCGAGGATGAACGAGAGCATCAGCGACACCAGGGAAACGGCCACCATCAGCGCTGACCGCTTCAGCTCGTCACGGAATACATCGACGATAATCGAACTGCTTTTCACGATGTATTACTCAGAATATACGGATTTAACCGTATCATCGCTGAAATCTACCAATAATAATCGAGAGAAAATAATGTGCAACGGGTAGCAAAAAGCGAGAATAGTTGTTATTTGGAACATACTCTGATTATTTGAGTATAATTCCGTTTTCCGCGTATTCGACTATTGACGAATGCTAATCGGGGAATCGCAACGGGATGTCTTCCGTAGAGCAATAGAGGCGGGTAAGGGCTCCCCGAACTCGGAACAGTGGCGGCCAGTAATCGAAAAATAAAGTCAATGACCCCTGAATATGGGGCATTCAAAACGGTTCAAATCCATTTTGGTCAATGGTTCAGATTATAGGTTTCGTCATTCATCGCTGAGATCGCTCGGTGTATATGCTACCTTGATAATCCTCACGAGTTTCCTGTCCTCGATTATCAATGGGTCGCATAGTATGTAACATTATAGTGTACATAATTATGTCACGACAAGACAGCAGGGCGAGTGAATTAGAATATGAAGTTGATTGGTGGGCCCCCCCGAACTTGAAAGGACATAGGCCAGCAGTCGAAAAAATAATTCAATGACCCCCTAAAACAAGGCATTGAATTGTTGCAAATCCAAATTTGTCAATGGTAAATGGATAGTAAAGAAAGGCGGACCATTCAATTCGAGAGGTATTCTTCGATCGATTGATGGTCATCATTGACCCATGCTTGCCTGCCGTTGGTGCTGTTTCCGCATATCACCGAGGCAGCTGCGGAGTACGATGAGAACAGATAATCCGTGACGAATATGTCGTTGACAATCACTCCATCGTTGATCAGTTTCTCTCTGAGAACGTTGTATCCCTTGTTCTTGAAGGAGGGAGTGGTGTCATGTCTGATCTTTGAGTTCTTCAACACCAGGATCCCCTCAGGAACGATAATCCCGTGGGCGTCACAACCGATCTTTGGCCAAGTGCAGTTGAAGATTACAGTTTCGGAATCAATGTTTGCAGAAGTATCGATGTCCGATCTGCCTGCATCAGTCTTCTTGAAAGGTTTGACAGGTGAGTATTTCTGTAAGAATCTGTACCCCATGGCACCGAAGGTGATGATGAGATTGTCCAGATATTCCTCGGTCTCTGCTTTATCCTTCATGGAAAGCTTGGATTGTTTAGGCTCGTTTCCATTCATGACCTCGCATCTTCCGGAAGAACGAGCAAGGTTGTAGAGTCTGTTTTCCAGATACTTGATCTTGGCCTTGTTAAGAGTAGCATCTTTGCTGCAGAACGCAACACATTCGTTCCAGTCCTGCCATTCTTTGTCTCCGTTGTTGTAATGTTGCATCAAACGGTAGTGGACATCTTCGGTTTCTCCGATATAAATAGCGTATCCAGAATCATCATCTGTTCTTCCAATCAGGAAATAAACGCCGGGCGTATCCAGATAAAGTTGATGTAACTGAACATCTTCTGGTTAATCCGGTTGAGTTCCATCTTTACTGGGCGGGCTTCTTCCCACTTCACGTATTCGTATTTACGACTCACGGATTTACACCTCTGTAAATCATACTCTTACGGCTCTCATGATATTTAATGGGATTACACGACTTGATTTCATAACGCCATGTCATGAAAGAATAAATGGATAGAGAATCAATCAGTGTTTTCTGACATTGTGTTGATTTGTGCCAGATTCATATTTGACAGTGTATTTGCACCCAGTCTTCGGGAAGTTAGAGCACCCGTAGAATAATCCGTATTTTCCCTTCCTGAGGACCATATCGCCGCCGCACATCGGACAAGTGATCGGTCTGTTGCTACGCCTCTGGCCGCCTGATGAACTCGCTATCTCCTTGTAGAATCTCGATTCCTTGTTGTTCACAGCGACCAAATAAACCCTCTTCTTGGCACGGGTCATGGCCACGTAGAATAATCTTCTCTCTTCATCCAGTTGGTTGTCCTGACTGTTCAGTAACAGCGGAATTATGGGCGGTTCGTCCCTGACGTTCGGGAATCCGTAGCTCCCGGTCTTGTTGTTCAGGATGAATACACGGGAAGCCTGAAGGCCTTTGGACCCGTGTATCGTCATGAAGGTCATCTTTAATTCCGGTCTGCGGGGATCCGTTAACTTGAATGATCCATCATCCAGATTGGGTTTCCATTCCAGGCCAATATCCTCCAACTTCACGATGTCATGGCGGTATCTGCCGAGGAATAGGATCGTCTCATTGCCTGGAATCTGTGCGAGCTCTTCGGCAACACGCTGATAGGCATCCGCTTCGGTCTTCGCTGATAATCTGATGATCCTGCAGTCGACATCCGCTTTGCCCACCAGATCCTTCTTGAATTGTCTGGGGTTGCGCATGATGAATTCGCTGCTCTTCTGCAGGAGCTCCCCGGAGAAACGATATGTCGTCTCTATCTTGCAGATCTCCGAAGGCCCCCAATAGTCCTCGAAGTCCAGGATGTATGATACATCGCTGCCGTTGAAACGATAGATGCTCTGCCAATCGTCACCTACGCAGAACAACCTGTAGTCTTTCGATGTCCTCATCTCTTTCAGCAGATTGAATCTCGACCTGGAGATGTCCTGGTACTCGTCGACGATGACGTACCTGTAAGGATGGATGTAGCCTTCCTTGACGCATTCGGAGGCCATGTTAAGCATGTCCTCGAAATCTATCTCGTCGTTGATCGCCAACTGATCCTGATATTCTTCGTATATCGGCCTTAGTACCTTCTCCAATCTGATCAGGGACTGCTTTACCCTCCTGTCCTTGGATGTCGGGTATACCTCGTTCCACGGTTTCCCGTAACCCTTGATGAGGAGGATCGCGGTGGTCATGGAGGATGCTATCATGCTGAATTTCAGCCTGCCGCTGTTGAACATCCTGTCGAACAGATCCGACGGGGATGCGGGGGACATCTCCACACCGAGTCTGGTAAGGTGGTTCTTCAGGTCTTCGAGAAGGGTGCCCTCTGACCTATTGTATGCGAACAACTCCACCAGTTCGGTGTTGTTGATCCGGTGGATCGTCCTCTTCCATTCCATGGACTGTCTGTAATCTTCCGCGGCGTTGGGATTGGCATCCAACATGAACTGTGCCACATTCCCGTAACGATCCGTTCCGAAGTACTCGATGTAAATGTTCGTGCCGTTGATGTGGAAGTCCGGATGATAGTGGCCGTGCTTCGCATCCGAGGTGTCGACCGGATAGGCATCCTCATATGTGTAAGGCACCCCGTTGATAGCGAGGAAGTTGGCGATGTCGGCCTCTCCGAAGCTCTTTACCTTCTCTCCGTTGAGTGTGATCAGAGGGTTCTCTTTGACGTACCTGACGTAATCCTCATTCGTTGCGAATGCGAACTCATCGGTCTGTGAGTTGTAATCGAATGCTATGTATGAGTTGAAGTCAGCCAGGAACTGAGGGTCGGAGACTCTTCTCTGCAGCTCGTCCGTGACGAATTGATTCAGATCCGTGTGGGATACATTGGGGGTCTTCCCCCTGGTGGAGGCGATAATCTTTAGTCCCAACCTGTGGAATGTCGTGGTATCGATGCGCTTAGATGTCTCTTTGAGGATGCGTTCCTTCAGTTCGTTGACAGAGGCATTTGTGAAGGACAGAAGAAGGATCTCTTCAGGTTGGGCCTTCTCCGTCATCAGAAGCTCTTTGACAAGACCTATGATGGTCGTGGTCTTTCCTGTTCCTGCCCCCGCTATGACCAGACGGGTGTTGACATCCATGGCGATGGAGGTGAGCTGCTGTCTGTCCAGATCCCTGCCTTCCACCGGATTGATCATGCGACCGACATCGACTGACAGTCTCTCTGCCAGTTCGACATTGTGTTTGTGGGCATCCTCTGGGAAGGCCTCGTATCTCTTGAGGAACTCGATTATGCTGCTCTTGAACGGTTTGTTTACGAGACCGAGTCTGAAGAAGATACCTTTGGATCTCTTCTTGGCCGATTCAACTGTTTGTTTGGTGCTGTTCTTGAAGGACTCGACGCTACAGGGTTCGATGAATCCTGAACCGTTGGTTGCGGACGATAGGGCCTCCAACGATCTGTTGACCTCATCGAAGAGAATCCTGTCCTTTTCCTTCATCGATTCGGGATGGTCGTAGTCGTATTAAGAGAGTGTTAGAAAACGATCGGGAAGAGGCAGATCATTCTATCATTCTTGTTCCGCAAGAGACCGGAATCGGGCATTTTCGGACCTACCTTTTCGCCATTTTGTTTCACGTTTGAGATTTTGAGTAGTGAACTCAAACATGAAACAAATACGACACGATTTTCAGCCTACCAAAAAAGATGTACGTCGTTTTTTCGATGAAATACACGTTTTTCTTCACTGACTTTTACCAATCATTGAATCTGTTTTCAGTTTGCTGGATGCAACAGGTTCAAATCCTTTGGTAAAAAAACGGGCATTTTCGGAGAAAGGCAACATACCCTCAAACACGAAAACGTTTCAAATCCATTGACGACCTACCAAAAAAGTCATTGAATTTTAGCCAGATGTGTAAAGAGTGGGCCCCCCCAGATTTGAACTGGAGTCACATGCACCCCAAGCATGAAGGATACCAAGCTACCCCAAGGGCCCTGTTGTGTAAGGGGGATTAATGGGTTTAGATTAAAAGGTTTGTGCGTGAAGCGTCCAGCGGATCATCCGAGTTTGGAGATCTCACCGATGAGATCCGCGTGGGAAACGATCATCCTGCGGCAGCAGTATCTCTCGAATCCCATATCGTCGAGGACCTTCTTGGGGTCGTCGCCCATCTTCACACGGTTGATGTACTCGGAGTAGGCAGAGCCTACGACCTTTCCGCATGTAAAGCATCTCACCGGGATAATCATGTGACCACTTCAACGGTAGGACTTCTGCTTCTTTGCGCGGGCACCAGGTCCGAGGGGCTTCTTGGGGAGCTTCCTGCGATCGTCGTTGATCATTAGGGTCCTGTCGTAAGCCTTGAACATAGCCTCGAGGTCCTTGTCGTTGTAGAACTCGACGAGTCCGCGGGCGATGGCGGTCCTGACGGCTGCCGCCTGTCCCATAACTCCTCCGCCGCTGACGGTAACGGAGATGTCGACCTTTGCGGCCTTCTCGGGGACAAGCTCGAGGGGCTCCTTGATCTTGAGCCTGGCAAGCTCGGGGGTGAAGATGTCGATCGGGGTCTTGTTGACGGTGACCTTTCCGGTTCCCTCTTTGACAACTGCCCTTGCGATCGCGGTCTTCCTCTTTCCGCTAGTGTTGACTGCATCCATCTTAGTTCACCTTAGATCCGAGGAATTCGGAGATCTCGCCAAGGGTGACGAACTTGCAGTTGACGTGCTTGCTCGCGACCTCGGGAACGATCTTCTCTGCGTTCTCGAACTGCTTGGGGACTCCGACGAAGACGTGGAGCGCCCTGTAGGCTTCCCTTCCGGTGGTGGTGTACCTAGGGATCATTCCCCTGACGCACCTCTTGAACAGAAGGTCTGCGCGGCGGGGGTAGAACGGACCCTTCCTCTTGGTGACCTCTCCGAGGTCGACCTTGTGCTTGAAGTCCTTGAGGACCTCGGCGCGCTCGCCGGTAACGATGATCTTCTCTGCGTTGAGGACGACGACCTCTTCTCCGGACATGATCATGTTGGCGACCTGGGTTCCGAGCCTTCCGTAGATAAGTCCGGCTCCATCGATAACGGTAACCATGCTTAATCACCCCATAATCCTGACTTTCGATCCGGAGGGGCACTCGTCCATGAGCTCCCTGAGGGTCATGGCCTTTCCGCCCGCGGCAACGATTGCCTCCTTCGCCTTCGCGGAGAAGCTGTATGCGGCGACGTTGACCTTCTTGGTCAGCTCTCCGGCCGCAAGGACCTTTCCGGGAACAGCGATGGTCTCTCCGTCCTTCGCGTACTTTTCGATCTTGCTGAGGTTCGCCTCGGCCCTCACCCTGATGGGTGACTCGAGCCTAAGCGCGATGTCTCGCCAGATTGCAGCTTTGGGATCCTCCCTGGTCTTTGCCTTCAGATCTGCGATCAGGGCAATGAGCTCAGGGTTGGTCTTCTTAGAGTTGTTGCTCATTTTTCTGACTCTCCCGACATTGGGTAAAACGCTCGTATGAGGGACTTGTTAATAAAGGTTCGCCACCCGCCAGTAATTACGCGCATAAGGGAAAATCGGGAATGGGTAATGGGCAATAGTTTTAATTCATGGTGCCCCATGCCCTCTGAGTCGGTGATTTTCACATGATAAGATACGGACCCGCTGGAATCCCGCTTTCGTGCAAAGGCCGCACCCTCAAGGACGGTATCGAGGACGTCCACAGTCTCGCGCTTACCGCCCTGGAGATTCAGATGGTCAGGCCCAGGTACGACCCCCGCCCCCCGGAGGACGAGGAGATCGGAAAGACCATCCGCGAGCTGGATGCGGAGTCCGAGTTCATCGTGGGAATCGAGAGGGAGGACGCGGACGACATCATCTACGATCCCGACGTCCCCATCGACGAGGAGGACAACCTTCTCTGGATGTCCGCCGGGCCCGCCGCGTGCTTCGCCGACCTATACAAACTGGGCAACGTCGCCAGGAGACACGATGTCTCGCTTTCCATCCACACCCCGTACTACATGGACCTCACCGCAGACATCACCGACATGGACGACCCCAGGGCCGGCCTCACCATGCAGTACTACGAGTCCGTCAGGCAGGCGGGATTCATTCTCAACGCTCTCGGAGGGGACATCGTCGTCACCAACATCGGCCCCTACTCCGACGACCGCTCCCGCGAGGAGACCGACGACATCGTCCGCAACAACCTCGGCATGCTGACCGAGTGGTGGCAGGACATGAAGTTCACCCCCAGGCTGGGAATCGAGGTCACCGGGCATCAGGACGTCTTCGGTTCCCTGGACCAGGTCCTGGACCTCTGCGACGAGATCCCCGGGCTCACCCCCGTCATGAACTTCGCGCACTACCAGTCCCGCACCAAGGGGTCCCTGCTGACCGCCACCGACTTCGCGGACATCCTGCAGAAGCTCGAGCCCTACTCCGACGGCAGGATCTACTCCTCCTTCTCCAACGTGGAGTACGACGCCGAGACCGGCAACGAGAAGTGGCTCACCCCCGTCAAGAAGGGAGACCTGAAGTTCGAGAGGCTGGCCGAGGCCCTCGCCGAGATCAAGCCCAACATCACGATCATCTCCTCGTCCCCCCTCCTGGAGCACGACGCGGTCTACATGAGGACCCTCACCGAGAGGGTGCTCTCCAAGAAGGCCGCCAAGATCATCAAGGAGAGGAAGAGGGCGGAGGAGCAGGCCGCCAAGGATGCCGCCGCGGAGAGCGCTGAGGGGCCCGCCGCCGACGAGCCTTCTTCCGAAGAGTGAGCCCTTGGACCCCGTGGGATTTCTTACCGAGCAGTGCAGGAACGCCCTGTCCTCCGTCCCGGAGGAGTGCGGCCGCAGCCTCATCGAGAGCATCGTCTCCGCCGAGAGAATCTTCATCTTCGGCGTCGGCCGTTCCGGACTCGTCGCCCAGACCTTCGCCATACGCCTGGTGCAGATGGGGCTCCGCGTCTACTTCGTCGGAGACATGACCACCCCGATCATCGGGAAGGACGACCTCCTGATCCTGGTCTCCAACACCGGGAACACCATGTCCGTGGTCAAGACCGCCCAGATCGCGCAGGGTATCGGTACCCGCCGCATCTCCATCACCGCCAACGGGAAGAGCTCCCTCGCGAAGACCTCCGACGAGGTCATCGTCATAAGTGCCAGCAACCCGGAAGCAAAAGACCTTGCCCCTCTCGGGACCCTGTTCGAGGATGCGACTTTCCTGTTCTTCGACAGCCTCGTCCCGCCGCTCATGAAGCGCCTCGGGGTCACCGAGGAGGACATGCGCAACAACCACGCGATCTGGGTCTGATTAGAAACCTTCCAGGATCGCGGCGCCGACCTTCACCGGCTCGCCGTCCTCGATTTTATACATGGCCATCTGGGAGTTCGGGGGATCGATCATCACCGCGAACGCGGTGCGGTCCCCGAAGAGTTCCGTGTGCCTGGCGATATCGTCCCTGGACATCTCGGTCCCGTATCTCTCCGAGGTGCGGAACCACCCGGTCGCATCGTCGGCATCGGACCAGTCGCGGGAGAAGCCCGTAACGGTGGCCCACGGACCCAGGATATCGTGGAAAACACGGCCTGTAAGAAGTCCGGAATCGTCGCTCTCGCTGTCGAAAGCGCTGTCGCCGAGTTCGGCAAGGATGTGCATCTCTGCCTCTCCGATGAACAGCTCCGCACCCGGTGCGGGACGTTTCCTTTCTTCCATCTGGGTCATTTCGATTCCGCCATGTCTTCAAAGGTAATCTCACTTGCGGTACATGTCCGGGACCACGCGCCTCACGGGGCGTTCGTTGGCGTGGTGGGGGCATTTCGGGTCCTTACCCATGGGCAGGACGCTGGACGTCCCCTCTTCCGAATCGTAGTAGATGATCCCCTTCAGACACCTGTCCGCTTCGCCGGCAAGGATCTTCAGGGCCTCCTCTCTGATGATGCGTGCGGTCTCCGCGACCGCCCCGGAATCCGGTTCGGATGCCGCCGCCTTCGATGATGTCCTACGGGACCTGTCCAGACCGCATTCCAGGCACGGGCCTTCGGGAAGGACCGTCTGGATCCTCCCGCGGCCGCCGTCGACGGTCCCGTCAATCAGGGGAATGCGGTACTCCTTCGCCCTCGAGTTGACGTAGAGGCGCTTGCCGGCATCCCCGAGACAGCAGATGATGAGATCGTAATTCCAGCTGTCCATCGCATTCGGTTCCTTCCTTAGAACGGTGACGCGGCCATCGGTTCCGGGGATGTCGGAACCTGCAGCGACGATATGCATCAGACCGTCGTCCAGAAGACCGTGCAGCACCTCCAGACCCAACCGTCCGGAAAGAATAACGAGGACACGGGAACCGCGGATTCTCCTCTCTGTATCCGCACTCCCGGCCCCCATCGCATCGGATATCGACTTCGTGCGATAAATAGACCCCGCCCGCCAAATACATTAATGTCCTAAGGCATTGCGAAATCGTGGATGCGAACCTTCCCGATCATGACCACTGCCGCTACTGCGGCGCAGCAGTCCCCTTCGAGCAGGCATACTGCTGCGAGGACTGCTACTGGAGGGATCAGGAGAAGATGAAGAAGGACAGGCAGAGGGAGGCCCTGCTTGCGGCCATCGCGGTCATCGGCGCGGTTGCTATCCTCGCGGTTAGTTTCATTTTGTGACCGTTTGTCCTAACTTTTTCGTACCACAGTTAAATAATATACGCGAGAATACCAACTGTATGAACGCCGGCAAAGCCGTGGCAGTGTTGGTCGTCCTCGCGATAGTGGGATACTCGTTCTACACCATCGCCAAGGAATCCCTGCCCGACAACTTCTCCGAGATGCCCATGGAGATTGAGTCGAGTGGGAGCATCACCACCTCCTTCGATAACATGTGCATGTACCTCGAAGCGCCACAGATAACGATCACGTCCCATCTTCCCCAGGATGTCAAGGATGTCACCATAGATTTCTTCCTGGGATCGGGAGACAACAAGTACTACGTTGGAACCTATAACGCGGGGACCATAGCGGCCAATGGAAAGACCGTCCTGGAACCGTCCTCGCTGACCAATGTACTGTCCGAGGACGGCAAGGTCAAGATCCCGATGCTCGTCCTCCTGTCGTACATCCCCACCCTTGACGACGGTCACGGAGGGATGTCCTTCCCCATATGCTTCAAGCTGAGCTTCAAGTACATGGAATGGGGAGGGGTCAACTTCATGGGATTCAAGGGATTCGATTTCCTCGGATGGGGTTCGAACGACCTCGTCGACATGAGCATAACACTCAGGAACGAGACCAATGTATCGGGTGTCAACGTCTCAGCACCAGTCGTCGAAGGCACCAAGGCTTCCATGACCAGCACCATCACGGACGGTATGATCAAGGATGCCGTGAACGACCTCATCGAGGAGTATGACGACATCATCGGAGGATACACTCCCGGCGACGAAATCGTGTTCAAGACCTCCAACAGCGGCTCCGAGGCCCAATTCAGCGTGTCCTATGAGGACGGAAAGGTCTCTTTCTCCGTAGACGGTTCCGACGGAAAGAACGCCGCGGAAGTGCTGGAGGAGATCTTCGCCAAGGACGGCAACGTCTCATTCGAACTTCCCGGCACCGAGATCAAATTCTCCATCGACAACAAGGAACAGCTCGATGCGGTCGTGAACGCCCTCGACATCTTCTACAACGGAAAGCTCCCGGAGGGTTCCGGAGGGTTCCCATCCATTCCCGGAGGAGGTCTGATCCCGTGAGGTCCAGGGAAGAAAGAAAGGCCGCGAGGGAAAAGGAGAAGGAGAGGAAGAAGGGACTCGATTCCTTCGACCGCGGGAAGGAGAAGGAGTACAAGAAGTACCTCAACAGCAAGTCCCGTTTCGTGAAGGGTATCGTCTATTCCGTTATCGAGTACATCCTGGTAATCGTCTTCGTGCTGGCAATCGTAGCCTACACCCAGGGGGACGACATGTCCCACTTCCAGGACGACGTCATAGAGATGCTGAAACCCGGCAACTTCATCTTCACCGCACTGGTATCGTTCCTGCCCATCATCATCCTGGGTAACATCTCAACCTACTTCGGTATCGGCACCGTGCCGAAGATGGCCATCGGCATCATCAGATGCCTCATCCTCGTGGTGTGGATCTACGTCGTGCTCATCGCTGCAGGAAATATCGACCTCATGGAGGTCACCGGACTCTCTAGAGGCAACACCGGACTGGACGGACTCACCATAGGAATGGACGGTCTGGCCAGATTCGCAGCGTTCATCCTGATGGTCAGCATCCTGATCCCCATCGGGGAATTCGCCGGCGCCAGGAAGAAGCACAAGGAAGCCCTCGCATGGTACAACGCCACGTATAAGAACGAGGACTCCGACGAGAAGGAGACCGCAGAGGATTAAAACCTTTCAGCCGCGCGTCCCACATCGTGGACGCGCAGGATGTCCGCTCCGCTGGAGGCCGCGATTTCGCAGGCTTCCGCGGTGGCGGCATCCGGATCTTTTCCGGGGAACGCATGGGAAAGGAACCTCTTCCGTGAGGGGCCTATCAGGACGGGATACCTGCCCAGGGAGAAATCCGACGAATGTGCCAGCATCTCCGTCGCCTGTCCGGGCGAAGTACCGAAACCGATTCCCGGATCCAGGATTATCATCTCTTCGCGGACGCCTGCTTCCAGAGCCTTCTCCGTCAATCCCGCCAGTTTCTCCCTGGCGTACAAGACCCCGTCCCCGGGTATGGTTTGGGTCCTGAATGTGGAGGGGTCTCCGTAAGAACTCATCAGGACCAGGGGGACCCCGCAGTCGGCGGCGGTCATTGCCATATCCGGATCCCCAAGGCCGCTCACATCGTTTATGATGGATGCCCCTAAGGCGACACAGGCCTCGGCCACGTCCGCTTTCATCGTGTCCACGGATACGGGGACGTCGATAGAAGGGATTAGCTCTTTCAGAACAGGGAGAAGACGGGACAGTTCCTCCTCCCGGGAGACTGGGGTCGCACCGGGGCGTGTGGATTCGCCTCCGATATCTATTATGTCCGCCCCTTGTTCGATTAAATCCAAAGCATGTGCCAGAGCGGTCTTCGGGCTGTCCCATTTCCCCCCGTCGGAAAAGGAGTCGGGGGTGACGTTAAGTATGCCCATCAGGAATGGGCGGGGCCTGGAGCCCCGCTTGAATGTTTGTGCCGTTATCATCAGAGGTGGTCGTCGACCAGTTCGACCAGGTCGACCACGTCGATCTTGCGGTCTCCGATCTGGGCCTTGAGGTTGGTCACGCAGAACGGACAGGTCGTGATGATCATGTCCGCAAAGGATGCCTCGTCGAGACGGGTGTTGGCGATGTCCGCTGCCTCCTCGGGGAACGCCGCACGGACTCCTCCTCCGCCTCCGCAGCAGTGGCTGAGGTCGCGGTTGAACTGCATCTCCTTGAAGTCCACGTCGGGGAACTGCCTGATGACATCCCTGGGTGCGTCGTACACCCCGCAGTGCCTTCCGAGGTGGCAGGGGTCGTGGTAGGTGACCTTGACGTCGCCGAGGCCCTTGAGCCGGAGCTTCTGGCGGGCGAGGAACTCGGTCATGTGCAGGACCTCGAACGGGACCTTCACGTACTTGGGGTACTCGAGCTTGAACATCCTGTAGCACCCGGCGCAGGAGAGCACGAGGGTCTTCACCCCGAGGGAGGTGATGGCGTCGACGTTCCTCTGCATGAGCTTGGTGACGTCCTCCTGGGGCCATCCGACCCTCTGCATGACGGATCCGCAGCAGACCTCGTCGAGGGTGGTCCAGTCCACTCCGAGCTTGTCGAGGATGGACATGGAGGCCTTGGCGGTCTTGGTTGCGCGGTAGGTCGCGGTGCATCCCGCGAAGTATGCGACCTCCGCCTTGTGGGGCTTGAGCCCGAGGGTCTCGGCGACGCTCTTCTTCTCGGCGAAGGGGTTGTGGTAGTTGACGATGTTCTCGCACATCTGCTTGTGCTTGGGCAGGATGTGTCCGTTGGCGACCAGGTCTGCGCGGCACATCTCGATGATGTCCACAATCTTGACCTTGGAGGTGCAGCGGCGGACGCAGTCCGCGCAGGTGGTGCAGGTGTACATGCTCTTCACGACGGACTCGTCGGGCTCGATCTGTCCGACGGCCAGTCCGTACGTCAGGACGATCCTTCCCCTGGAGAGGTCGGTGTCCCAGTTGATGGACTTGAACGAGGGGCAGACGGACTTGCAGAATCCGCACATGGTGCAGGAGGTCAGGGCCTGCTGCACGGTCGCTATCTTTTCGGGAGTGAATGTAGAGGTCAAATCTCATGCCTCCGGGGGGCGCGGGATGGTGACGCTTCCGTCGGGAAGGACTAGCACGCGGGCCTTGGGGTTGGATGCCATGGCGGCGGCGAATGCCTCCTCCAGGGTCTTGAAGGGTACGATGTTGGCGGAGCGGATGATCTCGGGGTCGAGGTCGGTGACCGCGTAGACATTGGCCCAGGTGGATATCTCGGCCATCTTCGCGGCCTTGTGGTATCCGAGCTTGTACTCCTTGCGGATGTTCTCGATGACCACGTTGGGGTCCTTGGAGGTGGAGAGCTGCCTGAGGAAGGAGTCGTGTCCGATCCCCTCCCTGCACTTGGAGACCATGATGATGGTCCCGCCCTTCTTCAGGGCCCACTTCCCGTTATCGAGGGCCTTCTGGGACTGGTAGAGGTCGACGTCCATGGGGTAGGGGGCGACGGAGATGACGATGTCCGCCTTCTCGGGGATGGGGACGATGAAGACCTCCTCTCCCCACTTGACCGCCTGCTCGAAGGCGGGATTCAGGTCGCCGGTGGCGACCTTGTAAACATCCTGGTGGCGGTCCATGACGACCTGGATCGAGAAGATCTTCTTTCCCTTGACGATCTCGAGGGCATCCATCATGTCCTCGTGGACTGGGTTGCCGTCGAGCTTCAGTGCCTGGGCCTCCATCCCGACCGCCATCTTGTGATTGGTCTCGATGGTGCGGAAGGATGCCACTCCGGGCAGGAAGGACTTCCTCCCACCGGTCCATCCGGCGAAGTAGTGGGGCTCGACGGAGGTGATGATCACGAGACGGTCGGCGTCGACGGCGATCTTGTTGACCTCCATGGGTGTGCCGTTCTTGGAGGTGCCGAGGTTGACGCACTCGCTGTTCTTGGCGTCGTGGACGATGATGCGGTCGCGGAGGGACTCCAGATGCCTGCCGAAGATGTTGTTGTACTCCTCCTCGGTGGGCGCGCGGTGGGTTCCGGTGGCGATGAGGTACCTGGCGGACCTGAGGTCCATCCTGCCGGCGATGGCATCCAGGACCTGGGCGGTCGGGGTGGGACGGGTCCCGTCGTTCACGATGAAGACGATGTCCTTTCCTCCGTCGAGGAACTCCTCGAGGGATGCGTATCCGATGGGATTGTCCAGGGACTTGTTGATGACCTCGTCTGCGTTGCCGCAGACCACGTCGGCGGGGTAGTAGGTCCCGATGAGGTTCTCGTCGGGGATCTCGACCTTCTGTACGCCGTCCTTGCCGTACTTCACGTCCGCAATCATTTGTATCGGACGGTTATCCTCAGTTCACGATTATAAAGTAATCGTGCGCGCGGGCGCGGACCGGACCCGTCTTGGGTCAAGTATTTAGACATCGGACGTCTAATATCGGACAATGGCCGCGCTGAAGGATGTGGGCGAGAGGAAACTGGTGGAGAACATCAGGAACATCGTCAGACCTAGGTCCGCCGATACCGTCATCGGGATGGGCGACGACGCGGCGGTCGTGAAGTGCCCAGGAGACCTCGTCGTCTCGACGGACGTTGTCTCGGCGGAGCGCCACATGCCCTCTGGCATGACCTACGAGCAGTTCGGATGGACCGCCGCAGCGGTCAACTTCAGCGACCTCGCGAGCATGGGCGCCAGGCCCGTCGGTTTCCTCGCGGCGATCTCCGCCCCCGGGGACATGGAAGAGGCCGACCTCTACGACATCGTCAGCGGTATCGACCAATGCTGCGAGCATGTGGGGACCGACGTCATCGGCGGGGACACAAAACCCGGTGCCCTCTCCGTCGCGGGAACTGCGGTTGGATCCATGGACGGCCTGACGCCCATGACCCGCAACGGTGCGCGCCCCGGCGACCTGGTCGCGGTGACCGGCACCCTCGGCCTCGCGGCCGCGGGATATTATTCCATAGAGGCCGGGATCGAGGAGGCGGACGACGAGAGATTCGCCCTGAACGTCCCCCTCCCCCACATAGATGACGGCATTAGGATGGCCAAATCGGGCATCGTTACCTCCTG
This sequence comes from Thermoplasmatales archaeon BRNA1, assembly GCA_000350305.1. Taxonomy (NCBI): domain Archaea; kingdom Methanobacteriati; phylum Thermoplasmatota; class Thermoplasmata; order Thermoplasmatales; species Thermoplasmatales archaeon BRNA1. The sequence continues at coordinate 1,278,995 of CP002916.1, forward strand.
CATGGACCTCTCGGACGGCCTCGCGAACGCCGCCCGGACGATCTGCAGGCAGTCTCACGTCGGCATGGAGATCGAGTGGGAGTTCCTCCCGGTGGGGGAGAACGTCGAGGACATCTGCCGCCAGGCGGGGAAAGATGTGAAGGACGCCGTTCTCAGGTGGGGCGGCGACTACGAACTCATGTTCACGTTTAGGAAGGACAAGGTGCAGAAACTCTATGACTCCGGCCTCGTATTCTCCATAATCGGGATAGTGAACAACGACAGCGGACCCGTCCTCGCGGAGGACGGCAGCAGGAGCGAGATGGGCGATGGCATTTATTAATCCGAACCACCCGGCCAAGTACTGGCACAGTGAAGGGACAGACTGCGTATGCGACCTCTGCCCCCACCACTGCCGCATCAAGAAGGACGGTTTCGGGCTCTGCAACTCCCGTAAGAACGTCGAGGGGAGACTGGTCGCCTACAACTACGGAAGGATCTCCTCCATCGCGGTGGATCCCATCGAGAAGAAGCCCCTCTACCACTACTATCCCGCCACCAGCGTGTTCTCGGTCGGAGGCATCGGATGCAACCTCCGCTGCCAATACTGTCAGAACTACCCCATCTCCATGGATGCGTTCGGGAAGAAGCGCACTACATACAAGTCCCCGGAGGACATCGTCGCCCTCTGCCGCCAGCAGAAGTTCGGCAGGATAGCCTTCACCTACAACGAGCCCTCGATCTGGTACGAGTACATCATGGATGTGATGGAGGAGGACCCCGACCTGGACCTCGTCCTCGTCACCAACGGCATGATCGAGGAGGAGCCCCTCAGGGATCTCTGCAAGGTCACCGGCGCCATGAACATCGACGTCAAGGCGTTCAACGAGTCGTTCTACTCCAAGCTCTGCGGAGGCAAGCTGGAGTACGTGAAGAAGACCTGCGAGATCGTTCACGCGTCCAAGGTCCACCTCGAGCTCACATATCTCGTGATTCCCGGATACAACGACGACGAGGACGATATCCTCGAATTCGTGAAGTGGGTGAGGGACTCCCTGTCCCCGGACGTGCCGGTCCACTTCAACCGCTTCCACCCCGACTACAACATGATGACCGTTCCGATGACCCCGGCGGAGACCCTGCTCAGGTGCAAGGAGATCGCGGAGGACAACGGCCTCAACTATGCCTACGTCGGCAACATCCTGGCGGATGACGCCACCGACACCTACTGCCCCGAGTGCGGAGCATCGGTCATCAAGAGGACCGGGTACTCGGTCAGCATCCTCGGCCTGGACGGCGACAGGTGCGCGTTCTGCAAGCACAAGCTGAACATCGTCAGATGACCAGCGGACTGCCTACCGTTATCACGAAGACGAATGCCGCGGCGAGGGCCGCTATGAACGGCATCATCGGCGTGACAAGTGCCTCCGTTCTTTCGGATTCCCTCAGCCTCCTGTAGATGTCTGGCACTGTTTCGTCATCAGGCACGGGCACCCTCCTTGTCTCTCCGTCGACCACATCTTCCAGCGGCCATACGAAGGATCTCTCGGCCCTGTCGATGGGCATGACGTAACCGCTGATCCCGCGCCCGAGGCCGCGGTTGCGTACAAGTACGTTGGCCACGTGGAATGCCGTCGTCGCCACGGCCCCTACGAAAAGTACGGAGATTGAGAAGGCGAAGACCACGGAAAGCGTCCCGTCCGTTCCCAGGATCGGGAATCTTCCTACCTCCGGATACACGGGGAAGGCCACTGACAGGGCCATCAGGCACTTGCAGTCGGCCCCTCCCCTGAGCACCCCCAGGCGATACATCGCACAGTAGACTGACACGAAAACCGGGATAAGCAGGCTGTTCAGCACGGCCCTATCGGCATTTCCGAGCAGGATTACCGTAAGGCACGATGCGATGACGCCCGCCGCGAGGGTCAAGGCGGTACGCCCTTCCGCCCATGCCGCTGCGGCAAACGACAGTAACGCGGCGGCTCCCGAGACGGGGATCTCCCAGCAGACCCTGTCCTCAAAGTACATCTGTACCAGATACAGGAAATGACATGCGGCTATAGCTCCCCACCAGCAGTCTCTGACCTCCCTCTTTCTGATGTCCTCCAACGCGGCGGCGAACATGAACGCCGCGACCACGACGATCCTGATCCAAACAAGAGCCGCCGGAACGTACATGCTTTTCCGACCTGTTCCGCGGATTTAAAGCAGGCAGAGTACAGTTAGTTTCCCGCATCCGAAACCCGCGCGCGAAAAACGGTTAAATACATATGGCGCGAAATACGGCCCATGTTCAAAGGCAGGGCGAAATACATCGCAGGCGCACTCGCAGTTCTAGCTTTGCTGATGCTTGCAGCCGTGCCTTTCGGGTCCGACGACTCATCTGCGATCAACGAACACATCGGTTCCACCGACGTCAGATACGTCTACGACGAGAACACCAAGATAACCGTCCCCGCCGGAGAGGCCACGACCTTCGTGCTCGTCATCTACAACGACAACGTCTCCAGCGGCGCCACCGTTACCATCTGCGCATCCTGCGACGGGAACATCAAGGTCGATCCGATGAACTCCGGACTCATCACAGTCGACAAGGAAAGCTTCCAATCGGTCACCCTGACCCTGGATGCCGACCACTACGCTCCCACCGGGGATTATTCCCTCGACATCAGGATCACCGACCTGACCGATGCCGGCGAGCCCTATGCGGAGTTCTCCGTCGTATTCCATGTCTCCTCCAACCTCACCTCGGAGAAGTACAACAAGTTCCTCGGATGGTTCCCGAACGAACTCGACGGCGCGCTCGGCAGCGTCTGGTTCACCGCCGCGGTCTCCTTCGTCGGACTCCTGCTGATCGGATATGCGGCAATGTTCATCGCGGTCCCGGTATGCTCCAGGATCGTCATGAAGAAGGACGACCCCCAGAGGAAGGTCCTCAAGAAGCTCCTATACCGCCTGTGCCAGGTCATCGTATGGCTCTGGGTCGTCGGACAGGTGTTCCGTATCCTCGGTACCAGCGAGGAGATCATCGACCTCATCAACAGGCTGTTCTACCTCGCCTACATCGTCGTCGGGGTCGTCGTCGGATGGCAGCTGTACAAGCTCATCATCGACACCGTCGTGAGGAGACTGGTCGTCAGGGCCGATGAATACGACATCGACAGGAAGACCGACTTCGAGAGCTTCCGCCCCCTGTTCCTGTACATCGGCGAGATCATCATCGCCATCGTCGCGACCATGCTCATCATGAGCCTTCTCGGATTCAACCTCACGGCGATCATCACCTCCGCCGGACTGGTGTCCCTCGGAATCTCCATGGGTGCCCAGGACGTCCTCAAGCAGTTCTTCAGCGGTCTCGAGATCCTCGCCACCCGCCCGTTCAAGAAGGGCGACCTCATCACCGTCGGAACGGATACAACCATCTACCGCGTCCGCCGCGTCAACGTGATGAACACCTTCCTGGAGAACTGGGATAACACCGACGTCAGCATCATGCCCAACAGCCTGATCACCACCAACAAAATCCAGAACATCACCCGCGAGACCCTGGTCACCAAGGTCTACATCACCGTGGACGTCGCCTACGGATCGGACGTCAACCTGGTCCGCACCCTCATGCAGCAGGCCGCCAACGAGAACCACCACGTCATCAACGACGGGAGCGTCACCCGCCCGTACACCCGTCTCGAGGCGTTCGGCGAGAGCAACCTCAACGTGAAGATGGGATTCTACGTGGACAACTTCAGCTCCAAGTGGGCCATCAGCGGACAGATAAGGCAGTCCATCATCGAGAAGTTCGCCGCCAACAACGTCTCCATCGACTACCAGCAGATCGTCATCCACGAGGGCGAACCCAGGACCCGCGACGAGGCCGCCAAGGACCCCGAGGGCAGCATCGACGAATGACCGCGGAGGTTTCCGCAGGAAAACGATTCCTGCGGAAACCGTAAACATCTTCGGACTTTCCGCTTTTTTCCGAATTCCCGACTGTGGAATTCGCAGTTTATTCGATTGATTAATATACATTCGATTGTTACTCCGCGATTATAATAAAAGGCGATTGAAATGATTGACAACCTTGACAAGCGCATCCTGGAAATCATGAAGAAGGATTCCCGCTGCCCGTACGTCGAGATCGCCGAGAAGCTCGGCGTTTCTGAGGGTACAGTGAGGAGCAGGGTCCACAAGATGACCGAGGACGGGATCATCCGCGGATTTACAATCAAGACCAGCTCGAAGAACGTCAAGGCCCTCGTCGAGATCATGATCGACGTCAACACCGACACCGAGGACATCGCCAAGGACCTGGCCAAGTACGAGGGGGTCACCGAGGTACTGGAGATCACCGGCGACCAGGACATCATCGCAATCGTCGACGTGGAGTCCCCCCAGAGCCTCAACGAGCTCATCGAGAAGGTCCGCAAGTACAAGAACGTCAAGAGCACCATGACCCGCCTCATCCTCAAGGAGCACTTCGGGGAGAACTGATACCTTGTTCAGCCGCAGCAGCGATTTCAGGGGAACCGGTACCGCCCTGGTCACCCCGATGAAGAAGGACGGGAGCATAGACGAGGAGGCCCTCAGACGCCTCGTGGACTTCCAGGAGGAGAACGGAGTCGACATGCTCCTGCCCTGCGGATCCACCGGGGAGGCCGCCACCCTCGCAAGGGAGGACCACCTCAAGGTCATCAGCATCGTCATCGACCAGGCCAAGAGGGCCAAGGTCGTAGCCGGGGCCGGCAGCAACTGCACCCGCGAGGCCATCGACCTCACCAGGAACGCCTGCGACATGGGCGCGGACGCCATCCTTTCCATCTCGCCTTACTACGTCAAGCCCACCCAGGAGGGCATCTTCCAGCACTACAGGGCGATCGCCGAGGCTTCCTCGAAGCCCATCATCGTCTACAACGTGCCCGGAAGGACAGGTTCCAACATAACCGCCCAGACCATGCTCCGCATGGCCGAGGTCGACAACATCCTCGGCGTGAAGGAGGCCTCCGGGATCATGGAGCAGGTGCAGGAGATCCTCGCCGGCCGCCCCAAGGACTTCGTGGTCCTCTCCGGCAACGACGACATGACCTTCGACATGATGTGCTGCGGCGCGGACGGCGTGTTCTCCGTCGCATCCAACCCCCTGCCGAAGATGGTCAGCGACATGGTCAACCACATGAAGAAGGGAGAGAGGGACCCGGCAAGGGACCTCAACCAGAAGCTCATGCCGATCTTCCAGTCCCTGTTCGTGGAATCCAACCCCATCCCCGTGAAGTACGTGATGGCGAAGCTCGGGTACGGGGAGGACGTCCTGCGTCTCCCCCTCACCCCCCTGTCCGCCGCGGGAAGGGCGAAGCTGGACCCCGTGCTCGCGCAGTACGGGCTCTGAAGGGGTGCAACAGTACAGTCCAAGGGGCGCCGGACACCGGCGCCCGTCACACCAATAGGAGAGATAACATGCTCACAGTCATGAAGTTCGGAGGGACCAGCGTCGGTTCCCCCGAGGCCATCGAAAGGGTGGCGAACATAGTAACCGGCACCGAAGGACAGAAGGCGGTCGTAGTCTCCGCCATGTCCGGCATAACCAATTTCCTCGTCGGACTCTGCGAGGACGTCCCCGGGAAGAGGAACGAGGTCCTGAAGACCTTCGAGCAGAAGCACCTCGACGTGGCCCACGCCCTCTTCGACGACAGGCAGTTCGCCGAGTTCATGAAGGAGTTCGCCCCCAGGCTCGAGGCGTTCAGGAACCTCCTCAACGACGAGAAGGCCATGAGCGACCCCTACTACCGCGACAACGTCACCTCCCAGGGAGAGAGGTTCTCCTCCCTGCTGCTCTGCCACAAGCTCCGCTCCATGGGATTCGAGTCCGTGGCCCTCACCTCCGAGGACTGCGGCACCCGCGCCGTCGGGAAGCCCCTGAACGGTGAGGCGGACCTCACCGAGACCGAGAGGGGGATGGGCGTGCAGGTCATGCCCTACGTCGAGAGGAACTGCATCCCCGTCATCACCGGATTCTACGGCTGCATGGCCGACGGGCGCCCCCTGACCTTCGGAAGGGGAGGATCGGATTACGCGGCGGCGGTCGTGGCCAACGCCCTCAATGCCGACATGCTCGAGATCTGGACCGACGTCGACGGGTTCATGTCCGCCGACCCCAGGGTCGTCCCCGCCGCCGTCAAGATCGACGAGATGACCTACGCGGAGGCGTCCGAGCTCGCCTACTTCGGAGCGAAGGTCCTGCACCCCAGGACCATCGAGCCCGTCAGGAAGAAGCACATCCCCCTGAAGGTCAAGAACAGCTTCAAGCCCCAGGAGCCGGGGACCCTGATCTCGCAGTTCAGGCAGCCCAAGAACGAACTGCTCAGGAGCGTCGCTGCCAAGACCGACCTCTCGATCCTGACCATCAGCTCCCCCGAGGTCGCCTACCGCCCGGACATCGTCGCAGACATCCTGGCGAAGATCTCGGAGAACAACGATGCGATCTACTCCATCTCCACCTCCCTTTCCACCCTTGCCGTCCTCATCCACAACAACGACGTCAAGGCCACGCTGAAGAAGCTCAACGAGCTGGATGACGAGACCGTCGAGAAGATCGACGTCACCGCCGATGTGGCGCTGATCTGCTGCGTCGGCGACAACCTGATGACCACCTGCGGAGTGTCCGGAGACATCTTCTCCGCCGTCAAGGAGGCCAAGGCCAACGTCGTGATGATCTCCGAGGGTTCCTCCGAGGTCTCGCTGAACTTCGTCGTCCCCATGGGACACGCCATGAATGTGATCAAGTGCCTGCACCACAGGTTCGTAGAGGAGAGTGATTGATATGACTATGAGGGATTTCAGCAGCCGGGACAACGTGATGCTGTTCGGCGGGATGAAGGTCACCGAGATCGCGAAGGAGTTCGGTACCCCCTGCTACGCGGTCGACGAGGCCAGGATCAGGGAGAACTACCACGCGCTGTACGACGCTTTCTCCAGATACATGCCCACCGAGATCCACTACGCCTGCAAGGCGAACACCAACCTCGCCGTCCTCAGCATCCTGAGGCAGGAGGGTGCGGGTATCGACGCGGTCTCCATAGGCGAGGTCATGACCTGCCTGAAGGCGGGATTCTCCCCCTCCAAGATCATGTACACCGGAGTGAACGTCTCCGACGAGGAGCTGAAGGCCGTCGTGGAGTCCGGGGTCATGATCAACCTCGACTCCGTGTCCGAAATGGAGCGTCTGGCACGTATCAAGACCGGCATCCCGGTCTCCTTCCGCATCACCCCCGGGATCGGTTCCGGGCACGGCGAGAAGGTCATCACCGGCAACAAGGGGGCCAAGTTCGGCATCCCCAAGGAGAAGGTCGTCGAGACCTACCTCAGGGCCATCGACCTCGGTCTCAGACCCATCGGCATCCACGCGCACATCGGTTCCGGCGGACAGACCGTGGAGCCCTTCATCGACGAGGCCATGGTCCTCGCCGAGCTCATCAACCAGATCGAGGAGGCCTGCGGCATCCACCTGGAATTCGTCGACATCGGCGGAGGAATCGGCGTGCCCTACAAGCCCAACGAGGACGAGATGGACGTCCAGGAAATGGCATCCGAGGTCACCGACGTCTTCCAGCAGGAGACCGACGTAGACAGGATCATCCTCGAGCCCGGCAGGTACATCGTCTGCGATGCGGTCGTCCTCCTGACCAAGTGCGTCGACGTGAAGGACGCCATCACCAAGAAGTACATCGGGGTCGACGCAGGGTTCAACACCCTCATCCGCCCGGCCATGTACGACTCCTTCCACTACATCCAGAACGGCAGCAGGTTCGGGAAGGCGGCTACCGGCAGGTACGACATCGCCGGACCCATCTGCGAGACCGGCGACTACCTCGGACACGACCGCGTCATGCCCGAGACCGAGGAAGGCGACATCATCGTCGTCTACAACGCCGGTGCATACGGATTCTCCATGTCCAGCAACTACAACTCCCGTCCGCTCTGCGCCGAGGTCCTAGTCTGCGACGGCAAGGCCGAGCTCATCCGCGAACGCGAGACCGTCGAGGAGATGTGGAGGCACCAGAAGGTCCCCGAGAGGCTGAAGCAATGAAGTTCTGGAAGTACCACGGCATCGGCAACGACTTTATCGTGCTCGACTGCATCAGCGACCCCGTCCCCGTAGACCCCGCGTGGTGCGAGCAGGTCTGCGACCGCCACTTCGGCATCGGCGCGGACGGCGTCCTCTACATCCTGCCCGGCGAAAAGGGCACGGACATCACCATGAGGATCATCAACGCCGACAGCTCGGAGGCAGAGATGTGCGGCAACGGCATCCGCTGCGTCGCCAAGCACGCCGCGGACACCGGCCTGGTCTCCGGCGACGAGTTCACCATCATGACCGGCAGAGGGGTCCTGAAGGCCAAGGTCAGGAAGGATCCCGAGGACGATTACGTCTCCTTCGTGCAGATCGACATGGGTGCCCCCATCCTCGACGGGAGACAGGTGCCGGTCGACTTCGACGGACGGTTCATAGACCAGCCCTTCGAGTGCGACGGCGTGAAGTTCCGCGGCAACGCGGTCTCCATGGGCAACCCCCACTTCATCACATTCAGCGACATATCCGACGAGGACGTGAGGAGGCTCGGCCCCCAGCTGGAAAAGCATCCGTTCTTCCCCAGAAAGACGAACGTGGAGTTCGCCAGGGTGAAGGACGGGAAGATAGAGATCACAGTCTACGAGAGGGGGGCGGCATGGACGCTCGCCTGCGGGACCGGCGCATGCGCCACCACCGTGGCCGCGGCGCTCAACAAACTCGTTCCCTTCGACGAGCCCATCGACGTGAGGCTCCCAGGAGGATGGCTGAAGATTACGGCAGACAGCAAGCTCAGGTACGTCCTCATGGAGGGACCCGCCGAGCTCGTATACACCGGCGAAACCGATTATCTCAGGTGAGAGTGAGAGAATGGCAGCGAGATTCAAACAGGCAGACAGGCTACAGAAGCTCCCCCCGTACCTCTTCGTGAGGCTGGAGAAGCTGGCGGCTGAACAGAGGGCGAAGGGAGTCGACATGATCGACTTCGGTATCGGAGACCCCGACCTCCCCTGTCCCGGGGAGATCGTCCGCGCGATGAAGAAGGCGGCGGACGTCAACGAGAACCAGAAGTACTCCTCCTCCCAGGGCGAGAAGGACCTCAGGCAGGCCATCGCGGAGTACTACAGGAAGAAGTACAACGTGAAGCTCAACCCCGACACCGAGATCTGCGTGACCATCGGTTCCAAGGAGGGGATCTTCAACATCGCCCAGGCGTTCGTCAACGACGGCGAGAAGATCATCGCGCCCAGCCCCGGATACCCCGTGTACTCCGGTGCCGCACCCATCTTCAACAACGCGGTCTGCGAGAAGGTCGCACTGAGGAAGGAGAAGAACTGGCTCCTGGACGTCAAGGACTGCCCCACCGATGCCAGGCTCATGTATCTCTGCTACCCCAACAACCCCACGGGGGCAACCTGCGACGTGGACTACATCAAGAACGTCTACAAGTGGGCGAAGAGGAACAAGACCATCATGGCCTTCGACAACGCCTACAACGAGCTCACCTTCGACGGGTACAGGGCGCCCTCCGCCCTCCAGGCCGGAAAGGACTGCATCGAGTTCTGCTCGTTCTCCAAGACCTTCGACATGACCGGGTTCAGGATCGGATGGGCCGCCGGGAACGAGGAACTCATCGCCGGACTGACCAAGTGCAAGGGACAGATCGACTCCGGTGCCCCGATCTTCATCCAGAAGGCCGCCAAGTTCGGTCTCGAGATGTACAACGACGACGGGACCCTGCCCGCAGCGGCCCAGAGGAACGTCGACGAGTTCGGAGAGAGGAGGAAGATGCTTGTCGAGGGACTCAGGGACCTCGGTTACGAGTGCGACATGCCCAAGGGAACCTTCTACGTCTGGTTCGACTGCGGGAAGGACTCCGGAGAGTTCACCCAGGAGATGATCCGGAAGGGGGTCATCGTCACTCCCGGAGACGGATTCGGCGAGGCCGGTGCAGGCTACATCAGGATGGCCGTCACCCGTTCCAAGGACAGGATTGCCGAGGCCCTCAGAAGAATGGGCAAGAAGAACGACTGAAACCCACGGCGGGCTCCGGCCCGCCTTTCCTTCTGCCATGAACACGGAAGCCGAGGAACTCCTGCTGGCGGGACGCTTCTCCGACTGCCTCTCGCTAGGATCGGATGATGCCCGGACATCCTTCGTGAAGGTCCTCGCCACCCTGGACTCTTCTGTTACCGAAGACTTCGAATCCAGGTGCAGATTGGTATCTTCCGCTGCGGACGGATTCGTGAAGAACAATCCGGAAATGAAGGCCTGGATCATTTCTCTTCTGGACCGTTTCGTCGGCTTCCTGAAGGAGAAGAACGCGTTCTACGAGTACGAGTACATGGTCGTGGAGAACATCTACCTCGACCAATCCCGCTCCATGATCTCCGGGAACTACATCTACGCCAGGATGAGGGAGCTGAGGGATTCCATCGCGGAGACCCCTCTGCAGGAGGATGTGGACATGCGTTCGGTTTCCAGGATCTACCTCGAGCTGTGCGACATCGTGTACTGCGACTACAACGAGGCCTGCAAGAAGGAGTTCAACAGCCCGTCGGAGGAGAACCTCCATCAGATACACAGGTGTCTGGCACTTATCAGGGACCTCGTGATCCACGGAGTGGATGCACTGTCTCTCAGGTCCTCCATGTCCCCTTCGGCGTACCGCCAGTGGATCAACAAGCTCGAATACAAATGCAGGGGCGCTTCCGAATTCGTCTCGTACAGCGGGAAGGATGGGATTCTGGAATCCCTCCTGAAGGAATTCTCGGATGCTGTCTCGTCTATCCTCTCAGACCCCGAACTGGATGCCCTGCAGGAACTCAGGAACAGGACGTATCTGGAAGAGAACGCGAAGATGATCGAGTGGGGGAACAACGCCCTCATCCAACTCAACATTCAGCTGGAAGCCTGCGACCCGTACGACCTGACGCAGAGACACTACCTCACGCAGCTCATCAACACGACGACTGACTGGCTGAACGGTTTCCACAAGGATCGCTAATCATCCCAGATTAATGGTTCCGCCGAACATAGGGATACGGAAACGACCTATCAGCTCTTTCACTCTGTCCTGTCCGTCCCTGCAATTTGAGTGATATGTTAGGGTAATTTGGAGTTCGTGATAAATGCCTCCGCCGATGTTGGCATCCAACTCCTTCCTGAGAATCGGAAGCAGCGGGGGAATGCCCCCGCTGTTTTCAGAATGATTGTTTGGGTCCATCACTGTCCGGTGCCGAACTTCTGCTTCGAGTGCTCGAGGGCGACGACCACGGGCAGAGGCTCCTGCAGGAGGAAGGTCTCGAGGGCCCCTCCTCCGGTGCTGAGATAGGACATGGAGTCCGCGAGGTCGAACTTCTCCGCGGCGGCGGATGTGTGTCCTCCTCCCAGGACGGTGAGTCCCTTGGACTCGACCATGGCCTCCATGAGGGACCTGGTCCCGACGTCGAACCCGGGCTTCTCGAACATTCCGGCGGGACCGGACATGAACGAGGTGCGGGATCCGCGGATGACCTTGACGAACCTCTCGATGGACTTGTTCCCGATGTCGATGGCGGCTCCGGCCTTGGCCATGTCTCCGATGTTGACGCTGACCCTCTCTCCGTTGGGGCCCTCGACGGCCACGTCCACTGGCAGGATGATCTTCTCGCTGTACTTCTCCATGATCTCCTGGGCGTTGCGGAAGTTCTCCTCGGTGAGGTCCTCCTTCAGCGGTGCGCGGGAGGCCTCCCCGATGTCCCTCCCCCTTGCGGCGAGGAACGCGTTGCCGGCGAGACCGACGATGATGACCTGGTCGGCGGTGCCGTTTCCGAGCACCCTGTCGATCATGTAGGGGACGTCGTCGAACTTTGCTCCTCCGAGGATGAAGACGGAGGGGCGCCTGGGCTCGTTGAATATGGTCCTGAGGGCGTAGATCTCCTTGGACATCAGACGTCCGGCCGCGGAGGGCAGGACTGCCTCGAATCCAACGAGGGATGCCTGGGAACGGTGGGCTGCGCCGAATGCGTCGCACACGTAGAAGTCGAAAAGGGGTGCGAGGTTGGAGACGATCTCCCCCTTCGCATGCTCCTCCATGGGCTTGGACTCGCTCTCGGAGTCGATCGCACGGACATTCCCGAGGAGGAGCACCTCCCCGTCCTTCAGCTCCTGGATTGCCTTCTTCGCCTCGTCCCCGATAACGTCGTCGACGTACTTGACGGGGGCGTTGAGGTTCCTGCTGAGGAGGGCGGCGTGCTGGGACAGGTCGGTGAAGTCCCACTTGCCCTTCCTGGACTGGTGTGCCAGGATGACCAGTTTGGCCTCCTTCCCCATCAGCTCCCTGATGGTGGGGACAACCGCACGGATCCTGACGTCGTTGATGATCTTCAGCGTCTTCTTATCCATGGGGCAGTTGATGTCCACCCTGAGGAGGACCCTCCTGCCCTTGTAGTTGAGATCGCCTAGGGTGTTGAAAGTGTCCATCTGATAGCCTTCACTGGTTGATGTTCATCGCCTTGTTGGTCTTGGCGATGGACTCTTCCTTCTCCATGAGCTTGCACATGGCGCGGATGCAGTCCACGTTCTCGGGGACGACATCGGACTCCTGGTGGACCGCCTGGTAGTAGTAGAGGGTGTCTCCGACGACCTTGACGCCGTCCTTCCAGATGACGATCTCGTACATGTCGGAGCGGGAGCGTCCGAGCTCGCGGGCGAGCTCCATGATCTGGGCGGTGCTCTTGATCCCGTCCTTGGAGCTGACCAGCCTGACGCGGTGACATCCCTCGAAGACCCTGAGGACCTCCTCGGTGGAGATCTCCCTGTCGAACTTGACGACGACGGTCTGGATGTGCATGAGGGTGGTGGGGACCTTGATCGCCATGGTGGTGATGTCGAGCCAGGGCATGACGCTCTTCACGTCCACCCCGTGGTGGGTGGGCAGGGAGACCGAGGGCTCGAGCGCGTTGATGGGTCCGTTCTTGGAATCTCCGGGGTCGGCGGCGCGCCTGACGATGGTGACGTAGGCGTTCTTGATCTTGAACTCCTTGTCGAGGGGGGCCAGGGTCCTAAGGAGACCAGTGGTGTTGCAGCTCACGACGCGGGAGTAGGGCGCCCCCCAGGAGTCCTTGTAGTTGGCGGTGGAGTTGAAGGAGATGCCGGTGAGCCCGTGCTCCTCCCCTCCCTGGAAGATGGCCTTGATCCCGGCCTTCTCGTACTTCGCCTTGTACTCGGGTCCGATGTCCCCGGGGGTGCAGTCGACGATGATGTCGGCCTTTCCGAGGAGGTCGTCCACGGTTCCGGCGACCTTGAGTCCCGCCTTCTCGAAGGCGGGAATGCTTTCCGCGGGGACGTAGATGGGGTATCCCGCCTCCGCCGCGGTCTTCGCCTCGTAGGTGGGGCGGGTCTTGGTGACACCGATAACCTCCATGTCGTCCTGGAGGCTGACGGCGGTCGCCACTCTCTTTCCGATGGTTCCGTAACCGTTGATTCCGACCTTGATCTTAGCCATGGCTTTCACTGGAAACGGCGTATAACGTCGGCGTATTAAACGGTTGGTCGCACGCGCGCAGGAACCATATATAAGTCAGCAGACTATCCCTCATCTGGAGATTGACCATGAAGGGCTCTAAGGCACTGCTGAAGATGCTGGAAGACCGGCACGTCGACACCGTGTTCGGTTATCCGGGCGCCGTGATTATTCCGATCTATGATTCTTTCATCGATTCCGGGGTAAGGCACGTCCTTGTCAGGCACGAGCAGTGCGCCGCCCACATGGCGGACGGATACGCGAGGGCCTCCGGCAGGCCGGGGGTCTGTCTCGCCACATCCGGTCCCGGTACCACCAACCTCGTAACCGGTATCGCGACCGCCTATGCGGATTCCGTCCCGCTCATCGCACTGACCGGACAGGTCGGGACCTCCTTCCTGGGCGCCGAGGCGTTCCAGGAGGTGGACTCCTACTCCCTCATGATGCCGGTCACCAAGCACAACTTCAGGGTCCTCGACCCCGAGAGGCTGCCCCACGCCATCGACGAGGCGTGGAAGATCTGCCAGATCGGGAGACCCGGACCCGTCCACATAGACATGCCCACGGACCAGCTCTCCGCGGACATCCCCGACGAGTATCTGACCAAGGACTACGGCGTCAAGATCCCCCTCGAGGACGTCTCGGGCGTGGAGGAGGCCGCGAGGATGATCAGGGAAGCCCAGCGCCCCGTCATGCTCGTGGGAGGAGGGGCCATGGGTGCCTCGAAGGAGGTCGTGAGGCTCGCCGAGTACACCAATATGCCCGTCATCACCACCCTCATGTCCCTCGGTGTCATCCCGAGCACCCACCCGCTGTGCATGGGTCCCCTGGGAATGCACGGGAAACTGGGTGCCCTGGACGCCTTCCAGCAGGCGGACCTCATCCTCGCCGTAGGGACCAAGTTCTCCGACAGGACATACAACCCCCACACCATGCCGGCCCCCGACTGCAAGGTCATCCAGATCGACATCGATGCCACCCAGTTCGGAAAGAGCCAGAGGTGCTCCATCAACCTCAAGACATATGCCAAAAGGGGCACTCATCTCCTTCTCAACGCCTTGAAGGGGTATCAGAGTACCCACTCCGACTGGGACGGAAGGATAAAGCAGCTCAGGGACAGGTGCAGGTGCGCCTTCGACTACGACTGCGAGCCCATAGTCCCCCAGAAGGTCATGCATGAGATCAACCGCCTCCTGGAGAGGGAAGATGTCATCGTCACCACCGACGTGGGCCAGAACCAGATGTGGGCCATGCACTGCCTCGACGTGAAGTATCCGCGGCAGTTCATCACCTCCGGTTCCTTCGGAACCATGGGATTCGGTCTGCCCTCCGCCATGGGCGCGAAGATGGCTAGACCCGATGCCAAGGTGGTCACCATCGTCGGGGACGGAGGTCTCCAGATGGTCATCCAGGAGCTCGCCACCTCCGTGGCAGAGGATATTCCCGTCACCATCGTCCTCCTCAACAACGGATGGCTAGGCATGGTCAGACAGTGGCAGAAGCTGTTCTGGGACCGCAGGTTCTCCGGGACCGACCTGAGGCCCGATCCGGACTTCGTCAAGGTCGCGGAATCCTTCGGCGCGTGGGGAATCAGGGTCGAGAAGCCCTCCGAGATCCGCGAGGCCCTGGAGAGGGGGATCAACTCCGACAGGACCTGCCTCATCGATATCCGCATCGACACCGAGGAGGACATCACGCCGATGATCCTCTCGAACCCGGACGTGCCCATCGTCAAGGGAAGATGCCCTTACTGAGCGGAGTTAAAAGGGGGACGGGCTGACAGTCTTTTCCCGGGAAAGACGACCTCGGGCTAGGGGAGTTGCCGCGGGGTCCAGAATGCGATACCTCTATCCGCACATCCCGGAACTTTGGGCGAGCGACAGACGCCTTGTGGATACGGAGTGAACCCACCGACTGCTCCACCCATCCGCCTTCTCATAGGCATCGTCCCAATATGAACAAAATTACGAACATGTCCAAAAAATGTCACGATTCTACATAAAGGAGCGATAATTGTCCCTCCTTTTCGGAACCCGCGACCCTGAGCCCGCACTGGCCGATCATCTCTGCGAGAATCTCCGCCACCGGGATGCTCTTCCCGAAGACCTCGCCATCGCGGACGATGTATCTGGCGGTGCACTTGGAGGTCATTATGGACTTCGAGAACACGAAGTAATCCCTCATCCCCTCGAAGTACCTGCGGACGTACATCGCCCGGTCTCCCTCCATACCGGAGACCGTCGCCTCGAGGGAGGACGGCATCCGGAAGGACTGGTCCGGGACGTACTTCCCCATGTAGGCATCGAAGTCCCCCAGCGGATATCCGACGGAGATGCCGTCGGTCCTCTCGAAATCCACGAAACCGATCCACTGCATATAGGTGCGGAGGAGTTCCGCATCGGGGTTGGGGGAGATCTCGGGCAGGGAGGAGACGATCAGGTCGTACTTCCTCCTCAGCGTGTACGGCATGTCCCTGGAATCACAGAGATGGATCTGGGCCGTCGCCTTAGGATTGACGGAAACGGGTTCGCGGACAGTCTCGACGGAAGCGGAGAATATGTCCGCGCCGACCCTGTCGTCGAAACCGTCCTCGTCCGAGGCGCGGATCCCTTCGAGGCAGTGACAGAAGGCCATCCTCAGGAGGTTGTTGTTCTCGTCGCCTTTCTCCCTGTCGATCATCAGGCGGACCCTCCTCAGATAATCGGTCTGCTTCTTCCCGAAAGAATATGTGCCAGATACCTCGGGGAGACGGTACTGCTCGTTCTCCCAGAACACATCGCCGGCGACCCTCTCCCATGCGTATCCCACGAACTCGGCCGCCTTGGCGCTGAAGCAGTTAGAGCGCACGGAGGCCGCCCACCTGAGGAAAGGGTTGGACTCCAGCCCGGTGACGTTCCATCCCCTCATGGCACAGGCGTAGGACACGGAACCGGAACCGCAGAAGGGGTCCAGGGCGTAGAACGGCTCGGATGCCTCAGACAGGACCTTCTCGACGAGATCCGCCTCATCCTTCGGCGTCGGCATCGGCCAAGAATTCCTTCCCCCTGCTGGTTCGCGCATACCATGGGATGTCCCAACAGAATTATAACCGTTAGCCGATTCGTCGTCGGTGTTCCCATGAAAGGCTCCAGAGCACTGCTCAAGATGTTGGAAGACAAAGGCGTCGAGACCATGTTCGGTTATCCCGGCGGATCGGTCATCCCAATCTACGACGAGATCAAGGAATCGAGCATCAGACACATCCTCGTCAGACACGAGCAGTGCGCGGGCCACGCGGCGGACGGTTTCGCCAGGGCCACCGGACAGACCGGGGTCTGCCTTTCGACCTCCGGCCCCGGAGCCACCAACATGGTCACCGGGATAGCCACTGCGTACGCCGACTCCGTCCCCATGCTCGCCCTGACCGGACAGGTGGGGACCACCATGCTCGGATCCGACGCCTTCCAGGAGGTGGACGCATACTCCCTGATGATGTCCATCACCAAGCACAACTTCAGGGTCACCGACATCAAGAGACTCCCCCACGCCATATCCGAGGCTTGGGAGATCGCCCGCACCGGCAGGCCGGGACCGGTCCATATCGACCTCCCCGTCGACCAGGTGAACGCGGACATCGACGAGTCTCTCCTGTCCGAGAAGTTCGGCATCAAGATGCCCGTCGAGGACCTCTCCGCCGTTCCAGACGCCGTCGCGCTCATCAGGAGTGCCCAGAAACCCGTGATCTTCGCCGGCGGAGGGGTGATCTCCGCCAACGCCAGCGAGGAGCTCGTCCGTCTCGCGGAGATGCTCGGGGCACCCGTCGTCACCCCCCTCATGGGGATCGGTTCCATCCCCAGCGCCCACCCGCTCTGCATGGGTGCGCTCGGCATGCACGGCAGGATGTGCGCCATGGAGGCCTTCTCCCACGCGGACCTCATCATCGCCGTCGGAACCAAGTTCTCCGACAGGACCTACTCCCCCCACACCAAACCCGGGGAGACCTGCAGGGTGGTCCAGATCGACATCGACGCCACACAGCTCGGCAAGTCCGGGAGAGACGGCGTCAACATCAAGGCCGATGCCAAGAGGGCTCTGAGAGCCATCATCGACGCCATGGGCACCGCGCCCACCCACGAGGACTGGAAGCGCCAGTACACCGAATGGAAGACCAGGTGCACCTGCGATTACGATTTCTTCACCTCACCGATCGTCCCCCAGAAGGTCATGAGGGAGCTGAACTCCTTCATCGACAATGACACGATCATCACCACCGACGTCGGCCAGAACCAGATGTGGGCCATGCACTTCCTGGACATCAAGAGGCCCAGGCAGCTGCTGTCCTCGGGTTCCTTCGGTACGATGGGGTTCGGACTCCCCGCCGCCATAGGGGCCAAGGCCGGCAGGCCCGACTGCAAGGTCGCCGCGATCGTGGGCGACGGAGGGCTCCAGATGGTCATCCAGGAACTTGCCACCTCCGTGGCGGAGAAGCTCCCGGTCGTTGTCGTTCTCCTGAACAACGGATGGCTCGGGATGGTCAAGCAGTGGCAGAAACTGTTCTGGGACCAGAGGTACTCCGAGACAGAGCTCCTCGACGACCCCGATTTCGGGATGATCGCCAAGGCGTACCACGCCAGGGGAATCACCGTCGACCGTGCCGGAGATGTCCACGATGCCCTCAAGGAGGCGTTCGACTGCGGAGAGACCTGCATCGTCGACATACGCGTGGATCCCGAGGAGGATGCCCTGCCCATGCTCCCGCCGAACCCCGCACTGAAGGCAATCAAGGGAAGATGCCAGTTCTAATCCGTTGACATCTGCAATTGTGCCAGTATGAAGATGGCACAATAATCCAATCATTAATATCCTACAGCGACGGTACCGACAGTATGACCGGCGGCAGATCCTGGATCGGTTCGGATACTGAGGAGACCCTCAGACTCAAGAACGAGCTCATCGGCTCGATGGTCTCGCTCTCCGACGTCGTCCTGGAGAAGGGGAGCACCGATGCGACCGACGATTTCCTCGTCTACGGCCTCTACTCCTGCGCTGTCGGGGTGGACAACGATCCCAAATCCATCTCATGGGTGACTTCCACGGTCAGATGGAACCGCGACAGGGTATCCGGCGGGTACACTCCTGAGGAACCCGATATCGGCAGGATCACGGAGTCCGCCCACGCTAGAGCGGCTATCCGCGGATGCTGCGGGCTGGCTTCTTCAGCCTTCGTCGCAAAGCAGTACTCGCCTCTGGACAGAGGTCTTCTGGATGCCCTCTACGGAACTCTTTCCATGGTTGCCAAGGACCCTTCGGTCGATGACCTCAGAGCCGCGCTTCGCGAGATCGGACGCCTGAACAGGGAATGTCTGGCACATATCGCAGGGTGCATTTCCGAGAGGTTCGGTGAAGCGATCGGTGCACTGCGCCGTCCCAAGAAGGAGATGCCCTGTCTCGTCGTGACCGGATTGGACCTCCCAGACCTCGAAGAGCTCCTGAAACAGGCCTCCGCCGCCGGAATCGGCATATGTCTCAGCGACGGCATGGCGCCCGCGATGGCCATCCCGTTCTTCCTGAACCACCCGAACCTTGCGGGATACGTGGAATTGGATGGCGGTCCCCTCCCCGCACCCGTCCTCTTCGTCTCGGACAGCGTCCTCCGTCCCGAGGCTTCCGATAAGGATATGATATTCACCACCGGACCCGTCCAGTTCCCGGGCTGCGTCCATATCGGCGGATGCCAGCGGCCGAAGATCTTTACCCCCGCTCTGGAGAAGGCTGCCGAATGCGGAACCGTCCTCTCCCCTGCCGAGGCCCCAACCTCTGCAGGAGACCTCGTGCTCCCCCTGAGATCCCACGGCGACCGCGCTTTCGCGGACCTCCTGTCCCGCCTCCGTCCGGACGCACCGGACTCCGACATCGACGGTGCCGTCGGCAGACTCGCGGAGTTCGAGTGACCATCCTGTCCGTCGCGTGCGCGCGGGCAACATACTTATAACGCGGACGGATAAACGAATCCAGAGGCAATATCATGGACACCAAGATTTACCATGATGAGGACGCAACTTTCGACGTTCTCAAAGGCAAGAAGATCGCAGTTCTCGGATACGGGGCACAGGGACGCGCCCAGGCGCTCTGCCTCCGCGACTCCGGACTCGATGTCATCGTCGGAGTCAGGAAGGACGGGGAGTCCTGGAACAAGGCGAAGGAAGACGGAGGAATGGAAGTCACCGACATGACGGATGCCGTCAAGAAGGGAGACGTCGTCATGATCCTCCTCCCCGACGAGATCCAGCCTGAGATCTACGACAAATACGTCAAGGACAACCTCAAGTCCGGTGCGGCCCTCGACTTCGCCCACGGATTCGCCATCACCTACAAGCTCATCGTACCCCCCAAGGACGTCGACGTCATCATGATGGCCCCCAAGTCCCCCGGAGACGCGGAGAGGCAGCAGTTCCTCGAGGGATTCGGTGTCCCCGCCCTCATCGCCGTCCACCAGGACGCCACCGGCAACGCGAAGAAGATCGCCCTCGCGCTCGCGAAGGGACTCGGAGCCCTCCGCGCGGGAACCTTCGAGGTCGACAACTTCGACCTCGAGACCAAATCCGACCTGTTCGGAGAGCAGTCCATCGAGTGCGGAGGACTCTCCAAGCTCATCGAGGAGGGATTCCAGACCCTCGTTGACCAGGGATTCCCCCCGATCGTCGCATACTTCGAGTGCTGCCACGAGTGCAAGCTCATCATCGACCTCGTCGTGTCCGGCGGAATGCCGTACATGTGGAGGGTCTGCTCCAACACCGCCAAGTACGGAGGGCTCACCCGCAGGGACCTCATCATCAACGACCAGTCCGTCGAGGGCATGAAGAAGGTCTACCAGATGATCGACTCCGGCGAGTTCAAGAAGGAGTGGCGCGCCGAGTACGAGCAGAACCACCTCCAGAAGCTCCACGCCCTGATGGACGCAGAGGACAAGATGCTCCTCGAGACCACCGGAAAAGAGGTCAGGGCCCTCTTCCAGAGGAAGAACTGAAACAATCCAAGGGAGGGCCGGAGATGCCTCTACCGTTCAAGATCCGCACGAGGAACGGCGAATACGACGCCGAGCTCGACGAGTCCACGGACATGGCCAACGCCGTCTGGCTCTCCCTCCCATTCAGGGCCGACATCAACATGCTCGGCTCTTCGATATACTTCGAGATGCCCATCGACCCCAAGATCGAGGATGAGAAGACCAACGTCTTCGAGGTCGGCGACATCTGCTGGTGGCCGGGCGTCAACGCCCTCGTCATCCTTTTCGGCCCCATGCCCCTCAGCGGGGAGGACGGCAAGCCCGTGACCTCCCACAAGATGATCAGGATCGGCCGCATCATCGGCGACTGCTCCTCCATGGAGGATGCCGGCGACAGGCAGAGGATCGACCTGGTCAAGGACGACTACTTCTGATCACACTATCGTGATCTCGTGCGGGTACGAGGTGAGCCTCTCGCACCCGTTTTCTGTAATTAGGACGGTGTCCTCTATCCTTATCCCGCCCACTCCGGGGATGTAGATGCCGGGTTCCGCGGAGACGATGTTGCCCGCCTTCAGAACCTGCGCCGACTTGGGCGAGACGTGGATGGGCTGATGAACATCCATCCCGATTCCGTGTCCGAAGGAGTGGATGAACTTGCCCTTGAACTCCGACCCGTCGATGACCTTCCTCGCGGCGAGGTCGGCGTCCTTGGCCTTGGCACCGGCGCGGTACTCGTCAATCCCCGCCTGCTGGGCCTGCCTGACCACCTCGTACGCCCTCTCCAGCTCCTCCGGGGGCTTGCCGAAGAAGACCGTGCGGGTGAGGTCCGAGCAATAACCTCCCCACTTGCATCCGAAATCGAACAGCGCGGCATCCCCCTTCTTCAGCCTGTAATCCGCGGGGGAATAGTGGGGCATGCTGGAGTTGGGACCGAAGGCCGCGATGGTGTCGAAGGCCAGTCCCTTTCCTCCCAGCTCCTGCATCCTGATCTCCATGCGGGCGGCGACCTCGGTCTCCGAAACTCCCTCGGAAAGATAATCGGGGATCTCGCACGCGACCTCGGAGGTGATGGAACACGCCTTCCTGATGGCCTCGATCTCCCTCTCGTCCTTGACGGCGACGGTGTCCGAGATGGCCTTCCTGGCATCTCCGACCACGAACGAGTAGTCCGCGAGCCTCCTTATGCCCAGGACGGTGGAGTAGGGGACGCAGTCTATGTTGAATCCGACCTTGCTGCACCCCCTGAGATACTTGGAGAAGATGTTCTCGAGGTCCTCCCTGGTCTTGAAGACCTCGACCTCTCCTTTTCCCGATCTGGCACTTTCCTCTTCGAGGGTGTTCACGACGGCCACCTGGGTGCCGTCCTTCCTTATGACCATGTAGCAGTCCTCGAAGACTCCCCCGGAGGGTTCCAGGAGATACCTATAGGTGGAATCGAGGAAGCTCTCGCCGCCGTTGGCGATCACGATGGCGTCCAAGTCCCCGGCATTCTCCATAAGCCTCTCGGCCCTGCTTTTCATGCTTCCCGGGATGAGATTTCATTAGTTATTGGTATCCCAATTTTATAACATTTATAACATTGTATCAATTATATATTGAAAACGTCTTGTTAATACGATAATCATGAAAAGAACCATCAGAATCACCGGAAATGCCGTCGTGAACGCACCTGCGAACACGACCGTGGTCAGAGCGGAGATCGAGGGCTTAGAGGAGACCTTCGAGGATGCCGTTGAGAGCCTTACGAAGGCAACCAGACACATCAAGGATTCGATCTCGAAACTGGGGATCCAAAGAGACTCGATCAAGACCTCCCAACTGTCGATCAAGGCACATTACAGAAAGGTCAAGAAGGGGGTCGACGAGGATAAGAAACCCATCTACGTGGACAAGTTCGACGGCTATGCCTTCTCTCAGAACATCTCGTTCAGATTCCCGAACGACAATGAGAAGCTCACCGCGGCCGTCAAAAGAATCTACGACGTCAGAGCATCCGTGAAGGTCTACTTCTCCTTCGTCAACGACGATCCCGAAAGGATGTACAGGGAAGCCCTCGTCAGGGCTACCGAGAAGGCCAAGACGGAAGCCGAGGCTATAGTCTCCGCGGCCGGCTCTAAGCTGGGCAGACTCGTCGATGTGAAGAAGGGAAGCGACTACTACGATGGTGATTACTGCCGTAAATCGTACAGCGCACCGATGGTCATGGGCAAGCCCCTGGACATAGATCCCGAGGACGATTCGGCAAGTCAGTCCATAACCCTGACCTGGACCATAGAAGATTGACGGGGCGGGGAAACCCGCCCTAAGAAATTTCAGATTCCGAACCACTCGTTGCGGCAGACCCTCTTAAGCGCCGCGGTCGCGGAAAGGACGGCGAGCGCGGAGGTCTTCGGGTTGTCGGGCTCCGGCAGGTTGTAGGTGTGGGACACGGCGTGTCCGAAGTTACCGGAGTAGCGCAGCTCGTGGGAGTTACTGGTCGCAGCGGGATCCAGGACGATGGTGACCTGGGTCTTGTCGAATCCGATTCCCGAGAGGGAGACGGTGGCGGCGACGTTGACGTTCTTGGGGAACAGCTTGACGGCCTCCCTTGCGGGTCCGGAGTATACGGTGGTGGGCTCGGTGATCTTGTCGACAAAGATTCCCTTGTCGATGAGATACTGAACGTCCGCGAGGGACTTGGGTCCCTTGGTGGTGATGAGCTCGACCGAGTCTAGACCCTCCTGGGATGCGGACCTCAGTCCGTCGACACCGCAGAGCGCACCGGCGGGGAAGAAGACCTTCGCCTCGTGCTCCTTGGCCTTCTCGAAGACCATCTCCCTGAAATCATCGTCCACGAAGGATCCGACGGACATGACCATCATGTCGACTCCCCTGGAGACAACCTTGGGGACGACCTCCTTTGCGGTTGCCTGGGAAGCGGCCTCGATGACGAGGTCGGTATGGTAGAGTTCGTCCTCGACGGAATCGACGACGATTGCCTTGTTCAGACCGGCGGCGACCTTGTCGGCGACCTCCTTCCTGATGTCGACGAGGTATATCCTCTTGACCTCGTCCATCTGATCGGCGGCAGCGGCAAGCCTGGAACCGATTGAACCGCAACCTACGATAGTAATCCTCATAGGTCGGTTGTATTGATGCATAATATTAATGGGTTTTCATTTTTCCACAGTTTTCATATTGGAATCTTCAATTAATCAACGATATTCCACAATAATCAGAGTAAGTTTTTACGAATTTCGTAGTAATTCGGTATTACACAAAAATCCCTTACTAGAAGTATACAAAAAGTGGCCCATTCCACGAGGCCAGGGAAAGGGGGACGAGGTTCCGCGGAATCTGCATCGATTCGAACTCGTGGGCCAGTTCGGCCGTCGGAATCGATGACTGGTGGAAGGTCTACACCGCGGCAAGGGCAGAGTAGAACGCACGGTCAAGGACGGCAAACGTTATTGACACCGCCCCCGATACGGTGGCATGGAGAGATACGAGGTCCTCGAACACACCGCCGACCTTCTGATCCGCGGCAAGGGTTCCACCCTCGAGGAGTGCTACGGCAACCTTGCCTACGGCATGTTCGACCAGACCGTGGATCTTTCCTCGGTACGGCCCCTCGAGAGGAGGCATGTGGAGGTCGAGGGGGAGGATGCCGAAGATGCTCTCTACTCCTTCCTCTCGGAGCTCCTCTTCATCGAGAATTACGAGGACCTCATACTGTGCCAGTTCTCGGTTTCCATCGACGGCAACCGCATCGTCTGCGATTGTGCGGGAGAGAGGCTCGACCGCTCCAGGATGCACATCAGAGGGGAGATCAAGGCGGTCACATTCCACATGATGGACATCAATGCGGCTGTCCCGCAGGTCACCGTCCTCTTTGACGTTTGAAAAGACGGCGGGCCGAAGCCCGCCTTGCAGTTTCAGTACGGGTGCTTCTTCGAGACTTCCACCATGGCCTGGATGTTGGCGATGGGGGTTGCCTTCGGTTCGGCGCATCCGGCTCCGAAGATGTATCCTCCGTCCTTTCCGGCATCCTCGAAACACTTCTCCGCCGCAGCGGCGACATCCGCCGCCGAACCGTTCAGGATCAGCGACACGGGGTCAAGGTTGCCCATGACGGCGAGCTTCCCTCCGAAATCCGCCTTCGCGGTCTTCAGGTTGACCTTGTGGTCGAGGCTCATGACCTCCGCACCGGTCTTGGCGAAGTCCTTCAGCATGGGGGTGGTGTCCCCGCAAATGTGGAGCATCGTGCCCACGCCGTACTTGTTCTTCCAGTGGGTGATGTTCCTGTGCAGGAGGTCGAGGTTGAACTCCCTGAACATCACATCGTCGATCATGTCCGCGGAGGACACGGGGTCTGTGTACACCACGTAATCCGCGTCGACCTCCTCCAGCTGCGCACTCACGATGTCCCTGGAGAAGTCCGCTCCCCTCCTGATCACCTTCTTCGCCTCGTCGGGCTCGGTCAGAAGCATGAGGATGAGTGTGTCGATGCCTCTGAGGAAGCCGCTCGTGGTAAGCACCCCCTCGCACCATGCGGGCGTCATCACGTCCGGGAGCGCCGCCCTTTCCGACTTGAAGACGTCCAGGACGTACTTGCGGAAGTTCGGGCTCTCTTCGGGGTTGAACGGGTCGTAGAGGGGTTTGCTCTCCACGTCCTCGGGGCTGGAGAAGTAGGTGTTCTGGAGGCTCCCCTGGTCGTCGTCCGGCAGTTTGATCTGCAGGTCGGGAAGGTCCATGAAGATACCCTTGGTCTCCATCGGTCCGAAAAAGATATCGGCACCGGTGGCCTTCGCCCACTCCTTCATAATCGAGTCGGTCAGGGCGGTGTTCCCCCTGCACTCTTTCATCGTATGTCCGGTGTACCCGAGCATCGCCGCGTTCCCGAAGTCGCAGACAGGCGCACGGTCAGGGATCTCCCCGTGGAAGACCGCAAGACCGCGTTCGCGTGAGGTCATTACTTTAGCCCCCATTTTGTTCACCGCAACTCTATCTGAATGTGCCACCCTCAATCTTACTACGAACCCGTTCGGTCCCCTTTACACAGATTATATTTTGCCAAATAAGACAGTCTGGCACATATCAATTGTTAACCCATCCCGATGCCATCCCCCGTCACACGGAGTCCCGCACTCGTCTAATACTCGCACGCATTATGGTAGGTTATGCTTAGACTAGGCTGGTTCTCCACCGGGAGGGGCCCCGGTTCCAGGAATCTCCTGAAAGCCGTCATGGACGAGAAGGAGAAAGGGAACCTCGACATCGAGATCCCCTTCGTATTCTGCAATTGGGACAACACCGAGGTCCCCAACTCCAGGAAGGAGCAGAGGCAGATGTTCTTCGACATGGTGGCTAGATACGGGATCCCGCTGGAGACGGCCAGTTTCAAGAAGTTCATGCCGGAGCTCCGCGAGAAAGACAAGGAGGCCTGGGGGAATGCCTACGGAAAAGTCCTCAGGGAGAAGACTCAGAAGTACAGGCCCGAACTGGGCATACTCGCCGGCTACATGCTCTGGATGGATGACGAGACCTGCGAGGTCTACGACATGCTCAACCTGCACCCCGCCCTGCCCTGGGGCCCGAAAGGGACCTGGCAGGAGGTCATCTGGCAGCTCATCTCCGAAAATGCCGAGGAGCAGGGTGTAATGATGCACATCTGCACCAAAGAGCACGACAGGGGCGATGCGCTCACCTACTGCGGCTTCCCCATCAGGGGCGGAGACTACGATGCCCTGTGGGAGCGGATGAACGAGAAGCTCAAAACCAAGACCCTCGACCAGATCAAGGAGGAAGAGGGGGAGAACGAGCCCCTGTTCAGGAGGATCAGGGAGGACGGCGCCAAGAGGGAGCTGCCACTGATCGTCTCCACCATTAGGCTGTTCGCCGAGGGCACGGTCACCATCAAAGAGAAGAGGCTGTGGAGGGACGGCGTCAAGCTCGACGGACCTTACGACCTCTCCGCGGAAGTAGACAGGGCGATCTGATGACCGAAGAGATCAATCCGATGAGGGATTTGGGATTCTTCCCGGACAAACAGGTACTCATCGAGCCCCAGGGCTTCATGGTCCCGGGCAACCCCGCGAGGGACCTCTGCGAATCGGTCATCCCCAACGGGGCCAAGTTCTACGACCTCCTCGACAGGTACGACAACGTCACCACCTATGTCCTCAACCGCACTGACACCGGGCACAGCGGGGATGTCATGAGGCTCATCGCCCCGTTCCTGAAGGCTTTCGGGGCCACCGACTACAGCGTACTGAAGTTCTTCAAGGACGGCATGAGGTTCAATCCCGGCGCGGAGGACTGCATCAGGTATCTGAAGGCGCTCATGCCGATGTACATCGACACCGTGATGTATCAGCACGCGGCCGACGACATCTGCGACAAGCTGGACCTCAACGACTGCCTCGCCGGCGCATCATCCCTGGACCTCGACCACTCCGAGATGACCAAGAAGGAGGCGAGGGACCTGAGGAAGATGGCCGAGTCCATCGTGAAACTCAAGCTTCCCAAGACGCAGTACGACCTCAACGTCCCCCTGGAGCTCAGCGGCGAAGAGGTCAAGCTGGTCACCGCCCTCGACGACGTCTTCATCAACAAGTTCCAGAGCACCGAGGCCCAGAAGATGATCGGCGAGATGTCCTCCGTAGGCGCCAACGAGAAGGCCTACTCCCTCCTGGACATCAGGAAGACCACTCAGATAGACCTGGACGGCACCATGTACGTAGGCGGGGAGAGCATAGACTTCCAGGTCATGGACCTCATCAAGGACGGCAACGGCCTCGCCCTGTCCTTCAACGGGACGGAGTTCGCCGTCCACGGTGCGAACGTCATGGTCCTCTCCGAGGACTGCACCGTCGCCGCATTCCTGGGATCGGTGTTCTACGACACCGGCATCCAAGGGGTGTTCGATCTCGCGGAGTCCTGGAGCCGGGACTATCTGAGGAACAACGATTTCCCGGACAATAACCTGAGGAACGCCGTGCTCGCCGCACCGGGCAAATTCCCCGAGGTCTACCGTATCACCAGGAGCAACGTCGATCAGCTCGCCGAGAGGTCGGAGAACTACCGCACGAAGCTGGAAAAACTGCGTAGGATGCGCTCGGCCAAGGCAGAGAATTGAGTGTCTGGCACTTTTATCAGTATCCCGTTTTCCGCAGTGAAAACGCTCTTGCGAACGTACGGACGGAATGGTAGAAGTGAGTGCTCTAGACGGGATTCGAACCCGGGTCCCGGCCTCGAAAGGGCCGGATGATTGGCCGCTACACCACTAGAGCGCGATGCGACCAATCGAATGACCATATAAAAAACAATGGGTTTCCGCCGAAACGACGGGACCGGCTGATACCGCCGTGCCCAAGGGATCACTCCGAAAAAAGTGGCGGATTATGTCCCCATATTTGGTTGTAATTCGGAACCGACGCACGCATACTTTATAATGGGGCCAAAGATACCGTGAGTCACCTAGCCGTACAAAGCGTTGAGGAGAGCGCGATGCACGGCACAATGAGGTAGTGAAATGTCAGACGAAGTCGGAGCATTAGCCGATCAACTCCGTAACGAACTCGTTAGGAGCATCGACTGGAAACAAGGGCTCATCATCGCCATGGGAATCCCGATCCTCATCGTACCTTCGCTGTGCGATCTGTCGGTCACCCTGTGGTCGATGAGCATCATCATTTGGGTGCTGTCAGTCCTTTCCGGATTCCTTCTCAACATCCCCCTCGGAGAGATGTGCGCCACGTTCGGTGTCGCCGGTATCGGCGGATCGATCCAGTACGTCTACAAGGATGACGAGAGATACGCCGGGAAGAAAATCAACCGCGGCCGCATGATCGGATCGCTCGGTGCCTGGGCGTATTTCGCCACCTGGGTTCCCGTTATCCCGATCTTCACCATCATGACCGGCGTGTACATCAACGATTATTTCGAGCTCGGAATCGACGGATTCAACTCCACTCTGTTCTACCTCGTCCTCGGAGCCGCCATCTACGGCTTCATCATCGTCTCCGGAAGGAAAGGACTCGAGGGCGGTGCGAAGATCCAGCTGATCCTCGCCGCCATCACCATCGTCCCCATCCTCGTCATCTGCGTCGTTCCCCTCATCAACGGGGATTTCAGTCTCTCGGCCATCACCGACGAGCTCATCCCCAAGCACCACACCTTCGGCGACGGAGCCGTCAGCGAGGCATGGGTCTGGAACGGCAACAGCCTCCTCATGATCCTCGGATGCTTCACCGTCGCACAGTGGAGCGCGGTCGGATGGGAGTCCGCCGCAACCTACGGTGCAGAGTACAAGGAGCCCAACAGGGACGTCCCCAAGGCCCTCATCGCCTGCGGTCTGCTCTGCCTGTTCATGTACTTCGTCATCGCGTTCTGCATGTACGGTGCGCTCGGAATCGACGGGATCTACGAGGCCGGCGCCGCAACCCTCATCCCCATCTCCGAGAGCGATTTCGGAGACATCGGAGGGGCGGTCGCTGTGTTCCTCCTCATCGCGGGAATGGTCATGATCATCCAGACCGCCTTCCTCGCCACCGCCAGGACCATCCAGGTCATGGCGAAGGACGGGAACTTCCCGTTCGTCTTCTCGCTCACCAACGAGTACGGTGTCCCGATCTACGCCATGTTCTTCGAGGCGTTCATCGGATTCGTCGTCATCCTCGCGGGAATCACCGCATCCCAGATCCTTGCCGTGTCCGCACTCGGATTCGCCATCGCCCTCGGTATGTGCATGCTCGCCTTCATCAAGTCTAGGCACGACCCCCGCTTCAAGGACATCGAGAGGATCTACAGGGCACCCAAATGGGCTCTCCCCGGCGCCTACTTCATGGCGATCTTCGAGTTCTTCTTCATGATCCCCGGACTGCTCTACTACGTCTACTCGACCATGAGCATCGGATACTGCGTCGTCGGAATCGCGGCCACCATGATGTACGTCCCCTGCTGGATCTTCATCCAGTGGTGGAACACCCAGGCCCACCCCGAGATCCAGGTCGGAATCGTGTTCGACAAGGAGGAGAACCCCCAGCCCAAGCTCATGGGAGTCTTCGCCATCGTCGGATCCATACTGATGCTGACCTCCTGCCTCGCCGCATGGGTCAACGGATACGAGCTGTTCAACGGAATGGCGGTCCTGAACGCCGACTGGGCGGACGGACTCTTCCAGTACATCCCGGTCGTCTTCTCCCTCATCGGAGTCGCGATCATGGTCTGCGAGGGTCTGAACTTCCTGAAGCGTGCCGAGTCCTCCGTCGCCCTGTGCGTCGTCTGCCTCGTCCTCTCGATTGTCGGACTCGCGCTCGGTACGTACTTCTGCACTTGGGACATCTTCACCGGAGGCGTCAAGATCGCCGACGGTGCGATGATCGGTCTCGCAGGATGCGTCATGGCGCTCATCTTCTCGGCCATCCAGGTCCGCAGCGTCACCGGCCACCCGGTGAAGCTCAAGAAAAGGAACGCCTACTGAAACCTTTCAGCCGGGGGCGACCCCGGCATCACCTCTTCTTCCAACCTGTCTCTTTTGAGGACGATCCCGTTCCCGCAGCAGCGGATTTATTGAAAATCATCGGGCGCCGAAGCGCCCTTAAGAAGTTTGGTAAAGGGGCCGGAGCCCCTGTTTGGATCAGTAGCTGTATCCCTGCCAGATCATCGCGTCGGCGACCTTCTCGAATCCGGCGATGTTGGCACCGGCGACGAGGTTGTCCTTTCCGCCCTTGGTCTTGAGGTTGTACTTGCGGGCGGCGGCCGCGATGTTGTGGTAGATGTTCTCCATGATGCCCTTGAGCTTTGCATCGACCTCCTCGAAGGACCAGGAGAGCCTCTCGCTGTTCTGGGACATCTCGAGGGCGGAGGTGGCGACTCCTCCGGCGTTGGCGGCCTTTCCGGGAGCGAACAGGAGTCCGTTGTCCTGGTAGACCTTGATTGCCTCGGGGGTGGAGGGCATGTTGGCTCCCTCTGCGACGCAGACGCATCCGTTCTTGACCAGAGTCTTGGCGGACGCCTCGTCGATCTCGTTCTGGGTAGCGCAGGGCAGTGCGATGTCGCACTTGACGTTCCAGACGTTGGTGGAGCCCTCGTGGTACTCGACGCCCTTGTGCTTGGTGCGTCCGAGGTACTCCTTGATCCTTCCGCGCTCGACCTCCTTAATCTGCTTGACGAGGTCGAGTTCGATTCCCTCGGGATCGTAGATGTATCCGTTGGAGTCGGACAGGGTGACGACCTTCGCTCCGAGCTGGGTTGCCTTCTCGGTGGCGTAGATTGCGACGTTTCCGGATCCGGAGATGTCGACGATCTTTCCGTCGAAGGACATTCCGTTGTCCTTGAGCATGGCGTCGACGAGGTAGCAGAGACCGTATCCGGTGGCCTCGGTCCTGGCGAGGGATCCGCCGCATCCGACCTTCTTTCCGGTCAGGACGCCGGTGAACTCGTTCTGGAGCCTCTTGTACTGGCCGAACATGTATCCGATCTCCCTTCCGCCGGTTCCGATGTCTCCCGCGGGGACATCGGTGTCGGGTCCGATGTGCTTGACGAGCTCGGTCATGAAGGACTGGCAGAAGCGCATGACCTCCGCATCGGACTTGCCCTTGGGGTCGAAGTCGGATCCTCCCTTTCCTCCTCCGATGGGGAGTCCGGTGAGGGAGTTCTTGAAGATCTGCTCGAATCCGAGGAACTTCAGGATGGAAAGGTTGACGGAGGGGTGGAGCCTGAGTCCGCCCTTGTAGGGTCCGATGGCCGAGTTGTACTGAACGCGGTATCCGCGGTTGACCTGGACCTTTCCGCTGTCGTCCACCCAGGTGACGCGGAACATGATGGTCCTCTCGGGCTCGGTGATCCTCTCGATGATTCCGTGCTTCTGGAGCTCGGGGCGTGCCTCGACCAGGGGCTGGATGGATTCGAGAACGACTCCGGCTGCCTCTAGGAACTCGGGCTGGTCGGCGTAGCGCTTCTGAAGTCCACTGTAGACTTCCTTCAGATACTCGTTGGTCATTGCCATTTTTCTTACCTTCGGGCGGGCCTAGGCCCTGCCATGTGTTGCGAATTATTGAGGTTCAATATAAACTATTCGCTTGTTTTCGATATTCGTAATAGACATTTGTCTAATGAATCAACCTTATAACCAATGATTGATAGAAATTTGTCTAATGATTAATAAAGGGCGCCGTTCACATATCCCATACAATAAAGTCGCACCCGCGCGTAACAAGTTATATAAGTAGTGAGCGGAAATAGACGATTAGTTGATATCAATGGCAGACGAACCTTTCGAGAGCACTGAGGAGGATGTAGGCCGCATCCGCCTGCCCAACATAAAAGAGGGGGAGATGTTCGGCATCGCCGACCAGCTCCTCGGAGCATCCAAGATCAAGGTCATGTGCGAGGACGGACAGTCCCGCGTAGGCCGCATCCCCGGCAAGATCAAGAAGAGGATGTGGATCCGCGAGGGAGACCTGCTCATCGTCAGCGTCTGGGATTTCGAGCCCAGCAAGTGCGATGTGCGCTTCCGCTACACCAAGACGCAGGCGGCCAACCTGAGCCGCCGCGGAAAGGTCCCGAAGAACCTCGACATATTCTGAGAAGGATCCGGAATTGCCGTCGCCTTCGTACGAGGAGCAGTATGCCTTCCTTGAGAAGCGCATAGATGCACTCAAGACCAACAAGACCGGCGACGAGCGTCAGACCGAGGGTGAGGTCTTCGACCGCAAGACCCTCATGACGCTCTACGGTTTCATGAAAAAGGGGCTGATAGACCGCGTCATGTACCCCATCTCCACCGGGAAGGAGGGCAACGTGTTCTACGCCACCGACGAGGACGGCGACCCCGTGGCGCTCAAGATCTACCGCACCTCCACCTCCACCTTCAAGAGGGTGGCGAAGTACGTGGAGGGGGACCCGAGGTTCAAGGGCACCACAGGAAACAGGTGGAAGTTCATCTACGCATGGTGCTCGAAGGAGTTCCGCAACCTCGACAGGTACTACGAGGCGGGACTCCCCGTTCCGGAACCCATCGCGAACTACGAGAACTGCCTGCTGATGGAATACATCGGCGACGAGAACCGCGCCGCCCCCCAGCTCAAGGATGCGGAGATGGACGACCCCACGGACGTGTACGACGAGGTCATCAGCTTCATCATCGACGGATGGCAGGAAGCCCACCTCGTCCACGGGGATCTCAGCGAGTACAACATCCTCATGACCGACGAGGGTCCGATAGTCATCGACGTGGGCCAGGCCATGACCAGCGACTGGTACAACGCCCAGGAGCTGCTGGAGAGGGACATCAGGAACATCAACAGGTTCTTCAAGAACCGCGGCGCGGACATAATCGATCCCGCCACCATCAAGGAAGAGGCACTCTCCTCCCCCGACGAGGACGACGAGGATGAGGAAGAGGACGACGAAGAAGACTACGAGGAGGACGAAGAATGAAGTCCATTAGGATCCCCGAGGACCGTGTTGGTGCGCTCGTGGGAAAGGAGGGGGCATCCAAGAAGATGCTCGAGGAGCGCACCGGCATCAGGCTCGACATCACGAAGGACGGCGAGGTCACCTACGACGACGAGAGGGAGGGCGTGGACCCGCTCAATGCCCTGAAGCTCATGGACGTCATCAAGGCCGTCGCCAGGGGATTCAACCCCGACAAGGCGGCGAAGATCCTGGATGACGACGACATGTATCTGGAGACCATCGACATCAAAGAGGCGGTCGGGGACCGCCAGTCGCAGGTCCAGAGGGCAAGGGGACGCCTCATCGGGAAGGACGGGAAGACCCGCAAGATCATCGAGGACCTTGCCGACGTCTACATGTCCGTCTACGGGAACACCGTCTCCCTCATCGGCAACTCCATCAGCCTCCCGGTGGCCAAGACCGCCTGCGAGATGATCCTCAGGGGCAGCGAGCACTCCACCGTCTACCACTATCTCGAATCCCAGCGCCCCAAGCTCCGCATCGCGGAGATGGGCTTCGACCTGTGAGGCTTCTACATGGAAGACTGGGTGCTCGAACACCTCGAAAAAGCGCGTGAAATCGCCCATCTGGGTCTGTGCGATCACTGCCTCGGCAGGATGTTCGCCAAGTGCGGCGACAGGCTCACCGACCTGGAGCGCGGAAGGATGGTCCGCCAGGGTCTGAGGGAAGACGGCGACGGGGTCGAGCCCGAGGAGATCTGCCCGATCTGCGAGAACGTCTTCGACATGGTCCCCCGCTTCGCAGACGCGGTCGCCGAGAAGGTCAACGAGGTCGAGTCGCACAACTTCCTCGTGGGCTGCAGGATTGATGCCGCCCAGGCCAAAAACGAGAAGGAGCTCGTGGAGAAATACGGCCTCTGGGAGACCTTCGAACCCCTCAAGACCGAGCTCAACAGGGAGATTGGCAAGGCCTGTATCCACGACATCAACCGCCCGGTGGAGTTCAAGGAGCCCGAGCTCGTCGCGATCATCGACACCCGTTTCGCGGAGGTCACCCTCGACATCGCTCCCATGTTCATTGCCGGCCGCTACACCAAGCAGAGCCGCGAGATCCCGCAGACCAGGTGGCCCTGCAAGATATGCCACGGCAAAGGATGTGCCAGATGCCACGGTATGGGCAAGATGTACATGCAGTCCGTGCAGGAGATCATCGGCGACATAGCCATGGAGATGACCGGCGGAGACGCCAACGCCTTCCACGGGATGGGGAGGGAGGACATCGACGCCTGCATGCTCGGGGACGGGAGGCCTTTCGTTCTCGAGATCGACCACCCGAAGAGGAGGGACATCGATCTGGACGAGCTTGAGAGGAGGGCCAACGAATCCGTCCTCGCACAATACCACAGGCTCCGCTTCGTCCCCCGCAGCGCGGTGGCCGAATACAAGGAGAGCGACCCCGATAAGACGTATCGCGCGCACGTTATAGTCGAGGGCAACATTAATAAAGAGAAAGTGATTGGGGCGGTATCATCATTCGAGAACGTCCACCTCGCCCAGAGGACACCGGAGCGTGTCGAGCACCGCCGTGCCGACCTCGTGAGGGATAGGGTCATCTACTGGGTGAAGGCGGAGAACTTCGGTGAGAACTCGTTCGACCTGATACTGAAGACGCAATCCGGAACCTACGTGAAGGAATTCGTCTCCGGCGACGAGGGACGCACAACCCCGAACTTCTCCGAACGGCTGGGAGTGCCCTGCCGCGTCTATCTGTTGGACGTCTTGGAGATAGACTATCACGAACACACCGAGGACTGAGCAAAATGCAGAGATCCAGAGGATTCAGGACAAAAACCCGCCAGCTTCTCCAGAAGAAGCCCAGGGCAAGGGGCCTTTCGCCCATCACCAAGGGATTCCAGACTTTCGAGACCGGACAGAAGGTCAACATCGTCATCGACCCCTCCATCCACAAGGGAATGCCGCACTCCAGGTTCCACGGACTGACCGGCGTCGTCGTCGGACAGCGCGGAACCGCATACGAGGTCAGCGTTAAGGTCGGAGACAAGACCAAGATGGTCGTTTCCCGCCCCGAGCACCTCGTCAGGAACGCCGACTGAAACCGTTTAATCCCCTTAGGAAGCGATCACGATGGCAGAGGAACAGTACGTAACATTGGCTGAAGTCAGGGACATGCTTGTCGCGGAGAACGGAAAGAGAGAGGAACTCCTCCCTTCCCAGAAGAATGCGCTGTCTCAGGCCGAGAAGTACGCCCTGCCCGCCGATAAGGCGAAGGAGCTTGTCGCGCAGCTCTCCGAGCTCGACTTCGTTGAGAGCGATGTCGCCGTCAAGATCGCGGACATCCTTCCTAAGTTCCCCAGCGAAGTCCGCGCGGCATTCTACAAGAAGAGGATCACCCTCGACGCAGACATGATTCAAAAAGTACTTGACATCGTCAACCAATATCTCTGACGGGAGAGAGACAGATGGAAGAGTACGCATACGTTCTAGATTATCTGCCGAACGGCATCCCCGGAGGGAAGTACGACAAGGCAGAGCCCCTCGTCTACGCCCTCGGCGAGTCCGAGTTCAAGCTCTTCGAGCTCGTGGCCAAGCCCAACGTCTCCATCAACTTCGAAGACCGCGTCTACATCGGTAAGGACTCCGCGAAGAGGGATGTCATCGACCACGTCAAGAGGAGGGTCAACTCCGACGACATCTCGTCCACCGCCCACAACGAGCTCGAGTACGCCGTCAAGATGATCGTCGAGAACGACGTCCCCAAGTTCATCGCGTTCTTCAACAACGCCGGACCCATCACCCTCAAGAAGCACGCCCTGGAGGAACTCCCCGGACTCGGGAAGAAGAGCATGCTCGCCATCCTCGACGAGAGGAAGAAGGGCAACTTCAAGGACTTCGAGGATCTGGCAGCCAGGGTCCCCTCCGTCAAGCAGCCCGAGAAGCTCATCATCGCACGGATCGTCCTGGAGATCGAGGATCCCAACCGCAAGAGGTACATCTTCGCCAAGGACCGCGCCACCGAGAGACGCTACTGATGTGCCCGGGCGAGACTGGAAGACTCATCGCCGAGACCGGCGTCATACCCCGCAAGAGTAGGGGACAGAACTTTCTGACCGATGGCAGGATAGCCGACAGGCACGTCCAGTACGCCGATATCCAACCGGGAGACCGCGTCCTCGAGGTCGGTCCCGGACTGGGCATCCTCACGAAACGCCTCGTGGAGATCTCCGATTCCCTCACCTGCATCGAGATCGACACCGCCCTCGCCGATTACATAGAGGGCGAGCTGGGCGACAGGCTCACCCTCATCAGGGGAGACGCCACCAAGGTGGAGTTCCCGCCCTTCGACAGGTTCGTCAGCAACCTGCCGTACAGCGTCTCCACCCCGATCATATTCAAGCTCCTCGACCGCCCGTTCAAGAAGGCGGTGGTCATGGTACAGAAGGAGTTCGGCGACCGCATGGTGGCCGACGTCGGCAGTCCGGACTACTCCAGGCTCACCGTGAACCTGTTCTACCGTGCAGAGTGCCAGATACTCGAGAATGTGCCGAGGTCCCGTTTCAAGCCGGAGCCCAGGGTGGACTCCTGCCTCGTATCCATCACCCCCCGTCCCGCACCCTTCCCCGTGAAGGACGAGAAGACCTTCTTCGACATCGTGAAAGTGTGCTTCGACCACCGCCGCAAGAAGATCGGTACCTCCCTGAAGGCCGCACACCTGGTGGATTCCGCCGAGGGCATCCCTTACGCGGACGACAGGATCGAGCACCTCAGACCCGTGGAGATCGCCGAGATTGCCGATGCCGTCTGGGAGAGAAGGCAGAATTGATTCTTGCCGAAGCCAACCTATAAGGCAACGGACCCATATTACGCGTGATTACATGCAGATAGGCATCGTCGGAAAACCTAACGTTGGAAAATCTACGATGTTCGGTGCGGCCACCATGGCCCCCGTTGAGATCGCCAATTATCCCTTCACCACCATCGAGCCCAACAAGGGCGTCGGATACGTCAGATACCCCTGCCCGTGCAAGGAGCTCGGGGTCACCTGCAACCCCCACAACTCCCTGTGCGTCGACGGCACCCGCATGGTCCCCGTCGACCTCCTCGACGTCGCGGGACTGGTCCCGGACGCGTGGCAGGGAAAGGGTCTGGGAAACAAGTTCCTGGACGACCTCAGGCAGGCGGACGCCCTCGTGAACGTCGTCGATGCCTCGGGGTCCACCAACATCGAGGGTGTACCCGGGAAGCCCGGCGAATTCGATCCCGTCGAGGACATCACCTTCCTCAGGAAGGAGATCGACTATTGGATGAGGGAGATAGTCAAAGACGGTCTCGGAAAGATCGCCAGGCAGGCGAGGATGAACGGCAGCAAGCCCGAGGAGGTCCTCGCCGAGAGACTCGCGGGACTTAAGGTAACCGAGGGCCAGATCAAGGCCGCCATACAGAAGGTCCCCCTTCCCTCCGACCCCACCGCATGGGACGACGACATCCTCCTGGCACTCATGACTGAGATCAGGAAGCTCTCCAAGCCGATGATCATCGCCATGAACAAGGCGGACATCACGCCCCAGGAGAACCTCGACAGGCTCTCCGACCTCGGCGAGGAGGCCGTCCCCACCATGGCCGAGACCGAGCTGGCCCTCAAGAAGGCAGAGAAGGCGGGGCTGGTGGAGTACATCCCGGGAAGCCCCGAGTTCAGGATCAGGGATCCCTCCAAGCTCAACGATGCCCAGATGAAGGCCATGCAGTACATGGCCGACAACATGAGGAAGTACGGGGGAACCGGAATCCAGAAGTGCCTCGAGGACGCCGTATACAAGACCCTCGACTACATCCCCGTCTTCCCCGTGGAGGACGAGAGCAAGCTCTGCGACCACTTCGGAAGGGTCCTGCCCGACTGCCACCTGGTCCCCAGGGGCAGCACAGCCAAGGACCTGGCGTACAGGATCCACACCGACCTCGGCGACAAGTTCATCCGCGCGGTGAACTGCCGCACCCACCGCACCGTCGGTGCCGATTACGTCCTGGAGCCCGGAGACATCATCAGGATTGTTGCCAACAAGTGAGGTTGCGATGACGGGCACCTGGGATGTCAGACTGATCAGCGCGTCGTACACGACCGACGATGAGGGAGAACCCTACATCGAACTGTTCGGGAAGACCCGCGAGAGGCAATCCATCACCATAGCCGTCTTCGGGTTCAGGAACTACTTCTACATCGTCGACCCCACCCAATCCGTCGAGGAGGACCTCTCCAAGGACAAGGAGGTCTACGGCACCGAGCACGTGAGGCTGTTCTACAAGGGCGGGGAACACGACACCCTCAAGGTCACCCTCCAGCACCCGTGGGTGCTCGCGGGATTCCGCAAGAGGTTCATGACGCGTTTCAAGATCCTTGCGGGCGACATCTCCTACAACGACCGCTACATCTACGACACCGATATGGGGTCATGCATCAGGGTCACCGGGGATGAGGTGGACCTCGGGTACAGCACCGCCATCACCGTCAGACTGGAGAGATTCGAGAACATCGAGCCGTTCGACCCCGGTCTCCGCTACTTCTCCTTCGACATCGAGAACTCCATCGAGGACCAGCACATCTACTGCATCTGCACCAGGGTGGAGGAGGACGGCGTGTTCACCACGCCGGAACCCCTCTACGGCGATGAGAAGGACATCATCCTTGGATTCTCGGACCTCATCCAGAAGATCGATCCTGATGTGATCACCGGATACAACATCGACAACTACGACATCAGGAAGATCAAGGAGAGGGCGGATGCGCTGCGCCTCAAGAACGCCATGAGGTGGGGCCGCGACATCAGGACCAGGGACGACGATTTCGGGAAGGGCGATTCCAACTACTCCAAGGCCGGGGAGCCCAGGCTGTTCAACGAGAGATTCTGGAGGGTCAAGGGAAGGCTCATCGTGGACGCCTGGTGGGCGGCCAAGAGGGAGCTCCGTCCCAAGCAGGAGACACTCAACGCGGTGTCCCTGCAGGTGCTCGGCGAGGAGAAACTCGATGTCGACCCCAAGCACATGGACGAGGAGTGGATCTCCAACCGCCAGAAGGTCCTCGACTACTGCATCCAGGATGCCAATCTGGCACTCCGCATTTTACTGTCGATCGGGAACGTCCGCAAGGGCATGGACCTGGCCGCCGTTTCCAAGCTCCCGCTGGAGGACGTCCTGGTCTCCGGGACCTCCACCCTTGCGGATTCCCTGCTGATCAGGGCTGCCGACAGGAGCGGCGTAGGTGTCCCCATGAACGGCAGGAGGTCCGCCAGGGACGACCAGATCGAGGGCGGCTACGTCCACGTGATGAAACCCGGGCTCTACCATTGGGTCTGCGTCCTGGACTTCAAATCGATGTATCCCTCCCTCATCATCGCCAACAACGTCTGCTTCACCACCCTTTGCGATGACGGGGAGATCGTC
This sequence comes from Thermoplasmatales archaeon BRNA1, assembly GCA_000350305.1. NCBI lineage: Archaea > Methanobacteriati > Thermoplasmatota > Thermoplasmata > Thermoplasmatales > Thermoplasmatales archaeon BRNA1. The sequence continues at coordinate 1,318,381 of CP002916.1, forward strand.
TCCCCCTCGGGCGCCAGATATGCTTCCCCGGAGAGGAAGAAGGGACTCCTCCCGGCGATCCTCATGGACCTGATGGCGCAGAGGGACGACATCAAGAAGAAGATGAAGGCGGCCAGGGATGCCCGCGAGCACGCCTACTACGACGGCCTCCAGGCCGCGGTCAAGGTCGTCATGAACACATTCTACGGGGTTTTCGCGTCCTCGTTCTACCGTTTCACCGACAAGAGCATCGGCGCCTCCATCACCGCATTCGCCCGTTTCACCATCAAGGGCATCATCAACCAGCTCAACGACGACGGATATCCCGTCATATACGGCGACACGGACTCCGTCTTCGTCCTCAGCCCGTATCACGACATCGAGGGTGCGGCCAGATTCGGCAAAGAGCAGGCCGCCAGATTCTCCCAGGGCGCAAGGGTCCTGGAGTTTGAGAAGCTCCTCGAGCCCCTGTTCTCCCACGGCGTGAAGAAGAGGTATGTGGGGAAGATCGTTTGGCCGGAGAAGCAGGACAAGCTGCTCGTCAGGGGATACGAGATCAGGAGGAGCGACTCCTTCGACCTCCAGAGCAGGATGCTCACGGAACTCTTCGAAAAGATCCTCGAGGAGGACAACGAAGGCGCACTGGCACTTGTGAGGAACACCGTCCGCGACACAATGAACGGGAAGGTCGAGCCCGGGGACCTCGTCATCTCCAGGACCTGCAAGGGACTCGACGCGTACGAGAACCCCGACCGCATGGCCAACGTTCAGTGCGCCAAGAAACTCATCAGGATGGGCTACAACTTCATCCCCGGTATGAAGGTCTCCTGGATCGTCACCAACGCCTCCGCGTCCCCGCAGGATGTCGAACCCTACGTCAGCGGCAAGGAGTTCACCGCGAAGCCCGATTACAGGTACTACGCCGGAAGGCTCGCACAGACCGCGTCCAGGATCACCGAGGTCTTCGGATGGAACGAGAACGACCTGATGGCCGGGAGTCAGCAGACCACGCTCTTCACGGACGATTTCATCCCCGTGAAGAAGAAACCTGAACAGCAGAATGCTCCCGCGGCCCCCAAGGAAGAGGAGGCCGGGAAGCCCAAGAAGAAGGTCTCCCTGGACGATTTCTTCTGATCAGGCGTGGCGGATACCTGTGGCCTGAGCGATCTCCGAACTTGTGGTGCAGAGGTCGTCGAGACCCAGCTCGTCGATGCTGTCGTGCCCCGACACCCTGCAGAACACCCTGAGCTCCTCGGCGACCGCGTTGAGGTAGTTGGCGACCCTCTTGGCGCCCTTCTCCACGTCGAGTCTCTTCTCCAGGTCCCTGTCCTGGGTGGCGATTCCCATGGGGCAGTTGCCCGTGTGGCAGACCCTGTATCTCTGGCATCCGAGCGCGATGACCGCTGCGGAGGCGATTGCCACCGCGTCGGCGCCCATCGCTAGTGCCTTTACGAAATCCCTGCTAGTGCGGAGGCCTCCGGTGATGACGAGTTCCTGATCCATCCCGTGCTCGTTCATGTACTTCCTCGCGCGGGCGAGGGCGTAGACGGTGGGGACGGAGGATGCGTCCTTCAGGAACATGGGGGAGGATCCTGTGGCCCCTCCGCGTCCGTCGATGGTGATGAAGTCGCACCCGGATTTGGAGATGAATTCCAGATCCTCCTCGATATGGCCCGCCGCGATCTTGACTCCGATGGGCTTTCCTCCGGACCTCTTCCTAAGCATGTCGACCATGTCCTTCAGGTCCTCCGGGGAGGAGATCTCGGGGAAGTGGGAGGGGCTTAGGATGTCCTTTCCCATGGACTTTCCCCTCATCGCCGCGATGGCCTTGGTGACCTTGAGCGCCGGCAGGTGTCCGCCCATTCCGGGCTTGGTGCCCTGTCCGATCTTGATCTCGACTGCGGAGCATCCCTCGAAGGTCTCGTCGTTGACGCTGTACTTGTTGGGGACGTACTCGAATATGTACCTCGAGGAGGCGCTCATCTCGTCGTAGAGGGCACCTCCCTCCCCGCTGCACATGGCGGTGCCTGCGGCCTCCGCACCCTTCGCGAGAGCCACCTTGGCGTTGCCGGAGAGCGCTCCGAAGCTCATGTGGGAGATGAATACGGGGTTCTCGAGTACCAGCGGTTTCTTGGCTTTCTTGCCTATGGTGACCTTGATGGAGACCTCGGAACCATCATCCTTCGGGAAATGTGCCAGCTGTGCTCCGAGGAACAGGATCTCGTCGAATTTGGGTACCGGCAGGAGGGAATCCATGGGAGAACCTACGCTCTTTCCCGAGACGGCCATGGCGTGGATCTCGTCCATCTGTCCGCCGTCGGTCTTGACGAAACGTGGATCGTAGGAGATATCGTCATCATCGGCGGGTTTCGCCTCGGCGGGTTCCTCCTTCTTGGGGACGATGTCATCTTCCTCGATCATGGAGAACTCGCTCTTGGCTGCGCCGCACAGTGGGCACCTCCAGTCGTCGGGGAGGTCCGCGAACTTCACTCCCTCCCTCTCCTCATCGTAAATCTCGCCGCAAACTCCGCAACGGTACTTGGCCATAATCGTGAATCCTAATCTAGGGTAAAAATACTCTATCGCGCAGCGGTTCGGCGCATCCCGATTCCGCACGGCTTTCTATACTCAATTATAATGTATATTTCTATACATTAATGATATAAATTATACATCAAATTAATATACAGCATGGGGGTTGGATTGGTGTCTGCGATAATCCATTGATGACGAATAAACAAACATCGAGGAATTGGAAATGATGAAACCCGACCTTGCTGTGGTAAGATCTTATGCGGAAACGGGCAAGTACGATATCTGCCCGGTCTGCTTCGAGATCCTATCCGACTTCAGGACCCCCGTGGAGGTCATGAGAGCTCTGATGAACGTCGACGAGCACTGTTTCATGCTCGAGAGCGCGGATTCAAGCAAGAAGTGGGGACGCTACTCCTTCCTCGGGTATGCCCCTAAGGCGGAGATCACCTGCCTGAACGGCTCCATCGTCATCAACGGCAGGGAGCACCGCACCGACGACCCCGCCGTTGACATCAGGAAGATACTCGCCGAGCACCGCAGCCCCAAGGTGGAAGGGTTCCCTCCCTTCACAGGAGGCCTTGTGGGATACTTCTCCTACGACTACCTCAAGTACGCCGAGCCCAAGCTCAGGCTGGATGCCAAGGACACCGAGGGCTTCAAGGATGTCGACCTGATGCTCTTCGACAAGCTCGTCGTCTTCGACAACTTCGCACAGAAGATGCTCCTCATCGTCAACATCTCCCTGGACGATCCCGATAAGAACTACACCATGGCCAAGCACGAGCTCCTGAGGATTATGGAACTCGTCAGGTACGGAGTGCCCCGTCCCAAGCTGTTCGGCAGGCTCACCTCCACAATCAAACCCTACTTCTCCCGCGAGGAGTACTGCTCGATGGTTGAGAAGGCCAAGAAGCACATCACGGAGGGCGACATATTCCAAGTGGTCCTCTCCAACAGGCTCGAGGCAGGATTCGAGGGGAGCCTTTTCAACACCTACAGGGTGCTCAGGACCCTGAACCCCTCCCCATACATGTTCTACTTCTCCGGGACGGACATGGAAGTGGCCGGGGCGTCCCCCGAGACCCTCGTAAAGCTCGAAGACGGAGTGCTCCACACCTTCCCCCTTGCAGGCACCCGCCCCCGCGGCAAAACCGACGAGGAGGACCTCGCCCTGGAGAAGGAACTCCTGGAGGATGAGAAGGAGCTCGCGGAACACAACATGCTCGTTGACCTGGGAAGGAACGATATCGGAAAGGTCAGCGAATTCGGCTCCGTGGAAGTGGAGAAATACCACACCATCGAGCGTTACTCTCACGTCATGCATATCGGATCGACCGTCCGCGGCACCCTCCGCAGGGACAAGGATGCCCTGGACGCGGTGTCCGCCATACTCCCTGCAGGGACGCTCTCCGGAGCGCCCAAGATCAGGGCCTGCCAGATCATCAACGACCTGGAGGACAACAAGAGGGGCATCTACGGAGGGGGCATCGGTTACATCGATTTCTCCGGCAACCTCGACCTCTGCATCGCGATACGCATCGCCTACAAGAAGAACGGAAAAGTGTTCATCAGAAGCGGTGCAGGCATCGTTGCGGACTCAGTGCCAGACAAGGAATTCGACGAATCCCTCAACAAAGCCGCGGCAGTGATTGAGGCCATCAAGATGGCGGAGCGTGAGGACATATGATTGTCATCGTCGACAACTACGATAGCTTCTCCTACAACCTCTACCAGATGGTCGGGTCCCTCTACCCCGACATCAGGGTCGTGCGCAACGATACTGTGACCCCTCAGGACATCATGGACATGGAGCCCGAGGCAATCATCATCTCCCCCGGACCCGGACGCCCGGAGGATGCCGGGATCTGCGTGGACCTCATTAGGGCCGCCGGCCCCACCATCCCCATCCTCGGAGTGTGTCTCGGACACCAGGCGATCTGCCTCGCATACGGCGGGAAGATCACCTACGCCAAGCACCTCATGCACGGGAAACAGTCCGTGGTGACTCTAGCCAAGGACCCTCTGTTCGAGGGACTGCCGGACAGGGAACCCGTCGCGAGATACCACTCCCTGGCGGCGGACGGGGATTCCATCCCGCAGTGCCTTGAGACCATCTCCGCCACCGACGAAGGGGAGATTATGGCCGTCAGACACAGGGAATACCCCATATACGGACTGCAGTTCCACCCCGAATCCGTCATGACCCCGTGCGGAAAGACGATCCTTCGGAACTTCCTCAAGATCGCGGGAGTGAGAGGTGTTAGCAATGATTAAGGAAGCCATCATCAAACTCGTGAACAAACAGGACCTGACCTACGACGAGGCATACTCCGTCATGAGCGAGATCATGGACGGCGCAACCTCCCCCACCCAGAACGCGGCGTTCCTGGCTGCCCTGACCACCAAGAACACCAGGGCCGAGACCGAGGAGGAGATCGCCGGCTGCGCGGCCGCAATGGCCGCCCACGCCTCGAAGGTGGACCATCCCTACAAGGTCCTGGACATTGTCGGGACCGGAGGCGACTGCTCCAACACGTTCAACATCTCGACCACCTCTTCGTTCGTAATCGCGGCATCCGGGACGAAGGTCGCCAAGCACGGCAACCGCGCAGCATCCTCCTCTTCCGGGGCCGCCGACTGCCTCGAAGCCCTCGGTGTCAATCTCCAGCAGCCCCCGGAGAAGGCGGCATCCCTCCTGGACGACCCCGGTATCTGCTTCATGTTCGCACAGATCTACCATTCGTCGATGAAGTACGTCGCTCCCATCCGCAAGGAGCTCGGGTTCCGCACGGTGTTCAACATCCTCGGTCCACTTACCAATCCCGCCAGGCCCGCGTACCAGGTCCTCGGGGTCTACGACAGGAACCTCGTGGAACCTCTGGCACATGTCCTTTCCAGCCTCGGTGTCGAGAAGGGGATGGTGGTCTACGGCGAGGACCGCATGGACGAGCTTACCTGCAGCTCCCCCACCTTCGTCTGCGACTTCGAGAACGACGACTTCAGGACATACACCGTGACCCCGGAGGAGCTCGGCCTGTACAGGTGCCTCAAGAGCGACCTCGTCGGAGGCGATGCGGCGGAGAACGCCTCCATCACCCTCGGCATCCTCTCCGGAAAGGGGGGGCCGAGATATGACACCGTTCTCGTGAATTCGGCTGCCGGACTCTATGTGAGCGGGAAGGCATCCGACCTGAAGGACGGCATCGAGCTGGCCGACAAGCTCATCGGCGACGGCAGGGCGATGGAGAAACTGGAAAGGCTGAAGGTGGCGTCGAACCAATGACATCCAACATCCTTAAGGCCCTCGCGGACACTGCTAAGATCCGCGTCCAGAATTCCAGGAAGCTCGTCTCCCCGATGGAGATGTCCCATCTGGCCACCCGCATGGAGTGCGATACGGGGTTCCCTTTCGAGAAGGCCCTCGCCAGGGACGGGATGCAGTTCATCTGCGAGGTCAAGCGCGCATCCCCTTCAAAGGGTGTGATTGCCGAGGACTTCCCGTACCTGGACATCGCACGCGAGTACGAGGCCGCGGGAGCCGCCGCGATATCCGTCCTCACCGAACCGTCCAGGTTCCTCGGGGAGGGGAGGTTCCTGAAGGAGATCTCCGCCGATGTTTCCGTCCCCTGCCTGAGGAAGGACTTCATCGTGGACGAGTACATGATCTATGAGGCCAAGACCCTCGGCGCATCCGCCGTCCTGCTGATATGCGCCATACTGAACAAGGACGATCTGGCACGTTTCATAAACATCGCCCACAGACTGGGGATGTCCGCCCTCTGCGAGGTCCGCACCGCATCCGAAATCAGGATGGCGGTGGAGGCGGGGGCCCGTGTGATCGGCGTCAACAACCGCGACCTCACCGACTTCAGCGTGAACCTGGAGACCAGCATCATCCTGAGGAGACTCGTGCCCAAGCACATCCTCTTCGTCGCCGAGAGCGGGATCTCCTCCCGCGAGGATGTGGAGGCCCTTGAGAAGGCCGGCGTCGATGCCGTCCTGATCGGGGAGACCCTCATGCGTTCGGATGACAAGAAGGCCAAACTCGCCGAACTGAGGGGCGGAGCATGACACGGGTCAAAATCTGCGGCCTCCGTAGGAGAGAGGATGCCGAATATTGCAACAGGTACGGTGCCGACTACGCGGGCTTCGTGTTCTGGAAGGGAAGCAGGAGGTTCGTCTCCCCGGCGGCCGCGAAGGACGTCTCCGACAACCTCCTCCCCAGGATCGTCCCGGTGGGCGTCTTCGTCGATGAGGATGTCCGCGTGATATCATCCATAGCGGATTCGGGCACCATACGCATGGTCCAGCTCCACGGGGACGAGGACCAGGAGTACATAGATCTCCTGAGGGAGAACGTGAACATCCCGATCATCCGCGCCTACAGGCCGGGATGCTCTCGGAGGTTCCATGCGGACTACTCGATGTTCGACGGAGGTGCCGGTGACGGGAAGACCTTCGACTGGTCGTCCCTGAAGGATGTTCACGGGCCGTTCTTCCTCGCCGGAGGACTGTCCGCGGAGAACGTTCCGGATGCGATCCGTACGCTCAGACCGTTCGCGGTGGACGTGAGCACGGGCGTGGAGACAGACGGGTATAAAGACCCGGAGAAAATCAGACTGTTCATTGAGGCCGTCCGCAAGGCGGACGCGGAGCTCGAGGAGTGATAGCATGACTAACCCCAACGGAAGGTTCGGAGAATACGGCGGACAGTACATCCCGGAGACGCTGATGAACGCCGTCATCGAGCTCGAGGAAGCTTACAACAGGCTCAAGGACGACCCGGGATTCAAGAGGGAACTGAACGAGCTCTTCACCGAATACGCCAACAGACCCAGCAGACTGTATTTCGCCAAGAAGATGACCGAGGAGCTGGGCGGTGCGAAGATCTACCTCAAGAGAGAGGATCTCAACCACACCGGCGCCCACAAGATCAACAACGTCCTCGGGCAGGCCCTGCTCGCAAAGAAGATGGGCAAGACCAGGCTCATCGCCGAGACGGGTGCTGGACAGCACGGCGTGGCCACCGCCACCGCCGCGGCGCTGCTCGGCATGGAGTGCCTGGTGTACATGGGCGTGGAGGACATGGAGAGGCAGAAGCTCAACGTCTACCGCATGCGCCTCCTGGGGGCCGAGATCAGGGGAGTCCCCACGGGTACCGGTACCCTAAAGGACGCCGTATCCCAGTGCATGAGGGAATGGACCTCCCGCATCTCCGACACGCACTACTGCCTCGGATCCGTCATGGGCCCCCACCCCTTCCCCACGATCGTCAGGGACTTCCAGTCGGTCATCGGGAAGGAGATCAGGGAGCAGATCATGGAGAAGGAGGGCCGCCTGCCGGATATGCTCATCGCATGCGTCGGAGGCGGCTCCAACGCCATAGGTACCTTCTACGATTTCATCAAGGACGAGGAAGTTGAACTCGTCGGTGCGGAGGCCGCTGGGAAGGGCGTGGACACCCCCCTCACCGCCGCGACCATGAACACCGGTTCGGTCGGGATCTTCCACGGCATGAAGTCATACTTCTGCCAGGACAAGTACGGCCAGATAGCACCCGTCTACTCCATCTCCGCGGGACTGGACTACCCCGGTATCGGTCCGGAGCACGCACACCTCGCAGACATCGGGCGCGCGAAGTACGTGGCCATCACGGATGAGGAGGCCGTGCAGGCGTTCGAATACGTCTCCCGCTGCGAAGGCATCATCCCCGCGATCGAGTCGTCCCATGCCCTCGCATACGCCATGAAGGTGGCTCCAACCATGGGAAAGGACAGGATCATCGTGGTCACCGTCTCCGGCCGCGGGGATAAGGACGTCGCCGCCATCGCAAGATACAGGGGTGAGGACATCCATGAGTGAGATCCGCAAGGCCTTCGACCACGGGAAGGCATTCATCGCCTTCGTCACCTGCGGCGACCCCGACCTGGAGACCACCGGCAGGGTCGTCCGCGCCATGGCGGAAAACGGCGCCGACCTCATAGAACTGGGGATCCCCTTCTCGGACCCCACCGCGGAGGGACCGGTCATAATGGATGCCGACAAGAGGGCTCTCGACGGAGGGGTCACCACCGACGACATCTTCGCATTCACCAAGGAGATCAGGAAGACCGTCACCGTCCCCATGGTCTACATGACCTACGCGAACGTGGTCTTCCACTACGGGGCGGAGGAGTTCTGCTCCAGGGCGAGCGATGCCGGGGTCAGCGGGATCATCCTCCCGGACGTCCCCTTCGAGGAGAAGGCGGAATTCGAATCGGTCTGCGACAGGTACGGACTGGACCTCATCTCCATGGTCGCGCCCACCTCTGAGGACAGGATCTCGAAGATCGCATCCGAGGCCAAGGGATTCGTGTACATCGTATCCTCCCTCGGCGTTACAGGGACCAGATCCAGCATCACCACGGACATCGGACCGATGGTGGAACTCATCCGCAGGAGCACGGAGATACCCTGCGCCGTGGGCTTCGGAATCTCCAATCCCGAACAGTGCCAGAGGATGGCTTCCGTGTCTGACGGGGCCATCGTCGGAAGCGCAATCGTGAGGATAGTCGCACAGCACGGAAAGGACTCCGCGGGACCCGTCGGGGAATTCGTCAGATCCATGAAGGACTCGATCAGGGGCCTCTGATCCCTATTATGCGCGCGGTAAGGGTTTATATACCCCCTAGTTATCCTCGGGAATCACCGGACGACATTGTGCGATCCGGTCGGAGCTGTACCCGCATAGGGCGAATCCGGAAAGGTGATACAAATGGCAGACAACGAATCTACCGAGCAGCGCAAGCCTCAGGGCAAGAGCATGTACCGCTACATTGCCGAGGCTTGGGCAGACGCAGACAACACCTACGTCAAGGCACTGAACTACGAGCGCCGCATCCAGTGGAGGAAAGAGGAGAACTTCCTCCGCATCGAGAAGCCCACCCGCCTCGACAGGGCACGCGCAGTCGGATACAAGGCAAAGCAGGGATACGTCCTTGTCAGGGCCAAGGTCCGCCGCGGAGGCCTCAGGAAGAGGAAGATCAACGCCGGAAGGCGTGCAAAGAGGAAGGTCGAGCAGCAGCAGATCGTCGGAAAGAGCCTGCAGCGCATCGCTGAGGAGAGGGCCCAGAAGAGATACCAGAACCTCGAGGTTCTCAACTCCTATTGGGTCGGTGCCGACGGACAGCACGAGTGGTATGAGGTCATCCTCGTCGACCCCGCATGCCCCGTCATCATGCACGACAAGAAGATCGGATGGATCGCCAACAACAAGCACAAAAACCGTGTATACCGCGGACTGACCGCAGCCGGTAACAAGGGACGCGGACTCCTGAACAAGGGACACGGCGGCGAGAAGGTCAGGCCTTCCGCGGCTGCTAACGGCAACAGGTCCAAGTGATCTCGATAAGAGTCAGCAAACCCCTTACCGGTGCCCCGCCGCACCGGGTACTCTTCTCCATTCCAACCTTGGAACCGTTGAAATATCCTTCAGTCGATTTTTCACCATGACCTCCTTGAAGGACCTTCTGCAGCTGAAATGCGAACCCGTCGCAATCTACAGGGCCGACTCCATCCCCGAGGATGCCCACGTAGGTGGTGAGCACTGCTGCATCCCGCCCCTTCTCCTTATGGCTGCCAAGAAAGGCAGAAGGGCGGCCACGGATATGGAGCACATAGGCTGCCACGGATCCGTATCAGGGCTGGGATTCGGGAAGATAAACCTCCAGAAAATGTCGTGGTCATACTCAACCGTCCCAAAGGAGGTCATGGATTCCCATCCCCGCCAGGGCGACGGGAAGCACGAGTTCTGCTGCCCCGAGGTGGCGCTAGCCCACTTCTCCAGGACCAAGGAATACGAGGAAGGGGGCGCAATCGTGTTTGAACCGTTGGACAGGGCCAAGGAGAGAGGCGCAGACATCGAGGTCGTCGTCTTCCTGGCGGACCCCGTGAGGATCTCCGCCCTGTCAATCCTGGCGGGCTTCGAACGCATGGACGGAAGCGACCCCGTCAAGATTGTCCACGGCCTGGCCTGCCAGCAGATCTACGTCATGCCCAAGGCGGAGGGCGAAAAGGAGAATCCCTGCGCCATACTCGGATTCACCGACCTCTACGCAAGGAGGTTCATCGGGAGGGACGAGTTCTCTTTCTCGGTCCCGTACAGGCTCTACAAGCAGATGGAGATGGATGCGCCGATCTCCTTCCTCACCACGGAAAGGTGGAAGGAAACTCTGGAGAAGTGCGCCTGATCACTGCCTCGGCGATTCGGAGGCTTCCTTCCTGATCGCCGCGAGCATAGATTCCACTTCCCCGTCGGTCATGCCGATGGTGGGCATGAACACCGGGAGGTCGTATTCGGCGGGATCGAATCCCAGGATATCGTCGATGGTCCATCCCTTCACGTAACCGAGGTTCTTGAAGGCGATATCCCCTTCTCCGAGGACCTTCAGGAACGGGTCGTACTCCTCGAGGAGAGAGTGGTCGTAGGAACCGCGGACGTAGACCTTGCATCCCCTCTTCATCATCATCCAGGCGCTGAGCAGGCCCCTTTCGTCATCCACATCGGCGAGGACGTGACCCTGGGTCCCCAGAGGGAGTCCGGCATGCCCCTCGATGTAGTTCTCGAAGATGTATGCCCTGCGGGGGCGCACCTCGATGTAGAACCTGACGTCGGGATTGGTGAGGTCGACCTTCGGATCCTTGTCCAGATTCGCGTTCCAAATCGCGTCGCCGGCCAACTTGGCGACCTCCATGGAAGTGAACTTCTGGTTTCCCGCACGGCGCGCCTTGACAGCGAAAGACTTGCCCTTCACCATGCGGGATTTGCTGTATTCCGCTACGCTGGCACATATGTCGTCGATGTTGGGTTCGCAGGTCTCGGCGATGGATATCGAAGCCACTCCGAAGACCTTCCTGCAGGATCTTACGGCGGCATCCAGGTCCGATGCCTGGATGAAGAAACGGGAGTCTCCCCTCTCCACGAGGGCCTCCACGCCGTCGGCGGCCAGCATCTGGATGAGGTTGTCCTTCAGACGGTTCTCGAACCTTGACCTGACGTGGTTGGTCTTGAGACCTATCTCGGAATACCTCAGCATGAGCACTGCCATTTTCAATCCTCTCGGCGTTTCTCTACCACAATTTTATTATTTAGTTATGTGTGGACGTAAGCATGGAGCCCCTGCTTCTCTGCGCACTGCTAGTCATCGCCGTCGGCGCGGGCATAATCGGGGCCCTTTTCGGATTGGGAGGAGGGATCATCTTCATCCCCGTCCTCACCATCCTCTTCGACCTAAGCGCCACCGAGGCCGTCGCGGCAAGTCTGGTGGGGATCGTGGCCACATCCACCGGTTCCGCATACCACTACGTGAACAGGGGGCTCTCCAACATCCGTCTCGGAATGATGCTGGAGATAACCACATCCGTAGGTGCGATAATCGGAGCGGCCGTGGCCGTGTACCTGGAGAACTGGATCCTCCTCGCGATATTCGCATGCGTGATGCTGTACTCCGGGTTCAAGATGGCTGTATCCCCGGAGAAGACGGTCTCCAGCGGCCCATCCGGAGAATCCGAGATGTCCTTCTCCTACGAGGACGCGGTCGAAGGCGAGGTCAGATACACCGTCCAGAACACCGGGGGCGGAATGGCGGTCAGCACCATCGCCGGGATGGTATCGTCCATGACCGGCGTCGGAGGGGGATCGATAAAAGTCCCCATCATGAACATCTACATGCACGTGCCCATCAAGGCGGCGTCCGCAACCTCCAGCTACATGATCGGCATCACGGCGTTCTCCGGCGCGGTGATCTACTTCATCGAGGGGGTCGTCCTCCTTGATGTCGCCGCCGCGGTCGCGGTCGGAGCGTACATCGGGGCGATGATCGGCTCCAGGATCGCCACCCGCGTATCCACCGCGTCCATCAAGAGGTGCATGCCCGCGGTCTACTTCTGCATCGCAGCGATCATGTTCCTGAAAGCGGGAGGGATACTGTGACCGACCTGAACAGGAGCACTGCGGCCGTCCTGCACTACATGACCCTGGTGGGCATCGCCATACTCGTTATCGGATTGCTTCTGCACCCCTGCGACATTTCGGACAGGATCCTCCTGGTCGGGGCGCTCATCCTCGTGTTCACCCCGATGGCGGGAGTGATCGTGAGCACGGCCTGCCTTGCTAGGCTCCGCAACGCCTATTGGCTGAAAACAGCGGTCGTCCTGATACTCGTGATCGCGGTGGGACTCGTCCTCACATACCTTAAGTGATCATCTCGGGGGCTCGTCGCGCTTGCCCTCGCGCCATTCCCTTATGGCGTCGATCCTCTTGCGGTAGTAGACCTCGTTCCCCCTGTCGCCGGGCTCGTAATAGCGGCGGTCCTTGAGGGAATCGGGAAGGCACTGCATCTTGGCGATCTTCTCATCGGTGCCCTCGGCATACTCGTATCCCTTCCCGTATCCGAGGTCCTCCATCAGCTTGGTGGATGCGTTCCTGATACGCAGGGGAACCGGTTCCGCGAGCATCTTCTCCGCGTCGTCCATGGCCTGCGAGATCGCGACCGCGATGGAGTTGGAACGGGGTGCGAGGGAGAGATAGACGACGGTCTCCGCTAGGGCGTACCTGCACTCGGGCATCCCGAGGTCCCTGCAGGCATCGAAGCAGGTGACCGCCATCACATGGGCGTTGGGGTCGGCAAGACCGACATCGTCACCGGCGAACTCGATGAGTCTCCTCGCGATGAACAGGGGGTCCTCTCCCCCGGCGAGCATCCTCGCTAGCCAATAAATGGCCGCGTCGGGGTCGGAGTTCCTCATGGATTTGTGAAGAGCTGAGATCAGGTCGTAATGCATCTCGCCGTCCTTGTCGTACAGCAGGCTCTTCCTCGCGGTGACCTCCACCACGGTGTGCTTGCCGATCCTCACCTGCCCTTCCGCCTCGGGGGTGACTGATACCGCGGCCTCGAGGACGTTCATCGCGGTCCTTGCGTCCCCGTTTGCATATCCGGCGATGAGACCGAGGACCTCGTCGGAGACCACGATGTTCATGTCGGGGAACCCGCGGGGGTCCTCGACCGCCCTCCTGAGGAGTTTCACTATGTCCTCCTTCCCAAGCCCCTCGAGAACGAACACGCGGCATCTCGAGAGGAGGGCGGAATTGACCTCGAAGGAGGGGTTCTCCGTGGTCGCACCGATGAGCGTGATGCTCCCCTTCTCGACGAACGGGAGGAACGCGTCCTGTTGCGCCTTGTTGAAACGGTGGATCTCGTCCACGAAGAGGACGGTGCGCTTGCCGTGCCTGCGGCGCATCTCGGCGGCGGTCATGATGTCCTTGACCTCCTTGATGCCGCCGGTGACGGCGCTGTACTGCACGAACTCGGCGTCTGTGGAATTGGCGATGATGCCCGCAAGGGTGGTCTTCCCGACGCCGGGAGGGCCCCAGAAGATCATGGAGGTGACCCTGTCCTGCTCTATCATGTTGCGCAGGACGCGGCCCGGCCCGACCAGCTTCTCCTGTCCGACGAACTCGTCGAGGCATCTGGGCCTCATACGCCCCGCCAGGGGCATGGAGCGGAGGTCGATCTCCTCCTTCTTGGGCTCGTCGTCGAAAAGCGCGGTCTGGACCATATTATGCAACAATAGTCGCGGGAAGTAATAAAGAATCCCCTCGGGAAGAAAGAAGTCAGAAGAAGTGGTGCAAGAGGTGGGATTTGAACCCATGGACCGCTAAGGACTAGACCCTGAATCTAGCGTCGTTGGCCAGGCTTGACTACTCTTGCACTTGCATTCGCTTATCTTCTCAAGATATAAAAATCCAATCCCGATGATGCCCAAACCGCCGACAAATGTGCCAGATTGACAAACGTGACGAAACGGTTCGCGGCAGATGAAAAGGCCCGAGGAAGAATCTTAAGAGAAACCGGCAGGACCTCCTCGGAAGCCCTGCCGGAACTGAATGATACTTCGTTTGTTTCAGTTCTTCGCCTTCATGATCTTCATCCAAGATCCGGAGGCGTAGATCTGCAGTCCCCTCTTCTTGAGGGCAGCCTCGAAGTCCTCCCAGCTGATGACGTCGAGCCTGTTGTTGGTTCCCTTCGTGAACTGAACTCCCTCGGTACCCTTAACGCGTCCGGGCTTGAGTCCTGTGTTCTTTGCAATAATCTTTGCTTTGTCGATGGAAATAGGTTCCATTGCCATTTTTGTGTATCCCCTGCTCTTATCGAGCGCATCAATTATGTCTATGGACCGTATTTAATATTTGTGCAAATGTGCCAGACATATTTACGAAAAATGTGCCAGCATTAAATCCAATTCCTGCGCATAGTTTATTACTCACGGACGGATTTTGGTGTGGCATGGAAGAAGGAAAAGTACCGGTCTCCGTTTCCACCGCCGAGGTCAGAATGACCCCCGAGGACGCTCTCGAAGTGGGCATCAGGCTGGGTTCCGTCTTCTCTTCCGTCGCGGTCTCCTGCGACACCGATTCCAGCAGTCCCGTCATCCTCAGCGCTTTCACCGCAGGACTCAACGCAGCAGGTGCGGACGTCATCGACATCGGTGTCTCTCCCGCACCCGCGGCCTGTTTCGCTTACGCGCACTCCGTCGAGGTCATCGCGAACATCGGCAGCCCCAACGGATACACCCTGCCCTCAATCACCCTCCGCCACCCGGACGGTTCCCAGTTCGAGGAGGAAGAGGTCCGCATGATCCTCGAGGGCGAGGGCAACAGCCTTCCCGGGAACTCCGACGTGGGCAACGTGGTCGTGCGCAACGATGCCAACGAGATTTACATCCGCGCCATCAGGAACTCCGGAATCCAGGCCGACGGATTCATCATTCTGGACTGCGGATGCGGAAGCACCTCCCTCGTGGCCCCCAGGGCACTTTCCGAGGCGGGAGCCGACATCTCCAGCATGAACTCCCACATAGGGAAGAAGGCCCCCCGCAACCCCGGGATCAACAAGACCGACCTCCTTCCCCTCGGTGGTTTCGTCAACGAATCAGTCGGTTCCATCGGTATAGCCTACAACGGGGACGGCACCCGCCTCGCCGTCATGGACGAGTCCGGGAAGTTCATCACCGGCGAGAAGGTCCTCGCCCTCATGCTCATGTACCTCGAACCCAGGGTGGCGGTCATCCCCTTCGATTCGCCCGCCATCGTGGAGGATGCCTTCTGGCACCCCCTCGGCCTCAGGGAGAACGGTATGGGAAAGGAGAAAGACAGGCGGATCATCCGCACCAGGAACGACATCAATTCCGTCATCAAGGCCATAAAGGACAACGATGCCGACATCGGTGCCCTCACCGACGGCACGTTCATCTTCCCCCAGATCGGGCTCTGCCCCGACGCCATCTACGCTAGCGCGGTGATCTCCGAGCTCGCCGGAGTGAGATCCCTCAGGAACGTCATCGGCGACCTCCCCAACTACACGTCCCGCGATGCCAAGGTCAAGTTCGACGGCAACCTCAAGCTCTTCGGCAAGAGGCTCCTCCAGAAGATGGTGGAGTACGACATCGAGGAGATCTACGTCGGAGAAGGGGCTTGGAAGATCATCATGAAGCACGGCGAGTACGTCATCTCGCCCGAGGGGACCGACTTCCTCGAGATCGATGCGGAAGCAAACGACCCCATGTACCTCGCATCCATGATGGACCAGGCACTCGCCATCGTCCACTGGTGCCTCTCCAAGTGAGGTCACTCTTCTACGGGCGTTCCGTCCGGGTAGACCATGGGGATGTCGATCACTTCTCCGCTGGAATTGTAAGCGACCCAGCTCTTCCTGTCGTAGGGCTGGCAGGTGATGAAGTGAATTCCGCCCATCATGCCGAAGACCGTCAGATCGTCCTCCGATGCCTCGGCGGAGTAACCCGGATGGGAATGCGCTGAGCCCGCGCGGTGATAGTCGATTGGGTCCATCCAGTCGTTGATGAAGCTGTGCGAGTCCCCGAAAATCGTACCGGGGAGCATCACGATCTCGTCGATGATGCCGTCGTGCTCCCTGTGGAGACAGATGAACTCGTCCGGATAGGTGGACTTGGCGGCCTCATTGAAACCGTCGATGAAATCCACGCTGACCCCGATGAGCTTCCTCATATCGTGTTCACCAGCTTCTCGCGGACACGCGAGTAGAAATCCGCCCCGAAGGAGACGAACCTGACCCTCTCGGAGGACCTGACGAAGTCGAGCTTGGAACCTCCCTCGATGGGATGCTCCGCCTGCCCGTCCAGGACCAGGAGGCAGCCCTTGTCGCGAACGCACTCCACGGTCACCTTCACGCCGGAGGGGACCACGAACGGACGGGACGCGAACTTGTACGCCGCCATGGGGACGATCAGCAGCGCATCCACGCCGGGGTCGACCATGGGTGCCCCCAGGGACATGGCGTAGCTGGTGGAACCGGTGGGGGTGGAGATGATGATCCCGTCGGCCCTGACCTCGGTGGCGAGCTTGCCGTCCACGTAGACCTTGAACTGCCTGATCTTGGCTACGGAGTCGGTGTGTACGACGGCCTCGTTGATGGTGGGCTCCATCTTCTTCCCGTTCAGGAAGGAGTCGAGCTTGAACCTCTCGGAGATGGTGAAATCGCCGGACCTCAGGCGGGCGATGCCCTCCTCGATCCTGTCGGGGGTGATCTCCGCCAGGAATCCAACGCCTCCCGCGTTGATCCCCATTATGGGTGCCCTGGTGCCCATCGCCGCACGGAGGATCGTGCCGTCGCCGCCGATGGTGATGACCACGTCGACATCCATGTCGCGGACGTCTGTGCCCTCCCTCCCGAGGATCTCCCCGGAGGTGGCATCGCATACTAGGGTCTCCTGACCGAGCGCATCGGCGACGCGCCTGACGTAGTTCTCAAGGTCCGGTACGTTGGGATTGGCGACCAGCCCGTAGACGGTCTTACCCACGTGCTTGGGGTTCTTCCCCATGATGAAGTCGAATACCGACGGCTCGGCGCAGGCCACGAAGTTGGACCTCGCGGACAGGTCGAAGGGCATGTTGAACGCCTTCCCGGAGAGGTCGTAGACGTGGCCCCCGGCCTCCCTGAGGATGAGGTAGGACGCGGCGATGTCCACAATCCTGATCCCCCTGTTGTAGCGCTCGGAGTTCATGTAGTAGGCGTCGCACTGCCCCTCCGCAACCAGGGCCATCTCCAGGGATGCGCACCCGTAGGAGCGGGAGGACTTGACGTTCTTGGCGAGTTCGAAGGACTTGGGGTCGGCACCGTTGCCCATGTAGATCATGACGAAGAGGTGCTTGAAGTCGGGGGACCTGACGGAGATCCTCCTGCCGTCCTTGAACGCACCCCTGCCCTTCTCGGCCCACATGCTCTCGCCGGTGGCGATGTTGCGCAGGTATGCGGTATGGATGCCGTCGAGGTCCTTGTTCCCCACAGCCAGGGAAACGGTGAACAGCGGGACGCCCGCGATGGCGTTGGACGTGCCGTCGATGGGGTCGAGGACGAGGGTCTCGTCGTATCCGTAGTCCACGAACCCTATCTCCTCGCTGAGGACGTTGAGGGGGACCCGGTTCCTGACGATGAAATCGAGGACGGTGTTCTCCGCGACCTTGTCGATCTCGGATGTGGGGGTGCCGTCCGCGCCCATCTCGATGTCCTTGCCCCTTTCCTCGAGGGTCGGAATCAGCCCGACGGCCTTCACGACCGCATCGGCGATCTGTGCGAGGGTGTCCAACAGCGGAGTCATGGTACACTCTACCGTCGATGCGTGTATTAAGGTATCGCACGCGCGGGGGCGTGCCTACGTTTTTTTATGGGAACGGAGTAGCCCCGTACGATGGACCCGATGGATTTCGCGGACGGAACCGTGTTCTCGGAGATGAGGAGGATCTACACTCTATCCTCGGCACCCGGCACCCGCGTCTACGGCGAGAGACTGGTCACCTCCAAGGGGAAGGAGTACCGCGAGTGGAACCCCATGAGGAGCAAGCTCGCCGCATACATCGCCAACGGCGGGAGGTCAGTTCCCATCACCAGGAAATCCAACGTCCTGTACCTCGGTGCCTCCAGCGGGACCACCCCCTCCCATGTCAGCGACATGGTCTCCGAGGGGAAAGTCTACTGCGTTGAGTTCGCCCCGAGGATGTTCAGGGAGCTCGTCGGCAACGCCGGACCCCGCCCCAACATGATGCCCATCCTCGCCGATGCCACCAAACCCTCCGAGTACCAATTCATGGTGGAGGACGTGGACGTGGTCTACCAGGATGTGGCGCAGAAGAACCAGGCGGACATCCTCGCGGACAACATGGACATGTTCGGCGCGAGGTACGGCATGGTCGCCGTGAAGGCCAGGTCAGAGGACGTGGCCGAGGAGCCCAAGGTGATATTCAAGAGGTCGGAGTCCAGGCTGAAAGAAAGGGGATTCAGGATCCTGGATTCCAGAAGTCTAGAGCCCTTCGAGGACTCCCACGTCATGATAGTGGTGGAGAGGCCATGACCGATACTGACGACACCGTCTACACCGTCGCCTTCCAGGGCGAGCGCTTCCTCATGGTCTACAACGAGAAGAGAAAGGGCTGGGAGATGCCCGGCGGCCACGTCCGCGAGGGAGAGTCCCGCGAGGACGCAGCCAAGAGGGAGTTCCTGGAGGAATCCGGATACGACATCGAGATCGTGGAGATCCGCGACCTCGGCCCGTGCAGGGTGTGCGCCGCACTCCTAAAGGATAGAATCAACCCCAGACCCGAGATGGTCGCGAAGCTCTTTTGCGAAGTGCCAGACGAGATTTTCTTCTCCCGCGAGGAGTACGAGGACGTCGTCCCTTGGGCATGGAACGCGCTCAGAGGATGAGGGATCGCTCCTGATATTCGGGTGCACGTTTTATATACCTTATATTTATAGAGGAACTCAGCCTCGCCGCCAAGATGAGTGATTCATTATGGCAAAAATGCATACTAGAAGAAAGGGAAAGGCCTCCTCCGAGCGCCCGATGATCTCCGAGAACCCCGACTGGGTCCCCCTCACCGCCACCGAAATCGAGGACAAAGTCGCCGAGTTCGCAAAGGACGGAATCTCCTCCGCCATGATCGGAATGATCCTCAGGGACCAGTGGGCTGTTCCCAACGTCAAGCTCGCAACCGGCAAGACCGTGACCGAGATCCTCAAAGAGAAGGGCCTTAAGGGCAACCTCCCCGAGGACCTCCAGCAGCTCATGGTCCGCGCCATCAACCTGAACGTCCACGTTAAGGCCAACCCCAAGGATGTCGCTAACATCAGGGGACTCGCCCTTATCGAGGCGAAGATCAGGAGGCTCGAGCGCTACTACAAGCGCAACGGAGTCCTGCCGGCCACCTGGAAGTACTCTCTCGCTAACGCGGAACTGATGCTTAAGTGAGCCCAATGGACGGATTCGTCCTTCCGGACAAACTACTTTCCACACTTTCCAACGCTGCGGGCACTGCCCGCAGCCACGATTTTATCCATGTCTACTCCCACTACGATGCCGACGGTCTGACGGCTGCCGCCATCGTCTGCAAGGCCCTTATGAGGGCGGGCAAGGAGTTCCAGGTCACCACCTTCCACACCCTTACCGACCCGCAGATGCAGATCATCGAGGAGAACAGGGACGCCTGCGTCCTGATGACCGACCTCGGCGCATCCTACATCGACCGCCTCGAGAAGCTGGGAGGCGACGTCATCGTTCTGGACCACCACACCCTCGGCGTCACCAACACCGAGAAGGTGATCTACGCCAACCCCCACCTCTACGGCATCGACGGCATGACCTCCGGATGCGGAGCCACCATGGCCTTCCTTTTCGCCATCACCCTTGACGACAGGAACTGGGACCTGGCCCCCGTCGCCATGGCGGGCATCGCCGGGGACAGACAGCACCTCAACGGGGTCAGCGGCCTGAACATCTACCTGCTGGAGGGCGCCAAGAAGAGGGAGCTCATCGAGGAGATGCCCGGCTCCCTCATACCCTTCGGGGACCTGGCGACCGAACTCTACGTCTCCACCGAGCCCTACATCGCCGGCATTACCGGCGACGCGGACGCCGTCACCGCCTTCCTCAAAGAGGCCAGGACCGCCCCCGGAAAGAGCTTCACCGACCTCGCCCCCGAGGAGAAGGTCAGACTCTCCTCCATGATCGCCGTAAAGCTCGCCCAGCAGGGCGTCACCCGCGACAAGCTCGAGGAGACCGCCAGGACCCGTTACTATCTCCCCACCTGGAACACCGACGCCGAGTCCCTCTCCGGATGGATCAACTCCTCCGGCAGGAGCGACGAGCAGGGGATCGGGATCCTCGCGGGAATGGGTGACAGGAACGCACTCCAGAGGGCGAAGGAGATCGATGCCGAGAGCCGCAAGAACTTCCTCGCCGGGATCAAGTCCGCGATGGAGGGCAAGCTCCACCAGATGGAGAACATCCAGTGGTTCGACAGCTCCTCCTCCGGTTTCACCGGCATGATCTGCGGGGTCATCATGAGCTTCATCGGAGACCCGGACAAGCCCACCATCGGGATCAACTGCTCCGAAGAGGATGCCAACATCTCCTCCAGGGGGACCTTCCCTCTGCTAGACAAAGGGGTCGACCTCGCCGACGCCATGAAACGCGGATGCGCGTCCGTGGGCGGAGAGGGCGGAGGACACAGGATCGCCGCAGGCGGTTCGATCAAATCCGCGAAGCGCGACGAGTTCCTCGCCAACGTTGACAAGATCGTCGGCGAGCAGAAGGTCAGTCACGCCATGTGACCGGGACCTCGTCGGTCCTGAAACGCTGCCTGACTTCCGTTTCGGAGATCTCCATTCTCACTCCGGACGCATACATGATGTTCCCGAGCCAGGCGATCATTGCGCCGTTGTCGCGGCAGAACTGCTTCTCCGGGACGAACATCTTCGCGCCCCTCTCCTTCGCCATCTCCCCGACCATATCGCGGAGACGGTTGTTCTGCGCAACTCCCCCTCCCAGGAGGACCTCGTCCTTCCCGACGTGGGCCATGGCCCTCTCGGTCACCTCGGTAAGCATGGAGAACGCTGTCTCCTGTACGGAATAGCAGATGTCCTCAAGCCTCTCGCCCTTCTGCCTGTAGGCGACCGCGGCGGTGAGGATCCCGGAGAAGGAGATGTCCATTCCCTTGACGGAATAAGGCAGGTCGAGGAGCTTGTCCCCCGAACGTGCCAGCTCCTCGATTTTGGGTCCTGCGTAGAATCCCAGTCCCAGGTCCCTCCCGAGCTTGTCGAACATGTTGCCGACACCCACGTCCTGGGTCTCCCCGAAGATGCGGTAGCGGCGGTCGGAGTACGCGATGACCTGCGTGTTTCCCCCGGACGCGTACAGAAGGCAGGGGTCGTGGCATCCTGTGGTGGCGTTGCCGATCTCGATGTGGGAGATGCAGTGGTTCACACCCACGATCGGAACCCCGAGGGTGAATGCGAGGGAACGTGCGGCTGTGCCGGCGACCCTTAGGCAGGGGCCCAGACCCGGACCCATGGAGAAGGAGACCAGATCCACGTCCTTCAGGGATATCCCCGCCTGTTCGACGGCCTTCTGGATGTCCCCTGCGACAACCTCGGCATGATGGTTGGCGGCCTCTCTGGGATGGAGACCTCCCTGCGGGGGGCGGTACATATCGATCACGTTGGCCAGGACATTGGCCTCCGAATCGACGATGCCCACTCCGAGGGTGTGTGCCGTGCCTTCGATGCCGAGGGTTATCATCTGGAAAGACCCAGAACGTCGCAGTAATTAAATCTGTGTAATCGGAAGGATTAAACCGATACCGCGGATTGTTTCCGCATGGACACCGGGCAGAGGAGAGCCGCGATCATCTGCGCATCCGTCATGGTGTCGTTCTCGGCGATATTCTACCGCCTCTCCGACGCCCCGTCGATGGTCATGGTGTTCTACAGGATGCTGTTCGCCTCCGCCATCATCGTTCCCGTAGCCCTTTGGAAATGCAGGGGGGAGTTCGCATCCATGGAAAGGAGGGACGTCCTGGTCAGCATCCTCTCCGGGATCGTGTTCGCGGTCCACCTGGCAACATATTTCGAATCCCTGGACAGGGTCTCCATCGCCTCATGTCTCGTGCTGACGGATACCGCCGTGTTCTTCGTCGCACTGATTATGATAGTGTTCTTCGGCGAGTCCGTTTCCAGAAGAGGGTGGGGCATAATGGCCCTCACCTTCGGAGGATGCGTCATCATCGCAATCGACGACATGAGCGGTGATTCCGGTATCATCGGGGACGGTCTGGCACTGTTCTCCTCCCTGCTATTCGCAGTGTATGCGATTATCGGCAGGAGGGTCCGCGGCCGCATGTCCACACTCGCTTACACCGCGATCCTCTATTCATCCGCGGCGCTGACATCCCTGGTTATGGTGGCCTCCGGCGACGCGGGGGAACTGGACTGCGGAACGGAGAACCTGCTTTACGCATTGGGTCTGGCCGTATTCTGCACCATATTCGGCCACACCGTCTACAACTGGGGCCTGAGATACGAGAAGGCCTCGTTCGTGGCGATCACCACGCTTCTGGAGCCCGTATTCGGGAGCGTTCTAGGCCTTGCCGTATTCGGAGAGATCCCCGGGGCCCTGGTAATCGCAGGTTCGGCCGTCGTCCTCATCGGGGTGTACATGTTCTCCTGCGAATCCAGACCCCAGACCGTCGAAATCCCAATCAGTAAACTATAATAATAAAGAGGAAATAGAGGGACTTAAGGGCCCGTGGTCTAGGGGTTATGACGTCACATTGACATTGTGAAGGTCGCCAGTTCAAATCTGGCCGGGCCCACCATCCTCTTCTTTCTCAGTCTCCTTCCGGAGCCGTCTTCGTTTATCCCGAATTGTTCACAGCCCCGCTACGTCCTCCAGGAAGAACCTGTGGACCGAGAGGTCGTCGGTGAGTTCGGGATGGAATGCCGTGGCAAGCTGCCTATTTTGTCTTACTGCCACGATGCGCCCGTCCACCTCAGCAAGCACCTCGACATCGCTGCCGACGGATTCCACGAACGGAGCGCGGATGAACCTCATCGGAATCTTCCCCAGACCCTTGAAGTCGGAGACCGTACTGAAACTGCCGAGCTGCCTCCCGTAGGCATTGCGAACTGTCCTCACATCCATAGTGCCCAGGGATGCTTTCCCTCCCTCCACCTCGGAGGAGAGGATTATCAGTCCCGCGCAGGTGCCGAATACCGACAGACCCGAGAGCACCGTCCCGCGCAGGCGTTCCAGCATCCCCAGGTCTGCAAGGAGTTTACCCATCACGGTGCTCTCGCCCCCGGGGATTATCAGGGCGTCCAAGGGGACGTCGAGATGTTCCTTCTTCCTGATCTCGGCGTATTCGAAACCGAGTCTCTCCAAGCACCTCTCGTGTTCGGCGAAGGCCCCCTGCAGGGCGAGAACTCCGATCATTGCCCACGCTCCGCCATGATGGTCTTGATCTCCTCGGAATTGATCCCGACCATGGCCCTGCCGAGGTCGTAGGAGAGCTCCGCGAGCTTCTCGGGGTCGTTGTAGTTGGTAACCGCCTGTACAATCGCAGCGGCCCTCTTCTCCGGATTCCCGGATGCAAAGATGCCCGATCCGACAAATACGCCCTCCGCGCCAAGGTACATCATGAGGGCAGCGTCCGCAGGGGTCGCGACACCTCCGGCCGCAAAGTTGACCACGGGCAGCCTGCCGTTTTCGTGGACGTACCTGACCAAGTCCATCGGGACCTGGAGCTGCTTGGCGGTCTCGAAGAGCTCGTCGGTACGCCTGTTCTGGATGTCGCGAATGGCGGAGTTCATGGCACGCATATGGCTGACCGCTTGGACGATGTCCCCGGTCCCAGGCTCTCCCTTGGTCCTGATCATAGATGCCCCCTCGGATATCCTCCTCAGGGCTTCCCCGAGGTTCCTTGCGCCGCAGACGAAGGGCACCCTGAACTGGGTCTTATCGATGTGATAGACATCGTCGGCGGGTGTGAGGACCTCGCTCTCGTCGATGTAGTCGATCTCCAGCGCCTCCAGAATCTGCGCCTCCACGAAGTGTCCGATGCGGACCTTCGCCATGACGGGAATGGAGACCGCTTCCTGGATCCCTTTGATCATCTTGGGGTCACTCATGCGGGAAACTCCTCCCGCAGCGCGGATGTCGGCGGGGATACGCTCCAGCGCCATGACTGCCGCCGCTCCCGCCTTCTCGGCGACCTTCGCCTGCTCGGGGGTGGTCACGTCCATGATCACCCCTCCCTTGAGCATCTGTGCCAGTTCTTTGTTCAGCTCATATCTGTCATTAGTCATTTCCTGCACCTGCGTGTATGCATAAAAAACCAAAATAGTTCATAAAAGTACATATTAGTACATCAAAATCAACCGAAAAGAGTCCCCCGTTCACACCGATCTATGAAAATGGATGACGAAAAATGACCGTCTGGATCTTTCAGATGACCCAATCGGATCCGAGCTCGACATTGATTGGATCGATCATGAGGTCCCTTATCGAAACGGTATCGAGATAATCCGAGATCAGTCTGTCGAGGTGGATCCACATGGGAAGGGTCTTGCACTGCGATGCGCGCTCGCATCCCATCTCGCCGCCGTTGAGGCATGAGACGGCCGCGATGGTTCCTTCTGTCGCGCGCAGCACTTTCCCAATCT
Source organism: Thermoplasmatales archaeon BRNA1 (assembly GCA_000350305.1). Classification (NCBI taxonomy): domain Archaea; kingdom Methanobacteriati; phylum Thermoplasmatota; class Thermoplasmata; order Thermoplasmatales; species Thermoplasmatales archaeon BRNA1. The sequence continues at coordinate 1,343,463 of CP002916.1, forward strand.
TGATGTCCTCCGGAGGAACAACGAGTTTGTATCCTCCGCCCTTCCCGTGGGATCCGGAGACCAGCCCCTCCTTCACCAGGAGGGGCATTATAGTCTCCATGTACTTGAGGGAGATATTCTGCCTTTCAGCCATTTCCTTGAGGGGCACCCTGCCGTCGGCACTGTGTTCCGCTAAATCGATCAGTATCCTGATGGCGTAGCGCCCCTTCGTGGAAATGAAAGTCCCCATGACGTCAGTCCTCAAAAAGTGCTGTCGATAAGTACCTTTCTCCGGTGTCCGCGAGTATGGCGACTATGTTCTTGCCGGCGTTGGCGGGATCCTTGGCAAGCTCCAGGGCGGCGGTGAGTGCCGCGCCCGCGGAGATTCCCACGAGGAATCCCTCCTTCTTCCCGATCAGCCTTCCGTTGGCGAAGGCATCCTCGTCAGCGACGGCGATGACCCTGTCGTAGATCTTGGTGTCGAGGGTGTCGGGGATGAATCCGGCACCGATTCCCTGGATCTTGTGGGGTCCGGCCTTTCCCTCGGAGAGCAGCGGGGATCCCTTGGGCTCCACCGCCACTACCTTCACGTCCGGCTTCTTCTCCTTGAGGTATTTGCCGACCCCCGAGAGGGTTCCTCCGGTTCCGACTCCGGCCACGAGGATGTCCACCTTACCGTCGAGATCCTTGTAGATCTCGGGTCCGGTGGTGTTGTAGTGGATCTCGGGGTTCGCGGGGTTCACGAACTGTCCGGGGATCACCGAGTTGGGAATCTCCTTGGAGAGCTCCTCGGCTTTCGCCACGGCACCTTTCATTCCCTTCGCGCCCTCGGTGAGTATGAGCTCGGCCCCGTAGGCCTTGATGAGCTTGCGCCTCTCGATGGACATGGTCTCGGGCATGACGATCTTGATCTTGTAGCCCCTGGCGGTCGCGATGGATGCCAGGGCTATACCGGTGTTCCCGGAGGTGGGCTCGATCAGGACGGTGTCCTTGTTGATCTTCCCCTGTTTCTCCAGGTCGTCGATCATCGCTTTCGCGATGCGGTCCTTCACGGATCCCGCGGGGTTGAAGAACTCCACTTTTCCGAAAATCTTCGCTTTCAGTCCGAGCTCCTTCTCGATGTTGGTGAGCTCGACGAGGGGGGTCCCTCCGATGGTTTCGTCAATGGTCTTGTAAAGCATGTCATTCACTCCTTGATCTTGGCGAACCCCTGCTCCAGGTCCGCGATGATATCGTCGATGTTCTCCGTTCCGATGGAGAGCCTGACGGTGTTGGGTTTGATTCCAGATGCGAGCAGTGCATCCTCCTCGAGCTGCGAGTGGGTGGTGGAGGCCGGGTGGATGACCAGGGACTTCACATCCGCTACGTTCGCCAGCAGGGAGAAGAGCTTCAGCGACTCGGTGAACTTCTTCGCCTTCTCCGCTCCGCCCTTAATCTCGAAGGTGAAGATCGACCCGGCTCCCTTGGGGAAGAACCTGTCGTACACGGCCTTCTTCGCACCGGTCTCGAGGGAGGGGTGGTTGACCTTCTCCACCTGCGGGTGGTTCTTCAGGTAGTCCACGACCTTGAGGGCGTTCTCGATGTGCCTGTCGGTACGGAGGGAAAGAGTCTCCAGTCCCAGCAGGAGGAGGAACGAGTTGAACGGGGAGATGGCCGCCCCCTGGTCCCTCATGAGGGTGGTCCTGATCTTCACGACGAACGCCGCCTTGCCGACGGCCTCGGTGAACACCACTCCGTGGTAAGACGGGTTGGGCTTCGAGAGTGTGGGGAATTTGTCGTTCTGGGCCCAGTCGAAGTTACCGCTGTCGATGATGATTCCTCCCATCGCCACTCCGTGTCCCCCGATGAACTTGGTGGCGGAGTGCACGACGATGTCCGCACCGTGCTCGATCGGCCTGAAGACCGAGGGAGGGGTGAAGGTACTGTCCACAATCAGCGGGATGCCGTGCTTGTGGGCGATCTTGGAGATCTCGTCGATATCGGCGACATCGGAATTGGGGTTCCCCAGGACCTCGGTGTAGAGGAGCTTGGTGTTCTCCCTGATGGCCTTCTCGAAGTTCTTCGGGTCCGAGGGGTCCACGAAGGTGGTCTCGATCCCCTGCTCCCTCAGAGTGTTCTCGAAGAGGTTGAACGTCCCGCCGTAGACATTGGAGGAGGAGACGATGTGGTCTCCCGCCAGGGCGATGTTCTGCACGGCATAGGTGATCGCAGCGGCGCCGGAGGCGGTAGCGAGCGCGGCGATTCCCCCTTCGAGGGCAACCATCCTCTCCTCGAACACCGAGGAAGTGGGATTCATGAGCCTAGTGTAGATGTTGCCGGGCTCGGCAAGCGCGAATCTTCCGGCCGCCTGGGCGGAGTCCTTGAACACGTAGGAGGTGGTCATGTAGATGGGGACTGCCCTTGCGTCGGTGGTCGGGTCCGGGGACTCCTGTCCCGCGTGGACCTGCAGTGTCTCGATTTTGTATTTGTGGTCGCTCATTTGCTTCACTTTTTCTCCCTATGCATGCCGTGTATATAATCCTACCTATCTACTTGGTAGGTAAATAGAAATACCGAATCTCCTATGATAGTCCGGTTGAAATGCACCCCATCTACCTAGATAACGCAGCAACGACTCCGATGAAGAAGGAGGCATTGGAAGCAATGCTTCCTTTCTTCTCTATAGAATATGCGAACCCCTCTAGCATCCACTTCCTCTCAAGGGATCCCAGGGATGCCGTGAAGGAGGCGAGGGTAAGGATCGCCAAGGTCCTCAACGCCGACGACACCGAGATCTACTTCACCTCCGGAGGGACGGAATCCGACAACTGGGCCCTCATCTCCGGCGCCGAGATGTCGAAGAACAAAGGGAAACACATCATCGTCTCCGCCATAGAGCACCATGCAATCCTCGAGACAGTGGACTACCTGGCGAAGCACGGCTACGAGATCACGAAGGTCGGTGTAGACGCCGACGGCGTCATTGACATGGACGGGCTGAAGAAGAGCATCCGTCCTGACACGGTGCTTATCTCGGTGATGACCGCCAACAACGAGATTGGAACCGTTCAGCCCATAGCCGAGATCGGGAAAATTGCGCGCGAGAAGGGCATCCTGTTCCACACCGATGCTGTCCAGGCGTTCGGCCACATCCCTCTCGACGTGAAGGCGATGAACATCGACATGCTCAGCGCCAGCGGGCACAAGTTCGGCGGACCGAAGGGAGTGGGATTCCTGTACGTTAGGAAGGGAATCAGGCTCCCTCCTTTCATGCACGGGGGAGAACAGGAGAACGGCAGGAGGGCGGGAACCACCAACGTCCCCGGAATCGTTGGCATGGGAGTGGCCGCCGAGATATCCGCACGCGATCTTGAAAAGAACAGTGCCAGACTCATAGAGATGAGGGATCATGCCATCGAGCGTATCTCGAAGGAGATCCCCTATTCCAAGCTCAACGGGCACAGGACGCAGAGACTCCCCGGCAACGTCAACTTCGGTTTCAAATTCATCGAGGGCGAGAGCGTCCTCATGTCCCTCGGCATGAAGGGGGTTTGTATATCGACCGGCTCGGCGTGCGCGTCGGGATCCCTGGATCCCTCGCACGTTCTCCTTGCCATCGGCCTCCCGCACGGCGACGCCCACGGTTCCGTGAGGATCTCGCTTTCCGAGAACAACACGATGGAGGAAATCGACTATGCGGTCGATGCCCTGAAAGAGGTTGTGGAGAGGATCAGGTCCCTCTCGCCTCTGTACGATGATTTTGTGAAAGGCAAGGTGTGAGAATGTACGACGGAGTTTACAGCGACAAAGTGGTTGACCACTTCACCAACCCCAGGAACGTGGGTGAGATCGAGAACGCCTCCGGGGTGGGGACGGTCGGGAACGCGAAGTGCGGGGACATCATGAGGATCTTCCTGGACATCGACGAGAACGGAATCATCAGGGACTGCAAGTTCAAGACCTTCGGATGCGGTGCCGCGATCGCTAGCAGCAGTATGGCAACCGAGATGGTCAAGGGCAAATCCATCCACGAGGCTCTGGAGATCACCAACAAAGCGGTCATGGAGGCCCTCGGAGGTCTGCCGCAGGTCAAGATCCACTGCTCCCTCCTCGCTGAGGAAGCCATCCACGCCGCTCTCTGGGATTACGCACAGAAGAACGGCATAGTGATCGAGGGACTGAAGGCCCCCAAGCACGACATCAACGACTGAACAATTTACCCGCCCGGAAGGGCGGGTCTTTTCGTGAAAATGATTATCTCACTTGATGATAGTTAACTGCCCGTGAACGCAGCGTGGCTGCACCCGCTCATCATGATCGCCGCCGCATTGGCCGGACTCGGGCTAGGCACAGCCTTCGGTCTCGACGATTCCGCCTCCTGGGCGATCGAGCCGTTCCTCGTCATCATGCTGTTCTCGGTGTTCCTGGCCGTGGATTTCGGCGATATGAGGAGGTCGTTCGACAACAGGTCTTTCTTCGCCTCGGCGGTGATAATCAACTTCGTCTGGACCCCCGTCCTCGCCTACGTCCTGGGTCTCGCGTTCTTCGACGGATCCCTCGACATGAGGATCGGGCTGATCATGCTCCTGGTCACGCCCTGCACCGACTGGTACCTGGTGTTCACATCGGTGGCGAAGGGGAACGTTCCCATGAGCAGCTCGCTGCTCCCCATCAATCTGATACTCCAGATCCTCCTCCTGCCGGTGTACATCAAGGTGTTCGCGGGAGAGGATTCCTCCTTTGACATGCTTGGAATGTTCCTCGACATGTGGATCGTCCTTATCCCCTTCGCCGCGGCCTTCATCCTGAAAGCCGCCTCCGGAAGGAACAACAGTGCCAGATCCGTGGTTGACGGACTCAATTCCAGGTCGGACGGCATACAGTTGGCCTTCCTGTGCATGGCTATCGCGGTGATGTTCGCGGCGGAGAGCACCGAACTGTTCGACAACTTCGACGTGCTCCTGGAGTCCCTGATGCCTCTGGCCATATTCTTCGCGGTGAACTACTGCGTATCGACGGCGGTCTACCGCGCACAGAATTACCCCTACGCAGACGGGACGTCTCTGATATTCACGACCCTTGCGAGGAATTCGCCGCTGGCCCTAGCCATCGCCGTGATGGCCTTCCCGGACCGCCCGCTGATCATGCTGGTGCTGGTGATTGGTCCGCTTATCGAACTGCCGATACTGTCGCTGGTGGCTAGCCTGCGTCTACGTGGAAACGACGCACAAAATGCCGGATGATCACGGCATTATCGCGATGTTCTCGCTGCGGACGACGTCCTTATGGTTCATCCTGACGCCGAGAACCTTCTTCGCCTCGTCCGAACGCATACCCTTGACGGAGTTGATGTCCTCCGAACCGTAATCCGGGATGCCTCTGGCGATGACGACGCCCTCGCATACTATGTCCACCGGCTTGCCGGCCTCGAACGGACCGGATGCACACTTCACGCCCACCGGCAGGAGGGACCTGTGTTCCAGGATGGCCTTGCCTGCTCCGGCGTCGATGACTATCTTGCCGTTTGGGTTGACGGACTTGAGCCATCTCCTCTTCTTGGTGATGGCGGAATCCGCGATGAATACGGTCCCCACCTCGTCCCCGGAGACCGTCCTAATGAGGACGTCGTCCTCCGCGGAGGATGCGATGACCATCAGACATCCAGCGTCCTGGCAGATCTTAGCCGCTTTGAGCTTCGTCTTCATACCGCCGGTACCCATCTTGGTCCCGGCGCCTCCGGCGACCGCCTGAACAGACTCGATGTCGGTCACCACGGGGATGAGCTTCGCGTCGCCGTGGACCTGCGGGTTCTTGTCGTAGAGGCCGGCGACGTCGGAGAGGATCACCAGGAGATCCGCGTCGGCCCTGCTGGCGATGACTGCGGAAAGGGTGTCGTTGTCCCCGAACATGGGGCCGATCTCCTTGGTCGCGATGGCATCGTTCTCGTTGAAGATCGGGACCGCCCCGTACTTCAGCAGAGTGGTCATGGTGTTGTTTAGATTGAGGACGGTATCCCTGTTGGAGTAGTCGTCGAGGGAGATGAGGATCTGGGCGACGGTGATGCCGTACTTCTGGAAGCTGTCGTTCCACTTCTGCATCAGCACGCCCTGCCCCACGGCGGCCGCGGCCTGCTTGATGGGGACCTCGTTCGGCTTGGGCCTGGCATCCAGGACCCTGAGCCCGATTCCGATGGCTCCGGAGGATACGATGAGGACCTCCTTGCCCCTCTTCTTCAGCTCCGCGACCTGCCTGGCGACGGAGTCCATGAGCTCCTCGGAGACCACGTTGCCGTCCTTGATGATCGAGGACGTGCCGATCTTGAAGACCACCCTCTCGGTGTCCGCCAGGAGCTCGCGTCTGCCCTCCATCACTCATACCTCTCGTTCAGCGGCTGGTGCTTGTACGGTTTGGCATCCTTGCCCACGTAGTCCCTGACCACCTGTCCGGAGCCGATGATGACGTACTTGTAGATCATCAGGCCCTCCATCCCCATCGGTCCGCGTGCGTGGACCTTGTTGGTGGATATGCCGACCTCCGCGCCCATGCCGAGGCGGAATCCGTCGGCGAAGCGGGTGGAGGCGTTCATGACGATGTCCGCGGAATCCACGTTCTTCACGAACTTATCGAATGTGGCGCGGTTCTCGGTGATGATCGCTTCGGTGTGATGGGAACCGCAGGTATTCATGATGTCGATGGCCTCCTCCGCGGAGCGGACCATCCTGATAGCGATGATGAGGTCATCGTACTCGGCGGTGTAGTCATCCTCGGTGATGTCCTTGACATCGAAACCGATGAGGAACTTCTTGCACTCGGCATCCACCCTCATCTCCACCCCCGCCTCTGCGTAGAGGTCCGCCATCCTCGGGAGGAAGAAGCTGGCGATCTTCTCGTTCACCAGGAGCTTCTCCGCGGCGTTGCACACCGCGGGGTACTGAACCTTGGAGTCGTATGCGACGTTGAAAGCCTTGTTGAGGTCCGCCTCGGAATCCACGTACACATGGCACACTCCCGCGGCATGGCCCAGCACAGGGATTCTGGTGTTCTCCTTGATGTAGCGGACGAACCCGTAGGAACCGCGGGGGATCATCAGGTCAATGTATTCGTCGAGCTTGAGTATCTCGGAAATCTCCTCCCTGGACTCGAGAAGGACGAACCCGTCCTCCGGGACACCTGCCCTGCCGGCGGCCTCCCTGAGGATGTCGAAAAGTGCCCTGTTGGACCTTTTGGCCTCGGAACCTCCCTTGAAGCAGACGGCGTTGCCGCTCTTCAGGCAGAGGGACATTATCTGGGGGATGACGTCCGGACGTGCCTCGAACACGATGCCGATGAGTCCGATCGGACACCTGACCTGGTAGAGGGTGAGGCCGTCGTCGAGGAGCATGGACCTCATGGTCTCCCCGACCGGGTCCTTCTGCTTCTTCACGTCGTTGAGGGACGCGATCATCTCGTCGACCTTGGCATCGTTCACCTTCAGCCTCTTGAGCATCTCGGCGGGAATCTTGCCCTCGGCCTCCCTGACATCCTCCGCGTTAGCATCGAGAATCTCCTTGCGGCGGGAGTCCACGGCCTCGGCCATGAGCTGCAGGGCGCGGTCCTTGACCTCGGTGGTCAGGGCGGCCATCTTCAGGGCGGCCGTTTTCGCGGCCTTGATCTCGGTAACGGTGTCCGTCATAGCGACGGTTCATCCGCACGCGGATATAAAATTTCACGCGGGCGCGTGGATTATATAGGATTAGCAGGTTGGGTAGGATGAGCCGAGATAGCCAAGCCCGGTATGGCGGTGGTCTCGAAAACCACTGGTCCTTGACCTCGGGAGTTCGAATCTCTCTCTCGGCGCCATTTATATATTATCTTCTTCGGTTCGGCGTCCTTCATCACTACGGCATATCTATGAACCAAGGGGGCGAGGGCATCCTCCCCCGTCTGCCGGGTACTCACTGTCCCGCATCCAGCATCCAGTCGATGACGTTCACGACGTTGATGCCGTTGAATGTGCCCAGGTTGAACCTGTCCATGGTCAGGACGGTCTTCGGGAAATTGTCCCTTATCGATTCGAGCGAGCCGAACTCCCTCCTCCTCGTATCTTCCCCCAGTACGGTCATCGCCACCTGGTAGTACTCCACTTCGTTCCCCATTATGGCAGTGAAATCAATTTCCTTGTCGCGGTACGAACCCACTCTCACGGTGTAGCCTCTGCGCATAAGTTCCAGGTACACGGCGTTCTCCAGCGGTCTGCTCATATCGTCCGTCCCGGATCCCTTCAGTGCCATCAGTCTCATTCCGAGATCCGACGCATAGTACTTCCCGTTCGTCGACAGTAGCTTCTTTCCGACGATGTCGTACTTCTCCGCGTGATAGAAGAGCAGTGCAGCCTCCATCCCGCCGATATATCTGTCGACGGTACCCGGGTTCAGCCCGGTCCCTTTGGCGATGTTGGCGATGTTCGTCACGTTCCCGATGTTGGAGTACAGGAACCTGGCTATCGCCGTGATCCTGTTCACGTCGTCCGTCTTCAGTCTCGAGAGGATGTCCTTTATCAGGACGGTGTTGAACACACCCTCCAGATATCCCATGCTGTGCTTCTCGCCCCTGTCCGGGTCGGCATCGGGAAGACCGCCGTACCTCAGATACTGGACGAACCTCTCCTCCCTGTCGCCGGGATGGAGCTCCAGGTACTCAGCGAACGACAGCGGCAGCATCCTTATCTCTATGTACCTTCCCGAAAGATGGGTAGCGAGGTCAGTGGACAGCATGTTCGAGTTCGAACCCGTGATGTAGACGTCGTAATTCTTCCCGGTCTCCAGAGCGGCCACTATCGTCTCCCAGCCGTCCACCTCCTGTATCTCGTCCAGGAGGATGTACACGATGCCGTCACCGGGGAGCTCCCTGATGCGCGAACGTAATTCCTCCGGCGACGATACGTCACGTCCTTCGAAGGTCTCGAAGTTCACGTGGAAGATGTGACTGTCATCCGTCCCCTCGGACCTCAGATCGTCCGCGAACTGCTCCATGAGCGTGGATTTGCCGCATCTCCTCATCCCGGTGATCACCTTCACGACCCCGGTGGCCCCCTTCGATCCGTGCAGCTGCTCCAGATAATCCGATCTCCTCACAGTCCCTTCCATACATCGGCATACAGATTCTGATTATTAATCTATTGTGATAGAGATTTTCGCAAATATAAAAATAAAATACAGTACAACGGATATTTCCGCATAATCGCCGAAAATCTCCGTCGCCCCATGATCGATGGGCGGGGGGCATCAACATATACTGCTGTACCGACGAAAAACTGTCCCGATAAGACCCGTGGGACGGGTGGCTGCATGGTCGCCATTAGAGCCCACGGGCGACGGACATCCTCCAGGAAGGAACACATGTCCTCGGTCTTGGAGGACGGAGGGAAGGTTATGACGGGTTTTCCCCCGTTTACGGGGCAGAATCCGAACGCATCCGCTCTCAGCTTATCTGTGTTCCTCTCGCATCTCTCCCGGCGCCATTGTTCTTCATCTCCTCATCATATGTGCCAGATATCAATTTGGGATACTTTCCGCCGATGGAGAGTGTATTATAATCCCTCCTTGATATCCACCCAGGAGAGATAGTCTTGGGAGAGAAGGACCAGTTCATGAGACCGGAAGGAACCGAAGGGGAGAAGGTGCTCAAGGAGATGAACCAGCACCACAAGGACCTTTCCGCGTGGGGGATGTCGTTCATCCCCGATTCGATCCGCCCGAAACACTCCCTGGACATCGGCTGCGGAGGGGGACTGGTGCTCCGCATGACCGCCTTCGAGTGGCCCAAGTGCCTCTGCGAGGGGATCGACATCTCCCAGACCTCCGTCGACTTCACCCTCAGGAGCAACTCCTACTTCGTCAGCGCCGGGAGGATCAGAGCCCAGGTCGCCAGCGTAGAGGACATCCCCTTCCCGGACGGGGAGTTCGACCTCATCACCGCGGTCGAGACCTACTTCTTCTGGCCGGACCTGGAGAAGAACCTTGCCCACGCCGCTTCCAAGCTGAATGCGGGAGGGTACATGGCTGTGGTCACCGAGCAGTATCCGAACGGCAGGAACGACGAGGAGATCGGACGGTTGTGCGAGGAGTACCACATGAAGCTCGTCCCCAACGACGAGCTCAAATCCCTGATGGAGAAGGCGGGCCTGAAGACCGAGGTCCACCTCGATGAGGATAAGAACTGGGCCGCATTCATCGGATACAAGGAGTGAGAGCAATGGACAGACGTCTGCTGATAATCATCGGATTCGTGTACCTCTTCGCAGCGGTATCGGTCATCGTCATTTCGAACTTCACATCCGGGTTCCTGCCCCTGTGGACGCAGATCGCCCTGGTGGGATCCGCAGTCCTGCTGATGCTCTTCGCGCTCTACAGGAACAAGAAGGTCGTGGCCAACATCGAGTTCTCCACCCTGGAGAACGACAAGTTCCGCCACACCGTCGTCACCGAGAAGACCTCCGACTCCCTGGACAGCCTGAGCCTCCACATCACCGCTTCGATGATGGACCTCCGCATCGCCCTCGCCGACATCATGGAGATCGGCAAGATCACTTCCATCAAGGTCGGGAAGAGGAGATTCGGAGTCAGCAACGGGAAGCAGGCGAGCGGTGTCTGGCACAATTCCGAGTGGGGCGATTACGGACTTGCCATCGACGTACGCGTCGGAGTGTTCATCGTCGTGAAGTACAAGGGAGGCAACTACGTCGTCTTCAACCTCCCCACCGCGGCGGACACCCGCATCATCTACGAGCGCCTCAAGGAATTCGTAGCCTGAAACCCCGAAGGGGCTCCCGGGCCCCTCTTCTTCTCACCTCAGCGCCCTGAGGTTGTACTTCGTCGCCTTCATGATCGCCCACATCGCCAGGAATATGGCGCATGCTATCAGACCGATGGCGGACAGCCCGTACACGTAATTCGGCCAGAAGGACATGGTGGAGACCACCATTCCGATGCATCCGGTCAGGAAGAATATGAAGTTGATGAGGCTGGAGACCATACCGTTGTCCCCCTCGTGGGAGGCCATGAGGACGGTCATTCCGTACGGCCTTATGGCGGCACAGGCGCACATGCAGGGCAAAAAGGTCAGGAGGAACACGTACTTGCCCCCGTCCCCGACCATGAACATGGAGAATGCCCCGGCGAACATCACCGAGAAGAACACGGGAATCATGCGGCGGTATCCGAGACTCCTGCTCCCGCGGGCGAAGAACGGCATCATGAGGGAACCGAACAGAAGCGCGGCCGCGAGGAACAGCGTGTAGTTGGTGGAGGACACGCCGAACATGCCCTCGTAGATGTATGAGGACACCGAGAGATAGCCCATGAACATCATGTTGAAGATGGTGACCATGAGCAGGAAGGACCCGAACGGCGGGGACACCAGGATGCCCTCCATGGCATGGAACATGGGCGCGATGCCCTTGTAGTCCCTGTGCTCGTCCTTCAGGGTCTCGGACAGCATGAACGCGGGGATCAGGCAGAGTGCCGCGACGACCCCGGGTGCGATGAAGGTCATCCTCCAATCCCAGATCGAGATGATGTATGCACCGACGATGGGTGCCGCCAGGGGACCAACGACCCCGATGAGGGAGATGACGTTCAGCACCTTGGCACGGGTGAGGCCTGTGAAGCAGTCCTTGATCAGAGCGGTGGAGATCGTGATGACCCCTCCCGCCCCGATACCCTGAAGGACGCGGAAAACCACCAGAATGTAGATGTTGTCCACGAAGGCCGCGATCATGCTCGCGGCAACGTACTCCGCGAGGCATCCGATGAGGAGATGCTTGCGGCCGTAACGGTCGGTGAACGGACCGAAAAGCAGGATGCTGACGGCCATCGAGAGCATGAACCCGTAGAGGACCATGTTCATGGTCGCGGGATCCGTGTCGAGGTCGACGGCCATGTTCGGGATGTCCGACAGGAACATGTCCGTGGAGATCGGCCCAAAGGTGTTGAGGACGATGATCAGCGAAATCAGCATCCCTGCTGACATGAAGCGCTGACCTTCCATTCTCATGCGGATTGTCAGACCTCGTGCGTATTAAAAAATTCGGTAACGGACGTCAAGTCCGTTACCGAAAAGTAACGCGGGGGTTAACCCGCGGTTGATGTTTCAGAAGGAACGGAGAAGGTCCGCCATCCTCAGGTCGAGGGCGTCGAGAGCCCTGTCGGCCTCCTCGATGGCGACGTTGCGGACAGAGTCGTCCTCAGCGAGGGACTCCACCCTCTCGTGCTTGGCGATGTAGTCCTCGTACAGGCTGATACCGGAGAGGAGGAGCTTCGCGACGGGCTCGTCTCCCTCCGCCCTGCACTGCTCCACGCAGGTCTTCATGTTGTTGAAGGCCTGGTCGAGCTCGCGTATCATGGCCCTGCGGTCGGGGGTGCCCTCCTCGGTGGTCTCGACCCTGGCGATGGCATTGCATCCGAGGGTGATGACGGTGGCGGCCTTGATCCTCACGACGGTGAAGCCTGCGCGGACGCCGGACTCGGGCTTCTGGGCCAGGACGGCCTCCTGCTCGGGTGTGAGCTTGATGGAAGGCTCCTTCTTGGAGGCTGTTTTCTTCTGCTCGGCCTTCTTGGCCGGGGTCTTGTGCGACATGACCCAGGGTAGTCATTCCCATTTAAAAAAGTCACACTATGCGGATGACCCTTTTGTTGACGCAGGATGCCCGCACGTCATCGTAATCTGCATCGATGGGATGGTTCCCGAAATACCAATGGCGGTAGTCGACCCTCCTCAGGAGGTCCTCCAGCACATCCGATGACTTGGATATCCTGCCTCCAACCAGCCCCTTCCAGGACGTGGGGCAGTCGCAGGTGAGGATGAAATCCACATGTCCTCCCCATTCGGCGGTGTTGAGCACGGCGGTATCGACATCTCCCGGCGAGGGATCCTGTTCGGGCCACCAGTTCCAGTATTTCCCGAGGTCGCCGCGTTCGGGGGTGGATGCGCCTCCCAGTGTGAGGACCTTGGCTCCGCATATCATGAAGACCTGGCCCCTGGTCAGGCGGAGAATCGACCTGGAGATGTTCTGCATCATGCCACCGTTCCATGGGAACAGCGGATAGTCCCCGAGGAGGTCGTAATCGTCCCTGCTGCCGTCGATGAACAGCACCGAACAGGGCAGCCTGCGGTAGTCGTCGATCCTCTCGCGGAGGTTCGCCCTGGGCTCGGTTATCCCGCAGTCCCCCAGGATCACCAGGAAATCGCCCTTGTCGAACCCTTTGATCACCGGATCGTCGAAGAGCCTGCGGATCCCGTCCTTCCCCCAGGTCCCCCCGGTGACTGCGAGCCTCATTCCTTCCCTTCCTTGTCCTCGAGGATGAACCCTCCGTGGCTTCCGGCCTTGTGGACGGCGTGGAGCGAGAGGACGACGGTGAGCGCCAGGACCGCCAGGATGAATACGAGCGAGAGGACCACGCTGATCTCCGCCCAGTTGGAGATGAGCATCTTGATGCCGATGAACGCCAGGATGACACCGAGACCGTACTTGAGGTAGACCAGGCTTCCGATGGCGTGGGAGACCACGAAGTACATCGACCTGAGTCCGAGGACGGCGAGGATGTTCGACGTGAACACGATGAACATGTCGGTGGTGATGGAGAGAGCCGCGGGGATGGAATCGAAGGCGAACATCACGTCGGAGAGCTCGATGACCACGAGACAGAGGAACATGGTGGTGGCGAGCCTCCTGCCGTTCTCCTTGACGAAGAACCTCCCTCCGCGGGTGTCGTCGGTGGACTTGATCTTCCTGGAGAGCTTGTAGGGCAGGGTCTCCTCCGGAGGCTTCTCCCCTCCCTTGGAACATGCGGTGTGCCAGGCGGTGTAGATCAGGATGACCCCGAAGACGTACATCATCCAGTCGAAGGTGTCGAGGAGTTCCGCTCCCACGAAGATGAACGCCGCACGGAAGCATATCGCCCCGAGGATCCCGTAGAACAAGACGCGATGCTGGTGCTCCTCCGGGATCAGGAACGCCGCGAAGATGATGATGAACACGAACAGGTTGTCCACCGACATCGCGAACTCGATGACGTAGCTTGCGTAGTACTCCGCTGCGCGGTCGGTCCCGAGGTTGATCAGGATCAGAACGCCGAACGCCATGGCGACGGCGACGTAGATGATGACGTTCCTGAGCGCACTCTTCACTCCGACCTTGGTCGCCTTGCGGTCTGTGACGCCCAGATCGTATGCCATCAGCGCTATGAAAATGACAGCGAAGACTATCCACAGCGTCGATTCTGACATCGTCCCGCATTAGGTCGGCATTCGACATATAGTCTTCGCCCGCGCGCGACAACAAATAACTATCCTGTCGACGGTATACCTATGATAGAGATGTTCGGCAGGAAGAAGACTGTGGGACGGTCATCCGAATCCGTCTATTCGGATGTCACCAAGGCCCTTACGAGCAAGGGGATCAAGTTCAACGAGTCCGATGCGGAGAAGAACACCGTCTACACCACCTTCGAGGGCGATGATTTCCCCGTGAAACTCGCGATAACCGTCGACGACGAGCTCCCGGTCCTATGTTTCAACAGCCTCCTGGACTTCCAGGCTCCCCCAAACAGCTACAAGGAGATCCTCGACGGCCTGAACCTCATCAACAGCAACCTCCACTTCGGAGCGTTCATCCTGGACCCCGAGAACGGAAGGGTGGTGTTCAGGTATCACTTCCTCTTCGCGGAGTACGTACCCTCGAAGGATATGATACTGGCACTTACTAAGATGGTCGTGGATATCGTCGGCGAGAACGACGGCGACATCAAGAAGCTCATCCCCGAACACCGGTTCAACGATCCGATGTTCGGGTAAGGGAAGCGGTTTCACTTCTTGCCGAAGATGCCTTTGCTCTTCTTGGAAGGCTTCTTTCCGGCCTCGGAGTCGAGCTTCATCAGGAGCTCCTTCTCCATGTCGGTGACCTTCTTGGGCACCTTGATCGCCACGCGGACGTACAGGTTGCCGCGGTCGCTGGGCCTGTTGACCGAGGGCAGCCCCTGACCTGGGACGCGGATGACCCCTCCGACCTGCGTTCCGGCGGGAACGTTGATCTCGATGGTCTTGCCCTCGACGTTCTTGACCTCCACGGTGCCTCCGAGGACCAGGCGCGGATAGGTGGTCTCGGCGACCGCCCACAGGTCGGTTCCGTCCCTCTCGAAGCTGCCGTTCTCGCGGACGTGCACCACGACGAACAGGTCTCCGGGTGCTCCCCCGTTCGTACCTGCGTCTCCCGCCCCGGGGACCCTCAGACGCATGCCGTCCTCGATTCCCGCGGGGATGTGGACGGACACCTTGGTGGTCTTGTTGACCCTTCCGCGTCCCCTGCACTTGGGGCAGGGGGTGTCGAATGTCTTCCCGGTCCCGCCGCACTTGGGGCAGGGGGAGATGGAGACCGCGTTCCCGAACGGGGTGCGCCTAACGGACTGCACCTGTCCCCTTCCGCCGCAGGTCGGGCAGACGTTGGTCTTCCCGTCCTTGCCCCCGGTCCCGTGGCAGTCGCTGCATATCGCGCTATGGGGGACGTTGATCTCGGTATCCTTCCCCTTAAGCACGTCGAGGAGATCGATCTCGGTGTCGTAGCGGAGGTGGTCCCCCTGCTGGGGGGCGTTGGGGTCCTGCCTGCGGCGTCCGCCTCCGAACATCCCTCCGAACAGGTCGCCGAAGATGTCGGAGATGTCGTCGCCGTGGGTGAAGTCGGACCAGTCGAAGCCGCCCTGCCCGAACGAGCCGTCGACGCCGGCGAACCCGTACTGGTCGTACCTGGAGCGCTTGTCGGGATCGGAGAGGACCTCGTAGGCCTCGGAGATCTCCTTGAACTTCGCTTCCGCGACGTCCTTCGGCTCGGTGGACACGTCAGGATGGTACTTCTTCGCCATCTGGCGGTATGCCTTCTTGATCTCGTCCGCCGAAGCGCCCTTGGAGACCCCAAGGACCTCGTAGTAGTCTCTTCTCTGCTGTTCGGGCATTTAGCTGGCCTCTTCACTGGTCGTCGTCGACGATCTTGTAGTCGGCGTCGACGACGTTGTCGTCCGCCTTCTTGGATCCCGAGGACTGCTGGGCGCCGGCCTGCTCGGAGTACTGCTTGGCAGCCTCCTGGTAGGCCTGCTGCTGCTCGGGGGTGGAGTTCTCGTAGATCTTCTTGGAGATGGGCTCCATGGCCTTGGACAGTGCCTCGGTCTTCTTCTTGATCTCCTCGAGGTCCTCTCCCTTGGCGGCGGCGTTCAGGTCGTTGATGGCCGCCTCGACGGATGCCCTCTCCTCCTGGGTGACCTTGTCGCCGAGCTCGTCCATGGCCTTCTTGGCGCTGTATCCGAGGGTCTCGGCGGAGTTCCTGGCATTGATGAGCTCCTCCTTCTTCTTGTCGGCGTCGGCGAACTTCTCGGCGTCCTTGATGGCCGCGTCGATGTCCTCCTTGGACAGCTTGTTGGAGGATGCGATGGTGATCTTCTGCTCCTTCCCGGTTCCCTTGTCCTTCGCGGTGACGTTGATGATGCCGTTGGCATCGATGTCGAAGGTGACCTCGATCTGGGGCATTCCGCGGGGTGCGGGCGGGATTCCGTCGAGGACGAACCTGCCGAGGCTGGTGTTGTCGGCGGCCATCTTCCTCTCTCCCTGGACGACGTTGATCTCCACGGAGGGCTGGTTGTCCGCCGCGGTGGAGAAGATCTGGCTCTTCTTGGTCGGGATGGTGGTGTTCCTCTCGATCAGAGGGGTGGCGACTCCTCCGAGGGTCTCGATTCCGAGGGTGAGGGGGGTGACGTCAAGCAGGAGGACGTCCTTGACGTCTCCGGACAGGACGGCTCCCTGGATGGCTGCTCCGGAGCAGACGCACTCCATGGGGTCGACTCCGTGCTGGATCTTGGGTCCGACGATGGACTCGACGAAGTTCTGGATGATGGGCATTCTGGTGGGTCCTCCGACCATGATGACCTTGTCGATGCCGCTGGTGGTCAGCTTGGCATCGGACAGAGCCTGCTCGATGGGGCCGCGGCAGCGCTCCACGATGGAGGTGACGAGCTCCTCGAGCTTGGCGCGGGTGAGGGTCTGGACCAGGTGCTTGGGTCCGGATGCATCGGCGGTGATGAAGGGCAGGTTGATCTCGGTCTGCATGGTGGTGGAGAGCTCGATCTTGGCCTTCTCGCAGGCCTCCCTGACCCTGACGCGTGCGGCTGCATCCTTCCCGAGGTCGATTCCGGTCTCGTTCTGGAACTGCTTGATGACGAAGTCGGTGATGGCCTCGTCCATATCGGATCCTCCGAGCTGAGTGTCTCCGGAGGTCGAAAGGACCTGGAAGACTCCGTCGTCGAAGTCCATGATGGTGACATCGAGGGTTCCTCCTCCGAGGTCGAAGACGAGGATCTTCTGGGAAACACCGGATTTGTCGAGTCCGTAGGCGAGGGCCGCCGCGGTAGGCTCGTTGATGATCCTGACCACGTCGAGTCCGGCGATCTTTCCGGCATCCTTGGTAGCCTGCCTCTGGTTGTCGTTGAAGTAGGCGGGGACGGTGATGACGGCCTTATCGATGGGCTCGCCAACGAACGCCTCAGCGTCCTTCTTGATCTTCATAAGGATGTAGGCGGAGATCTGCTGGGGGGTGTACTCTTTTCCGAGTGCGGAGACCTTCTCGTTGGATCCCATCTTCCTCTTGACGTTCTTAATGGTCCCCTCGGGGTTGGTGACGGCCTGCCTCCTGGCGGGCTCGCCGACGAGCAGCTGTCCGTCCTTGGTGAACGCGACGTACGAGGGGAAGGATTTCCCGCCGACGCTGGTCCCCTCGGCGCTGGGAATCACGGTAGGCCTTCCGCCCTCCATGACCGCGGCAGCCGAGTTGCTGGTTCCTAAATCGATTCCGATGATTCTTGACATTTGTATTCACCTCATTCTGTTTTTTCTGATGCCGGTCCTTCCGGCTTTTCGGGGGCCTCTGCGGGCTCCTTCTTCTTAGTGACTATCACTTTCGCGTAGCGGATGACCCTCTCGTGCATCATGTACCCCTTCTGGTACACCTGCGCGATCATGTCGTCCTCCGGACCCTCCACGACGGTCAGGGCCTCGTGCATGTTGGGGTCGAACCTGCCGTCGGTGGGGACCTCTCTGAGACCCTCCGCCTCGAGGATCTTGACGAGGTTGTCGCGGACCGCCCTGACTCCAGCGGAGAGGGGGTCGTCATCCTTCGCGGACTCCAGCGCCCTCCCGAGGTCGTCCACGGTGTTGAGCAGCTGCCTTACGAGGTCGACGGTCGCGTACTTGCGGAAGTCCGCGTTCTCCTTCTCGGTGCGGCGGCGGAAGTTCTCGAAGTCCGCCTGCACGCGGCGGGCCATGTCGAGATACTCGTCGGCCTTGGCCTGCGCCGCCGCAAGCTTGGCCTCAGTCTCCTCGATCTGGCTCTTTGCCTTGTCGGCAGCCTTCGGGTCCGCTTTGGTCTTGCTCTCCTCTTTAGACTTACCAGTCATCCATGTCACTTCGGTTGGGTAATGTGGCGGGGGCCCGGAGACCCCCTTGGAGTTGGTTTAGAAGGCCTTCAGTCGAGACCCGCCTCGGCGGTGGATCCCGGTGCGACGGTCGCCCTGGAGGCGATGACGTCGTCGATCCTAAGGATCATGACGGCGGCGTCGGTAGCGGAGTTGAGTGCCTGCTGACCGATGCGGACGGGCTCGATGACGTTGAGCTTCATCATGTCCTCGACCTTTCCGGTGAAGGGGTTCAGACCGGCGTGCTTCTTTCCGGCCTTGTGCTGCTTGCGCATCTCGATGACCATGTTGATGGGGTCGAGACCCGCGTTCTCGGCGAGGGTGGTGGGGATGATCTCCATGGCGGAGGCGTAGGCCTCGATGGCGATCTGCTCCCTTCCGCCGACGGATGCGGCGTAGTCGCGGACTCCCATGGCGATCTCCATAGCGGTAGATCCTCCTCCGGTGACGATCATTCCGTCCTCGATGGAGACCCTGACGACGGACCATGCGTCGACGAGAGACCTCTCGACCTCGTCGGTGACGTGGTTGGTTCCTCCCCTGACGAGGATGGAAACGGTCTTGGGGTCCTTGCATCCGGTGATGAAGGTCATGTCCTCGTCTCCGACGTGGCGGAGCTCGACGGTGTCGGCGGTTCCCAGGTCGTCCTTGGTGATCTCGGTGATCTTGGTGACGATGCTGGCATTAGTGGACTTGGCGAGCCTCTCGATGTCGGACTTCTTCACGCGGCGGCAGGCGTAGATGCCCTCCTTGGCGAAGAAGTGCTGGGCGAGGTCATCGATTCCCTTCTGGCAGAATACGACGTTGGCTCCGGCCTTCTTGACGGCCATGACGAGGTCGCGGAGGATGTTCTCCTCCTCGTCGATGAACTTCTGGAGCATCTCGGGGTCGGTGATCTGGATCTTGGCGTCGACCTCGGGCTTCTTGACCTCGAAGGCTCCGTCGATGAGTGCGATCTTGGCCTTCTTGACGATGTGGGGCATGGTCGGGGAGACGGGCTCCTTGTCGATGACGAGTCCCTTGACGAGCTCGGACTCCTCCATCTTCGCTCCGGCCTTCTTGACGGTCTGGATGTTCTTCAGGTCGGCGGTGTACTTTCCGTCCTTGCCCTTCTCGAGGATGGTCCTGACGGCGTCAACGACCATCCTGGCGAAGAACTCTTTCTGGGAGTTGACCTGCTTGCTGATCATGGAGGTCTCCGCGATCTGCATGAGGAGCTTGTCGTCGTCGGGGCTGACCTTCTTGGCGACGGCCTTGAGGATCTCCTGGGCCTTGTCGTTTGCCATCCTGTACCCGGCGGTGATGATGGTCGGGTGGACGTTGGAGTCGATCAGGTCGAGGGACTTCTTGAGGAGCTCTCCCGCGATGATGACGGAGGTGGTGGTTCCGTCTCCGACCTCCTGGTCCTGAGTCTTGGCGACCTCGACGAGCATCTTTGCCGCGGGGTGCTGGACATCCATCTCCTTGAGGATGGTGACTCCGTCGTTGGTGATGACGACGTCTCCGAGGGAGTCGACGAGCATCTTGTCCATTCCCCTCGGTCCGAGGGAGGACCTGACTGCGTCGGCGATGGTCCTTGCTGCGGTGATGTTGTTGAACTGAGCGTCCTTTCCTTTGTCTCTCTTGGTGCCTTCCCTGAGGATCAGCACAGGTGCGTTGCCCATTCCCATGGTTTCATTTCTCCTATCCGTTTATCCTAAACGGAATCTAGCACTGTGATTGTTAGTCCTTCTATATAAACTATCCGATAGTGTACAACCGAGGGTTGTAATGACTAAACCCCCAATACATCCAACATCTGGCACATGTCTAAAATATTGGTTAAATGTAATTATTTTACATATCCCCAAAAAGGGTATTATCAAGATATAATTATCCTAATCGTATCAACGGAAAAAAAGGAATGACGCCCGCGGGAAGCGGGCGGTTAAGGTTTCAGTGGATGAACAGGAGCTCCCTGTACTTGGGCAGAGGCCACATCTGGTCGTCGACCATCATCTCGAGGGAGTCCACATGCCTGCGGATCTTCTCCAGCATTGGGATGACCTTGTCGTGATAGATGACCGCGGCCTTCCTATCCTCCTCCCCGGCGAGCTTCTCCACCAGTGCGTCGAGGTCGTCGACGGTGGACTCGGCCTCGGCGATGTCCTCGCTGATGCACCTGATGAGGTCCGCCTGCGAGCGGGAGAGCCTCTTGAAGTCCGCCGCGCTGTAGATGTCCTTCAGGTCGCGGACGTTCTCGAGCAGGATGTTCTGGTACCTGACGGCAACCGGGATGACGTGGTTGGTGGTGAGGTCGGAGAGCACCCTGGCCTCTATGTCCACCTTCTTGCAGTACATCTCCCAGAAGATCTCCTTCCTGGACTCCAGCTCCACCTTGTTCATGACACCGGTGTCGTTGAACACCTTGACGGTCTTGGCCGAGGTGAGGTTGTCGTAGACCAGCGGCGGGGAGGTCTCGCAGTCGAGCCCCCTCCTGAGGGCCTCGGCCTTCCACTCCTCGGAGTATCCGTTGCCGTCGAAGCAGATGTCGCGGCATGCGCGGAAGGTCTCGCGGGTCTCGGCGAGCACGGCCTCGAGGGCGGATGCTCCGGCCTTGATCCTCTTGTCGACGGCCTTCTTGAACTGCACGAGCTGGTAGGCGAGGACGGTGTTGAGGGTGGTGACCGCACCGGAACAGTTGGCGCTGGATCCGACCGCCCTGAACTCGAACCTGTTCCCGGTGAACGCGAACGGCGAGGTCCTGTTCCTGTCGGTGTTGTCTACCAGCAGTTCGGGGATCTGCGGGAGGCCGAGGGAGTGTGCCTTCTTGCCTCCGATCTTGACCATTCCCTCCCCCTTCATGAGGTCGGCGAAGGCCTGGGAGACCTGGTCGCCGAGGAAGGACGAGATGATCGCCGGAGGGGCCTCGTTGGCGCCGAGCCTGTGGGCGTTGGTGGCGTTGAGGACGCATGCCTTCAGCAGGGAGTTGTTGTCGTACACGGCCTTCAGGGTGTTCGCCATGAAGCAGAGGAACCTGAGGTTCTCCTCGTCGGTCTTGCCGGGGGACATCAGGGCTATGCCGGACTCGGTCCCGAGGGACCAGTTGCAGTGCTTCCCGCTCCCGTTGACGCCCGCGAAGGGCTTCTCGTGGAACAGCACCTCGAAGCCGTGCTTCTCGGAGATGTTCTTCATGAGGGACATCAGCATGAGGTTGTGGTCGTTGGCCAGGTTCGCGACCTCGTAGACTGGTGCGACCTCGAACTGGTTGGGCGCGACCTCGTTGTGCCTCGTTTTGATCGGGATCCCGAGCTTGTAGCACTCGAACTCCAGGTCCTTCATGAACTCCAGCACCCTGCTGGGGATCGCCGCGAAGTAGTGGTCCTCCAGCTGCTGGGATTTGGCGGAGTCGTGTCCGATGAGGGTGCGGTCGGTGAGGACCAGGTCGGGCCTCTGCTCGTACAGGTCCTTGTCCACCAGGAAGTACTCCTGCTCCCATCCGAGATAGGAGTGGATGACCTCCTTCCCGAGGCCGAAATACTCCATGATGTCCGAGGCTGCCTTGGTGACGGCGGTGTCGGACTTCATCAGCGGGGCCTTGTAGTCGAGAGCCTCGCCGGTGTATGAGACGAAGACGGTGGGGATGCAGAGCACGTCGCCCATGATGAAGGCGGGCGAGGAAGGGTCCCACGCGGTGTATCCCCTGGCCTCGAAGGTATTCCTGAGGCCCCCGCTCGGGAAGGAGGACGCATCGGACTCCTGCTGACTCAGGAGCTTCCCTGAGAACTTCTCCAGGCTCTCGCCGTGGGTACGGGGGTCCGCGAAGGAGTCGTGCTTCTCGGCGGTGCCTCCGGTCAGGGGCTGGAACCAGTGGGTGTAGTGGGTGGCCCCCATGTCCATCGCCCAGCGGCGCATTCCGGCCGCCACATGCTCGGCGACGTTCTTGTCGAGGACGGCCCCCCTCTCGATGGTCTCGTAGATGATCCTGCGGGTATCCTCGGAGAGGTACTGCCTCATGGCGCGGCGGTTGAAAACGTTGCATCCGTAGTAGTCGGACGTCTTCTCCGCCGGGGGTGTGACTTTCACGGGTTCCTTCGCGATCGCCTTCTGAACGGCGGTGAACCTGAAGTTTTCCATGGTGGATACTGATCACTATGGTTAATAAAAGTTACTAAAAGTGCCTCATAGAATCAAAAAATCGGTCTAAAAATGATGTTTTTAACATTATTTTGGATTATAATTAGACATATGTCTATTATTTACACTTCAAATTCCAGATTATTAGACATAAGAACAGGCCGTCCCCTCCCGGAAGGGCGTATTCTACATACTCTCTATAACATAACAGAGGTAAAATAGTCAGTACACCCATACATGGAAGTCAAAAACGTGTCTCCGCCACCACAGACGGGAGACGACCGTCCTGTCTCTGACGGGACAAAATGGAAACACGCCGACAAATCGCATCCGAAAAGAATGTGCCAGAGTACGACGGAACCATCCATTCGGGGACACACTTAAAAACAGAAATCCGATAGACCGAAACAATCACAGGGGGAATCCAAACGGGACTTCTGATCAAAAGCGGAGAAGAACTCTACAATCTCGGAGTAGACCTGATCTCCAGGAAGGACTTCAATACGGCCCACGAAAAGTTCCAGGCCGCCGTGCAGAAGGGATGCAAGAATGCGGACATGGCCAATGTCTACATGAGGCTCATCGAGATGCACAACAACCGCGGCAGCATCAGCGCCTACCAGAACCTGAGGCTGGCTCTCAGCAAACTGAGCGAGCCCACGTTCAAGTTCGGACTGACAACCGTCGAGGTGGCCACCCTCGACCAGGAGGCGGACCTCGATATCCAGGAGATCCGCGCGTTCGACATGTCCGATTCCGACTACATGAACAAGGGACAGGCGCTCATCGAGGTCGCCAGCGGATTCGCGTCCGTGGTCGGAGACAACCCCATCAGGCTCCAGGAGATGTTCAAGGGGACCAACGAGTTCAACGGAACCAAAGAGAGCCTCATCCTCCAGGCCTGCGCGTACGAGGTCATGGGGAAGGGAATCGCCATGGTCAAGCCCAAGCAGGCATCCGAGTACCTGCAGATGGCATACAACTTCCGCCGCCAGATCGGCGACTCGGGCGAGGAGGACCTCCGCCTGATGAAGATGTACGCCAACAGCGCCAAGTGCTGGATCTGCGGACGTCCCGTCGCAGGAGAGTCCCTCCACTTCGTCGCCGTCAAGTCCAGGATCACCCCCATGTTCCAAGAGGCCGAGAACAACGAGGGAGTCAAATCCACCTCCGAGGGATTCGGCGAGATCTACATGTGCATGCCCTGTTACACCTCGATCTCCAACCGCGCCGACCAGATCGCCAGAGGATACCACAACACCGCAATGAACGAGATCCGCGCGGCCGAGGCGAGGCTCCAGGCGCAGATTAACAGCCTCAGGTGCAGTATCAACAGCATAAGGTGAGACGAATGGTAGGCGATATCCCCGATATGGTCGAACT
Source organism: Thermoplasmatales archaeon BRNA1 (assembly GCA_000350305.1). Taxonomy (NCBI): domain Archaea; kingdom Methanobacteriati; phylum Thermoplasmatota; class Thermoplasmata; order Thermoplasmatales; species Thermoplasmatales archaeon BRNA1. Next base: position 1,367,408 of record CP002916.1, read on the forward strand.
GCGCTGCAAGTACTGCGGTGCCCCCCTCCCCGCAGATGACGTCAAGAGCGATGCCCCCTACATCACGTGCCCCAGCTGCGGTACCACCCAGCAGAAGATCGATGCGAAGGAGTACCTCGCCCAGATGATGGGACAGGTCCGCTCGTGGGTGAACAAGGCCATCCCCGGAGGGATGGCGGTCGCCAACAGCACCAGCGTCGACAGCGTGGCGCGTTACAACATCTTCATGACCAGCGTCAAGCCGAAGGTCGAGCAGGAGTTCGGGAACTACAAGTTCGGACTTGTCTCCATGCTCTCCCACACCATGATGGTCATGCCCTTCGCCGTGGACACCACCCTCAACCCCGCCCACAAATCGGAGGATGCCTTCTCGTTCTGCGAGAAACTCAACCAGGTCAGGCCCCTGGCAGTCGATCCCGAGACCATCGGCATCATGCAGGAGTACACCGGCGCCACCAACGCTTACGCAGTGCTCATCAACAACTCCAAGCTCCTGAAGGAGGACAAGCCGGGGCGCTACGTCATCATGTGCAACAACTTCACCAGCGCGGCCGACGACTTCTCGAGGATCGAGGGCTACCAGCCCGCGGCCGACCGCTTCACCGCGCTCGCCACCATGGCGACCGGCTGCGACCAGCTCATCAACGGGGACTTCCCCAGCGCCATCAGCAACTTCGAGGCGGCCAAGAAGAAGCTCCTCGAGTGCCAGTCCAAGCTCTTCGGCAACCTGAAGGTCGCCATCATGGGACAGGCCGTGAAAATGGAGATCAAGCAGTGCGACACCCTGAACAACCTCTGCACCTACGTCAACTCCATGGGAGGGACCAGAGAGGTCTTCGACGCGATCAGCAAGATCTTCTCGTTCCAGTACCCCAGCTCGGGGGAGTGGGCGTTCTTCTTCAAGAACGACGGACGCCTCCTCGAGATACTCGAGGACATGTCCGCCGTGGTCAAGGCCAGGTCCGGGGTCGGCACCCTGCCGATCACCTCCGGCGACGGGGACATCCTCGTCCCTTACTGGCACGTTGCCATGAACTACAGCTTCCAGACCGGTGCCATGTGGAAGAAGAAGGCCGTGGAGGTCCACGAGGACCTTCTCGTGGCGGCGGACTTCACCGCAGACCCCGGATGCCTGAACGATCCCCGTTCCGCCGTTACCGACATCTTCAGCGTGAAGGCGAAGAACGGGATGTTCGCCGGACTCACCGGGTCCGAGACCAGCATCAGCTCGGGGGAGGGCATGGGACAGATCTACAAATCCGCGGCCCCCAACGGGACCTCGGGAAGGAAGGTCGTGATCCCGCTCAGCACCAAGAAGGAGGCCGAGCACCTGGTGGAGAAGTACGTGGCCATAGTGGCCGCGGGAGAGGACAAGCTCAAGCTCAGCAACCCGGACGTGGACGGGCTCGTCTACGTCCCCTACAGGATCAACGGCAACAGCCTGGACGTCAGCGGTCACAGCAACCTCGTGCCCGCGAGGACCAGGAGAGCCGACCTCAGCAAACTCATCATACTCTGAAAAAGGAAGGAATGGAAATGGTAGACAACAAGGGGAACGCGTACAGGACGCGCCAGCTCGTCATTGTCTTCTGCGTGCTGATCGGACTCGCATTGGCACTTCTGGCATGGGGAGCCGCAGGACTGTCGGCCTTGGCCGCGGTCGGGGTGTTCCTGATCATATTCGGAGGGGCGGTCGTTGCCGTCGGAAGCACTTTCAGCAGCAAACCCGACAAGTTCGGACCGTCCGAACAGATGTACAGGGTGTCGGTCGGTCTGGTCATACTGCTCATCGGAGTTGTCATGGTCATGACCCTCGCCGACGTATCGTGGTACGTCTACGTCGCTATCCTGATCATCGGAATCGCCGTCATCGGACTGGCGACCGGGCTCATCAACAGCCGCAACATCACCAACGAATGAGGGACAGAAATGGCAAACGCAGTCGAATCAAGTGTCGAGTCCTCCATGGCGAGGAACCGCTCGCTCATCGAGCGCATCGGCCTCTACATCCCCTTCTACAGGGGATACAAACAGAAGAACCTCCGCAGGGACGAGGACAGGGCCATCAGGAATCTCATCGCCCAGGTCCTGGACCGCGCGAAGGTGGACCTCAAGAACGCCGAAAGGGCAACCGTGGGGGACCTCCAGGCGATGAGGGACAACGAGAGGATACTCTCCAAGGTGGACCGCTACTACTCCGACGTGAAGAAGGCGGTCAACGGATACAGCGGGTTCCACGACTCCGTCAAGATCCTGGAGACCGAGCTCGATGCCCTCATCGAGTGGGACGCCAAGCTCATCGACGACGTGGAGAGGCTCAAGAGTCAGACCGAGCAGATGTCCGCAGACGCGGATGCGGGCGACTCCATCGCCACCGACATGAAGATCGTGGAGAGGATCATCGACGACCTCATCGACAACTACCGCCAGAGGGAGAATGTCATGAGGGGCTTCGTGGAGTCCGCGGAGTGAACGTGAGGGATAGAAATGGCAGAGAAGAAAGACAATGTGGTCACCTGGATGAACCAGGGGCCCGACGACATCATCTACATGTCCGGGGACACCGAGCTCAGGACCCTTTCGCAGGTCGTCGTCCCCGAGCACGCCGTCGCCCTGTTCATCAGGGACGGACAGCTCCAGGGAACGCTCGAGCCCGGAAGGCACATGATCACCAGCGCGAACATCCCGTGGCTCACCAAGCTCTACAACCTGGCCCTCGGATACCGCGACAACCCGTTCAAGGTCTGGATCGTCTACATCTCCCTGAAGATGTTCAACGGGAAATGGGGCATCCGCGGCATGATTAGGGCCGCCAAGGACTACGAGGTCCCCATCACCCTGATGGCCAACGGTGACTTCCAGTTCCGCATCAGCGACGTGGCCGTGTTCTACACCCAGGTCCTGGGAGGAATGAAGAACTACTCCACCGGCAACGTTAACGACTTCATGAGGAGCTTCATCGCCGAGCAGATCACCCAGCAGATGAACAACCAGTACTACATGGACTTGATGCAGAACCTGGAGAAGTCCTCCACCACCACCAAGATCCTCATCGACCCCTACTTCCAGCAGAGGGGTATCGAGCTCCTCTCGCTCAAGATTGTCCAGGCCTCCACCACCAAGGAGGAGCAGGACAAGATCTTCGACTACCTCCAGTTCAGCAGCAAGAACGGAGAGGCCTACAAGAAGTACGAGGTCATGAACAACATGGCAGACGCCATCGGGGAGTCCCAGGGAGGGGCGGCCACCGGAACCGGCATGCTCCTGTTCCCCCAGATGTACCAGAGCCTGAACCAGCAGCCGGTCAACGGCGTGCAGCAGGGCCAGCAGCAGGCACAGCAGGTCATGTGCCCGTACTGCGGAGGACTGAACCCCTACCCGTACAACTTCTGCGGAAAGTGCGGAAAGCCCTCCCCCATGCAGCAACAGCAGATGCAGCAGCAACAGCCCGCTCCCCAGGCTGCCCCCGCCGCCGCACCCGCAGGCGGAGCGGCGGCCGGCGGATCCTTCAAGATCTGCCCGTACTGCGGACAGGACCTGTCCGGTCTGAAAAAGACCCCCAAGTTCTGCCCCTACTGCGCCGAAGAGCTCCAGTGAACATCCTTACCGGCCCTCCGGGGCCGGACACTTTTCGATAACATGGAGACCATAACCGCGGAAGGCACCGAATGCATAGTCGCGCATGAGGGCTCCCCCCGTGCGCTCATCGTCCAGCCCACCGGCACCTTCGAGATGGACATCATCCCCGATATGCTGGAGGATCTGAGATCCTGCGGGATCGGTTTCGCGTACGCAGCCCCGGTCATCCCGGATTGGGACAGTCGGTTATCCCCCTGGAACGCACCCCAGCCCAGAGGCACGGTCCCCTTCGGGGACGGCGCCCCCGAGACCCTGAAGATGATAGAGAGAACGGTGATCCCCGCCGCGAAGGAGAGGATGGGACTGGGGGACACCCCCGTCGTCATCGGCGGCTATTCCCTGTCCGGGCTGTTCTCCCTTTGGGCGGGAACGATGTCTGGCACTTTCGATATCTGCGTCGGATGCTCCCCATCCACATGGTTCAAAGGATGGACGGACCACGCGAAGAAGAGCGCATGGATCGCACGCGCGGTCTACCTCAGCCTCGGCGACACCGAGCACCAGACCAGGAACTCCATCCTCTCCAGGGCGAAGGAATGCATCGAGGAGACGTACGGCATCCTCCGGGAACGTGGGGTCGAAACCGTCCTGGAATGGAACACGGGCGGGCATTTCTCCGACCCGGGGAAGAGGGTCGCCAGGGGATTCGCCTGGGCATTGGAGCGCTGCAATCATTGATATCCGTTGAAGGAATCCGCATGCCGATGGAAAGAATCCTCTCCGAAGTGATATCCCTGGCCGAACAGGCGGGAAACATGATGCTCGACGATTCCGGGATCACCGTTGAGAATAAGGCTACCAAGGAGAACTACGTAACTTCCATGGATGTGAAGATCGAAGGATTCCTCCGCGAGAAGCTCACCTCCCTGATCCCCGGATCGTTCTTCCTCGGGGAGGAGGGAGATCCCGTCTCTGAGGGCGAGAAGGAGTACATGTGGATCGTGGATCCCATCGACGGAACTGCGAACTTCGCACGCGGCATCCGCATGAGTGTTGTCTCCATAGGTCTGGCACATTTCGGGGAACTTGTTTTGGGAGTGGTCCGCCACCCCCACCTCGGCGAGACCTACAGCGCCGTGAAGGGCAACGGGGCGTTCCTCAACGGCGAACCCATCCATGTCTCCGACCGCACCAAGGAGCACTGCATGGTGTCCCTCGCCTGGTCCACATACAACAAGAAGCTCGCACCCATGTGCTTCGAGGTCTCTCAGCGCCTCTACGGTGTCTGCGAGGACCTGCGCAGGATCGGCACCGCCGCATACGAGCTCTGCCAGGTCGCGAAGGGTTCCGAAGACATGCTCTTCGAGATCCGCCTCGCCCCGTGGGATTATGCCGGCGCCGCGGTAATCCTCAGGGAAGCGGGAGGAGTCATCTCCTCCGTTGACGGCGACGTGAGCCTCACTCATTCCTGCACCGTGATGGCCGCCAACACCGCCGGGAACCATGAGTTCCTGAGCTCGGTAGTGAAGGACGTGCTCGAGAATTTCAGGGTCACCGAGTGATTCTGCATCATCATTCCGACAGCGAAAGCTATGATTCCATTTTCTTTGATATCAAATAATCGTACTACGAATTTCGTAGTAAAACACGGAATTCGATACGATAACCGAACCTCTATATACTAAAAGTGTCATTGATAGAACAAGGAGGCGAGTGTCAATCGGGAAACGTAATACGATGGAATTCCGCGCAGTGAGACTGGAAGTTGCGGAGTTCGGATCCAAAAGCGGAGACAGGCTGGATTGGCACTCCTGAGGAAAACCGAACCGCTTCGGCTGATCCCCCGTCCCGGAAGGGCGCGCGGCCAAACTCATTCTCCTCACTTTTTATTAAGAGTCAAATGTATTCGGACCCCATGGCTAAGAAGCTTGAGGATTACGTAACCAGCATCCCCGACTACCCTAAGAAGGGAGTCCTTTTCAGGGACATCACCACCATCATCGACAGCCCCGAAGGATTACACATGGCCGTAGACGGCCTCGCCGAAAAGCTCAAAGGCGTCGACTTCGACCTCGTCATCGGAACCGAGGCGAGGGGATTCGTCTTCGGAGCGCCCGTCGCCTACATCATGAACAAAGGATTCGTCCTCGCCAGGAAGAAGGGTAAGCTCCCCAGGGAGACAGTCTCCGAGACCTACGACCTGGAGTACGGCAGCGCCACCCTCGAGATGCACAAGGACTCCATCAAGCCCGGACAGAAGGTCGTCATCGTCGACGACCTGATCGCCACCGGCGGAACCACCAAAGCAGTCATCAACCTCATCGAGAAGCTCGGCGGAAAGGTCGAGAAGATCGTCTTCGTCATGGAGCTTGCGGGATTCGATGCCCGCAACAAGACCCTCAAGGGCTACGACGTCGACGCTCTCCTGTCTTACCCCGGACTCTGAAACATTCATTCACCGGCCGTAAGGCCGGCCCTTTTTTCTCGAAAACCAGGAGGGCTTGCCGGGATTCGAACCCGGGTGGTCGGCTCCGAAGGCCGGCAGGATAATCCTGGCTACCTCACAAGCCCGCCTATCAATCAACTGAGCGGTATAAACGTATTCACTACGGATAGGGTTTAATGATAGACCGCCCATCCACCGTACATTATGTCAAAGGTAGTCATGAACGACGGTGCCGGAGGGGAGCTCATGCAGGAGTTCATCTCCAAGCACATTACCTCTCATTTCCCGAAGATGACCGCCGAGGTCCCCCTGGATTCCCTCGACGACTCCGCGGTCGTGGACGACGTCGTCTTCACCATCGACGGACACACCGTGCAGCCCCTGTTCTTCCCCGGAGGGGACATCGGACGCATCGCGGTCTCCGGAACCATCAACGACATCTCGGTCATGGGCGCCAAGCCCATCGGACTCGCATCCTCCGTCATCCTCGAGGAGGGACTCGATTCCGACACTGTGGACAAGGTCATGGCTTCCATGGGCAAGACCGCGGGGGACGCGGGAGTGCCCATCGTCACCGGAGATACCAAGGTCATGGGTGCCGGCGAGATCGACAAGATGGTCATCACCACCTCCGCCATCGGGAAGAGATGGGATGCTCTCGACCACGACATGGAGGTCGCAAACTCCTACCGCAAGGTCGACAGCAGATGGTGCGCCGACTCCAACACCCGCCCCGGCGACGTGATCATCGTCTCCGGATACGTGGGGGACCACGGGGTGTCCCTGCTCTCCTTCCGCGAGGGATACGGATTCGAGTCCGACGTCAAGTCGGACGTCCAGCCCCTCAACAAGATGATCGAGAGGGGACTCCGCGTCGGAGGCATCGTCGCGATGAAGGACCCCACCCGCGGAGGCCTCGCAAACACCCTCAACGAGTGGGCTGACAAATCGAAGTGCCAGCTCGACATAAACGAGGCGGATATACCTCTCCGCGACGGAGTGGTCTCCGCCTGTGAGCTGCTCGGGATCGAGCCCCTCAACATCGGAAACGAGGGCAAGTGCGTGATCTCCGTCGTCCCAGAGATGGCGGAGGAGGTGCTCAAGGCCATCCGCGCCACCCCCGAGGGAAAGGACGCCGCCATCATCGGAAGGGCATCCGAGGGACCGTCCCGCGTCGTCCTCAAGACCGAGGTAGGCGGCAGGAGGATACTCGAACCCCCGTCCGGCGACCCCGTCCCCAGGATCTGCTAAACCCCGTAATCACGGGGGCGCCCGCGCATATCTTATAGGGCGTCCCCTTTCTTTTGAACCATGGTCACCTTCCTTCCGTTCGCGGGATTCAGACCCGACCTCGGTGCCGGAGAGGCAATCGCGGACCGCGTCTCGCCCCCTTACGATGTCATCAGCGACGAGGAGCTCGCGAAGCTCCAGAGCAAGCCCAACAACGTCACCAACCTCACCCTCAAGCCCGATGCGGACAAGAGGTACAAGGGGTCCAGAAAGCTCCTGGACAAGATGGTCGACGACGGCTTCCTCAAACAGGACTCGCCCTCGTTCTACATCTATGACCAGAAGTTCACCAGCGATGGGAAGGAATACAAGCGCCGCGGACTGGTCGGGATCCTCAGGTGCGAGGACTACGACCAGGGCCACATCATCCCCCATGAGGAGACATTCTCCAAGGTCAAAGCGGACCGCCTGAACCTCCTCAGGGACATGGAAACCCACCTGGAGAGCATCTTCGGCATATTCCCCGGACTGGGCGACGAACTGAACAGGCTGGTGGACAACACCTGCCGTCTGTTGTACAGGCACGTGGACAAGGACGGCGTGGAGCACAGGTACTCCCGCATCCTCGACTCCGACGTCTGCGCCCAGATCTCCGAGAAGCTGAAGGACCAGAACATGCTCATCGCGGACGGCCACCACAGGTACGAGACCGCCCTCAACTACGCCAAGGAGAACGCCGGAGACGAAAAGAAACAGTTCGTCCTCTGCACCATGGTCGCGGCCGACGACCCCGGGCTCGTCATCTGGCCCACCCACAGGCTCGTCGACGCCGAGGACATCGGCGAGACCTCCGCCATAAAGAAACTGGAGAAGAACGTGGCCATGAAGGAGGTCTCCGGGGAGGAGATGGAGGCCCAGCTCCCGCAGCACATGCTCGGGATGATGTTCAAGAGCGGAAGGTGCTTCCTCGTCGACCCCCTGGAGAAGGACGGGAACATCATGATGTCCCTCGACACCTACTTCGCCCAGCAGAAGATCCTCAACGGCGTCTACAAGGCCGACGAGGGCAAGAGCAAGGTATCCTTCGACGCCGAGCTTCCTTCGGTCAAGAAGGTCATGGGAGAGAAGAAGCACGATGTCGCCATCGTCCTCAACCCTCCATCCCTCAAGACCATCTGGGACCTTTCCGATCAGGGAAAGAGGATGCCCAAGAAGACCACCTACTTCTTCCCGAAGATCTGGTCCGGCTGGGTGTTCTACTCGATGCATTAAACTCCAACGCGGGGGAAACCCCGCATCGTTTTTTATAAGTACCAGCGTAGCGAAATGAAGTAGGCTGCGCTTTGAACCGAAATGAGAAAAATGAGAGCCGCTGGAGGGAATTGAACCCTCGGCCTACGCCTTACCAAGGCGTCGCTATACCCCTTAGCCACAGCGGCACGGTAGTTCGCCTTATTCTTGCATTCTTATTTAATGTTTGGGTTTTTCCAAGAGTGGTTTTATCATATCGTCCGCATTTATCTCGCGCATGAAGAAGGAGATGAGCTCGTTCGACGTCAGCTCGGTGGTCAGGGAGATGGCCATCCTGGAGGACGCCCACATGGACAAGATCTACCAGTGGGGAGAAGGGAACGTGCTCTTCCGCATCAACACCAAGAACGACGGCAAGGCGGACCTCTTCTTCAAGGACAAGAAGTGGCTTTTCCTGTCGCCCGACAGGCCGGAGACCCCGGAGACCCCCACTTCTTTCGCCACCTTCATGAGGAAGTACCTCACCAACGCCAGGATCGGGAAGGCATCGCAGATTGGGTTCGACCGCATCGTGACCCTCGAGGTCTTCAAGGCGGACGCCGACTACCAGATCATCTTCGAGATGTTCGGGGGAGGGAACGTCCTCCTGGTCCAGGACGGCAAGATCGTGAACTGCCTGACGCAGAGGACCTTCCGCGACAGGGCAACCAGGCCCGGCGAGGACTACGTCATGCCCAAAGAGAGGTTCAACCCCCTTGCGGCCACCGAGGAGGAGTTCTCGGACGAGTTCCGCACCTCCGAGGGGGACACCGTCAGGACCCTCGCCACCGTCACAAACCTGGGAGGACAGTACGCCGAGGAGGTGTGCGCCAGGTCCGGTGTGGACAAGACCCTCCCTGCCGCGGAACAGGGCGATGGCGAGATCAAATCCATGTACGAGGCCCTCCACGCCATCGTCGAGGACATCAAGGAGCACCCCCAGCCCACCGTCTTCCGCTACGATGGAAAGATCGAGGACATCGCCCCCGTGGACATGAAAGTCCACGACGGCTGCGAGAAGCAGCCCTACGATTCCATATCCAAGGCCATCGGCGCTTTCATCGCCGAGGCCGCCATGCAGCAGAAGGTCGAGAGGACCGACCCCGAGATCGAGAAGCTCAAGAGGAGGATCGAGAAACAGCAGGAGACCGTGGACGAGTACACAGTCAACGCCGAGCGTCTCAAGACTCAGGCCGATTCGCTGTACACCGAGTACAAGAAGGTCTCCGAGCTCCTCGCCGTGCTGGGGGAACAGAGCAAAAAGCTCTCCTGGGAGAAGCTCACTGAGGGCGCGCTGAAGATCCCCTACGTCGCCTACATCGACCCCTCAAAGAACACCGTCGCGGTAAGGATCGGCCTCCTGGAGATCGAGCTCGACTACACCAAGAACATCGACGCCAACGCCTCGGACATCTATGCGAAGGGAAAGGAGCAGTCCGAGAAGGCCGCCAACGCCATGAAGGCCCTGAACGACTCCAGGGAGGAGCTCGGAAAGAAAGAGAAGGGCTTCGAGAAGGTCAAGGCAGCGGAACTCTCCAAGGCTGCGCCCACCAAGAGGTTCTGGTTCGAGGCGTTCAAATGGTTCATCACCTCCGAGGGCAGGCTCGCACTTGCCGGAAGGGACACGCATTCCAACGACTCCGTCGTCAAGAAGCACATGAAGGAGAAGGACATCTACGCCCACGCAGACATCCACGGAGCCCCCTCCGTCGTTCTCAAGGAGGGATTATCCGCCACCCCGGACGAGTTCCGCGAGGCCTGCTGGTTCGCTCTGGCACAGTCCAAGGCATGGACGGCGGGATCCCCCGAGGGGGGTGCCTTCTGGGCATATCCCGACCAGGTCTCCAAGACTCCCAACGCGGGAGAGTTCGTCCCCCGCGGCGCCTTCATAATCCGCGGGAAGAGGAACTGGGAGTACCACATCCCTCTCGAGATGGGGATCGGCGAGATCTACTACCAGAACGCCCGCAAGGTCATGTGCGCCCCCACCCCCGTGATCGAGAAGATGTCCGAGAGGTACTTCGTGATCAAGCCCTCCAAGGTCAAGAACGGAAGGATGGCCGGCGACATCGCCAAGGCGTTCGAGGTGCCCGAGGAGGAGGTCTCCAGGATCCTCCCGCCGGGTTCGGTCGAGATCGTCCGCAAGGTCTGGCCCAAGGACGACGAGGAAGAATCCGAGTCGGAATGAATGGACTGACGTCGGTACGGATGCCAAACCGAAAAAGAAGGTATGGCGGACGTACTGGGATTCGAACCCAAGTCAAAAGCTCCGCAAGCTCTCAGGATATCCAAGCTACCCCATACGTCCGTGTATTTTGTGCGGACCGATCCTTCCGGACCGGTAAACGGTTTGCGCTTCAAGCCTCGCTGTGAGACAGGTAGCGGGTGATGTATCCGGCGATCTTGTTCCTCATGGGAACGTAGGCGACATCGGTCAGGGCTGCAACCATCTCTTTGTTGTTGTTGAAGTCCCTGTTGAAGGCCTGCGGGTACTTGTTGACCAGCTCGATGGATACACGCTTGATGTAAGTGGGTCTGATTCTTCCCATATCTATCACCGTGTGATATGCGTGTGATGAATATGCTTTATTTAAAAGATTGCCCGCGCGTCAAGGCTTCTTTTCCTTGTTCCAGGGATGGCCGCAGCACTTGGAACCCTCGGGACACGGCCCCCTGGCGCATGCGGGGCCGGCCCCCCTGAAGATCGCAGGGGACACCTTCTGTACGAGCTCGAGCATCTGCTTGGCCATCTCGCGGATCTCCCACTGGGCCCTGTTGCAGCAACGGAGGTTGAAGAAGTGCCAGAGTTCCCTCGCGTTCATGGTGATGGTTATGTTGGTGGTGCATCCGTTGGGGAGAACGTATCTCGCGTCCTCGGCGGGGATCCCCATGTCCTCCAGCTTCCCATAGGCCTTCCAGATGGCGTCCATGGTATCCAGGTAGAGTTTCTCCGCCTCGGGATTCCCCTTGACGGTCTCGGGGACGACAAAGGTGGGATCCTTCAGGGAAACATACCTCTGGCTCTGTTGGGAGAACGAGGCAATCCTGTGCCTGACGAGCTGGTGGGTGAGGGACCTGGAGACACCCTCCACGGAGAAGGTGAAGTTGGCGTGCTCGATGACGGAGTGGTGCCCCATGGAGACGACGTGGGAGAGGAACTCCTCCGGGTTCTTGACGGTGTCCCTCAGTTCCGATGCGCCCTTGTCCGAGTAACAGGAACGCGCGGCGGCCGCGCAGATGCGGTCTGCGTCCTGAGTGTATGCGAGCAGCGTTACCTTCATTCGTCTCCTCCCTCCCAAATCTCCGTCTTGATCCTGTTGAGCTGATCGGGGTCGGATAGTTCTCTGAGCCTTATAACCCTCTTCTCCGACTCCTGCGGAATCAGTTTGAGCAGACCGTCCACGTGGCCGTCCCCGACCACGACGATGACGTTGCTGTGGGTTTCCATGACCTCCCTGATCTTCGCGGCCATGTACTCGTTGCGCTCGTCGATGAGCACGCGGACGAGGGTCGGGTACTTCCTCCTGAAGTCCTCCACATAAGCCGCCTCGTCCTTGGAGTAGTCCTTCTGAGTCTTCCCGACCTTCCTCTTGCCCCCAATCTTGTCGGAGATCTGCGAGAAACGGTAGCGGAGACGCTCCATGGTGCCCATCTCGTTCCACATTTTCGCCATGACCTGCTGGGCATCCTTGTCGATGCAGAAAATGTGGGCGTCAAGCGCCTTCCCGGCGGTGACGGCGGCGAGCATGTCCGCCCCCGGCTGGCTGCCGTGCTCCCTGGACATCCTCTCCTGGTACCTGGCGTTCTTGCGATACACCGGCGGGGCATTCTTCATGTGCCCCTTGGGGGTGCCGTCGGACTCGATGCCCCTAGCCTCGAGGTCCTTCTTCACGGCCTCCCTGTCGCCGATGAGGGCGTGGTAGCGGAGGTCGTCCAGCTCCACGCAGACCGCGTCGGGCCACAGATGCTTCACGATGAACGCGACCGAATCGCCGATCTTGAAAACGTGGCCGGTGCCGATGATCGTGAGCATGATGCATCCCCGTATGGCACGGGACGTATTATCGTTACCGTTTTGCTGATGAGTCCAACATCAGTAGCCTTTAACCTCTCGCTACGCAGTCTTTCACTCATGTCCGAACCGATTACCGAGAACGAGGTCCTCGAGGTGCTCAGGGAGAACCCCATGATCTGCACCAGGGCCATGATCAAGAAGCTCCGCCCGGACGATTTCGAGCACGGCACCGGGGACGCCTACAGGGCGCACCTGGATTCCCTCAAGCCCCTCCTCATGTCCATGTGGAGCCGCGGGATCATCGTCTCATCGAAGACTCAGTGCTGCACCTTCAACCTGAAGCAGTGGCAGCTCGCGTGAATTTGATTTATACCCTGCACGATAACCCTCCCATGCGCAGACAGTACGACCTCGTGTGTTTCGACATGGACGGGACCCTCACCAAGATGAGGAGCTCCTGGAAGTGGATACACGACTGCCTCGGGGTGGACAGCGAGCCCAACTACCAGGCTTTCCTCAGGCAAGAAATAGACGAGGACGAGTTCATGCGCAGGGACATCGCCCTGTGGACCGGTAAGAGACCGGGCTTCTCCGAGGGCGACCTGATACACTGCTTCCAGGACATGCCCCTCATCGACGGCATTCAGGAAACCGTCGCATCCCTGCAGGAGTGCGGGATGAAGTGTGTCATCATCTCCGGCGGGATCGACCTGGCGGCGAAGATGCTGATGAACGAGTTCGGATTCGACGACTGCGTCGCCGACCACGTGGTCACCAACCCCGACGGCACCTTAGCGGGATACGGCGAGAAGATCGTAGACCTCGCGGACAAGGGGGTTTGGGTCACCGAGTACCAGAAGCGCTACGGCACCACTCCCGGGAGGACGGTCTCCATCGGGAACTCCTTCACGGACATCCCCATGTTCAGGAGGTCCGGGAGGTCAATCGCCTTCAACCCCATGGACGAGTACACCAGCGGAGCCGCCACCGATGTGGTGAAGTCGGACAACATCGCGGATGTCCTGGACCTTCTCCTGCCAGGCGACGGCGGGAACTGAATCACTCGTCGTCGAAGTCCATGACGGCCTCGTCGGAGAACTCCTCGAAGGAACCGTCCTCGGACTCGGTCTGACCGTGGCGGACGATCTTCGCGTAGATGCGCGAGATGTCCCTTGCCTCCGCGCTTCCGCGGCGCAGGAGCTTCTCCTTGGTCTTGATGGTGGTGATGACCGCGTCCCACTTGTCGAAGTGCATCATCATGCCGACGGCGAACTCGTCGTCGGGCTCCGCCTCGGTGTACATGGGATAGGTGCGGGTGTTGTCGTTGACGGACACCTTGACCTGCAGGACGTCGTAATCCTTCACCCAAAGCTCCTTGATTTCGGTAGCCTGGCACTTCTTCCTCTTGTTGGACATCCCCTTGTCGATGATCTGCGTGATGCAGACGTTCCTGCCGTCGTCCAGCTGGAACTCGTCGCCCACCTCCAGTATCTCCGATTCCAGAAGGACGGTCTCGGTGCTGTCGGTGGTGTCGGCGGTGCTGACCATGACCTTGACGGTCAGGGGCTTGGGCAGACGGATGGTACCGGTGAAGACCCTGCCGCACTCGGTGCACCTGAAGGTGCCCGTGACGTTGGAGTTGCCGAGCCTAGCTTTCAGTATCTTGTGCTCGGTGGTGTCCCTGCAGTCGGGGCATTCATAGACGATCGTGTCGGGTAACTCGTCTGCCATTTCGATCACTTGTTCGATAGATATCTGATATTTAAAACCTCGAAGACCGTACAAATAACATGATTTCCCCTAAATAATCGATAAACTGATGCTAAAATGGATGGAATGTACCTAACATATATTGATGAATCTGGGAAAGCAGACCGCAATCGCCCAGAACCAGAATATGTTCTAGCATCTCTGACTATAAACGAATCAGTCTGGAGAGACATCGATAACAGGGTGCGTATTCTGAAAGAACAATAGCCACAGAGTCTCGAGTTAAAAAAATATGACCTTGCAACAAATAATCGTTATACCCTTCATCTTTTGGGGTTGATGAACGGCGCCCCGTGCCCCGGGACGATGACATCCGCCCATTTGGATATCCTGTTCATGGATTCCAATGCCTGCTTCTCGTCGACGTTGAGCCTCGGCGGGATGCCTTTGACCAGGTTGTCCTTGGTGGGTATGGCGTCGCCTGCGATGGCATACCTTCTGTCCTCCCCCTCCACGAAGACGCTCATCGAGCCCGCAGAGTGGCCGGGGGTGTGCACCAGCTTCACTCCCTTAGCGATCTCGACCTCGTCCACCTCTATGACCTCTGCACCCTCCAGCTCCTCCCCGGAGTGGATGATGACCTTCGCCTTGGGGAACATCCCGTTGTTGCCTATGTGATCGGGATGGACATGGGTGAGCACCACCGTGTCGATGTCCTCCGGGAACACCTTTCCGATCTGCTTCAGGGCGATCTTGATGCCTGGTTTCATGGATTCCCCGCTGGTGTCCACGACGATGTTGTGCCCGGGGCAGCGGATGAGCGTGGATGTGGAGAAGGTCTCGCCGGGGATCACATTGCCGTCGGCGTCGCGCTCGAGGTGCCCGATCACAAGAACATCGATGGAGGTCATGCCCTTGTATGTCCTCGTAAAGTTGAATAGGTTACTGCGCGATTCCGACGCATGGAGTACCGCCCAGACCTCACGATCATGTCGGACAGCGAGGTCTACCCGCCGTCGGAGGACTCGGTCATGTTCATCGAGGCCCTGGAGATCCGCAGGGGGATGAGGGTCCTGGAGATCGGATGCGGTTCCGGCGTGGTCTCCATCCACTGTGCCCTTAACGGCGCGGAGGTGACCTGCGGCGACGTCAATCCCAAGGCGGTGGAACTGGCCAACAGGAACGCGGAGGCCAACGGCGTGAGGATCAACGCGGTCGGGACCGACGTCTATTCCGGCATCGATGGGAAGTTCGACCTCATCCTCTTCAACCTCCCGTATCTCCCCGTGGACGAGGAGGGGGAGCTAGCCAAGGCCTGGTCCGGAGGCGAGGACGGGATGGGGCCGCTGCCCCGTCTGTTGGAGGGCGCACCCGAGCATCTGCTGCCCGGAGGACGGGTCGCAGTTGTAGTCTCGAGCCTGATGGACCGGAAAAGACTGGAAGAGGTCATCGGCGGACGCCCATGCAGAGTGCTGAAGGAGCTGCCGCTGTTCTTCGAGAAGCTCAGCGTGCTTGAGATCTCATTCTAAGCCTATCTCGCGGAAGTACGGGATCAGACCGTCGAGGGTCTCGGCCACGCATTCGAGCATGTCGAGCTGCTTCTCATCGGGTTCCGATACATCTGGCACTGTTACCACGTGACATCCCGCCCTGTAAGCGGACTCGATCCCGAACGGTGCGTCCTCCACCGCGACGCAGTCCTTCGGGTCGAAGCCGAGGCACCTGCATGCGTAGAGATAAACGTCGGGGGCGGGCTTGCCGTTCTCCACAGAATGGGTGGAGATTACCATGTCGAACATGTCCTTGACGCCGATCTGCTCCAGATAATCGTCGGCGTGCTCCTGGGTGGAGGCGGTGGCGACCGCGAGCTTCGCCCCGGTCCCCTTGAGATAATCCAGTACCTCCCTGATACCGGGCTTGGGCTCGATGCCGTTGGCCTCGACGTGGGCACGCATCAGTCTGCGCCTCTCCCCCCTGACGGTCTCGAAGTCGAACGAGTCCCCGAACCTCTCCCTGAAGTACTTCGCGACGAGGCGGGAGTCCAGGCTGCGGATGTGGATCACATCGTCCGGGGTGATGCCGAAACCGAACTTCTTCCCCGCCTCGCACCAGAACATGATGTTGAACTTCTCGGTGTCGATGAGGGTTCCGTCCATGTCGAAGATAACGGCTTTCATGGGACCGTCCCGCGGCCCCGGAGGGCCGCCTAGGTTTCACCCGAGGAGCTTCCTGATCTCCTTGGTGAGGATGTCGGAGGCCTGTTTCCCGTCGATCTTTCCCCTGAGAGCGCCCATGACAGGACCCATGAGGGGACCGATGGCGGCCATTCCCTTGGAACGGACGAACTCCTCCCTCTCCCTGACGATCTTGGCGATGATGGCCTCGGCCTCTCCCGCATCGACGGCGGTGAGCCCGAGCTTCATGATCGCCGCATCCATGTCGGTTCCGGATGCTATCTCCTTCAGAAGTGCGGGGATGGCCTCCTTCGCGAACCTGTTCTCCTTGAGCCCGGCGAACACGTTGTACATGTCGTCGTAGGTGAGCGCGTCGGTGTTGATTCCCTCGTGCTCCAGTTCGGAGAAGGTGTTCTGGAAGGTGGTAGCCGCGACGGCGGCCATGCCGAACTCGTCCGCGATCTTGCAGAACACGTCGTCCCTTCCCTGGGCGACGATCTGGTGTGACTGCTGCTCGTTGATGCCGTACTGCTTCACGAGCCTGGCCTCGGTGACCTCGGGAAGCTCGGGCAGGTTCCTTGCGATCCTGTCGAGTCTCTGCCTGGTGATCGGGGTGGGCGGGACGTCGGTCTCGGGATACATCCTGGCGGCCCCGGGCAGCGGGCGGCTGTACTTGGTGGTGCCGTCCGGCAGCGGGTCGCGGGTCTCCTCGGGAACGCCCTCGAGGGCGGCATTGGCCCTGTTCACCGCGAGGGTCAGGGCATCCTTCGCCTTCTTCTCCTTGGCGGCACAGATGACGAATGCGTCGAACTCGCCGGTCATGCCGAGGGCCTCCCTCAGCCTGTCGACGTACTCCTGCTCGATCCCGTAATTGGGGAGCTCGTCGGAATGGAAGATTCCCTTCACGCCGACGGTCCTGGCGTACTGGGCCATCTCGGAGCCCAGCCTGAGGGTCTTGTTGTCGCCGTTCATTACGCCGGCGAATCCGGGCAGCCTGCATGCCAGGACCCTGCCCTTGTCCTTGAGGGCAGAGACGATGATCTTGGACTCACAGGTCTTGAAGATGTCGGTGACGTCGACGAGGTCGACGGGCACCGCCTTGGTGCCGCGCTCGGCCAGGATCTTCTTCACACGGACGAGCATCTTCTGCCTCTTCACCTCGTTGGTGACGAAGTCGGGGAGCATGCGAAGCTCCTGGACTCCCTTGATCTCGATGCGAGCACCCTCGGGGATGGAGATGTTAAGATCCTCCCTGATGGTTCCGATCCCCCTCTTGACCCTCTTGGTGGCCCTGAGCAGGGTACCGATCCTGAGGGCGACCTCCATGACCTCCTGCGGGGTCCTCATGTCTGGGGCGGTGGCGACCTCGATGAGCGGGATACCGAGACGGTCGGTCCTCCAGACGACGTCGGTGTCGGTGGTGTCGATCTTCCTGCAGGCGTCCTCCTCCAGACAGACGGAGAGGATGCCAATCTTCCTTCCGATGGCCTCGACATATCCGTCCACGGCCACGAGGGATGTCCTCTGGAATCCGGATGTGTTGGAACCGTCGACGACGATCTTCCTCATGAACTGGACCTCGTCGATAACGGACGCGTGGACGAGCTCGGAGAAGATGAGGGTGGTCTCCATGGAGTCGGCGTTGACCTCGTGGGGAGGCTCCTCGTCGAGCTCCACGAGGCAGGTGGTGCCGGGACAGGACTGGTACTGGTACCCGTAGCCCCTGTTGAACTGTGCCAGAGCTGCGCGGTCGACCTCCCCCATCTCGGAGGTGGTGGGTCTGAGACGCCTGTAGATCGCTCCGGATCCCTCTTCGGAGAGACAGCTGTCGCAGTTGCAGAAAAGTTTCTTGGTGTCGAGCTGCTGGTGGATCTCGATACCGCACATCATGCCGTCGGTCTCGTTTTCGCTCACAGCAGCAGCCTCCTGTCGGACATCTCGTCTGCCAGCGGGGTCTTCATGGCCTCCACGGCCGCCTCGCGGCCTTTGACGTTGGCCAGCACCCACATCAGTTTGGCGTATGCGGTCTCGGGCAGCATGTCGAGGACGGGCACGGCGCCGGCGTTCAGCATGTCCCTTCCAGTGTTGTAGACGTTGAGGTTGGTCCTCCCGTTGATGCACTGGGTGGTGATGACCACGACGATGCCCGCGTCTGTGGCCTCCTTGATCAGGGGAACCATGTTCTCGTTGACGTGTCCCAGGCCGGAACCGGAGATGACCACTCCCTTGGACTTCATGACGACGTCACGGAACAGCGAGGGGTCCATCCCGGGATAGAACTGCAGCAGGACGACCTGCTAGCACATGTCCGGGCTGACCTCGCATCTGTCCTTGGAAACGGGGCGTCCGGGGGTGTTGAAGGTGATCTTCCCGTCCCTGTCCAGGTGCGCGACCGGGGGGACGTTGATGCTCTGGAAGGCATCCCTCCTGGAGGAGTGCATCTTCCTGACGCGGGTTCCCGCGTGGATGGCGAAGGAATCGTCTCCGGGGGTGTCGTGCATGCAGACGAACACTCCCGCGCGGTTCCCGTTGACGATGAACCTGGCGGCGGCCATGAGGTTGCTGGAGGCGTCCGAGGACGGACGGTCGGAGGACCTCTGGGCACCCACGAACACGACGGGCTTGGAGACATCCCCGAGCATGAAGGACACCGCGGCCGCGGTGTATCCCATGGTGTCGGTCCCGTGGGGGACGATGACCCCGTCGGCGCCGTTGTTGAGCTCCTCGGCGATGGCCTCGGCGAGCTTCTGCCAGTGGGGGACGGTCATGTTCTCGGAGAAGATGGAGAACAGGACCTTGGCCTGAAGGTTGGCGATGTCCATGATCTCCGGAACGGCGTTGATCATGTCGGCGGTGGAGAGGGCGGGATGGACGGCACCGGTCCTGTAGTCGACGTATGACGCGATGGTTCCCCCGGTGCCGATCAGGACGATGGTCTTCAGACCGTCCTTGGGCTTCGGAAGGTCCTCGTTCTTGACCCTCTCGACGGGCTTGGACTCCACCTTGACGGAGGAATCCTTGTCCATGCGGATACCTACGTTGTATCCGCTCTTCATCTTCAGGATGAGGATGTCCTCTCCGCTGAACTCGTGGTGGGGCATGAGGACTCCCCTGTAGGACTTGCCGGACGACTCGACCGTAAGCATGCACCCCTCGTCGGCGCCGGCGGCCTTCAGTTTGTCCGAAAGGAACTGGGCATAGGACATAATGGGGCGGAGTAACAGTTCGACTCTTATAATATGCGCGGGCGGGGGCAGGCGCACACCTATAAAGGGAATCGCCATATCCCGTCACTATGCATATCGTTCAGGCAGGCATGGAGCACGACGTTCTCAGGGCGAACGATAAGCTCGCCCACGAGAACTACCACATGTTCAAGACCAACGGCGTGAAGACCGTTGACTTCATGGGTTCCATCGGCTCCGGCAAGACCACCCTGATAATCGAACTCGGGAAGAGGCTTGTCGCCCAGGGGAAGAAGGTGTGCGTCATCGCGGGTGACGTCACCGGGGACGACGACTTCAAGAGGTTCAAGGCAGGGGGGCTGGACGCCATCAACTGCAACACCGGGAAGGAATGCCACCTGGAGGCCCGGGACATCCAGAGGGTCACGAGGGACGTGGACCTCTCCCGGTACGACATCGTGTTCATCGAGAACGTTGGGAACCTCGTCTGCCCCGCGGACTTCAACCTCGGCACCGATTTCCGCGTGGCGGTGATCTCCACCACCGAGGGCGACGACATGGTCAGGAAGCACCACGCCATCTTCCAACACTCGGACATGGCCATCCTGAACAAGATCGATATCGCCGATGCAGTGGGCGTAGACCCGCAGATCATCCTGGACGACTACAAGAAGCTGACCGGGGAACTGAAACCCATGATCACCACCGCCGCCAAGAAGGGCGACGGGGTCGACGAGGTCCTGAGGTTCTTCGGCTTCTGAAAACCCATAATAACCGCCGATGCATATCGGCACCACACAGAGGAGAGACGATGAAGGTCCTGACAATCGGAGGAGGCGCAAGGGAGCATGCCGCTGTAGAGGCTCTCGCACGTGCGGGCGCCGAGATCTACGCCGTTATGAAGAACGTCAACCCCGGGATCGAGAAGAGGGCGACCAAGACCCTGATCTCGTCCGAGAACGACATCGACAAGATCTGCGACTTCGCAATCAACAACTTCATCGAGTATGCGTTCGTCGGCCCGGAGGCCCCGCTCTCCGTGGGAATCGTCGACGCCCTCCAGGACCTGGGAATCAAGTGCGCGTCCCCCACCAAGGCCGCCGCCAGGATCGAGACCAACAAGTCGTTCATGAGGGAGCTCGTCCAGAAGTACGAGATCGAGGGGAACCTCGGTTTCAGGAGCTTCGACGACGCCGCCAGCGCCATCGACTACGTCAAGACCGTCCCCTACGAGGTCGCGGTCAAACCCGTCGGACTCACCGGCGGAAAGGGGGTCAAGGTCCAGGGAGACCAGCTGAAGGACCTCCAGGACACCATCGACTACATCAACGAGATCTTCGACGGAAACGTCGGGGGCGGAAAGGTCATAATCGAGGAGAAGGCCGAGGGAGAGGAGTTCACCCAGATGGTCTTCACCGACGGTTCCGACGTCATCCCCATGCCCCTTGTCCAGGACCACAAGCGCGCATACGAGGGCGACACCGGACCCAACACCGGCGGAATGGGCTCCTATTCCGATTCCAACCACCTCCTGCCATTCATCGGCGAGGAGGACCGCCAGAAGGCCATCGACATCGTCAAGGCCATCATCGACGCCTTGAAGAAGGAGGGCTGTCCCTACCGCGGAACGATGTACGGCCAGTTCATGCTCACAAAGAACGGACCGAAGATCATCGAGATCAACGCCCGCTTCGGGGACCCCGAGGCCATGAACGTCCTCACCGTCCTCTCGTCCGACTTTTCCGAGATCATCAAATGGATGGCCGGCGGCGGACGCATCAAGGGAGATGTCACCTTCGCACCGAAGGCCACCGTCTGCAAGTACATCGTCCCCAGGGGATACGGTGTCAAGCCCGAGCCCGGACACACGATCTCCTTCGACATGGAGGCCATCGAGCGCGAGGGCTCCATAGTCTACTTCGGAAGCATCGACAAGAACGGCGACAAGTTCGTCACCGGTACCTCCCGCTCCGTCGGCGTCGTAGGTATCGGGGACAGCATCTCCGAGGCCGAGGCCAACTGCGAGAGCGGACTCTCCCACATCAAGTGCGATGCCATGGAGGTCCGCCACGACATCGGTACCGCAGCGCTCATCCAGAAGCGCATCGACCACATGAGGGCGATCCGCGGCCAATGAGACGCGTTGCAGTCAAGATAGCCTATCTGGGAGACGGGTTCTCCGGCTCCCAGATCCAGCCCCGCGCACGGAACCTGCGTACGGTGCAGTCCGAGATCCTAGAGAAGATCCTCCTGGTGGACCACGTTCCCTGCGACGACATCGAGATCAAGTTCTCCAGCCGCACCGACGCCGGTGTCAGCGCCCTCGGCAACGTGGTCTGCTTCCACACAGAATTCAAGGATCTGGGTCTTTTGCTCAAAGCCCTCAATTCCGTATCGAGGGGCATCTATTACAGGAGCGTCGTGGAGGTTCCCGAAACATTCAACCCCAGGATCGCGGACAAGCGCTACTACAGATACACCTGCCCGGACTACGGGATAGACTTCGAGAAGTTCAAAGAGGCGGCCAAGCTCTTCGAGGGCCACCACGATTTCAAGCGTTTCGCGAAGAACGAGACCGGTAAGACCACCGTCATGTGCATCGATACCGTCGACGTGAGGCACGAGGGAAACCTCCTGACCGTCGACTTCTGTGCCAATTACTTCATGTGGAACATGATCAGAAGGATCATGGCCGCCGTCATTCAGGTCGGCAAGGGTATGACCGACTGCGAGGACGTGAAACGCAAGCTTGCAGGGGAGGACGGTACCTTCGGCCTCGCCAAACCCACCGGTCTCACCCTTCTCGACGTAACATACCCAGACATCGTTTTCGAAGAGCCTGCGGAATGCCCTTACGAAAAGAATCTCAGACAGGACCTCTACGTGGACAACGTCCGCCTCATGTTCCATAAGTCCTTGTAAGCGGAGATGCATCCCCCTCCCATGAAGATCGAGGATCAGACCGCCGCCGCTGCCGGGGCGCTCAGGGGACACGAGGCCGCTTACGAGCGCGCCTTCACGAAATCCAGGGCGATCATCCGCAAGACCAAGACCGCCATCCACGGGATCCACCTCGGGGAGCGCGACCCGGAGCTCATCGACAGCATCTCCAGCGACATAGCGGCACTCGTGGAGGACGCCGCCGAGTATCCTCCGATCCTCTTCGGAGCCATCGTCAACGATGCCATGGCCGAGTTTGCGGAGACCGTGATCTACGATTACGCACTGAGAGGGGAGGACCCTCCCTCATACGATTTCCTGGAGATAACCCCCGGCAGCTGGGCAGAGGGCCTCGCCGATTCCATAGGGGAGCTCAGGAGGGACATGCTCACCGCCCTCATGGACGGGCGCCTGGAGGATGCTGTCGCCCTCTTCCAGACCATGGAACAGCTCTCCGATGCCCTGATGACCTTCGACGTCAGGGACGGCATAGCCCCCCTGCGCAGGAAGCAGGACATAGCCAGGGGCATAATGGACCGTTCCAGGCAGGACATCGCTACCGCGAAGGTCATGTCGAAGGTCCAGTGATCCCTTTCAAAAAAAGAACCGGGGGATGCCCCCCGGAATGAGTTTAATCAGCGCCTAGCCTTGGGCTTTCCGTAGTTCTTGACGGGCTTGCGGAACACCCATATGCACAGGATTATGAACACGACCAGCAGGATTCCCATGATGTAGTTCAGGTAGTCGTAGTCTCCCTGATCATAGTAGAATGTGCTGGAGCAGGCTTCTCCGAGTCCGGAGACGTTGGAATTCGCGGAGGAGGACTCCACGTAGAACGTGTGCTTTCCGGACTTCAGCTCACCGGTGTAGTCGAAGGTGACCTCGCTGGTCTTTCCCGCTTCGATGTCCACGGTCTTCAGGCTGCCATCGATCTTGTTCCCGTCGATGTAGAAGTACACTCCGAGGTCCGCGATGTTCACGTTGCTGGTGTTCTCCAGGGTGACGGTGAGGGTCACGGGCTCGACGATCTTGACCGGGAGCTTGCCGACACGCTCGACGTTGTTGATCTCGGTGCCGTCGCTGTAGGTTCCGGTCTCGGTGGTCTTGAACTCGAGGGTGTAGTTGCCTGCCTTGCTCTGGCTGTTCACGGTGAGGGAGATGCTTCCCTTGCCGCCGGACATGGTCAGGGTCCCGTTCTCGCGGGTGGTAGCGCCGGTGACCTTGTCGCCGTCGTCGTCCAGGAGGGCAACTTCGTAGCTGACGGTCAGCGAATTGACGGTCGCGTACTCGTAGAATCCGATGCTAACCTTGAAGGACTCGCCGGTACCGATGCGGTAGCTGGTGACCTGTTCGTCGTCGATGGTGAACGTGGTGTGGGAGACGGAGCTCATCTCCGCCTCGGAGTCGTCGCTTATGACGGCGATCCCGACCATGCCCGCGAAGAGCATGGCGAAGACCACGATTATTGATTTGAGACTCAGTGCTTGCGTCCGAACACCCCCCTCTTCATGGAAGCCCAGAAGAATATGAACACCGTCAGCAGGACCAGGATTGTCAGGGCCCAGAAGGTGGTGCTCAGTGTCTTTGCGCTGTTGTCGATGCCGTCTCCGCTGGCGGAGCCGCTGTCCTTTGCGACGGATCCCGCCTTGACCTGCAGGGTTCCGTCGGAGGAGTTGCCCGCGAAGGCAACATTGTATGCCAGCTCGGGTGCGGTTCCCTCGGTACTGCCGGTGTTGACGAGCATCACGTAGACGGTCTCCGTGGACATTCCGGAAATATCGACGGTGGCGGTTGCACCGGCGAACTCGGAGATGAGGTAGCCGTCCTCGCTGACGATGTACCTCGCCCATCCGGCGGTGTCTCCGATGGTGAAGGTCGCCTGGGTGGGAGCCACGTTGTTGTTGACGAAGGTGAACGCGTACTTGTAGGAGTACTCGTTGACCGCATCGGCGGATGCGCCCTCCGCTCCGGCGACGGAAACAGTCACCTTGGCACCGTCGACAGCCCCGTTGCTGAAGAAGGCAGCCGGGACGTACGCATAACCAACGGCTGTTCCGTCGAGGGTCTTGACGGTGACGCCCATGCTCGTAGCTCCTGCTCCGATGGATCCGGAGAAGCGGGTAACGTTCATGTTCACGACCTGGCTCAGTCCGGCACCGACGGTGACCACGTATGCCTTATCCAGGGCGAGATCGGAGCTTCCGGAGACGATGTAGGTCGCCGGGAGATCCCCGTTGTTGAAGATCTCGATCTGCATGGTTCCGGAATAGGTACTGTAATCGAGGTTGGCATCGTTCAGCACCACGGCCTCGGACGCGGAATACGTCGCAACGGTGGCTGCGGAGGAGAAGTTGCACACTACCTCCGTGGTTCCGACAGCCAGGGCCGGAATTGCCTTGTTGGCGTTGTAAGTGTAGTTCGACTTTCCGTCGGCATTGGTTACACCGCTGAGATCAAAGGTGAGGTCGGTCAGAACGGGCACGTCGACGGAGTACTCTCCGCCGCTGACGGACGCGAACAGCCTCACGGTTCCCATAGTGACCCGCAGCTTTCCGTCGGCATTGACTCCGACGTTTCCGGTGATGGTGGCCTTGGCCTTCAGCTCGCCGACATCGGCATCGAGGGTTCCGGGTGCCGCAACATCGACGGAGTAGTATCCGATGTTTCCGGCGGAATCGGTTACCTTGAATGTGTATCCGAAGTCGTTTTCGAGGTAGTAGACCTTCAGAGTCGAGGTGCTCGCCTTGGTATCGGTGTAGTATCCTCCGGTCTCGCCATCGGCGTTCTCGTCCTTGGTGACGCTCACGGTGGTATCTGCGGGGACGGTGAGGTTCAGCTTGAACGCGTAAAGCTCGATGTCGTAGAAGGTGGTGGAAGGATAGATGTTGACGCTTCCGTAATAATGTCCGAGAGGATCGTCTACGATCAGGGTGTAGCTTCCGGGCGCAACGGATGCCGAGTTGTCCTTGAGGTTGACCGTACCGGTAAGGGCGTTGCCGTCGATCAGGGCGGTCGGCGTGGTAACGTTGGCCGCCTTGAAGGTGACGTCCGTGAGGGTCTTATCCTTGCCGTACTCGGCGGTCTTGTCGGTGTTCTCGGCATTCAGGAAGTAACCGACGGTGGGAGCTGCCACGAATGCGGATCCCGCCGCGTCGTCTCCGGAAGGCACGATGAAGGTCGCCTTTCCGGTGCCATCGGTCATTCCCATGAAGGTGAATCCCGCGACGGAGCAAGTGACGTTCAGCCTCACGTCGGTGAAGGCGATGGGCTTGCTGCTGGAAGAGTTGTAGGAGTAGTTGACTCCCTGCGATACCGACATTCCCTCGGCGAGGGTGATGTCATGCACGGCGCCGGCGGCTGCATCCACAGAGGTGATGCTCACGTTGCTTCCGTTGTATGCGTAAACGTTATAGGCTCCCGCCGGGACGAGGGCAGAATACTTCCCGTCCTTGTCGGTGGAGAATATCATCTGACCGCTTGCGCCGATCAGGACCACGGTGGCTCCCGCGACCTCCTTCTTGTCGAACGTCACGGTTCCGGACACGGTGACGCCTTCCGCAGAGGCAAGAGCGAGGTTCACGATGGCATCATCGGCATCCGTGACGGTCACAGACCCGGTGTAGACAGTGGTCCCCGATACAGCATACGCGTAGTATGTGGACTTCAGCAGGGAGGGCACCTCGAAGTCGGCCTGTCCCGCCACGACTTTGCTGGAAAGCTGGAGAGAGCCGGAATACAGGCTGACGACGGTGTCGTTAGCCGGACCTGTGACGGCGATGTGGACCGCTTCGTATGCAACGATGGTGGCGGATGCGGACTGGCCTGCGGTGACGTCGACCACGGGCGTGGAAGCGGACGTGTATGCTCCCGTAAGGGTGACGATGTAGGATCCTGCGGGCACCTGTATGGTTGCCACTCCGTCATCGGTGGCTCCGGGATACGAGATGGACTGATCGGAAACATCGATCAGCGTAACTGCGGTTCCGTCCTCGACGCTGGCGCCGAACTGGTCATCCACGTTGACGGAGACCGTTCCCACGTTAGCGCTGATCTGCACGTTGTCGTGGTCTCCCGCGGGAATCGTCAGGGTGGAAGCGCTTACGACACTGCCATCGGTCTTGTAGAGGGTGGCGGTGTAGCTTCCGGGAGACAGCGTGGTCTCGGCGAAGACTCCCGCCGCGACCGGGATGGTCACGTCAGCGACCGCATAGCGGGTATCCAGGGCGGATGACAGGACGATGGTTCCGTTGAAGTCGAGGACACCGTCTCCGGATACGACGGATCCCTCGATGCTGGTCACACCGAGGTTGACATCGCAGGTGGTTCCGGCGATCTCGGTCTTCTTGACGGTCTTCTCTACGGTTCCGCTGCCGACGGTGGATCCCTGAGCGGTTGCGAAGGATACGTAGTAATCGGTGGTCGGGACGAAGACCTCGTAGTGTCCGGCGTTGTCGGTGCATCCGGTGCTGAAGACGGTGTACTTCGCATTGTCATAGGATGCGGGTGCGTAGACGTACACCGCGACTCCCGCGGCGTTGGCTGCGTTGGAGGTCACGGTTCCGGACAGGACGGAGGAGGATCCTCCGCCGACGAACTTGTAGACGATCACGGAGGACATGTAGTTGATGACCCCGCCGTTCGCCTTCTGGGCGGCGATGGCCTCCTCGTAGGGCATCTTCTTCCATCCGCTGGAATCGGAATCGGCCTTGCTGTCCGCGTTGTAGGTGACGTACCAGCTGTCGATGGCGAATCCGTCGAGTCCGTTTCCGGGCGCGATGGGGACGGTTCCGTCATCGGCGGAGAGCGCCTGGTAGTAGCTCAGGACGCTGTTCTGGCCGGCTGCCCCGGGGGTCATACCGATGAGGGCGTTGTACAGGAAGGTGTTGTACATCGCTTCGGTGTAGGTAGCGTATCCGGTGTAGGTGTTGTAACTGAAATAGTCGGTGGCTGCGCCGTAGGCGTCGAGGTCGTGACCTCCGAAGTATGCGATGGTGGAGAACGCACTGCCGTCGTTGTAGTACAGCGGGAGCATGGAGGTGTCGACCTCGATGTACCCGATCCTCGCGTCGGACACGCTGCAGGTGTAGTTGTACAGGGTGCAGAGGTCCGGGTAGGAGTAGTAGGACAGGACGTCGTAGGCGGCCGCATATCCCTTGTTGGGATCGCTGTCGCTGAGAGCCGCCTTGATCTTGGCCTGGTCGTCCGCGAGGATGATACCGTCCTTGGCGAGCAGGGTGCTGAGCTGGTCGGCGTTCAGGCCGTCCATCAGACGGAGGGTCATGGCGATGAGCGCTCCCGAACCGGATTCGGCTAGATAGGCGTTGGCCATGGTGTACGTACCGCCTCCGTTGGAGGAGGTGACGACGTCGAAGCCTCCGAGGGAGGCTGCGGAATCGGCGTAGCCGTACCAGGTGATGAGGGCACCGGACTTGGGGACGTCGCTGTAGGAATCCCAGACCTTGGTGACCATGTTGGAATCTGTGGTGTTGATGGTGTATCCGAGACCACCGAAGTAGTCGGACTTCTCGTCGTTGGTGGGGGTGGCCGCGTCGATGGCATAGACGGCGGCGGGGGCTGCGATGAGCGCAATCACGCAGACCAGGGTGACGAACGGGAAGAAGTTGAAGACCTTCTTGGCGGCCACCTTGCCTCCCTGACCGCGGAGGGTCTTGAGGCTGCGGAGGTAGTCCTTCATCTTGACCGCACGGAGAACGCGGATGAGGACTGCCGCGGTCGCGACCGCGAATGCGGAAGCGGAGACAACCGCGTAGTTGCTGGTGAACCATCCGATGCAGAACATGGAGAGGAGCCACAGGGTGCTGAAGATGTAGAGGTGGCTTCCTCCGTCCTTCCTGTAGCGGAAGAACATCCATGCTCCGAGGATCAGCGGGAACCAAACGGTGACCCATCCGTACCAGGAGGCCATAGCGGAGATGCTGCTCCTGGAGAAGGAGTTGGCAAGGCTCGCCATGAGCTCGTTATCGTAGTAGGCGTTGCCGTTGATGACCGCGTCGTACAGATCGGGGACCGCGAAGTAGAGGACCACGGCGATGGCCGCGATGACGATAGCGAACACCGGTATGGTGAGCACCCAGGGCTTCTTGGCGGTGTAGACCGCGGCGGTGCTGAGCACGACGGTCAGGATGGCGAGGACGCATCCTCCGGAGAAGACCTCGTCCCAGAGTCCGGTGGGGATGTAGTAGATGGCGGAGATACCGATCCCGATGATGAGGGAGAGGTTGAAGATCCCGACGGGCGCGGAGAAGTCCTTGCCGGTGATGCGCTCGATGACAATCGCGAGGGTCATGATGACCGCTGCGACGAGGATGATGACGCGGAAGTCGGACCACGAGAGGGCGATGAGTGCGATCAGGACTCCGACGATGACGGCGTCCGCGCGCAGCTTCTTGACCTTGAGGAAGGTCCAGATGCCCTTGGTATTCATGGAGTCGACGTTGTCGATGGTGCGGACGACCATCGCGACCAGGAGAGCCACCAGGAAGCAGACCATGGGGTACTCGGTACCGTTGGAGAACGGTGTGGTCATGATGGTGAGCGCGAAGATCGCGTAGAACAGCGCCGCGATGATTCCGACGATCTCGTCCCTGAACATCCTCCTTCCGATGAGGTAGACGGGGATGCAGGTGAGCGCCCCGAAGATGGGGGCAGACCAGGCGAGCACCGCGGCCGCGGCGGTCTGGTCGCTCAGGCCGAACAGACCGACGAACCCGGCGAATCCGGCCATGACGAAGTCGAAGAACGGTCCGTAGGTGCTCGGGGCTCCGTAGGGGTAGTTCAGAGCGGTCTGGTTGGCCGGATCGTAGGTTCCCGCAAGGATCTCGACGATGATGCGGAGGTGGTTAGAGGCGCTTGTGCCGCCGGACAGCGAGAAATCGCTTCCAGCGGAGATTCCGTAGGCGAACACGAACCTGAGGACGAATGCCATGGCGATGATCGCGAACAGTGTGACAAGGCGCCAATGCTCTTTCAACCAATCCTTGCCCGACTTGGCGGGCTTGGAGCTGACGCCTTCAGCTTCGGCATCAGCGGTCTTCTTGATAGCAAATTTGCGCATTCTCGATTCTCCGTAAAACGTCCGTTAAATGACGTTATCGAATGCCCGACCATCGGCCATTTTCTATTTATAGGTTAATGTCGCGCGTAACTTATATTATAAAAGAGGGGAAAGGGTTTGACGGATTGGCTTAGAGTACTGTGCGTATCTCCGCCGCGATCTCATCTGCGACCGCCGCCGGGTCCTCGGCCTTGTAAATCGCGCGGCCCACGATGACGTAGTCCGCTCCCGCCCTAATGGCTGAGGATGCGGAGCCTCCCTGGGCACCTACACCGGGAGAGAGGATCTCCCTGTCGCCGATGATCTGCCTGATGGCGGCAATCCTCTCGGGACGGGTCGCGGGGGCGATGAATCCCTTCACCCCGCACTCGACCCCGACATGTGCCAGACGTTCCGCGTTGGGTGCGGTGAACTCCTGTCCTCCGGGGTGGCTCATCTCGGTCACAGCGTAGATGGAGGCGCCCTTTGCGTTGGCAACCTGGACCGCCTCGCGCATGGAATCGCTGCCGGTGAAGGCGTGGCAGATGACGGCGGAGGCCCCCCTGTCGATGGAATTCTCGACGATCAGGTGGACGGTGTTGGGGATGTCGGCGACCTTGAAATCGCAGATTACGTCGGAGCGTTTGGAGAGCTCGGTGATCATCTCCGGGCCCGCAGAGAGCACCAGAGGCCAGTTGATCTTGATGGCATCAACAGTGCCAGATACCGAATCTGCGATGCGCAGGGCCTTTTCCCTGTCGGTCTCATCAAGGGCGAGGATAAGACGGGACTCCTTTCTCATGTGTCAAACCATTCTCCGATGGTTTTTATAATCTCGCATACGATTGGCTCGCATGGCCTTCGTAAGGTTCGATTCGGGCTCCGCCGCAAACGGTCCCCTCGCAAAGGGATGCGAACTCTGCATCAAGGGATCGAAAATGGTCCTCCTCGTCACTGGAAGGTGCCGTGCTGGATGTTTCTACTGCCCGGTATCCGCCGAGAAGAAGGGAAAGGACGTGGTCTACGCCAACGAAGGCCGTGTGGACTCCGACGGGGAGATCCTCGAGGAATGCCGCGCCATGGCCGCGGAGGGTGCGGGTATCACCGGAGGGGACCCCTCCGAGACCCTCGACAGGACCCTCCACTACATCTCGCTCCTAAAGGATGCCTTCGGGAAGGACTTCCATCTCCACATGTACACCTCAGTCATCAGCCTCGAGAACGCCAAGAAGCTCGAGGCCGCCGGCTTGGACGAGATAAGGTACCACCCCAGGGACAGTACGTGGGCGGACATGGAGGGTTCCGAACTCCCCGACATCGTCTCCGGGACCTCCATGGACGTGGGGATCGAGATCCCCGCCCTGCCCGGAAGGGAGGATGACATCATCGCCCTTGCGAAATATGCCTTCGGGGCCGGAATCAGATTCATGAACCTCAACGAGCTCGAGTTCTCCGAGAGCAACTGGGGGATGATGGAGTCCCGTGGTTACGAGATGAAGGACGACGTCTCCGCGGCCGTCCTCGGTGCGGAGGAGACCGCCATCGCCGTGATGGATGCCCTTCCCGACCTGCCAATACACTTCTGCTCGTCCACATTCAAGGACGGCGTCCAGCTCAGGAACAGGCTCAAGAGGAGGGCCGAGAACACCGCCAGGGAATACGACGTCGTCACCGACGACGGCACCTTCCTCAAGGGCATCGTCTACGCCGACGATCTGGAAAAGGCGGCATCCTACATGCGCGAACAGTATGAAGTGCCAGATGAACTTATGTTCATCGACCGCGACAGGAACAGGATGGAGATTGCCGCCTGGATCCTCGAGGAAATAGGCAGGGAACTGCCCTTCCGCTGCTACATAGTCGAGGAGTATCCCACCAGGGACCGCCTCGAGGTCGAGAGAACCCCGGTTAACTGATGCGCGGATGAAAGTAGCCGGACCTCCCCGAACCGGGGAGGCCCGGAAGTCGTTTCCGTTACACCCAGGGATAACGGCTCAGTCTACGCTGATGCTCTGGATATCGTGATGCCTGTTCACGATGTCACGGGCGATGCGAAGGTTCTTGCCGTTCTTGCCGATCGCACGTCCCTTCTTCTCGGGGTTGACCGTGACGGTGGCGTGCGTGATGTCTCCGCGCTGCTCGATAACGACGTTCGTAGGCTCGTAGATGTGGAAGACGTTCAGCACGAACTGCTTGGGATCGTCGGAGTACTCCACGACCTGGATGTTCTTCCCGGTCAGATCCTTGAGCTTCTTCATGTGGTCGCCGTTCTTCCCGACCGCGATGTTGCCCTGTCCCTTCTCCACGACGAACACGAGTTTCTCCTCGGTGTCCATGCAGTCGACTGCATTGGTGTGGGTTACCTGCTGGAACAGCGCTATGAAGCGGAGGGTCTCCTCTGTCAGTACGATATCTGCAGCCATTTTGCTCACAGCGTTAAGATGTTGGAGGTACCCTTGTCGATGACGGCGAGGGCAGCGACGGAGTAGGGAACTCCGCAGAGAGCTCCGAGCTCCATGTTGTTTCCGCTGAACACATGGACCTTGACGTCCTTGTTGTTGGCCAGGAAGGCAGAGGGGCAGTTCTCGCTGACGATGATCATCTGCGCCTTTCCTGCCTTGACCGCCTTCTCGGTCTGTACGGTTCCGAACTCGACCTTTCCGGTCGAGATTGCTGCCTTCAGTGCCTTTCCGATGTCGATTTCTTCGCTCATTCATTATCCCTCTTCTTGGGTGTGTATTCGAGTTTGAC
This sequence comes from Thermoplasmatales archaeon BRNA1, assembly GCA_000350305.1. NCBI lineage: Archaea > Methanobacteriati > Thermoplasmatota > Thermoplasmata > Thermoplasmatales > Thermoplasmatales archaeon BRNA1. The sequence goes on from CP002916.1 coordinate 1,399,782, forward strand.
TGCGCCGGTTCCTAGGGTCACCGGCTGACCCACGATGATGTTTTCGGTAACTCCTTCGAGATGGTCGATCTCTCCCACCATCGCCGCGTGCAGCAGGTGTGCAGCGGTGATCTCGAACGCCGCCCTCGCGAGGACGGACGACTTCTTTCCGGAGACTCCGTGCCTTCCGATGGCCCTGACGGTTCCGTCGTTGGTCATCAGGTCGGCGACGAGCATGATGTGCCTGATATCCACATCCAGACCCGCGTTCTTCAGGGTGGAGGTGGCCTCGTAGACGATTGAGTTCCTTGCGGCCTCGATTCCGAGGACATCCGCGACCTCGAGGATGGAGTTGGTCATGACCTTGGGTGCCTCGACCTCGGGGACCTTGAGGATCTCTCCGAGGTTGGATCCCTCGGTCAGGATGGTGTAGTACTTCTGACCGGTCTTGTCCACGTCCTCCTTGACGAGTGCGCGCTTGATGCCGTCGATGCCCTTCAGCTTGGTGTTCCTGATGGCATCGTACATGGCCTGCATCTTGGAGAAGCTGGGCTCGTCGGATGCGATGACGATGTTGTAGTCGTCGGTCTTGGTGACCATGCCGCGGACGGCCTTCACCTTGTTCAGGCGGTCGACGATGTCGTCGATGTTGAGGCCCTTCTCGTCGAGTATCTTCGGGGAGGGCTTCACCATGATCCTCATGTTGGTGATGTCGGTGGTGAGGTCCGCGACATCGCTGAGGGTGGTGATCTGGATGTTGGACGCGATGTGGCTCGCGATGTTCTTGTCGGTCTTCGCCAGTCCCATCAGGGGGATGGTCATGGACGGGGTGGAGGGCTCCCTGCGCGCATCGACGATCTCGATGAGACGGGGAAGTCCCTGGGTAACCGACAGGAATGTGTCTCCCGCGAAGTGGAAGGTACGCAGGTTCATCTGGGTACCGGGCTCTCCGATGGAGTGGGCCGCCATGACTCCGGCGGACTCGTTCTGGGCCATCTTGTGGGAGTCGTACATCTCGCCTGCGCGGGTGACGAGCCTCTCGACGGTCTCGTCGTCGATGTCGATCCCGACCTTCTCGGCGACGTCGAGCTTCTCGGCGATCTGGTAGACGACGGTCCCGGGGATCTGGACCCCGAGCTTCTCGCAAACGCCGAACAGCCTCTCCTCGGTGGGGGAGTTCTGGCGGCGCTTGTTGACCTCCTCGAAGACGGGCTCGGCAGCCTCCTCGGCCGCGGCCTCGGCCTTGGGGGCCTTCTTGGCGGGGGAGGAGCGGGACGGGGTCTTGGCGAGCTTGGACATGACCTCCTGGGCCATCTCCTCGCCGACGAGCTCGGCGAGCTCCTCGGCTCCGGCGTCCTTGACGGCGCCGAGACTGGAGTACTTGGAGACGAGCAGGGATGCGGTCTCGTCGTTTATGCCCCTGTTGACAAGGGCCTTGATGGTGTCTTTCTTAGCCATGATCACTCACCTCCGTAGTCGTCGCCGTCGGATTCGTAGTCGGTGGAGTCCTCGTCTCCGTCGGAGTCGAAGTCGTTGTCGTACTCGATGGCGTCGAGGTCCTTCTCGCGTTCTCCGTAGCTGTCTCCCTGGTTCTCCTTGGCGTTGACGTCGACGAGCTTCTCGGCGTCCTCTCCGAGGACCTCGAAGAACAGGTCGTCGATGTCGATGGCCTTTCCGCGGACGGACCTTGCGGGGTCGACGCCGTCCTCTCCGTACTTGAACTGGACGATGGCGCCGACGGTGTTCCTGATGGTTCCGTCGGAGGTTAGCTTCAGGTCCTCGAGGGCACTGATGAGCCTCCTCTGCATGTATCCGGACCTGCTGGTACGGACGGCGGTATCGACGAGACCCTCTCTTCCTCCCATTGCGTGGAAGAAGAACTCGGTGGGGGTGAGACCCAGCTTGTAGGAGTCCTTGCAGAATCCCTTGGCGTAGGCTCCCAGGTCTTCCCTGGGGAAGTGGGGCAGGGTCCTCTGCCAGTATCCTCTGGAGATCCTCTCTCCACGGACGGTCTGCTGTCCGACGCATCCTGCCATCTGGGACAGGTTGGTCATGGATCCACGGGCACCGGTCTTCGCCATGATGACCGCGGGGTTGGACATACCGAGCTTGGATCCCGCGATGTTACCCGCGGTGGTACGGGCATCTCCGAGGACCTTCATGATCTGGTTCTCGAGGGTGGTCTCCGCGGTTCCTCCCTGGGAGGCCTCGAGGGTCTGGTCGTGGAAGGACTCGATGAGCTCGTCGACCTTCGCGATTGCGTCGTCGGACGAGGTGGAGATCTGCCTCAGGTCCTCGGCGGGGATGTCCTCGTCGGAGATTCCGGTGGAGAATCCGTGGTTCATGATGGTACCGAGCGCGAGCCTGGTGACCTCGTTGAGGAACTTGGCTGCGCGGTCGGACCCGTAGTCCCTGGCGATCTTCTCGAGGATCTTTCCCTTGGAGTTCCCGATGGCGGACTCGTCGATGGTTCCCTCGAGGAGCTGTCCGTTGCGGATGATGACCAGGCCGTCGAAGTCCGGGTCGTCCTTGTCCAGGCTCTTGGTGATGCTCGACTTGAACTTGATGTTGAAGTTGTCGGGCAGGACGAGGGAGAACAGCTGCCTCCCGGTCCAGTAGGGCTCTCCGTTCTCGTCGGTGCCTGCCGGCTCGGGGGGCTCGATCTCGGGGAGTTTCATGAGGATGTTCATGGTCTCCCATTTTCCGAAGTGCGGGTTGCCGTGGGTGAGGAAGTACGAACCGGAGATGTGGTCGTGGATTCCTCCGATGATGGGTCCTCCGTACCTGGGGGACAGGATGTTCTCCTGGACCTGCATGATGATGCGTGCCTCGGCACGGGCCTCCTCGGACTGCAGGACGTGGAGGTTCATCTCGTCGCCGTCGAAGTCGGCGTTGTACGGGGCGCAGACGCAGAGGTTGAACCTGAAGGTCCTTCCCTTCATGACCCTGACGCGGTGCGCCATGATGGACATCCTGTGCAGCGAGGGCTGCCTGTTGAACAGGACGATGTCGCCGTCGATGAGCTGCCTCCAGACGACGTAGTCGATGCTGAGTCCCTCGGCGACGGTCTCCGCGTTGTCGGGGGTGACCCTGATCTTGCGGCCGTCGTTCCTGATGACGTAGTTGACTCCGAAGACGTATCCGTTCTCGTCGTCGGCGGGACTGGGTCCGCGCTTGACGTACTCCCTCATCTTCTCGATATTGCGCTCGTTGACGTGCATGGGCACGGAGAGCTCGCGGGCGGCGATGACCGGGACTCCGACCTCGTTGATGGAGAGGTTCGGGTCGGGGGAGATGACGGTACGGGCGGAGAAGTTCACACGCTTACCGGACAGGTTGGACCTAAACCTTCCCTCCTTACCCTTGAGCCTCTGGGCCAGGGTCTTGAGGGAACGTCCGGACCTGTGCCTTGCGGGCGGGGTCCCGGAGGTCTGGTTGTCGAAGTAGGTGGTGATGTGGTACTGGAGAAGCTCGCGGAGGTCCTCGATGATGAGCTGGGGCGCTCCCGCGTCGCGGTTCTCCCTGAGCCTCTGGTTGATCCTGAGGACGTCGACCAGCTTGTGGGTGAGGTCGTCCTCGGACCTGTCTCCGGAATCCAGGGTGATGGAGGGCCTGACGGTGACCGGGGGCACGGCGAGTGCGGTGAGGATCATCCACTCGGGCCTGCAGGTCGCGGGGTCGATTCCCAGGACCCTGAGGTCGTCATCGGGGATGAGCTCGAGCCTGGCGCGGATCTCCTTGGGGGTCAGGTCGTGGGACCTGGCGGGGGAGTTGTCGTCCTTGCCGTGGCTGGGCTCGACCTCCCTGAACCTGGTGGGCTTGTCGAGCTTGATCTTCATCTGATCCGCGCCGCAGATGGGACAGGAGGTGTTGTTGGACGCTTCCTTCGCGATCTCCTTGGAGTAGACCTTCTGGTCGATGGTGTCGCCGCCGAACTCGAGGATCGAGTCCATGCGTTTCTGCATCTTCCCGATCTGCTCCTCGGTGAGCATGAGCCTTCCGCACTTGGGATTGCGGCAGGTGGCCTCGAGGAGCATCTTGATGTCCTTGACGAAGCCGACGTGGGTGACCGGCTCGGCCAGGTCGATGTATCCGAAGTGTCCGGGACACTCGTCGACCTTGCATCCGCAGGTCTTGCAGCGGAGGCCGGGCTCGATGACTCCCATGTGCATGTCCATGAGACCCTGCTCGATGGGGTGTCCCTCATCGTCGTAGGTATCGGCGGTGATGATCTTCACCGCTGCCATCTTCCTGATCTCCTCAGGGGACAGACAGGAGAATTTGATCGATCCGATCCTCTTGGTGATGTTGTTCATGATAGGTCCTCCAGCTGAAGCCTCATAGCAACACCCAGCGACAGGAGCTCATCCATGAGCAGCTTGAACGCGTAGGATGTCTGGACGAGGTGGATGCTCGAATTGTTTCCGCAGACGGGGCAGTAGAGCTGTCCGTTGCGGGTCATGATGGCGATGTGTCCGCACTTGGGGTTGCCGCAGACGTACTGCTGGGTACCGTCGGACTCATCGAGGAGACGGTCCTTGATGACCATTGCCACACCGTGTCCGATGAGGCAGTCCCTCTCCATCTCTCCGAACCTGAGACCTCCCTGTCTGGAGCGTCCCTCGGTAGGCTGACGGGTGAGGATCTGGACGGGTCCTCTGGACCTGACGTGGAGCTTTCCGCTGACCATGTGGTGCAGCTTCTCGTAGAAGATGACTCCGGTGTAGACGTCGGTCTGCACCATATGTCCGGTCCTTCCATTATACATAATCTCTTTACCGGTACGGGCGAAGCCGTTCCTCACGAGACCGTCGCGGATGGAATCCTCGGACTCTCCGGAGAAGGCGGTACCGTCAATGGTGCGTGCCTCCATGGATCCGACCTTTCCTGCGATCATCTCGAGGACGTGTCCGATGGTCATACGGGACGGGATACCGTGGGGGTTGACCACGATATCGGGGGTGACTCCGTCGGCGGTGAAAGGCATATCGCACTGGTCGACCAGCCTTCCGACGACTCCCTTCTGTCCGAACCTGGAGCAGAACTTGTCCCCCAGCTCGGGGATCCTCTCGTCCCTGACCTTGACGCGGACGAGCCTGGAACCGTTGTCGCTCTCGGTCACGATGACGGAGTCGACGTATCCCTGTTCTCCGGGCCTGACGGTAACGGAGGTCTCCCTCCTCTTCTCGTTGGTCATGAGCTCGCCGGCGGGGTCCTCGATGAACCTGGGCGGGGAGGTCTTTCCGATGAGGACATCGGATCCCTTGACGAAGGTCTCGGGGCTGATGATTCCGTCGTCCTCGAGGGCGGCGTATGCCTCGTCGGCCCTGATGCCGACGATCTCCTCGGAGGGGATCTCGAAGCGGTCCTCCTGTCCTCCGGGGTAGCGGCGCTCCTCGGCGCGGTAGGACCTGAGGAAGGTGGTCCTTCCCAGTCCCCTGTCGACCGAGGACTTGTTCATGACGATCGCATCCTCGATGTTGTATCCGTGGTAGGACATGACCGCGATGCAGAAGTTCTGTCCTGCGGGGCGGTACTTGTAGCCGATGTAGTCCATGGTCTGGGTCTGGACCATGGGGACCTGCGGGTAGTGCATGACGTGTCCGCGGGTGTCTGGCCTGATCCTGTAGTTGGCCGCGGCGATTCCCAGAGCCTGTTTCGCCATTCCGGCACCCATGGTGACACGGGGTGCGGAGTTGTGCTCGGGGTACGGGACGATACCGGCGGCGACTCCGATGATGATCATCGGGTCGACCTCTAGGTGGGTGTAGGGGACCTTGCTGTTCTCCAGCTTGGAGGGGACGGTGAACTTGTCACCGCACCAGCGGCAGGAGAGCTCGCAGTCGCCCTTCTTCCCGGGGTTCATCCAATCGACGTCGGTCTCGGACAGCGCGTGTCCGCAGCAGGGACACCTCTTGGGGGTCTCGTAGGGGGTGACGAGGACGAGCGCGTCCTCCTCTTCCTCCGCGTCGACCCACTCCATGACTCCATAGTGGAACAGGTTGTCCCAGGAGATCTTGCCCTCGCGCATTCCGTCGATGTGCTCGCGGTTGAGGACGGTGTGTCCGTCCTTGAGGATAAGGAGGGGCCTCCTGAGGCGGCCGTCATCGCAGTTGATGATGATCTCTCCCATCTCCTCGTCGTAGCGGATGTTGACGTTGTTGTTGATGTTGCCGTAGCGGCGGTGCTCCTTGACGTCCTCGATGAGCTTCTTGGAGTCGGAGCAGGTTCCCACGAGGTCTCCGTTGACGAAGACGCGGGTTCCGTTCTCGGACACAGGGTTCAGACCGAAGTTCCTGAGGGTGGTGATGACCTCGTCGTCGGGGACTCCCTTGGAGACGTCGATGATGAGGGCGGCGTTCTTCACCAGACCACAGTTCTGACCCTCGGGGGTCTCGGACGGGCAGAGCCTTCCCCACTGGGTCGGGTGCAGATCACGGGCCTCGAAGTGGGGCTGGGACCTGGTCAGGGAGGAGGTGATCCTCCTGAGGTGGGACACGGTGGACATGTTGGAGGTCCTGTCAAGGAGTTGGGACACTCCGGCGCGTCCTCCGACCCAGTTTCCGGTGGCTAGGGCATGGATGATCTTGTGGGTGAAGAGGTCGGGGCGGATAGAGGAGGCGATGTTAATCTCGTTCCTCTTGCGGCCCATGTTCCTCTCGAGCTGGTACTTCAGGTCCTTCATGAGGGCGGAGAAGCTGTTCCTGAAGAGGTCCTCCATGAGGTCTCCGGAGAGCTTCAGCCTCTTGTTGGAGTAGTGGTCCTTGTCATCGGCCTTGCGCTTGCCGATGGACATCTCGAGGACGGACTTGGCGATGCGGCCGAGGTAGATGGCCTTCTTCTTCCTGTCCTCCTTGGTGTCTCCGAGGTGGGGCAGCAGGGACCTGTCGAGGATGGACTCGACCTTCTTGGTCCTGTACTCCTTTGCCTGACCGGCGGCAAAGTTCCTCTCGAGGTACGCGATGGCGTCCTCGGTGGTGTGGAACGCGTTGGGAGCGTACTTCTTGGGGTCCATCGAGTCCTCGATGTTGGCGTAGACGATGTTCGCCATGTCGCTCTCGTACTCCTTGGAGACGATGGTGTCGTAGATCTCGGAGTCGGACTCCATTCCGAGGGCCTTCATCAGGGCGATGAGGGGGATCTCGGAGGTGACGACGGGGACGGAGACCATGAGGATGCCGTCCTTCTTCTTCTCGACCTGGGTGAGTGCGCGGTATCCCTCCCTCTGGGAGAACACCTTGGCGGTCTCGACGGCGGTTCCGTACCTCTCGTCGTACTCGCACATGACGCGGTTGGGGGCAAGGTCCTCGAGGGTGATGAGGACGCGCTCGGTTCCGCCGATGATGAAGTATCCCCCGGGCTCCCTGGGGTCCTCCTTCTGCTTCACGAGCTCCTCGGCGTATTCCTCGTCGTTGAGCTTGCGCTCGAGCTGCTCCTCCAGGTTTCCCCTGTAGAGGTTGCAGCCCTTGGATTTGATCATCATGGGCATCTCGCCGACGCGGACCCATCCTCCGTTCTCGAGTTCCATCTCCTCTCCGTCGATGGTGACCTCGAAGTGGACACTGACGGGGGACATGTAGTTGAGGTTCCTGAGGCGGGCCTCCATGGGGTGGATGTCGTGGGCGTATCCGTTCGCCTCGATTAGCTGGGGGTGGTCGATGCGGATGGTGGGCTTGTCCTGGGGGTCGACGGTGCCGTCCTCCCTCCTCCTGCGGCCGATGCGGATCTCGATCTCGCGTCCGCCGGTGCGCTCGGTGTCGAGCCTGATGATGCCGCGGGCGGCGTCGTCGGTGGGTACGCGGATGTCATCCACGATCTTCTGCATGCGGCTGTTGGGGTTGTCCTTGGTGCAGAGGAAATCGTCGAACGACGCGATGTGGTGGTTGACGATGTTCTTGTCCTTGAAATACAGGTTGACTAGGTCCCTCACTTTCATCCCTCCGTCACGAGTCTGTACGCCTCGAACTCGCCTGCGGTGTCGCTTTTCCTGATCACCTTGATGACGCTTCCCTCGGTGATGGGCTCCTTCCTGATTTTGGAGAGGATCATGATCGCCGCGTCAGTCGTCTTGATCTTCGGAAGCTGCTCGCGGGAGATCCCCAGTCTGCTGAGGACCTCCTGTGTCTCTTCCTCGGACAGAAGGTGGTGCTCAGGCACGAGGTCGTGCTCGAGAATATTGAACGAGTTAGTGTCTGCTGCCAATTTTTCACCTATCCTTGAAATTCCCGTTCCGGTCAGCGGGTAAAATGTTTCCCGAAAAGTTGTGTCATTCCTATCCCAGTCCTCATACTTGATCCGCCGTCGATCGCTCATGAAGATCCCAGCGGGCCTGGAGGGATTCGAACCCCCGACCACCTGATTAAAAGTCAGATGCTCTACCTAGCTGAGCTACAGGCCCCTTAAGATATTCTTAGTGGAAACACCCGAACGAGTGGTTATATTTAATACCTTTTATAGGTACGATAAGTATAGCGCGTTATAATACGGCGGAAACCTTCCGGAACCCCTGTTTTCGGGCGAAAATCGGCTTTTATATCCAAGGCGATATCCCCTCCGATGGGAACGAACTCCGCCGACCTCCGCGTGATATCGCCGAAGCGCACCTCCGACATCGGTTTCGGGAAGGTGTGGATTGACGCCGGTTCGTTCCGTTCTCTGGGCCTCCCGGAGTCCGGGAGCTTCGTCACGATCACCGGCAGGAGAACCGCCACGGCCTTTGCCGAAATATCCGATTCTTCCCAGTCTGGCACTGTTATAATCGATGGTCCCACCCGCACTTCCGCAGGGGCCTCCGTGAACGAGAGGGTCGCGGTCTCCCCGGCAGTCCCGAGGGAGGCTTCCCGCGTCACCGTAGCCGCCGTCGGCGGCGAGCTGACCCCCGACGAATCGTTCGTCAGATCTTTCAGATCGAACATCGCAGGCCGCGGATTCTCCCCCGGCCAGCAGTTCATCGTCCCCAACATCTCGCTGATGGGCACCGACCTCACCTTCAGGATCGAGAGAACCGATATCGACGGCCCGTTCGTAGTTACCGGGAACACCGATCTGAAGTTCTCGGGCGGAAAGGATGCAGTCGGCCGCGGCGGACGCGCCGTCACCTACGACGACATCGGAGGACTCTCCAGGGAGATGGAGCGCATCCGCATGATGGTCGAATGGCCCATCAACCACCCGGAACTGTTCTCCGGCCTGGGCATCACCCCTCCCAGGGGCGTCCTGCTGTATGGCCCTCCGGGAACCGGGAAGACCCTCATCGCCGAGGCAATCGCCAACGAATCCGGGGCGAGCTTCTACAGCGTCCGCGGCCCGGAACTGGTCGGAAAGTACGTGGGATGGAGCGAGAACAACATCCGCGAGCTGTTCGACAGGGCCGCCGGGAACACTCCCAGCATCATATTCTTCGACGAGATCGACTCGATAGCGTCCCAGAGGGACGGCAGGTCCGACGACGCCTACCGCAACATGCTCTCACAGATACTGACCTGCATGGACGGTCTGGGTTCCAAGGACGGCGTCATCGTCATCGGCGCCACCAACCGCCCCGGCGACCTGGACCCCGCTATAAGACGTCCGGGCAGGTTCGACAGGGAGATCGAGATCGGCATCCCCGACCTGGCGGGCAGGAGAGAGATCCTCGCCATACGCACCTCCGGCCGCGGCATGCCCATGGCAGACGACGTTGACCTCGACAGGCTCGCGAAGATGACTCAGGGATTCGTCGGAGCCGACATCACCGCCCTGGCAAGGGAGGCCGCCATGCAGGCGCTTTCCCGCACCATCGGTTCGGGCTCGGTGGATCTGGTACAGTCCGTTCCCGATGCAGTACTTTCGGATATCAGGGTGACCATGGACGACTTCGTGACCGCCCTCGCATCCGTGAAACCCAGCGGCATGAGGGAGATCTCCGGCGGCATACCCGAGGTCAGCTGGGCGGACATCGGGGGAATGGAATCCGTCCGCAGGGAGATCATGGAGGACCTCCTTCCGGGCAGCAACCGCGAGGCGTTCGAGAGGCTCGGCATCTCCCAGGGCAGGGGAGTCCTGCTCTACGGTCCCCCGGGAACCGGGAAGACCCTCATCGCAAAGGCCCTAGCCAACGAGAACGGCTACAACTTCATACCCGTCAACGGACCGGAGCTCATGGGAAGGTTCCACGGCGACACCGAGGAGGGCATCAGAAAGGTGTTCGACCGGGCGAAGTCCATGGCCCCCAGCATCATATTCTTCGACGAGATCGACTCCGTCGCACCCATGAGGGGTGCCGACGGCGGAAGGTCCTACGACTCCATGGTCGCACAGCTCCTTACCTGCCTGGACGGCGTGTCCGAGCTCAAGGACGTTCTGGTCCTGGCGGCCACGAACCGTCCCGACATGATCGACCCTGCAGTCCTGCGCCCCGGAAGGATCGACAGGATGATCCTCATCGGTAAGCCCGACGAAAGAGCCAGGCTCTCGATCCTGAAGGTCTGCAGCGCGAAGATGCCCCTGAATTCTGTGGACCTGGCACAGATCGCCGGAATGACCGACGGATACGTCGGTGCCGACCTTGCCGCCGTCTGCCGCGAAGCGGGGCTCAGCGCTTTCCACAGGGGTTCCGACGCCGTCGGACAGGAGGATTTCGAATCCGCCCTGGAGAAAGTGCGCCCCTCCGTCGATCAGAAGACCGCGGAAGCGTACGAAAAACTGCGCGGAGAGATCAGGAAGAGCAGGGACAGATGGGCCAACAATCCGCTCTACGGGTGATCACAGGTCCTTCGCCATGTACGGCGCTTCCAGCCTGTACCCGACCGAGGCGTAATACTCGCGCACGCCTACCCCACTGGTGACGGTTATCTTCGTCTTCCCTTCTGAACGAGCGATATCCTCGGCATGTGCCAGCAGCTTCTTTCCGAACCCCCTGTGCTGCCAGCTCTCCGCTGCTTTCCCGACCGCTGTCTCGTTCCCGAAGACCTTCAGTTCGCGGATCTTCGCGACATCGGAATCGTCGGTGCGGAGACGTACGTATCCCACCAGGGAATCCTCGTACTCGTAGGCGATGAACCTCTCCTTCCCTCCGGAGGCCTCGTATTCGGTTATCTTCAGAATCACCTTCTCCGGGTCCTCCAGGACGGCGCCTGTGTGGCCGACCTCGCGGCACCTGATGCACCTGCACCTCATGCCGTGGGCGTCCATATTGTTCTGCACGAGCTGCCTGAGGTTGCTCTTGAGGATCCCCGCGGAGATCTCTGGAACGGGGATGTCCCTCTGGATCCTCTGGATACGGACGTATTCGGGAACGTATGCCTTCATCTTCGACACCAGTTCCACCGCGGTGTCGGTATCCAGGGGTTCGTACTCCCCGTTCTCCCACATTTCGTAGAGGTGGGTGCCCGCGACCACCAGGGTGGGGTAGAACTTCAGCATGTCCGGACGGAAGTCCGGCTCATCGAATATGCGCCTGAAGCACCTGTAATCGTTATCGGGGGAGGAACCCGGGAGGCCGGGCATGATGTGGTAGCAGACCTTCAGACCGAGGCCGCGGCAGGCAGAGGTGGCCTTCCTCACCTCCTCCACACTGTGCCCTCTGGAGACCCCTTTGAGGACTTCGTCGTCGAGGATCTGGACCCCCAGCTCCACGCGGGTGGCGCCCAGGTCCATCATCCTGCGGATCTGCTCCTCCTTCATGAAATAGTCCGGACGGGTCTCGACTGTGAGACCGATGCAGCGGTGCTCGCAGCGGGAGTTGTACTCCTGGGCGGATGCCATGTCCGGCTTCACCACGCCGTTCATGGCGTCGAAGCACCTCTTGACGAACCACTCCTGATACTGGGGGTTGCGGGAGGTGAACGTCCCTCCCATGATGATGAGGTCGATCTTGGAGACGTCGTGCCCTATCTCCTCCAGCTGCGCGATCCTCGCGGCCACCTGGTCGTAGGGATCGAAACGGTTCATGGCGGCCCTCCTGGCGGCGGGCTCCTTACCGGTGTAGGACTGGGGGGAGACGTTGGAGACCCCTCCCGGGCAGTAGGCGCACTTGCCGTGGGGGCAGGGGTACGGAGAGGTCATGACGGCAACGACGGCGACGCCCGAAGCGGTGCGCATGGGCTTCTTCACGAGAAGGGGTAGGAACTGCTTCCTCTCCTCGTCCGATACATGTGCCAGGATCTCGGAGTTAGGGGGGACCTTGTCCGGCCCGTACTCCGAGCACAGACGCATCTTGAGGCGCTGGAGGGAATCGCGGTCGGTGACCTCACCCGACCTCATCGCCTCGATTATACGGTCGGCGATCTCGTCCATTCAGGACTGCTCCGCCTGCTTTTTCAGAAGTTCCTGGAAGCGGATCACCGTCTTCTTATAGTTCTCCATGGCGAGATTCACGTTGGACTCGGTGAAAGACCAGGCCTTGACGATGTCCCCGTAGCGGATGCGGAATCCCTTCCTGACCTGTCCCTCGACCTCGGTGTCCATGCTCTCGAGGAGGTCCATCGACTTCAGCTTGTTGATGTGGCGGTAGACGGTGGGCTTGGTGGTGTCGAGAAGGGCCGCGAGCTCCTCTGCGGTCCATACCTTGGAGGGGTTCTTCATGAAGAAGTCCATGAAAAGGCGGTAGGGGATGCTGTCCCTGACCGACAGCGCGCCGGCGGAACGGGGGTCGTATCCCTTGGGCAGGTATCCGATCTGTACCAGGAAGGTCTCCGCAAGTACGTTGATGTCGTCCACTCCGGTCATCGGGGTGTTTGAAACCACTTGGAGCTCGAACATGTCGCTTCCCTCTTATACCCAATAAAAGTTAAGCATACAATTTAATTATTTCGCGACTTAGTTCGGACTGGCCCTCAGTAACGGGTCTTTATGTCGTCCAATATCTTGACGACGGAGTCCATCGGGACCACCGGGAACACCTGAACCTTGGTGATCTTCTCTATGGTCTCGGCGACTATGGGCGCGCAGATGATTGCCAGGGCCCCGTCGCGCTCGGCGCGGACCGCCGCGAGGATGGCGTCCTCGACGCTGGACACCGTGTACTCCCTGACGCTGACCTCTCCGTTGGCGAGGGTGTCCAGGGACCTGGGGAGACCGACCATGAAGGAGGTCGATGCGATGACAGCCACGAACTTCTCGGTGTCGCGGCTGGAGATGATGTTGATGGCCTTGATGATCTGCCTGATGGTGCGGAGGTTGGGCTCCCTCCTCTCCTCCAGGATCTTGTACATCGTGCTCTGGGAGATGCCGGATACCTGGCAGAACTCGTTCAGCGACATGTGCAGCTCGTCGTCGAGGATGCTGCGGAAGGACTTCTGGAACCCTCCCTCCTCGCGGAGCATGCTTGAAATGAGATCGTCTACGGTCATTGTGACCCCTTCCTAACGTAATCGGCCGCGGACAGCCCCGCCACCGCCCCCTCCCCGACTGCCTTGGCGATCTGCCACGGGCGGCCGGTGATGTCGCCACAGGCGAAGACGCCCGGTACCTGGGTGGCGCATGAGCGGTCGACCTTGATCGTGTCGTCTACCTCGGGATAGACCTCCAGGTCCATCGCGAGGTCGGCGGAGGACCTGCCCCCGAGTTCGATGAAGACCCCGTCCACCTGTATCTCCCTCCCGTCGGAGAGGAGGACCGAGGAGACCCTGTCCGCACCCCTGATCTCGGCGACGGAAGCGCGTACGGATTCGGCTCCGGCGGATTCCGCCTTTGACACGAGGGACGGGTCGGCCTTCGGATTTGCGGATATCCAATAGACCTTGGAGGCGTACTTGGTCATGAGTTCGGCGGAAACCGCCGCCTCGGACTCGGAGCCCACGACGGCCACGGTCTTTCCTTTGTAGAAGTTGCAGTCGCACACTGCGCAGTAGCTCACTCCCCTCCCGTTGGCGAACTCCTTCTCGCCGGGGACGTTGAGCTTTACGCGGGATATGCCCGTTGCGAGAATCACCGACTTCGCGCTGATTGTCTCGCCGGATTCTGCCGTGATTGTGAAACCGTTTCCGTTCCTGGCCGCGGAGAGGACGTTCATCTCGAGGACCCTGACCCCGAGGGACCTTATCTGCTCCAGACCGCTGCTGAGCAGGTCGATGCCGGATGCGGTCTGCGACAGGCCGAAGTAGTTCTCGACCTTGATGCCGTAGGTGGAGCTCGAATCGATCTTCCCGATGGAGACGACCGAGACCTTCTTCCTTGCGGCATGAATCGCGGCCTGGATGCCCGCGGGCCCCAGACCTATGACCGCCACGTCCGCGTCCATGCGATCACTCGATGTACTGCTCGAGGTAGGAGATCACGTCGTCGGCGGGCCTGAGTCCTACCAGGGGGTCCTGCTGGACGCCGTCCTTGAATATCAGAAGAGTCGGGATCGCGTTGATGCCGAACTCTGCGGCGACGTCCTGGTTGTCGTCGGTGTTGAGCTTTCCGACCGCGACCTTCCCGGCGAGGGCCTCGGCGACCTTGTCGACCTCGGGCCCCATCCTCCTGCAGGGGCCGCACCAGGGTGCCCAGCAGTCGACCATTGCGACCTTGTTGTTCTTCACGAAATCCTTGAAAGTTGCGGAGTTGAGCTCGGTTACTGCCATATTCTCACTAACCCAAAACGGCAATATCGGTATAAAAGATGTGGCAATTAGATTTTATCAAATATAATCGGAAATGATACCAGACCTATTGTATCTGGCACATTTCCGGCATCAGGGTTTGACGCCTTTCAGCTTGGGATACTCGCCGATGCGGTCCTTCATGCAGTCCAGGTCCTCTCCGTACAATTGGGATAATTCCTTGTGGAGATCCGCGACCCTCTGCGCACCGCGGACGGCACCCTTGCTCTCGAGCTTCTCGATGGAGTGCTGGACCTCGACGACGCGGTTGTCGCTGACCAGGTTGTCGGCGTGGGCGACGATCTTCTCCTCGATGGTCCTGGGGATGTAGTCCCCTGGCGGAAGGCCCATCTCCTCGACGTCCTCCTGGTCGAGACCCGCCCCGGTGTGCTTCCTCACGATGTCCACGAGGCACTGGGGGAGTCCCTCCTGCTCGAGGATCTGCGCACCGATGTAGGCGTGCTCGATGGAATGCAGCCTGGAGCGTCCGATGTCGTGGAGGAGCGCGCCTGCGATGACGATGTCCATATCGGCCTCGGGGATCGCCTTGGCGATCTCCTCCGCCACAGCCCTCACGGTGGCGCAGTGAACGACGACGCGCTTCTTGCAGCCCGCGTCCCAGAGCATGGAGATGCACTGTTTGTCGGTGGGGATCTTACTCTTCGTCCCTCTTGACAACGGTCTTCCCCCTTTCGTTAGGAATAACGGTCATCTCTCCGCCACGCTCCTCGTAGAGGTGCTCCCCTCCCGTATAGTTGTACAGGAATATGGCGAGCGCCGCGATCTCGGAGTGCGGCTGGTTGCCCACTGAAATGTTGAAATCCGCCCTCTGGTAGACCTCGGGAGGGACCTTCTCCGCCCCGACGATGACCATGATGTCCTCGTCCTTGGGGATCTTCGGGAGCGCCTCGTCCATCCTCTGACCGTACATGGTCAGGTGGACGACCTTCCCCTGGAAGCCCTTGGTGGCACGCTGCCACTTGACGCCGGTCTCGATGGAGTAGTCGCCTCCGAAACGCTTGACGACGCTGCGGATGTTCTCCTCCAGAACGGGGTCGGGGGTGTCGATGTATATCCCCTTGGCACCGAGAGCGCGGGACGAAAGCGCCACATGGGTGGTGACGCGCTTGTCCCTGTCAGGCCTATGGCCAATCCTCATGATCCAAATGTTGTTAGACATGCCGGATCATTCTTCTTTGATTGGCTCGATCTTGTGGCCGCGGTAATCCATCTTGACGGAGCGGCGCACGAGACTCTTGAGCATGGTGGAAGAGAGACCGAGCGCTTCTGCGACGTCACCGGAGAACTTCCCGGTGGAGCCGATCTGCTCGAGGATCTTGTTCTCGACCTCTGCGTACTCGTCTTCGGGCATCATAGCCGCCGCGAGCACGTCGCTGATCTCGTAGACGGGCCACTGCGCATTGATGCTGAAAGAGGTGTAGTAGGTGTGGTAGGATTTCTCCGGGTACTGACCGTTCGTGGACAGCCAACGGGTTTCCACGAGCTTCATTTTCTCGAAGAAAATGGTTGCCTCCCTGCCCTCCGGACCGAACTTCTTCTCGATCTCGTCGGCGGTCTTCCACTCCAAGGTCACCTCTTTCAAGACCTCCCTTTTGATGGGAGTGTCAACGGCCCTGAGCATGGGTACTAGCTCAGAAGGTTCGTTGATGACCTTGATTCTGTTCATAGGCTATATTAAGGTCGTGGATTAGTATATAATGATTGGGGAGAAAAGTCTTAAAACTGGTTGATGATTCAGACTCTCCCTGGTCAAGGTTTTTATAAGGTTGGATGAAATATTTTGTAAATATCGGCCACGCGGTTCCCAGACTCCGACCTGGCAATTGACAAAGTATTTTAACGGACGCCACATTCCGATGAACAATGAGATTCGACAGGAAAGCACCTCTCACTCTCTGCTTCCAGTGCCTCAACTGCTACAAGACCTACAAAGGCGAGGGCGCTGAGCAGAAAGCACTGGACTGCTGCGGATCCTTCATCCAGGGGTTCTACGTGAACTACCGCAGGTGGGGAATCCAGAAGTGGTACGGCAGATGATCTGAGACCGTTCCGGTTCCTCGACACGCGGACGATTCCTCGTGCCTTCGGCTTTTTCCAACCAGGACCAGCGGTGCTTAGGACGTTGCGACGTCGCCTGTACACAGATTGACATGCTACGTGTTAGCAAGGGTTTTAAACCTCCTCGACGGTTCCGTGAATCATGTCCGGAAAGATGCTCTCGGGAACCCTGAAGGAGCTGGAACTCATCGAGCGCCATCTCATGATGCTCAAGGCCATCAAGGCTAACCAGCCCGTCGGCATCATCCGCCTGTCGGAGCTTACCGGGATCCCGCAGCATAAGGTCAGGTACTCCCTGCGTCTCCTCGAGAGGGACGGGCTGATCATGGCCACCCAGGACGGTGCCAAAATCACCGACCGCTACGGCGATTTCACCAGGGAGCTCGCGGAAAGCCTCGACAAAGCCATATCCGTGGCCGAGGGAATACGCGACCGGGCATCAAAGGAATAATGTTTTTATACGGCCCTATTATAGCCGTCAAGCAAGCCTCTGTAGCTCAGTAGGTAGAGCGTGTGACTGTTAATCACAAGGTCCACGGTTCGATCCCGTGCGGAGGCGCCATTTTTCCAATCTTCTCTTTCGGCATGACCATGTCCGTATGGCCGTCCAGCGACATGTGCCAGACGCCCAAAAACACCCCAAACGAAACTATTTATTGGTATTTCGTGTAACCACCGTCCGACGGGCCCTTAGCTTAGTCGGTTAGAGCGTCCGACTCATAATCGGACGGTCACCGGTTCGAATCCGGTAGGGCCCACTACCGTTCGGTTTCCGCCATTTTTCACTAAATGACTCCAATTCCCCGTACCGGGAGTTGCTCTGGACAATGGTTTCTCCCAAGAAAGGTTTATTATAGCGTCTCCCTTTTTCCTTCTCTATCTATAAGTGGGAGTCTGACGGATAGGCAGGCTCCGACCATCCTGGAAAAGAGGAATCGACAATGGTAACGCTACTCAGAATGACTGTAAGGATGCCGTGGATCGAGGAGTCCCTCGCAGCCTGTGTACAGTGCGGATACTGCATCGCCGGATGCCAGGCCCACAGGCAGACCCCTTGGGAGTCCGACACCCCCCGCGGAAAGATCTACTACATCAACCAGATCAACGCCGCAACCCCACTGGACAAACCCCTCGGAAGGGTAGCTACCCTCAACCCCTACTTCGTCGACGCGATGTACAAGTGCACCGGATGCGGAACCTGCGAGGCTGTCTGCCACGCGAAGATCCACCTCGTCGAACTCTGGGAGGAGGTCCGCAGGTGGCTCGTCTCCTACGGACACGGACCCCTGGACGTCCACAAGGGAATGCACGACCGTGTTGTCGAGGTCCGCAACCCGTACGGCGGAAACCCCGCCGCCCGCGGCGACTGGTGGCCCGCAGAGGTTCCCAGGTACGACACCCCCGACGTCATCTTCTTCGCAGGATGCACCGGATCCTACAGGCAGCAGGGAATCCCCCAGACTGGTGTCAGGATCCTCAACCGCGGCGGCGTCAGGATGAACATCCTCGGATCCGACGAGTGGTGCTGCACCTCCCCGCTCCTCAGGACCGGAGACGAGTCCCAGACCCTCGAGTGCGCGGAGCACATCGTCGAGAAGGCCGACGGAATGGGAGCGAAGGACATGGTCATGACCTGCTCCGGATGCTACAAGACCATCTCCACCGACTTCGGACGCTTCTACGCCAAGGTCCAGCAGAACGTTTACCACTTCTCCCAGTACGCGGAGAAGCTCATCAACGAGAAGAAGCTCCCCCTCAACCACCCCTTCCCGCACAAGGTCACCTACCACGACCCCTGCCACCTCGGAAGGCACATGGGAGTCTATGACGCACCCAGGAACGTCATGGCCAAAATCAAGGGACTGGAGCTCATCGAGATGCCCAGGAACAGGGCCAACTCCATGTGCTGCGGTGCAGGAGGAGGTTACAAGTCCCAGTTCAACAACTTCGCGGTCAGGATTGCATCCGACAGAATCCGCGAGGCCGAGGCCACCGGTGCCGAGATTCTCGTCACCAGTTGCCCGTTCTGCGTCACCAACCTGTCCCAGGGTGCAAAGGCTATCGGTTCCAAGATCAAGGTCATGGACCTCTCCGACGTCCTCATGGAGGTCACCGCCCCCGTCGAGGAGGAGAAGCCCGCCGACGCCCCCGCAGCGTGAAGAAACAATAACCGGCCGGGCGATGCCCGGCCATCCTCTTTTCCGCAATCATGCCCTTCGACACGCTGAGCCCCGTCCTCGTGGAGGCGCTGCGCTCGAGGGGCATCACCGAACCCACCGACCCCCAGAGGGACGCCATCCCCAGGATCCAGAAGGGCCATAACGTCCTGGTCGTAGCACCCACTGGTATCGGGAAGACCGAATCCGCGATGCTGCCCGTTTTCGACGATCTCGCACAGCTCGAGGACCGCAAGGGAATCAGATGCATCTACGTCACCCCGCTCCGCGCGCTGAACCGCGACATGCTCCGCAGGATGGAGGACCTGGGTGCGGAGCTGAAGGTGTCCGTCGGCGTGAGGCACGGGGACACCCCTCAGAGCGAGAGGAACCGTATGTCCAGGAGTCCTCCCCAGATCCTCATCACCACCCCCGAGACCATGCAGATCATGTTCATCGGGAAGAACCTCCGCGAGGGCCTGAAGAACGTGAAGTACGTGGTGATCGACGAGATCCACGAGCTCGCCGGCAACGAGAGAGGGGCCCAGCTGGCCGTCGCCCTCGAGAGACTGGTCCAACTCGCGGGGGAATACCAGAGGATCGGCCTTTCCGCGACAGTCGGGAACCTGGACGAGGTGAGGAACTTCCTCTCCGGAGAGGGGAGGGAGGTCGATGTCTGCAAGCATGACACCTTCAGGGAGTTCGACATCCGCGTGGAGAGGCCCCTTCCCGCGGAGGCGGATGCCGAACTGCAGGACAAGCTTCAGAGCGACCCCGACATCCTCGCTGTGATGAAAAGAGCCAGATATCTCATCGACAGCGTCACTTCCACGCTTTTCTTCGTCAACACCAGGGAGACCGCCGAGTGGCTGGCATCCCGTTATCACATGTGGGACGAGGACTACCCCATCGGTGTCCACCACGGTTCCCTCTCCAAGGAGAACCGCATGGAGACCGAGGACGAGTTCAAGACGCAGAAACTCAAGGGCCTGATCTGCACATCCTCCCTCGAACTGGGGATCGACATCGGTTCCGCCGACCTCGTCATACAGTACAATTCCCCCAGGCAGGTCGCCCGCATGACTCAGAGGGCCGGAAGGGCGGGACACCGCATAGGCGGGAGGATCCGCTCGGTAATCCTGGCCACCGCACCCGACGAAGTGGCCGAGGCCATGGTCGTCGCCAGGAGATGCGAGGCCAAGGAGATGGAATACGCCGCCGGAAGGCCGAATCCCCTCAACGTACTCGCCAACCAGCTCGTCGGGATGGCGATGGTGGGTCCGTTCGAAAAGGAAGAGGGGTACAGGACGGTGATCCGTTCCCACCCGTTCCGGACCCTTTCGAAAAAGGACTTCGACGACACCGTCGAGCAGCTGAAATCCATATGGATCCTCAGGGAGAACGAGGATGGGACCGTCGGTAAATCCCGCAAGGGGATGCAGTACTTCTACCAGAACATCTCGATGATCCCCGACGAGAAGACCTACCGCGTCAGGGATATCGGGACCAGGGCGATCATAGGTACCCTCGACGAGAGCTTCGTAGCCACCCTCGAGGGAGAGGCGGAGATGTTCATCGCCAAGGGAAGGACCTGGAGGGTCGTCGAGATGCGTGAGGACGAGCTCCTTGTCGAGGAGGCCCGCACCGTCGGCAACGTCCCCTCGTGGGAGGGATCCGACATCCCCGTCCCCTTCGAGGTCGCCATGGAGGTGGGGCATCTCAGGAGGAAGAGGGACTTCTCCAGATATCCCGCCGACAGACCCTCCGTGGAATGCGTCACCGAATACCTCGACCTCCAGCAGGAGAGGTGGACTGTCCCCACGGACAACATCGTCACCATCGAGACAGGCGACAGGGTTGCGATAATCAACTGCTGTTTCGGGAGCAGGGTCAACGACACACTGTCGAAGATCCTCTCCGCGCTCCTCACCGCAAGGGTCGGAGAGAGCCTGGGAGTGACCACCGACGCATACAGGATCATCCTCCAGCTCCCCAGGAACATAGACCGCAAGGTGATCTACGACACCTTCATGTCCATCCGCCCCGGAACCGTCGAGGCGATTTCGAGGCTGACCGTCCTCAACTCCACGCACCTAAAGTGGAGGTTCATGAACGTCGCCAAGAAGTTCGGTATCATCGAGAAGGGTGCGGACCGCCGCTACATCAACTACGGCAGGCTGTTCGACATCCACAAGGACACGCCCGCGTACAACGATGCCGTGAACAAGGTGCTATGGGAGGACCTCGACATCGAGAATACCGAACTGGCACTCAGACTGATCCACGACGGGAAGATTAGTGTCGTGATGCAGGGCGCATCGTCCATCGGGCTCGAGGGGATTACCCGCACAAAGGAGCTCATGCAGCCCGCGAGGGCAGACCATGCCATCCTCATGGCGATGAAGAAGAGGCTGGACAACGAGATCCTCTACGCATCCTGCCTTAACTGCAAGAACCAGAGGAGACTCAGGGTCGGGGACGCCCCGAAGAGGCTGAGATGCCCGTCGTGCGACGGGGTGATGATCGCCCTTCTCAAGGATTACGAGAGGGACCTCATCAGGGATTACGGCAAACCCGGAAGGGGTGCCGAGGGCAAGAAGAACGACATGCGCATCAACAAGAACGCCAACCTAGTGAACTCCTACGGGGGGATGGCTGCCGAAGTTCTTGCGGGAAGGGGAGTGGGACCGGAAGTGGCCGCCCGCATCCTGATGAAGATGCATGTCGACGAGGACGAACTGCTCCGCGACATAATGGCATCCGAGGTCCTGTACGCCAGGACCAAGAGATTCTGGGACTGACGATCGCAATAATCGATTACACTGATTTTTCATTGCGATTGCACCAATCATCACATGCCGACAAACCTGCAGATCCGATTACGATAACAGATTATCGCAAATACGCCGGATATTACGTGGAATTCCACCCTGTGCGCCATAAGAAGAAGGACTGCCGCACGGTCAATGCAAAGCCGGCCCCGGAGTGCAGGGAGGGGATCAATAACGGCGGATGATCTCAGAAATTGCCGCCCTTAGGCCTGAACTCGGGCTGTTTCTCATCGTTCTTCACCGGCTTGGGGACGGGCTTGACGTTGTGGGCCCCCAGGAAACCGCGGCAGACGACGTACACCTCGGACGATGTAGGACGGGACGCCTTCGGCGAGGTGACGATGACGCTGTCGAACCTCTTCTTCAGTTCCCTCTCCAGGTCCTGGAATAAGTCCCCCATGAAAACCTTCATGGCCATCTTGCCGCCCTTCTTCAGGATCCTGTCGCAGACGTCAACGGCGTACATGCAGAGCTCGATGGACCTGGCGTGGTCCGTGGAATAATGGCCGGCGATGTTGGGCGCCATGTCGGAAAGGACCACGTCGACCTTGCCTCCGACCATGTCCAGGAGGCGTATCATGGTGTTGTCGTCGGTGATGTCCCCGATGATGAACTGCACTCCCTCGAGAGGGTGGATGTAGCGAAGGTCCACTCCGATGACCTTCCCCTTCTCCCCTACGATGTCGTATGCGACCTGAGACCATCCCCCGGGACATGCCCCGAGGTCCACTACGGAGTCCCCCTCCTCGAAGATGTGGAACTTCTCGTCGAGCTGGAGGAGCTTAAAGGATGCCCTGGAACGGTAGTCCATCTCCTTCGCGAGGCGGTAGTAGTACTCGCGGTGGCGCTCGGCCACCCAGCGGTCGTGCAGATCTGACACGTTCCGACCATATGCCCCCGTGTTTATAAAAAATACGAAAAGAAACGATAATAACCGCGCCCAGCTATACGGGCATTCAGTGTTAACATGACCGGATGGACCTACGAGAAATCGGGCGTCAGCATCGACAAGAAATCCAGCTCCATTGAGTCGCTCGTGGGGCAGCTGAAGTACCAGAGGAAGGGCTTCGGACAGCAGGTCCACCACCCCGGACTCTTCGCGAGTCTCATCGACTTCGGGGACAGGTACGTTACCCTGGCTACCGACGGCGTCGGCACCAAGATCCTCATCGCAGAGGAACTCGGAATCTGGGACACCATCGGTATCGACTGCATCGCCATGAACGTCAACGACACCATCTGCGTCAACGCCACACCCATCTCCTTCGTGGACTACATCGCCATCGACAAACCCGACGGCGAGGTAACCAAGCAGGTCGGCATCGGACTGAACCGCGGGGCCGAGCTCTCCGACATGGAGATCGTCGGCGGGGAGATCGCCGTACTCCCCGAGATCGTCAACGGTCTCGACCTCTCCGGAACCTGCATGGGAGTCGTGGACAAGGACAAGATCATCACCGGAGAGACCTGCGAGAAGGGCGACCTCATCGTATCCCTGAAATCCTCCGGTCTCCACTCCAACGGACTCACCCTCGCAAGGAAGGTCGTCGAGGCTAACAACATCAAGATGACCGATTCCGTCTCCGGTCTCACCAAGAGCATCGGAAAGGAGCTCCTCACTCCCACCGAGATCTACGTCAAGCAGGTCCTGGGAATCACCGGGAAGCACGAGGTCCACGGACTCGTCGACATCACCGGGGGAGGACTCAGGAACATCCTCAGGATGAGGAAGGGACTGAAGTACACCATCGACGACCCCGTCAAGCCCCAGCCCATCTTCCAGGTCCTTCAGGAACTCGGACAGATCGAGGACAAGGAGATCTACCAGACCCTCAACATGGGAATGGGATTCACCATCATCGCCCCCGAGACGGAGGCCGAGGACATCGCCAGGGAGAACCCCAACGCGCAGGTCGTCGGACGCGTGGAGGAAGGGAACGGGGTGTACTTCGCACCCGCAGACGTCCTCTACGACCACTATTGAGAATCAATACGGGGCCCCGGCCCCGGTTTTTCCGAGTGTCACTTGTTGAGCTTGCAGTCCAAAGCTCCGCACACCGCCCCCAGGGCGGTGCAGGTCTCGAGGGAATAGTTGCCCCCGGTGACCTCGAAGTCGTAGTCCGAGAAGGGACGGACCTTGTCCGGTATGCCGTGGGGTCCGATGCCGAACAGGAGGAGGACGCTCTGCCCCTGATCCACCATATCGGCAAGCTGGGCGGTGGTGAGCTGCTTCTTCGCCTCCGGCTTGCAGGTGGTGAGGATCACCTTCCCCAACTGCGGGGGGAAGCCCTTCACGGGATACGGGAAGGTCTGGAAACGTCCGAGTTCAGCGAGCTGGACGAAATTGTCGCCGTGGTTCCCGATGCTGGTGGTCCCCGCGATGTAATCGGCGACCTCCTTGGGGGTCTTCTTGTCCTCGGGAAGAGGGAATCCGAAAAGTGCCAGATTCATGTTGAAGGCCATTGCGATGTCCCCGGCCCTCGCGATGGCGCGGCGATGCGGCTCCCTGAAGGTGTTGGGGTCGTAGGCGTTGTAGATGCCCACGGTCATGCGCCCCCTGCGGTTGCCGGACGGATAGGTCAACGGCTCACCTTCGGACGCGCGACGATCGCATAGCGGTCCCCGTCGAGGAAAATCTCGTAGTTGGAGAGGGCGGGATCCTGCTTGTACTGCTCGATGCGGCCGAGCACCTCACCCAAGGTGAGCGTGGTGCTCTTGATGTCGATCAGTATCATGTCCTGTCCTTCTTCGCTCAAAGACATTCCTCTGGGACTCCCTTCGGGAGGGTCTCACGACAACCATTGGGTGGATGTCTAAAAAGGTTCCCTTTTTCAGTCGCCGCGGACGGATGCTGCGGCAGGACTGTGACGGAGTGGACGGAAAAAGGTATGGTGCCGCCAGCCGGGTTCGAACCAGCGACCTCGTGATCTTCAGTCACGCGCTCTCCCAACTGAGCTACGGCGGCTTGATTGACCAGTAGTTGGCTATTGTTTATTAAATCTTCGGAAAAGGTAAACGGCCCCCGAAGGGGCCGCAAGAGGTTTACTGGCTCATTCCGAGGCCGGGGGCTCGGCGTCGGACTCGCTGACCACGGGGTTGACGGAGACGATGGTCTCCCCGTCCTTCAGGTCCATGATCTTGACGCCCGCGGCGTTCCTTCCGGTCTGCCTGATGTCGGAGACCCTCATCCTGATGACCTTTCCGGAGGAGGAGATGGCCATGAGCTCGTCCTCAGGTCCGACCTTGCGGACGCTCATGACACCGCCGTTCCTCTTGGTGCACTTGATGGTGATGACTCCCTTTCCTCCGCGGTGGGTGAGACGGTAGTCGGAGACGATGGAGATCTTCCCGAATCCGTTCTCGGTGACGGTCAGGAGCATGTCTTCGGGCTTGACGACGGTCATGGAGATGACGCTCTCCTTCCTTCCCACGGTCATCCCGCGGACACCGCGGGTGTCCCTGCCGGTGGCGGAGACCTCGAACTCGGGGAAACGGATGGCCTGTCCGTCGGTGGAGGCGAGGACTATCTCGTCTCCCTCCTTGGACATCCAGACCTCGACGAGTTCATCGTCGTCATCCAGCCTGATCGCCTTGATCCCCTTGTTCCTGACGTTCCCGTAGGCGGACAGCTGGGTCTTCTTGATGAGACCGTTCCTGGTGCAGAACACCAGGCACTTGTCCTCGGGGAAGTCGGCGGTGGGGATGACGTTGGTGACGATCTCGCCCTCCTGCAGGTCGGGGAGCAGGTTGACCACGGGCTTACCCTTGGCCTGGCGGCTTCCCTCGGGGATGTTGTATCCCTTCAGCCACAGGATGCGCCCGGTGTTGGTGACGAACATGAGGTAGTCGTGGGAGGATGCCACGAACATGCTGCGGACGGTGTCGCCCTCCTTGGTCTGGAGGCCGGTCATGCCGGTTCCGCCGCGGTTCTGCTGCTTGTAGGTGCGCAGCGGCAGCCTCTTGACGTAGTTGTCCTCGGAGATCGTGTAGACGGTCTCCTCCTTGGGGATGAGGTCCTCGGCGTCGACGTCGACCGCGGCCTCGTTGACCTCGGTGCGCCTGTCGTCGCCGTAGGCGTCCTTCATGGCGGTGAGCTCGTCCTTGATGATGGCGTCCACGCGGGCGGGCTTGGCGAGGATGTCGCGCAGGTCCTCCATGCGCGCCTTCAGCTGCTCGTACTCCTCCCTGACGGAATCGAGTTCGAGTCCCGTCAGCTTCTGCAGGCGCATGTCCAGGATCGCCTGGGCCTGGATCTGGTCTATGTGCAGGAGGTTCTGCAGACCGGCGTTCGCCTCGGCACCGTCCTTGCTCGCACGGATCAGCTTGATGGTCTCATCGAGCATGTTGAGGGCGGCCATGAGACCTTCCAGTATGTGGAACCTCTTGGCGCACTCGTCGAGCTCGAACTGGGTCCTGCGGGTGACCACCGTGCGGCGGTGGGCGATGTACTGCATGATGAGTTCCTTGAGCCCGAGGGTGGTGGGCTTGTTGTTCACCAGTGCGAGGTTGATGATTCCGTAGGTGATCTCCATCTGAGTCTTGGAGAACAGGTTCTGGAGGACGACCTCGTCGATGGCATCCTTGTGGAGCTCGATGACTACCCTCATACCCTTCCTGTCGGACTCGTCCCTCAGGTCGGTGATACCGACGATGGCCTTGTTCTTCACGAGGTCGGCGATGCTCTTGACGAGCTCGGCCTTGTTGACCTGGTAGGGGATCTCGTCGACGATGATGGCGGTCTTGCCGCCCCTGATCTCCTCGAAGTGGGTCTTGGCACGGACCTTGATGCGTCCGCGTCCGGTGGTGTAGGCGTCGATGATGCCCGCGATACCGTTGATGATACCTCCGGTGGGGAAGTCGGGACCCTTCACGAACTGCATGAGGGCGGGGACGTCCGCGTCCGGGGTGTCGATGGTGTAGATGATCGCGTCGCAGACCTCGCGGAGGTTGTGCGGGGGCATCTTGGTGGCCATTCCCACCGCGATACCGTCAGACCCGTTCACCAGCAGGTTGGGGAACTTGCTGGGGAGGATGGAGGGTTCCTTCAGGGACCCGTCGAAGTTGTCGATGAAGTCCACAGTGCCCTTGTCCAGGTCCAGGAGCAGGTCGGACGCCATCTTGGAGAGGCGGGCCTCGGTGTAACGCATGGCCGCGGGCGGGTCACCGTCCACGGATCCGAAGTTACCCTGTCCGTCGATGAGCGGGTACCTCATGGCGAAGTCCTGTCCGAGACGGACCATGGCTCCGTACGCAGCGGAGTCTCCGTGGGGGTGGTACTTACCGAGCACCTCTCCGACCACGGTGGCTGACTTCTTGTGGGGGCGGTTGTAGGAAAGACCCAGCTCGTGCATGGCGTACAGGATCTTCCTGTGAACGGGCTTCAGTCCGTCCCTGACGTCTGGCAGCGCACGGCTGACGATGACGGACATGGAGTAGTCGATGTAGGAGCGCTTCATCTCCTTCTCGACGGTCTGCTTGAGGATTCTCTCTTCTCCCTCCATGATATCACACATCCAGGTTTACGACCTCGTTCGAGTGCTCGATGATGAACTCGCGCCTGGGCTCCACATCGTCGCCCATGAGCACCGAGAAGAGCTGGTCTGCCAGCTGCGCATCGGCGACCTCGATCCTCTTCATCATCCTGTTCTCCGGGTCCATGGTGGTGTCCCACAGCTGCTGCGGGTTCATCTCTCCGAGACCCTTGTACCTGCTGATGTTGTATCCCTGCGGGCCGCCGTGCTCGGCGAGGAACTTGTTGAGCTCGTCGTCGTTGTAGGCGTAGGTGACCGTCTTCGATCCCTTCGCGATGCGGTAGAGCGGGGGCATGGCGAGATAGACGTAACCCTGGTCCACCAGGGGCCTCATCTGCCTGTAGAAGAGGGTGAGCAGGAGAGTGGCGATGTGGGCTCCGTCCACATCCGCATCGGTCATGATGACGACCTTGTGGTAGCGGATCTTGGATACGTCGAACTCCCTTCCGATCCCGCCGCCGATGGCGATGGTCAGGTTCCTGATCTCGTCGTGGTCCAGGAGCTTGTCCTGCCTGGTCTTCTCCACGTTGAGGATCTTTCCCCTCAGGGGGAGGATCGCCTGGAAGTTCCTGTCCCTTCCCATCTTGGCGGATCCGCCTGCGGACTCTCCCTCGACGATGAACAGCTCGCACTTGGCGGGGTCCTTCTCGGAGCAGTCGGCGAGCTTCCCGGGCAGGGAGGTGGACTCCAGCAGGGACTTCCTGCGGGTGGCGTCCCTGGCCTTCCTCGCGGCCATCCTTCCCTCGTAGGCGTTCACGGCCTTCTTCATGATGACCTGGGCCACGGAGGGGTTCTCCTCCAGGAACTGCATCAGCAGCTCGCTGACGACCGAGGACACCGCGTTCTGGGCCACGGAGGAACCGAGCTTCTCCTTGGTCTGGGATTCGAACTGTGGATCGGGCATCCTGATGCTGACGATGGCGGTGAGTCCCTCGCGGGTGTCCACTCCGTCGAGCTGGATATCCTTCAGGAGGTTGTTGGCCTTCCCGTAGTCGTTGAGGGTCTTGGTGAGGGCGGTCCTGAATCCGGTGAGGTGGGTTCCGCCGTCGGGGGTCATGACGGTGTTGACGAAGGAGTCGACACTGTCGTTGTATCCGTCGGTGTACTGCATGGCGACGTCCACGTCGACGGTGATGTCCTTTCCCTTCAGGTCGCTGAAGTGCCTGACCCCCTTGATCTCGATGGGGTTGGGGTGGATGGGGGTCTTGCTCCTGTTGAGGAACCTGACGAACTCCGCCACTCCGCCGTCGTAGTGGTAGGTCTCCCTCTTGTCCACCCTCTGGTCCTCGAAGTTGATGGTGACCTTGGTGTTCAGGAAAGCCTGATTGCGGAACCTGTTCTGAAGGGTGTCGAAGTCGAACTCGACGGTCTCGAACATGGACTTGTCGGGCTTGAAGGAAATGGTGGTTCCGGTGTCGGCGGTGGTGCCGATCTCCTCGACGGGCCCGTCGGGGATCCCGAAGCGGTAGGACTGCCTGCTGACCTTACCCTCCCTCTTGACGGTGGCGACCATCCACTCGGACAGCGCGTTGACCACGGAGACTCCCACACCGTGGAGTCCTCCGGAGACCTTGTAGGCGTTCTGATCGAACTTACCCCCCGCGTGGAGGTCGGTGAGGCAGAGTTCGAGGGCGGACTTCTTCTCGCCCGCGGGGATTCCGGTGGGGATACCCCTTCCGTTGTCCACGACGGTGATGGAGCCGTCGTCCCTGATCGTCACGTCGATGTCGGTGGCGAATCCCGCCTGACACTCGTCGATGGAGTTGTCCACTACCTCGTAGACGAGGTGGTGGAGACCCCTGGTATCGGTGCTTCCGATGTACATACCGGGCCTTTTACGGACCGCTTCGAGGCCCTTGAGGGCCTTGATGCTGTTTGCATCATAGACCTCCCCGTTAGGTGCCCCTGGCTGCTGTTGTTCTCCCATTTGCATTCCCTTCCGAAAATACTGGTTGGGTATGGTTCACATACTATATATACGCGCGCGTGTGCGTACGCGTACGCGCGCGAACTCCCCCGCCCTGGATAAAAAGAAATAGGCATCCGACAATCTTCTGGCGATATCCGATGAGCACGATCATGGAGCAGGCCCGCCGCGGGGAATCCGACGAGAGGATTAGGAAGATCGCCGAGCGCGAGAACGTCACCGAGAGGTTCATACTCGACGGCATCGCCTCCGGGCGCATCGTCATGCCCTGCAACCCCGTACACGACCCCATCCCGGCCGCAATCGGAGAGGGGCTCTCCGTCAAGATCAACGCGAACATCGGGACCTCGAGGGACATGCCCGACCTCGAGGCCGAGATCCGCAAGATGGATGTCGCCGTGAAGTACGGCGCCGACGCCGTCATGGACCTCAGCACCGGAGGGGACATCGAAGCCATCAGAAAGACCCTCCTCGCACGCTGCCCGGTGATGATGGGTTCCGTGCCCATCTACGAGGTCGGACTCACCGCCGCCAGGAGGAACGCCGTGGTGGAGATGACCGAGGACGACATCTTCTCCGGCATCGAACAGCATGCCAAGGACGGAATGGACTTCATGACCGTCCACTGCGGCATCACCAGGGAGACCGTCAGGTGGATCAAGAAGAGTGGCAGGATCATGGACGTTGTTTCCAGGGGAGGCTCGTTCCTCACCGCATGGATCCTCCACAACGAGAGGGAGAACCCCCTTTACGAGAACTTCGATTACCTTCTCGAACTCGCCAGGAAGTACGAGTTCACGCTCTCCCTGGGAGACGGTTTCCGCCCCGGGGCCATCAACGACGCATCCGACCAGGCCCAGATCTCCGAGCTCATGACCCTCGGCCATCTCGTTAAGAGGTCCAGGGATGCGGGGGTTCAGGCCATGGTCGAGGGCCCGGGACACATGCAGATGGACCAGATCGCTGCCAACATGAAGATGGAGAAGACACTGTGCCAGGGTGCTCCCTTCTACACCCTCGGGCCCCTCGTCACGGATATTGCTCCGGGCTACGATCACATCACCGCCGCCATCGGCGGCGCCATCGCCGCGGCCAACGGGGCCGACTTCCTGTGCTTCGTCACCCCCGCAGAGCACCTCTCCCTCCCCGACGAGGAGGATGTCAAGGAAGGGGTCATCGCATCCAAGATCGCCGCCCACGCCGCAGATCTCACCAGGGGGATAGGCAAGGAGAAGGACGACAGGATGGCCAGGGCCCGCAAGGTCCTGGACTGGGAGGCCATGTACGACGTCTGCCTCGACCCCGAAAAGGCAAAGAGGTACAGGGCCAGGGGATGCACCGAGGAGAAGGACGGCTGCTCCATGTGCGGCGATGTCTGCGCTGTCAAGATCGTCAACCAGTACCTCATCAAGGAAGACGACATCACGAAGCCCAACGGCCTGAACCGCAGGGAACAGTGCTGAATTGTACTTGAAAAGAGCCACTGGAGGGAATCGAACCCCCGACCAACGGTTTACGAAACCGTCGCTCCACCTCTGAGCCACAGTGGCACGATTCTGTGTGATTGATTCGACGTATATAATTGGTTTTGTCGGCAGACCCTCGTCGCGAAATGCGATAATAATTGCATCTGGCACTTTTGAAGGAGCGGACCTTTCACTGGCGCCTGAACCTGGGGAACATGTCCCTGAACACCACGGCATCCTGCTCGATCAGAGGGGATTCGCAGATGAAATTGCAGTCCTGCTTAGAGTCGTTCAGGATGTCCGCCAGGATCTGCATGTCTGGGTCCCTCTCCGAGAGGGGCAGGTGGGAGATCTCCCCCTTCTGCCCGTATTTGATGCAGCTGATGTGGAAGTGCGCGGTCTCCCCCGCAAACGGGAAGAACTCGCTGAGGAGGGCACGCATGTCCTGCTCGGTCTTAAGGCACCCAATCCCCCTGGCATGCACATGGGCGACATCCAGAACGGGACGGACGCCGTCGACGGAATCCATGACCTGGGCAATCTCCTTAAGGGTTCCGAACTGACCCTGCTTTCCCATGGTCTCCACTCCCAGGATCACATCCTTGATCCCGAGATCGTCTAGACGGTCCTTGGACCTGCGGAGTCCCTTGATGACGTTCTCCGTAGCGGTCTCCGGGTGCTTTCCGTAGGCGGCCGCATGGATGACGATGAGGTACGCTCCGAGGTTGTGGGCGGCCACTGCGGTCTCCACCACCCAGTCCACGCTCTTGTCGATAGTCTCCGGGCTCTCGGAATTGAAGCTGATGAAGTACGGCGCGTGGCAGCTGAGCCTGATGTCCAGGTCCTTCGCCACCTTGCCGACTGCCTTGGCTCTCTCCTCGGAGATGCGCGCACCGCGGACGAACTCCACCTCGAGCGCATCGAGCCCCAGCTCCCTGGTGTATTTCAGGGATGCCTCGGGATCGCTCTTTCCAGAAACCTTGGGATAGCCTGCCGGTCCGAACCTCATGCCGCAGGCATGGCATTCGATATATTTAATCCTAGATTTCGAAAAGAGCCAGATACGCTAAATCCATCCCAGTTTTCGGATGGTAAAAGATTTTTATCGCACCAAACACTAGACCTGCCGATGGCCCATATTCGCTTGGAAGTTTCCCTCGACCCGACCCTCGGCTGCGGTCAGGCCCACCGCTGGAGGAAGATGGAGGACGGGAGCTGGCAGGGGGTCATCGGGAACGACGTCGTCACCCTTTTCCAGACGGATGACGGCTTCGACTGCGAGGGGGCCGCGGACATCTCGGCGGTGAAGGAGTACTTCCGCGAGAAGGATGATCTCAAAGCGATCATCGGGGAGATCTCCGAGGCGGATCCGGAGGTCGCCAGCCTCTCTTCCAAATGCCCCGGCCTGAGGATCCTGAAACAGCCCGAGTGGGAGTGCCTCGCCACCTACGTCCTGGCCACCAACGTCAACGTCAAGAGGATCGCCAAGATGGTTGAGTCCGTCTGCGACCACTTCGGAACCGACCTGGGGGAACGCAGGGCCTTCCCAACCCCGAAGCAGATCCTGGACGGGAAGGACTGCATCTGCGAATGCCGTCTCGGGTTCCGCGAGCCCCGCTTCATCGAGCTCGCATAGCGTGTTGAGGACGGGGAGATCGACATCGAGGGCATGAAGGATCTCGACTACGACTCCCTGGTCAAGGAACTTCAGGGTATCAACGGGGTCGGCCCCAAGGTCGCCGACTGCGTCGCACTCTTCGGATACGGGCACCTGGAGGCCTTCCCCGTGGACGTGAGGATCCAAAAATGCCTGCACGACGTCTACGGCGTGGACGGGAACTACAAGGTCACGGCCGCCTTCGGACGCGGGAAGTTCGGAAGGTACGCCGGATACGCCCAGGAGTTCCTGTATCACATGGACTTCATCGATCAGTGAATCTCGCAGATGTCCCCGTCGCCCCATGCACACCTGGGGGCCTCGACCTTTGTGATCTCGCTGTATATCTTCGCGAGGAGCCCCACGTTCTTGATGTAATTGCACAGGCGGCACATCTCCACGGACATGTCCGACTTCTTCTCCGCGATGAGTCTGGCACTTTTCCTGATCTCATCCAAAAACCCGGGATACTCGTCGCTGTCCTCGATCATCGTGCTGCCGCCCCTCTTCTTGTTCAGATACTGGGAGATGGCGGCATCGGTGACCCCGAAGATACGTCCGACGTCCGCCTGTTTCATGTGATGGACGTCCACGAGCTCCTTTGCGATCTCCCTGCGGATCGTGGGGAGGACATACCAGACGACTATCTCACACGGGGTCTTCATGGTTGCTGAATGTGACTTAACGATTATAAATTTTAGTAGTGTTAAGTCAGATTCCAGGGTTCATCCTGCTGTAGAAGTCGGATGTCTCCCAGTCCTCGTCTTCGATGACCACCTTGGTGGTAATCGCTACACCGTATGAACGGGCGGTGTCCGAGATGAACTTGCGGGCGAGATCGCTTCCCTTGAAGTCGTCGACCTTGGCGTCGGTAGGGGTAATGCGTCCCTTGAAGCTGCCGATGATCTTCGTGCCCGAGAACACCACGGATGCCGTGGAACCGACTTCCGCCTTGATGTCGTCGCGGAGGTACAGCGATAGGTTGTCCTGGGTGTTCAGCAGGAACAGCCCGGTGAACTGGCGGACCCTCTTGTCGACATCGTCCTTCATCATCCAGTAAAGCGTGGAGTCGCCCTCGATGAAGAATCCCTTCACCAGGAATCCCTCCTCCTCGAGGTCGGAGAGCACCCTGCGGGTCTCGGCCATCCTTGCGCCCAGGAAGGAGGACATGTTCTCCGCGGAGAACAGCCCCATGTCGCGGAAGTGCAGCTTGGCGACCTCCCTGAGGGCCTCGTCGCGGGTCATGCCGTTGTCGGGCACCCATTTGTAGTAGTTGTCCTCGTCCTGGCAGATGACCGCACGCTTCATGAGCGAGGATATGGCGTCGGCGGTGGTGTCATAGGTGTGCTTGGAGCGGAACTGTATCTCCTTCTTGGAGACGGGCATCCTCTCCTTCACGATCTTCTCAATCTCGCGCTCGGCCTCGCTGGGCTTCCTGTACTTGGCGGCACGGAATATCGACATGTTGCTCATGGTGGTGTATCCCACGTACTCCGGCAGCAGGTTGCCTTTGAGTACGTTGCCCTTCTCCAGCTGCTTCTTGACGGTGGTGGGGGACATCACGCGGCAGACCATCTCCTGGTCCGAACGCAGGTACCCGCGCTGTGCGAGGAGCTCGCGGACGGTTGCATAGCGGGTGGTCTTCTCCAGCCTCTGCTTCCTGAATACCATGCTGAGGGCCTCGTCGCGGGTCATGGTCTTGCTGACGAACACCCCTTTGGCGTAGAAGCCGTTGACGTACTCGTATCCCGCTGATTTCAGGGACCCGACCATCTCCGGATTGAGGCTGGCGGCGTCGGTGTTCAGTATCTCCCTTATCCTGACGATGTCGGTCCCCTTCTGGCGGAAGAACAGCATGAGGAAATCGATTGCCTTCAGTGCGTCATCGAGGTACTCGGGGAGGTCCAGATCCATGGCGCGGATCTCGATGCATCCGCTCATCTCCCACAGCTCGACGGCGCCGATGACGCGGCTGCCCCTGCATACGGGGTACACCCACTTGTCGCCGTACCTGGAGGACAGCTCTGCCCACTTGGAGCCCAGGTCGGGGTCGAACGGGGAGAGGATCCTAGTCTTCTCCTCCGGGGCCTCGGCCGAGTTGAGGTCGCCGACCTCGTCCTGCATGATCCACATGGGCATCTGCCCGGGACCCACCAGTATCTGGACCGCGCCGCACCTCTGGGCGGCCTGGGCGATGCGTTCCTCCGGTACGCTGACCAGGAACCTCATGGCCATGACGGGGATGGGGCCGTAGGCGCGGATCGCCTGGGCCACGACCTCGTCGGTGGGGTCGGAATCCAGCTGCCTGGGAACGAACGGGACGTAGATGTTCTCCGTTCCCCAGTCCTCCCTCTCGCCGAAGGCGCGCATGACCTTCATGGAACGGTCCAGACGCATGACCGCCTCCTTGACCTGCTCCTTCTCCTTATGGGTCTCCGCGACTATCTCCCTCATCGTTATGCCGGAATCGCTGTTTCTGATGAGGTCCATGATCAGCTCGTCGCCGGGCTGGGTGGTGTCCGTCCTGAAATAGGCGTACTTGTCCGCATCCTCCGCAAGCATGAAGCGGACGCGTCCGCGGGCGAACCTCCCGAGGAGGATCCTCCCCTCCGCGCGCATCCTCTGCCAGTCAGAGAGCCTGAAGCCCTCCACACGGGTGAAGACGTCGATCTCCGAACCCGCGGTGACGTAGAACCTGAAGTAATCCTCGATGGAATCGAAGTGCTCCCCCTTGCGGAGGCGGTAGTTCTCGACGGTCTCCACATCGTAGACGTTGCTCTTGCCGCTCCTGAGCTTGAGACGGTCCGATGTGAGCATGTACTGCTCGCCGTCGGCGACGACGAACTGTCCCCTGGCGACCTCCCCTCCAGCGACCATGCTGTCCAGGGAGGACCTGACCTCCTCGTCGGGTATGGACAGGGCGAAGGCCGCCTCCTGGGCGGTGGTGGGGCCGTATCCCCCGAGATGCCTCGCCAGGACCTCGTCGATGGCGGTGGCGCGGTCGCCCTTCGGCGGGTCGCAGCGGGTGTAGTACCACCTGTTGTTCTCGGTGATGCCCGTGCGGGTGATTAGGTACATGGACTCCAGCTTCCTCACGGAGCGGAACACGATGTCCTCGGTCATGTCCACCTTGGAATGGACGTCGCTGAGGAGGGT
The DNA here is from genome assembly GCA_000350305.1 of Thermoplasmatales archaeon BRNA1. Lineage (NCBI taxonomy): Archaea > Methanobacteriati > Thermoplasmatota > Thermoplasmata > Thermoplasmatales > Thermoplasmatales archaeon BRNA1. The sequence goes on from CP002916.1 coordinate 1,435,128, forward strand.
GTTCTCGGTGATGAGGCCGTAGACCTCCTGGTCTGCCTCGTTCAGGGTCCTCTCCCTGACGGTGGCCCGAGCATAGACCGGTACCTCGGAGGCCACCATGATGTGCGGGTCGTCCAGGAACACCGTTCCCAGCTCCCCGTCGCGGATGAGCTCCCTGATCCAGGCATCCACGGTCTTGCGGTCGGGGTCGCAGTAGGGATAGATGTTCCTGCCCCTCTCCCTGAACGCCTGCAGCGGACCGGTCTTCATGAGCAGCCTGGGGATATCCTCCTTGGAGGATATCCTCCCGACCTTGGTGTTGAAGTACTGCGTGACGGCATCGGGCTCGAACTCGAAGTCCCTGATGTTGTCGCCGAGAGCCCTCTCCAGGACCTTCCTGTGGAGCTCTTTGAGGAGCGCGGTGCGGTCCTCCATGAGGACGATGTCGGAGAACCCGGTAAGGATGATGGTGTGGGCGAACGGGGACGGGGTGCCGGAGAAGTGGATCGTCCTGACCCCCATCTTGCCGTTCTCGATGAGCTCGAGGACGTACTTGGCGTTCCTGATGTCCATGTCGTCCTCCAGGATCTCCCTGTAGGTCTCCTCGATGACCGGTTCGTTCTCCATGTCGCGGAGCATGTCGAGCAGATATGTTGAACGGACCTGCTGGCGGTTGACGCTGATGCTCCTGCCCATGTAGTTCCTTAGGATCATGAAGCTGCGGGCGGCGGTGTGGCGGAACCTGAGCTTGAAAATCTCGGAGTCCTTGACGGCCTTCCTCAGGACGGAATCCAGGTCCCTGGGGTTGAGCATGCCCGGGACCTGGTCGATGTCAATCTTGTGGGTGGTCCCGATCATGAAGTTATCGTCGGTGATGGTGACCGATGCGTTGGCGCCGGTGAGCGCAGTGATGCGGTATGCGTAGGCCCTTGACAGCGCGTCGTTGACGCGGCGGCCGAACGGGAAGTGGAAGATCAGCCTCTGGTTGCCGGAGGGGTCGATGTACTCCTCGACGGCGAGACGTCTGGCGTCCGGCACGAAACCGGCGACCGCCTTCTGCTCGGAGAAGTAGGAGATGAGGGACCTCGCGGAACCCCTGTCGATATCGAACTCCTTGCAGAGGTACTCGATTTTATTATCGCTGGCACTGTCGATGATCTCGGACATCTCGGTCCTGAACCTAGCCACATCCATGGACAGGTCGAAGGACCTGGGGAGCATCTCCCCCGCCCATGAGGGAACGGTCGGCTTGCGTCCGTTGGCCTCCTTGACGAAGGCGGTCATCCCCTTGGAGCGGACGAACTCCAGACTCCTGCCTCCCAGGACGAATACGTCCCCCGGCGACAGCCTCTCAACGAACTTCTCGGAGAGCTCGCCCGCGACGGAACCGTAGGAGGTTATGACCTTGTAGTTGGACTCCTCGGGGATAGTGCCCAGGTTCATGAAGTAGATCATCCTAGCACCTTTCTTCTTCCCGAACTGGCGGGCGTCCTCGTCGTACCAGATCTTGGAGTAGACGCCCTCGTGCTCCTCCTTGGAACCGAGGTAGCGCAGCACGTTGACGAACCTGTCGTAGGGGAGGTTGTGGAAACAGTAGGACTGTCTCACCACGGTGTAGGCTGCATCCACGTCCCAGCGCGAGTCGATGGACATCCCTACGACGGCCTGGGAGAGGACGTCCAGGGGATTCTCCGGGATCTGGACGCGGTCGATGTCCGACCTGTGCGCCGCACGGCACATGACCGCGCACTCGGACAGGTCGTCCGGGTCGAAGACGATGAGCCTCCCCTTGGCGATCTTCCCGAAGCTGTGGCCGGACCTCCCGATCCTCTGCAGCCCCTTGGCGACGGACTTGGGGGAACCGATCTGACAAACGAGATCCACCGAACCGATGTCGATCCCCAGTTCGAGGGAGGTGGACGAGACCACGCACTTGATCTCCCCCTTCTTCAGCCTCTCCTCCACGTCGAGACGGGTCTCCCTTCCCAGGGAGGAATGGTGGACCTCGATGTTCTCCAACCCCCTCTCCTTCAGCTTGTACACGACTGCCTCGGCGCCGGACCTGGTGTTGGTGAAGACCAGGGTGGTGTCGTGCTCGTCGACCAGCTCCTTCAGCCTGTCGTACATCATGGAACTGACGACGTCGGTGGGAAGGGCGGTCATGTCCTCGGTGGGGCATATAACCTCGAGGTCGAGTACCTTCTTGGAACTCGATTGGATGAGGACGCATGGACGGTCGGAGCCGTCGGGCTCGAACCCCACCAGATACTTGGCGATCTCCTCGATGGGCGCCATGGTGGCGGATAGGCCTATCCTCGTGAAGTCGTGGGCCACGTAATCGCGGAGCATCTCCATGGTGAGGGAGAGGAACGCCCCCCTCTTGGAGTCGCAGATGTCGTGGATCTCGTCGAGGATCACCCACTCGATGCTCTTCATGTTCTCCCTGAACTTGGGGGATGCCAGGATCAGGGCCATGGACTCGGGGGTGGTGATGAGGATATGGGGAGGATGGCGGACCATCTTCTGCCTCTCGCTCTGGGGGGTGTCCCCGGAACGCACGGCGACCCTGATTTCCGGGACGTGCATGCCCTCCCTCGCCGCCAGTTCCTTCATCTGCTCCAGGGGGACGGTGAGGTTGCGGTTGACGTCGTTGGCGAGGGCCTTCAGGGGAGAGATGTAGATGCAGTAGATCTTCTCCTCGAGGACCCCGTCGGTGGAGTACTTGATGAGCTGGTTCAGGATACTCGTGAAGGCGGTAAGGGTCTTCCCGGAACCGGTGGGGGACGATATCAGGACGTTCTTCCTCTGATGGATGACAGGGATCGCCATGGACTGGGGCTCGGTTAGGGAGGTGAACCTCTCGCGGAACCATGCGGAAACCAGCGGCTCCATCTCCGAGAGGACCTCGTCCATAGTGTGTACCTTGTCAATCTTCTCCATGCGTCCACCTTTCGGTCTCGAATCATGGAGCTTACTGCGACTACCTATTTTAACCCTACTTGACAAAGATGCGCGGGCGCCCGCGCGCAATAAAAAAGTTAAATATCCTTTCTAACGGATATGGGCTTCATGAGCCGTTGGTATGCCATTTTCGCTGTCCTCGCCGTCGTTATCGCAGCGGGGTACGTTCTGACGGATTCCGACGACTCCGAGGCAGTGGATCCGGAGTACACGTTCGTATTCAAATTGGTGGATGATGCTACCATCCCCGGACCCGGGAATATCACCTCTGCGACCATAACAATCACCGATTCGGCAGATAACATCGCAAAATCCACCTTTACCGCGCCCAACATCTACACCGTCAAGGGCATCAAGGACATCTCCGACGATCTTATCGTCGAAATATCCTGCCCGGGATACACGATAAAGCAGGACATCGAGGGCCTCACGCCCAGCACTGACGTAACTGACGAAACCGACCTTTTCATCATTGACAAGGACGATCTCGGCACTGCCAAAATCACCTACAACTCCACCACCGAGACTTACACCCTCGTTGCGAACGTCGTCCTTTCGAAGACCTTCTTCAGTTTGTATGTGATGGATAGCGAGACAGGGCTGCCCGTTCCGAGCGGGACCGTTGTATCCATCGAAGATTCCCACAAAAACACCCTGTCGAGCTCCACTGACGCCAAGGGATTCGTCTCCGTCGGAATAGGAAGCCAGAAGGGTTCCTTCACCATGACCGTGGACCTGAACGGTTACACTGCCGTTCCGGGAATCGACTTCATGACCGTAAAGAGTGACGGATCGATTACGTTCGCCCTCAAGGGTACGATCAAGTACCAGGAAAATGTGGCTTCCACCACCTATGAGATTTTGCCCGGGACTCCTGCACTGAATGCCGATGGAAGCAAGACTTACACCTATGCGCTTGCCGAAAACAAGCCTCTGAAGATGTCCTCGTCCTCCGGAACCCTGACTATCAAGGCCACCATGTCCAACGGAACCACAGGAATCGTGGATGCCAACGTCACCGTCATCAACGCAATAACCGGCGTGGAGGTCACGGAGAACACCAACTCCAACGGAATCGTGGTGTTTAGCCTCCCCTCTGGAAAATACTACTTCGTCATCGATGTCGGAGGTTTCGAGCATTACGACTCCAGGGAAGACAAGACCCTCGAGAACGACGGATACATAGATGTCAGGATGGGCTCGCAGACCGCGACCCCCATTATGACCGAGAAGACCTCCGCCACGTTCTTCGGAATGAACATGGGTCACACGCTTATGCTCATAGGGGTCGTCATCGGGTTGATACTGGCACTTCTGTCGTACATGCTGTACACCCGCCGCTTCCGCTCCGAGCTCTCCGAAGAGGGACTCTGATCAGGAACGGTTCTTCTTCACCTGTTCCGCGACCTGGTCGTACAGGCTGTTCCCCTCTGCGTCGATCGCCACGACGAACGGACCCATCCTGCTCGCATCGAAATGCCAAAGAGCCTCGGCCATCCCGAGGTCCTCCCAGTCTACGCCGCTGCAGAGACCGAGCCCCTCGGCGTAGGAGACCGCGACCCCTCCGGTGGCTGCCAGATAAACGCAGCCGACCTCCTTCATGGCGTCGGCGGTGGCGCGGTTCATACCGCCCTTCCCGATGATCGCGCGGATGCCGAACTCCCTGATGAAACGGGGCTCCAGATCATTCATCCTCGCGGATGTGGTGGGTCCGGCCGCAACAGGGGACCAGGAACCGTTGGGGTTCTTCTTCATGATCGGCCCGCAGTGATAGAGGACGGCGTTCCTCAGGCATCCGGGCACGTCTTTACCCTCGTCGAGATACCTGAGCGCACGGATGTGGACGTCGTCCCTCCCGGTGACGATGGGCCCGGTGAGGGCGATGACCTCCCCCAGTTTCAGGGAGCGGACGTCCTCCTCGGTGAGCGGCGCGGTGAGGATCCTCAGAGGACCGCCCCCTGGGAGTACTCCACGTCGGAATCGGTGATCTTCGCGGATGCCCTCCTGGTCGCCCAGCACCCGATGTTCACGCATACTGGCAGGGAGGCGGTGTGGCAGTCCGCTTTGCGGATCTTCACGCCGAGCACGGTGGTGTTCCCGCCGAGACCCATGGGGCCCAGGCCGGACTGGTTGATCTCCACGAAGAGGTCCTCCTCCATCTTCCTGATCTCCGGGTCGGGATCCTCGTAATCCAGGGGCTCGAGCAGGGCCCTCTTGGCCATGGCGACGCAGTCGTCCGAGGTCCCTCCGATCCCTACCCCAACGATTCCGGGGGGACAGGGACGTCCTCCGGCCTCCAGGACGGAGTCGATGATGAACTTCCTGATCCCCTCCTCGCCGTCGGAGGGGTTGAGCATCTTCAGTTTGGTCATGTTCTCGGACCCAGCGCCCTTCAGCAGGACGGTGATCTCGGTGAAGTCGTCGTCTGTGGGGATGAAATGGATCTCCGGCATGCCCTTTCCGAGGTTGTTGCCGTTGTTCACCCTGGTGATTACGTCCACGGTGTTGGGGCGCATGGGAATGGACCGGGTGCAGTTCTCCACCGCCTTGGCGATATCCTTCGCGATGGAGGAATCGAACCTTCCTCTGACCCAGAAGATCGGGATACCGGTATCCTGACACATCGGGCGGGAGAGGTGCTCCGCCTTCCTGACGTTCTCCAGGATCGCGGCGAGCTGGGATGCTGCGGTGGGATTGGATTCCCACGCGGCGGCGGACTCCAGGGCCCATCCGATGTCCTCGGGGATCTTGAAATTGGCAAGGCGGAGAAGGTTCTCGGCGACCTTCTCTGGCGGTTCGGGGAGTTTGACGACCATGTTATCACTCACAGATCTGGCACGTAGTAGAGGACGTCGTCGATCCTGACGACCTTCACGGAGTCGCCGATCTCGGCGTCCGCGGGGACCCTCAGATCCCTCGTAGCGTAATTGGCGGGGTCCATCGCCTGGATCTCGCCGCCGGAACGGGACACGACGACGGCATCCAGCAGCTCGTCGGATTTGGCGTAGACCTTCATGTCGGTAACGTTCTGGCGCTTCACCGGCATGTTGGTGAAGTCCTTCAGGGATACCAGCTTCGCGCCCGCGCTGGACACCCTCTTGAGCAGATAGTAGCGCTTCTGGTAGCGCACGATGTCCCCGACGTGGAACTCGGGGAGGCGCACAAGGTAGGATACGCGGTACATGTCGAGTCCGTCGCGGGTCTGGCCCACGAGTTTGGAGGACTCGTCGGTCTCGGCACAGTAGGTCTCTCCCAGGTCCTTCACGCACGCCCTTCCGAGGGCGATCAGGGAGAGATATACATCCACTCCGCCCGGGACCATCTCCATCTTGGTGATGAACGCGTTGGCATCGGTGGCGGCCGCGTCGTCCACGAGCCTCTCGACCCTGGCGAGGGCCTCGTCCTGCAGTTCGGGCGGCATCGCCTTCTCCGCGGTGCGGAGCTGGAGGATCGCCTCGTAGTAGTTGCCGGTCCTGCGGGAGCAGATCCTGCAGACGGTGTTCTTCACCCTGACTATGGTGGATGCGGTGCCCTCGGCCTCGTAACCGTCGATGTCGACGGTGCAGTTCAGAGTGACCTGGTAGTTATACTCGTCCAGGGGATCGATGACCGCCCTGATGTCGGTGACCCTCCCCTCCTTGATGCAGGACAGGGCCTCCCTCGCGGCAATGGAGACGGCCTTGTCGAGGGACATGGACAGCCACTCGCCGTGGCGGTGGAACTGTCCGCACATGGTGCACTGGTTCTGGTCTACGTGGTCGGGAAGGGATACCAGCTCGCGGTCCCTGAGGAAGCAGTCCATGCACATGCCGTGCACGGTGCGGTCGATCTCCTTCCCGCACTCCACGCAGAACCCGGTCACAGCGTCACCGCCTGGGCGTGCTTTACTCCGCCGATGACGATCACGCACTCGGGGTCGATGATGCCCTCCTCGATGGCGAGGTCCACGGCACGGTTCCCGACGATGTTGATGATGGTGAACGAACCGATGACGGAGCGGAGGTCGACCTCCTCGATGAGGTCGCCGCCGTAGAAAGACTCCTCGACGGTGATCCTGATGTCCCCGTCGCGGAAGGTCTCACCCAGGATCTCGCTGTCGCAAATCGCGAAGAGGGTCTCCTTGGGGTGCTTGTGTTCTTTGAAATAGAAAGTGCCAGACATATTCAGACCCTCTTGTAGATTCCCTCGCTCGGGCTGTACAGGGTTCCGTTGTTCGAGAGCTTGGAGAGGAGCTTGCGGGCCTCTGCAGAACCGATTCCCTCCTCCTCCGCCGCCTTGATGATATCGGCTTTTGCCATCCCGTCCTTTCCGCCGTTCTTGATGATGCCCTCGATGACGGAGATGCTGCTCCTGTCCTTGGAGGAGTAGGTGTTCAGCGCCATGTCGATATCGTATCCTCCGCCGTTGGTGCCGGCGACCATGGACAGGTAGTACTTCACCAGCCTGATGGCACGGCTGGAGTCCTCCTCCTCGATGACCTGGCTGAGCCTCATCTTGGCGGATGCCTCGGCGAGACGCACGAAGGCCTCCAGCTGCCTGGCGGTGATGGGGACGGTGACTCCGTCCTCTGAGGATGCCCTGATCTGGGTGTAGGTGTCGGTGATGTCCTTCACCACCGTATCGGGCATGAACGGGACCACGTTCTTCTTGGCGTACGCGACGTACTTCCTGAGGATGTCGCGCTCGTAGTAGGGCTTGTAGTGCTGGGTGGCGTCCTTGACCGCCTCCATGTCCACACCCTGGATCTCGGCCTCTTCCCCGACCGCCCTAATCTCCCCCCTCTGGTGGACACCGAGGATGAACCTGGCGAGGTCGGCGTCCTTCTTCTTGTCGGGCTTGTCCGTGAGCACGAATATCAGGTCGAAACGGGACATGAGCGCCGGAGGCAGGTCGATCTGACCGACGATCTTCTGGTCGGTGTCGAACCTTCCGAACTTGGGGTTGGCCGCCGCGAGCAGGGAGCACCTGCACTGGAGGGTGGCGGTTATACCGGCCTTCGCCACGGAGATCCTCTGGGATTCCATCGCCTCGTGGAGGGAGGACCTGTCCTCCGCGGTCATCTTGTCGAGCTCGTCGATGCATGCGAGTCCCTTGTCGGCCAGGACGAGCGCTCCCGCCTCCAGGTTCCACCTCCCTCCGTCGGTATCGTCCTTCACCGCGGCAGCGGTGAGTCCCGCGGAGGACGCGGACTTTCCGGACGCGAAGATCCCGCGGGGAGCTAGGGTGCTCATGAAACGCAGGATCTGCGATTTGGCGACTCCGGGATCACCGATGAGCAGGATGTGCATGTCACCCCTGGTCTCGGACCCGTCGTCGTTGAACTTGTGGCAGCCTCCGAAGAGCTGCAGCGCGATGGCCTCCTTGACCTCGGTCATACCGTGGATGGTGGGGGCGATGGATGCCACGATGTGCTCGAAGAGGAGTGGATCCTTCGACATCTCCTTGATGGCGTTCTCATCCTCTTCGGTGATGTTGATCTCGTCATACTCATGCTGCTCGAATTCCACGGAAAGAACGTCGAGGAACGTGTCGAAGAGGGTGGTCTTGTCGCGGTCGGGCTTCTCGCGGGAGCGGAGGATTCCGTTCACGACGATCCTGTTACCGGCGCTGATGAGGCCTGCGATGTCATCCTCCAGGAAACAGACCTTCCTCTCGGGCTGCTGGCCTCCGCGGAGTCCCTCGGGGCTCTCCTGGATCTCGACGATCTGGGTGTCGGTGTATCTGGAGGACTTCTCGTCGAGGATGAAGCGGTTGGCGGTCTTGTTGCAGTTGCCGTTGGGGTTGGGGCACATGAGAGGCTCCCTAAGGTACATCCCGTCCTGGGGCTCCCAGACGTCCGCGCCGCATCTGGAGCAGGTGAAACGCGCATAGGTCAGCTGGGGCTTGGGGATGGTGGCCTTCCTGACCAGACCTGTGATGGAGACGAGCTTCCCGAGGTGTTTGGCCCTCAGGTTTCTGACGTCGACCTTGGCATCGCGGGGAAGATTGGTGATGCGGAGGTGGATGGTGTCCTGGTCCTCCCACCCTCCGACGATGCTCTCCTTTATGACGTCGATTCCGAGCCTGATGCAGCGGTCGGGCTCCTCGAGGACGCACATGGCGAAGTCGACGCTGTACGCATCGATGTCGTCGTAGTACACCGTGACGCTCTTGACGTCGGGGTAGTTGTCCGCGAGTTCGCTAATCAGAAGCGTGTAGTTGCGGGAGCTGTCCTCCGTGGTCTTGCTGAGGATCGCACGCCACGCCGCCGTGATCTCGTTGTCGTTGAAGCTTGTCATCTCTTTTCCCCTCAGGCCCGCGAACGGCATTCGTCGTCCGCCCACCAGATCCATCCCCCGTCCTCGAAACTGACCTTTCCCTTCACTTTCCCTTCCTTGCGGTACTTGTTAAGGGTCTTGGCGAGGTCGTCCGGACAGCGGTACCTGAAGGCATCCTCGAGTCTGGAGGCCGCCTCGGCCGTAGATATCCGGTCATCGCCTAGAGCCGCCCATATCATCGGCAGTAGGTCGTCCGTCATGCAGCGTCTTCTATACGCACGCGGTAGATAAAACATTCCCGCGTAATCACATTCCGCGACGGGACCGGATTCAGTCCCCTGTCACGGATTCGATGTATTCGTTCTGAATCCTCTCGATGTCCTCGGAATCCCTGGCCTTCCTGTATTGCTCGAGGAGGGCCTCGTTCATCTTCATGAACGTCGGCGCCCAGTTGAAGCGGGGCATGAATAGCTCGGCCTGCTCGTCGTATCCCATGATGACTAGCGCCGCGAGCACGGCCTCCGCGCTGTTGAGGTTCCAGGGCTTCCCGAAGTTGACGGGATTGGCGGCGACGAGGTAGGGGAGCTTCCTCGCGTACCCTCCCCTGACATGGGGAAGACGGTCGATGTTCGTCCATGTGAGGTCGAGGACCACGAGCCCGCGGCCTGCCTTCTTGGCATCTGCGGGGGAGAGGGTCTTCTCGCCCTCGGTGGACAGGACTATGCACCCGGGGGGCACGCGGTTCAGCGGGACCTCCCTGCACAGCCCGAACTTCTCCATCCTCTTCGCGGTGCACTTCTTCGGATCGCATTGATCGAGGTCGACGACCAGCACCGGGATCATGCGGAGACCAGGGCTTTGAGTTTCTCGGGGTCGTCCATGTTCTCCTGCACCCATTTACGGACGCGGTCCGCCATGGCTAGCAGACACTGTGCCAGCTCCGCATCGTCGGTGCAGTCGAACTCCTCCCTGGTGCCCATGTGCGCCAGGATCTGGCGTCCCTTCCACGGGGACTTCCCGGAATATTTGTCGAAAACGGCCTTCTGAAGGTAAATCACGTAGTCGTAGGGGCATTCGCCCTGGGGGAGCCTCTTCTCGTCGAAGAAGTCCTTGGAGACGAGGTCCCTGAGGTCCTCGCCCTGACAGTACATGACGGAAAGGAGGTCGCAGTCGACGATGTCCTTCTCCGGGCCGGCGCTGTATACGTCGTAGATGCCCGGGTAGAGCTGGGTCGCGTAGTGTTCCGCGAGCTGGGAAGGCAGGTCGTTCTTGCTGTCTACGAAGAGGACGACGGTCTTCCTCGCCCCCTCCTTCTTCCTGATGGCCATGATGAGACAATCGAGCGCATGCCCATTAAGTTAGCGGTCGTCTTCCCGCGAATTCTTAATAAAAACAAGGCATTCATGAGACAGGGACGCGGAACTCCATGAAGATCAATCTGCTGTGCAGCTGGGGAGGGCATCTGCAGGAGATGCTCGACATCAAGGATGCATGGGGGAAGTACGACTACGAGTTCATCACGTACAGGAGCATCCGCACCGAGTCCATGGATGATCCCATGGTGCTCATCGAGCCTCCGTGGAAGTCCGTCCCGAAATTCCTATGGAGCCTTGCGAAGGCCGCCGTCCACGTGACCTTCGACAGGCCCGACATCCTTATCAGCACCGGGATGGGCTACGTGGACATCTTCCTGTTCCCGCTGTGCAGGCTCCTCGGCGTGTACACGGTCTATATCGAGTCCGGCGCCAACGTGAAATCCATCACTGGCACTGCTAATCTGGTACGCATATTCGCAGACAGGTTCATAGTCAAATGGGAGGAACTCGCAGAGGATATCTGTGCCGAATACCACGGGGGGATCTTTTGATCTTCGCCACCATCGGCATGAACGACTCCCCCTACGGGGAGATGTTCCGGATCCTCGACGGCATTGCCAAAGCCTCAGGCGAGGAGGCGGTCTTCCAGGTCGGGAACATCGACTACGTCTCCGATTACGCCGAGACCTTCGCTTTCCTCCCGGACGAGGAGATCCAGAAGGTCTTCGACCGCGCCGACCTGATCGTCTGCCACTCCGGGATCGGTTCCATCCTCAACGGACTGAACCGCAACATCCCGATGGTTCTGGTCCCCAGGAACGTGGTGGATCCGAACGTCACCACCGACGACCAGCAGGCGATAGTCGCCAGAAAGGTGGAATCCCTCGGAAGGGCCGTGGTCTGCGAGGACCTCTCCCTCCTCCCTCAGAAGGTGGAGGAGGCCAGGAACCTGAAGTTCCCCCCTTACGAGAAGAACCGCGAGCTCACCGACTTCCTCTCGGAACTGTTTGCGGGGATAGCCGACGGTTCCGTGAAGAGGAAGAGACGCTTCCGAATCACTTCAGGAAGCGGGCGAGCGCCCTGGACATGAACGAGGGAAGCACCCGGCTGATCATCTGCCTCTCGTGACTCTTGAACGTCTTGAGCATCAGCGGGACGTAGAGCATGAACATGATTCCGAACAGGATCAGCAGCGGGATCCACCTTCCGGGTACGTCCACATACTCGGAAACAAAGTACAGCACAATCAGGCATGCCGCCATGGCGACGTATCCGAAACCTATCCTCTTGAGATACGTCAGCGGACGAACCCCCGTGACCCTCTCGCAGAACAGGACGCATGCGATGACGTATGCGAGGGTCGAGATCATCCAGACGGTGGTGACTCCCTTGACGCCGTAGTCCGTGAACAAAGCAACTGCCACTCCGGCGACGATGTTGGCGATACCGAAGAACAGGGTGTACTTCACCTGACTCTTCACCTTGAGGTAAACGGTAGGGACCTCTGCGAGAACGACGGAGGCGCAGAACGCGACATCACAGATGAGCGCGATGAACACGAGTTCCCCGAGATAATCGTAGGTGCCGCCGACCCACGCGGTCATGATCTCCGGTGCAAAGATCATGACGAAGGCCACGGGCATCGCGAATAGCAGCGAGATGAACTTCAGGGTGATCTTGAACATGTCGATGAGGTGGGTCTTGTCCTCCTCGGCATAGAAGTGGTAGACATAGGGTGCGATGGAGGTTGTCACCGAGTAGCAGGCGGTGTGAATCATGGAGATCAGCGACGAGATGATGGCGAACTCTCCTCCCGCATTGGATCCCACATAGATGTTCACGATGACCAGTGATGCCTGGATGTAGAGCATGTTGCCGATCTTGATGAAGACGGTCCACTCCCCGAGGGTGCCCATCTTCTTGAAAAGCGCCTTGTCGTAGTCGGACAGCCTGATTCTCATCTCGCTGTGCCTGTGCTTGGCCAGGGCATAGGTCATGACCAGGAGTACGACGGATGAGAGCAGGTATGCGATACCGATGTCGACCAGGGAGGGCTCGTAGACGGTAAACATCACGACGATTATCGCCACCTGGACCACGGTGTAGACAATCCTGGCGATGTACAGTTCGTAAAGGGTGTTGTATGCGTTGAACACGCACATCAGAGCCGAGGACACGGTGACGATGAGCGAGGACACCATGATCAGCAGGAACATCTCCTGGACCTCGGTCCACATGTTCTCCGGCATGCTGAACACATAAGGTGCCAGGAAGGAAATTGCAAGCATGAACGGAAGGAGGATCAGGCTCAGTTTGACTATGCCGAAGAACCCCGTGCTGATTGCCTTGTTCGCATCCTCCCCGCGGTCGATGGCGAGGGTGGCGTATCTCGAACAGGCGCTTCCGAGGGAATCGGAGATGATCATCACGTACGCGGTCATGGTGGTCGCGAGGGGAATGATTCCGTATGCCGCCAATCCCAGGGTATCGAGGTAGTACGGGACCAGGAGAACGCCGATGAGTGCGACTACCAACGTTCTCAGAATGTTGACAATCGCGTTCAAAGGGGCCATTCTTGGCCGAAAAATATTCTCGGTCATCGCACTCGACGCATCCCTGCTGACCATTAGGGCGGTACCATAATAAAAGTTGCGACGGAAAAAACCATTATACATTGCCCATATACTCGGAATGATGAACGATATTCAGGAGAACCTGCTCGAGATCATGACCGACGTCGATGCGGCTCTCAGGAAGGGCGGTGTCTTCTACACCATGTACAGCGGGACCGCCCTGGGTGCCGCGAGGCACCACGGATTCATCCCCTGGGATGATGACATGGATATCGTCGTCAAGGCCGAGGACCTCGACGCGTTCAAGGACGCCCTCGCCAAGTACCTTCCCGAGGGGAAATACTATCTCCAGGAGCCCCTGAGCATCGATTGGGCCAACTCATTCTACAAAATCAAGCTCAACAACTCCACAGGTGTCGAGAGATCCCACCTCCACACGCGCATGCATCAGGGCCTCTTCATCGATGTCTTCCCCGCCCGCGAGTACCCCAACGGCAAGTTCAGGAGGAAGATGTACGAGTTCCTGCTCTTCTGCCAGAAGGGCGTCCGCGTACTGAGCTTCAGGAACTACGGAAAGCCCAGACGCGACATCATCCAAAAACCCATCACCGCCGTCCACAGGCTGCTCCTGAGGATGATGGCCGGACTCTGCGAGAAAGACTGCAGATACTACAGGGTCGACTACGTCGGAGAGCCCTACCCCATCCTCGACAAGAAGATCTTCGAGGATGCCCTGGATTGGGATTTCGAGGGACACCAGTTCAAGCTCATCCGCGACTACGACTACGTCCTCACACAGATGTACGGCGACTACATGACCCTCCCTCCGGAGGAGAAGCGCGTCGGGCACCACAACGTGTTCTTCGACAGGAACATCGACTACAAGGACTGGCTGGAGCGGTACTTCCGCGAGCATCCCGATGAGAAGCGCTGAGTCCTGGCGAAAGTTGAATAGGTGGGAGCCCGATAGCCGTCCGCCGCGATGATGATCGTTTCTAGAGCTGATCGCTGATGATTGACGGGCGAGCTGAGTGGCACTTTTCCGAATCAAAAACAAATACGCGTACTCTCATCCCGCTGTCATGGAGCCCGTATTGCAGGTAGCCCTCGACATGATGCAACTGAAGCGCAGCATCGGCATCGCCGATGAGGCCGTTGCCGGGGGAGCTGATTGGGTCGAGGTCGGTACCCCCCTCATCAAGAGCGAGGGGGCGGAGGCCGTCCGTACGATGAAGAAGAGATTCCCCGGCCACAAGATCATCGCCGACACCAAGACCATGGACACCGGCGCGTTCGAGGTGGAGATCATGGCCAAGGCCGGGGCCGACATCGTCACAGTCCTGGGACTCGCCGAGGATTCCACCATCTCCGAGGCGGTCGAGTCCGGAAGGAAGTACGGCGCGGAGGTCATGGTCGACATGATCAACGTGCCAGATAAAGTAAAACGCTCCATCGAGGTCGCCAAGCTCGGCGTGGGGATCATCTGCCTGCACATGGGGATCGACACCCAGATGAGGGGAGAGGAGGCACCCGTAGACGTCCTCAGGAAAGTGGTCGCGGAGGTAGATATTCCCGTGGCCGTCGCCGGAGGGATCACCGCAGACACCGTCGGCGAGTACGTGAAGGCGGGAGCCTACGACATCATCGTCGGCGGAGGCATCACCAAGACCGACGACATCAAGGCGGCCGCCGAGAACATCAAGAAGGCGATGAAGGGCCTGGAGATCGACAAGGTCGTCGCCAAGAAGTACACCGAGGACAACCTGTTCGAGGCCTTCTCGAAGGTCTCCAGCTGCAACATCTCGGATGCGTATCACAAGAAGGGAGTGGTCTTCGGACTGCACCCCTATCTCAAGCACGGCGCGAAGCTCATCGGCCGCGCCCTCACCGTCCAGACCTGCAACGGGGACTGGGCGAAACCCGTCGAGGCAATCGACCGCGCCAAACCCGGAGACGTCATCGTAGTGGATGTCGGGGGAGCACCCGTCGCCGTGTGGGGGGAGCTCGCCAGCAACTCAGCCATGAACATGGGCGTCAGGGGAATCGTCATCGACGGAGCCGTCCGCGACATCGACGACATCATCGATCTGGACTTCCCGGTGTTCGCCAGGAGCGCGGTGCCCTGCGCCGGAGAGGCCAAGGGATGGGGGGGCATCGGGATCGAGATCACCGTCGGCGGACAGAGGGTACGCACCGGCGACTGGATCGTCGGCGACGAGTCCGGGCTCATGGTCATCCCCAAGGAGGAGGCCGTGGAGGTCGCCAACCGCGCCCTCGATGTACACGAGCACGAAACCCGCGTCCGCGCCGAGATCCGCAGGGGTTCCACCCTTTCGAAGGTCAACGAGATCTCGAAGTGGGAACCCGTCAAGTGAACCCAAACCCATAACACCGGGGCGCCTGCCCCGGGATTATTCTCACTGGGTGTTGAGTTTCGAGTGGATCCTCGAGGTGTTCTCGTCCGGGTCGAACTTGGGGACCTGGTTGCACTCCATCTTGGATGCGAGCTTCTCCAGGCGCCTGATCCTCTCCTGCGTGTCGGGATGGGTGCTGAAGAGCCTCTTGCAGAAGCTCTTCCTCCCGCCGGATATGGGATTCGCGATCCACATGTTTGCCCTGCGGGAATCGTCGTAGGGGTTCCTGGGGTCCTGACACCCGTTCTCCAGCTTGTACAGGGCGCCGGCAAGGGCCAGGGGTTTCCCGCAGATCCTCGCGCCGGTCTCGTCGGCCAGGAACTCCCTGTTGCGGGAGACCGCCAGCTGCATGCAGATGGCCGCGATGGGCACCAGCAGGTAGCACAAAATGCCGATTGCCAGGATGGGGAGGGCATCCTTGCTGTTACGGCCGCTGATTGCGTTGAAGATTGCTCCGCGGAAGACTATGAACGCGGCATAGGTGAGGATCGTCGCCAGACAGGATGCCACCGACATTACCAGGATGTCCCTGTTCCTCACGTGGGACAGCTCGTGGGCGATGACCCCCTCGAGCTCGTCATCGTCAAGGAGATTCAGTATGCCCCTAGTGGCTACGACCGCCGCGTTGGAGGGGTTTCTTCCGGTGGCGAATGCGTTGGGCATCGAGATCTCGGTCACCCCGACCTCGGGCATGGGGAGACCCGCCTGCTTGGCGAGCTTCTCCACGATGCCGTACAGCCTAGGCTCCTCCTCGCGGGTGACGAGATGGACCTTGTTCGCCCTGAGCGCGGATGATTTGGAGGTGAAGTAGGAGACAAAACTGAGGATGACGGCGATACACGCCATAAGTGCCAGACCCAGCAGTCCGTATCCGAAGACCAGTCCGATGACGTACCCGATCCCGGATAGGATGAGAGTCATGACGACGAACATCGCAGCCGTGTTGAGAATATAAGCTGCCCTCATTCGCACACCTCACAGAAGATCGAACTGCGCGGACTCCCCCGCGTAGAAGTCGTGGACGCCCTCCAAGCCCAGATTGAACCTTGCGCGCCCGATACCGGTGGGGCCGGCGCAGTGGTTGAGGTAGACGTACGGCACCTTGTTATCCATCAGGACCTTGCAGGCACTGTCGACGAGAGGATCGTTCTTCCTCCCGACGTGGAGCCCCCCGATGTATCCGATCGGGGTACACTCGAACTTCTTCTCGACAGCGTCGAATACCGCTTCCATGCCGGGATGGCAGCAGTGACTGATGATGATCGGCCCGAGGGACCCCCTCACGACCATTACGCACTCCCTGCCCACCTTCCTCCCGGATGTGTACGGAATGGGCGGGGAGACGTAGACGTGTTCGCTGAACTTGATCCACCCTTCGATGTCCTGCCTGATCCCCCTGTCCTTGTACTCCTCGGGGAAATAGATGCCGGTGCAGCCGAAGGATTTCTTCTCCCCCCACGCATCCGACGGGGCGTAAACGGCAATGGGCTTGGTGCGATCCTTCAGAACGGCCCCGACGGCGCCCCACTCGTCCTTGTCCATATGGGAGATGACCACACGGTCGAGATCATCCGCGGAGACGTCCATGGCACTCATGTTGGTCTGGAGATAGCGGGTACGGAGCCCGGTGCCGAACATGGTGCGTTCGCCGTCTGCCTCGATGATGAACGAGGAGCCCTTGGCACCGATAAGGGTGGTGTCCGGGAGCGAACCCTCGTCGTAAAGGACGGTGATCTTGGCCTGCATAGTGTTCTCTATCCCTCAATCCATATTAAAAGTACGCGCGCGTCAGCGGTGGTAATAGCGGTTCGGGAGGTCGGAACAGATGCGCATGATGCTCTCCTCGGAACATGTGCCAGATGCCAGCATCCACTTGACCTTGTTGGGTACGGTGGTGCATGCCATGATGGACGTGGGTTTGGCAGGATCGTCGATGTAGTCCGTCTCCAGCATGAAACGGTCGGTGCCCTTCGCCAGGGCCTCCTTGATGTACTTCTTGGAAGCGGGTATGGAGGGCATGACCCCGTGTGTCTCCTCCTCGGTCACCAGGGGGAGGGAGGAGTGCTTGATCACCAGGGAGGGATCCAGTCCCGCCCGGGCTGCCAGCCTGGACAAGCTGAGGTCGGTATCGTCCGCGTTCTCGCAGTGGATGATGACCGGGACGTCGTTCTCCTTCGCCAGCTGCATGCCGTGGAGCAGCACCCTGTTGGAGGCGTCCCAGATATCGTCGGGACATTCGAAATGGGGCCTGCCGACCTCTCCGATCGCGACGGCCTTCCCTTCCTGGATCGCCTTCGCGGCATCGTCCATGCCCCTAATCATCATGGCCTCTGCCTCCTCGAGACCGAACTCCTCGGCGAGCGATACGAGAAGGATCGGATAGGGTCCGACGGCGACGTTGACCTCGACGGAGGTCTGTTCCCTGGACAGCTGTGCCAGGTCATAGGTTATCTTGTACGATTCCGCAAAATCCGCCCCGCTCCTGATCCTGACCTCGGGGTACGGGAGGGTCACCAGGGTGATGCCCGTCCCGCCCTCCGCCTCGAACTCCTTCAGGGCCTCCACGTTCCTCCCGCGGGGTGACATGTGGAAGTGGTCGTCGTAGGCGGGGACTCTGTCCATGCTACGCCACCGACGAATCATTTAATAAAGCTGATTGCCGTGGAGAATCCGCATGGCTGAGCAGGCGGAACCCCAGAAGCAGAAGCCCTTCGCGAGCAACGAGCTGGACTCCAATTCCCGTTTCCTCTACAAACTCTTCAGGAGGTACTACCGCTCGTTCACCCCGGACATGCCGGACCGCTTCACGAAGAAGGAGTTCGGTTTCATCCCCTTCGGCAGGACCATGCAGAGACACATGGCGTTCACCTCCCAGGATGACCTCAAGACGTTCATGATGACCAAGGTGCCCGCCCACAGCTACTATTCCACCGCATACTACCGCCATCCCTCCCGCCCCGTGATGGAAGAGAAGGAGTGGATGGGGGCGGAGCTCATCTTCGACCTCGATGCGGACCACCTCCAGGGGGCGGACGAGATGACCTACAGCGAGATGATGGTGCAGATCCGCAGGGAGATGATCGCCCTCTGCGACGACTACCTGTTCTCCGACCTCGGTTTCTCGGAGGACCAGGTCCACATCTGCTTCTCCGGCGGAAGAGGCTACCACGCCCACATCAGGTCCAACGACATCTACACCCTCGGCGCCAACGAGCGCAGGGAGCTCGTCGATTACATCTCCTGCACCGGCCTCGACCTGGAGAGGATCTTCCCGGTCCACCAGAACGCGATGGGCGCGGTGTCATACGGCAACGGCACATCTGTTGCGAAAATCAACAAATACCGCCTCCTGCCCGCTCCCGACGAGGGAGGATGGAAGCACAAGATGAGGGAGGCCCTCAAGGACATCGTCAAGGACATCCGGGAGGAGGAGCCCAAACGCATCAAGAAGCTGTACCCCTCGGTGAAATCCCAGAACTCCAGCCTGGAGAAGATGGGTACCCACCTGAGGAAGTGCGGCGACATCATGTTCGAACGCGGCACCATGGTGGACCTGGAGCCGTGGGAGCAGGAGATCCTGATGAAGTGCCTGAACGACGTGGCCCCGAGGCTCTCCAGCGAAGTCGACAAGCCCGTCACACCCGACATCAAGAGGCTGATCCGTCTGCCGGGATCCCTCCACGGGAAGACCGGCCTAAGGGTCACCCCGATCACAAGGGACCAGCTCACGGACTACGACCCGCTGCAGTCCGCCGTCCCCGACGTGTTCACCTCCGACCCCGTGAAGGTCACGATGAGGAAGGACATGTCGATCAACATCCTCGGCGAGGATATGTCCCTCAAGGGCGAGACCGAGGTCCCGGAGTTCGCGGCGCCGTTCCTCGTCGGGAGGAAATACGCCGACTACGGCTGGAAATCCCAACAGTCCGAGCGCCTTTTCTGACCGGATTCTGAAGACGATTCCCGCAAGATGTTTAGACGGTTAAGCGTCCGCCTTTAACGCGTCCGCGATACCTTTAATTATCAATTGGGGGTTGGGTTCTGTTAGATAAATATGAAGGCATTCCTCGTAACCGGTTCCTTCGCGGACCCCAGAAAAGAGCAGCCCTTCTCCATCGAGATGGCTGCAGACGACGAGGCCTCTGTCAAGGAGAAGGCACTCTCCACTATCGGCAGCAGGCACAAGATGAAGAGATGGCAGATCAAGATCGACAAGATCGAGGAGATCCCCGCGGATCAGATCCAGAGCCACCTCGTGAAGTACCAGGCCGGTGCTTGAACTGAACGACGAAGAGCTCCGCCAGGCGGCAAGGGCCCTCGACAGCTACAACAAGCAGTTGGAAACCCTCTCGCGCCAGGTCAAACTCCTTCAGGCTACCCGCGACGAGGCCGCCCGCGCTTTTAGGGCGCTCTCCGCACTCAAGGACGCCAAGGAGGGGGACGAGATCATGGTCCCCGTCGGAGCTTCCACCTACATCACCGTCAAGGTGACCGGCAAGAACGCCGTCGTCGGCGTCGGCAACGGTGTCGCGGTCGAGAAGTCCCTTGACGATGCCCAGGCCTACATGCAGAGTCAGGGCGACGAGATCACCTCGGCCCTCAACGAGGCCGTTTCCGCGATGCAGGAGGTCCAGAGCTACACCCAGGAGCTCGCGGACGCCATCCAGCAGGAATACCGCCAGCGCCAGGCAAACGGCGTGCAGTGAGTTTTCACATGTTCGATTCCCTCAAGTCCAAGCTCAAAGGCATCTTCAAGAAAGGTGAGAAGCTTGACGAGGGTTCGGTTTACGAGGAACCCCCGAAAGAGGAGACCCCCGTCTCCCTTCCGGAACCTTCCCCCGAACAGGAAGCCAGCGTTCCCGCAGAGGAGTCTCCGGCAGAACAGCCCAGGGAGGAGCCCAAGAAACTCTCCAAGAAGGAGAGGATGGCCGCCGCCAAGGCGAGGCACTCCGGCGAGAAGCGTTCCTCCGACATGCTCAGTGAGGGATTCCTGAGCAAGAAGATCAAGGACGACCCGCTCGATGACATCCTCGACGAACTGGAGGTCACCCTCCTCGAGAGCGACGTCGCATACGACGTCGTCCAGGAGATCATCCTCGGTGTGAGGAACAACCTCTCCGGGAAGAAATACAGCCGCGAATACTCCCTCGAGCAGATCGTGGAGTTCGCGGTCAGGGAGGCCGTCAGCGACGTTCTCCAGGTCAACGAGTTCGACTTCGACGCATGGCTGGAGGAGCAGAGCCGCCCCGCCGTCATCATGTTCGTCGGGATCAACGGGACCGGCAAGACCACCGCCATCGCCAAGATCGGCAACCGTCTCAAGAACCAGGGCAAGAGCGTCGTTCTCGCGGCATGCGACACCTTCAGGGCCGGGGCCATCGAGCAGCTCACCATCCACTCCGAGAAACTCGGAATCAAGATCGTCAAATCGCAGCAGGACGCGGACCCCGCATCCGTCGCCTACGACGCGGTCGAGCACGCCCGCTCCAAGATGAGGGACGTGGTCCTCATCGACACCGCGGGAAGGATGCAGACCAACAACAACCTCATCGCCGAGATGAAGAAGATCACCAAGGTCTGCAAGCCCGACCTCAAGATCTTCGTCGGCGATTCCCTCGCCGGCAACGACGCAATCGAGCAGGCGAAGGTCTTCGATGACGCCATCGGGATCGATGCGATCATCCTCACCAAGATCGACACCGACGCAAAGGGCGGTGCCGCACTCTCCATCGCCAAGACCATCGGCAAACCCATCGCCTTCGTCTGCGACGGGCAGGAGTACGAGGACATCGAGAAATTCGATGCCGACTGGATGCTCAACAGGCTTTTCGAGCAGTGAGTTCACTGCGGGCTGACGCAGAGTTTGTAGAACAGCGTGGCGAATACCTTCGCATCGTTGATGATGTTCTGCACCGGCACATATTCGTTGGGGCCGTGCAGGGTCCCCCCTCCGGTCTCCCATACGTATGCGTCGTACCCTTTCAGACGGAAGAAGTTGGCGCAGGTCGCACCGCCGACGCCGGTGGCCTCGGGCCTGTGGCCCAGAACCTCCTCTACGGAATCCGAGAGTGCCTTGAATACGGGGGAATCGGTGCTCGATTTCCCGCCGGACTCGTGCCTCTGGAGCTCCTTCACGGTGATCTTCGCCCCGGTGGCCTCGTAGCGAGAGGCTATATCCTGCGCGGTCTTGAGGACATCCTCCACCTTGTAATCGGGGAGGATCCTGCAGTCCATGCAGAACGACCAGGAACCGGGGATGGTGTTGACGTTGAGGACTGTGGAATCCGCCTTGGTGGGCTCGAAGCTGGACTTCGCGGGGAGGAACATGGGATTCTCCATCGGGAACCTCTCGTTGAGGGCCACTATGACATCATCGATGATGGCCGCGCCCAGCCTGAATGCGTTGATCCCGATGTCCGGGGTCGATGCGTGGACGGACTTGCCGACTATATCGAACTGCAGCCAGATCAGGCTCTTCTCGTTGACCTCGATGTACTTGCCATCGGGGCTCCCCCAGTCGGGGACCAGGAAGATGTCGTCCGGCGAGAAGTAGCCGTTATCGATGAGGTGGCAGACGCCGTAATGGCTGGCCATCTCCTCGTCGGCGACCCATGCGACCCCGATGGACATGCCCTCGAGGGTGCCCTTCTCGAAGAAACGGGATGCGAACATCGAGGACAGGACGGACTGTCCGTTGTCCTCGGTTCCCCTCCCGTAGACCTTCCCGTCCCTGTAGATCCCCTTGAACGGATCGGTCTCCCAGTCGGCGAGATTGCCTGCGGGGACGGTATCGATGTGCGCGATGATCCAAACGGTGCCGCTGCGCTTGCCGTTCTTCTTGGCAAGGATGTTGGATCTCATGATGCCGGGATGGTCCTCATCGGGAACGTCCACCCTCTGGACGGAATCGAAGTCCTTCAGATATCCCTGTAGGAAATCCGCCCTTTTGGACTCCCCTTCGCCGCCGACGGCAGGGGACATCGCGGGAATGGAGATCATGTCGCACATTATCTTCGCGATGTACTCGCGGGACCCTTCGATGGCTCTCATGACCTCCAGCAGCTGCATGAGTCCATAATCAATAGGCTGATTGATAAGGGTTAGTACAAGACCCGGCGGTACCTCTGATTCCTTGCATTCGGATTATCGGGAACGGTCCTGACGACGAAACCGTACTCCAGAGCGGGAGTCATATTATCACTTTGTGTATCAGTCTGGTCCTGTAAAACGATAAGAGCCAGATTGAAATAAATGACCGAGGGGAAGACCCCTCGGATTGAGGTTTAATCACTCGCGCTTCACGATCATCGTGACCGCGTTTCCTCCGCCGAGGCAGAGGGTTGCGAGTCCGACGTCCTTCTGCCTGTCCTGGAGGGCGTAGAGCAGGGTGGTCATGACCCTGGATCCGGAGCATCCGATGGGATGTCCGAGGGCGACCGCTCCTCCGTTGACGTTGAAGATCTCGTCGGGTACGTTGAGGGTCTTCTTGACCGCGCAGGATGCGGAGGCGAAGGCCTCGTTGTGCTCGAACAGGTCGATGTCGTCGATGGTCATCCCAGCCTTCTTCATGACATGCTCGGAAGCGGGGATGGGTGCCTCCATGATCCTCTCGGGGAGGACTCCCCTCTCTCCGTATGCGACGATGGATGCCATGGGCTTGAGGGAGTGCTCCTCGGCGAACTTGCGGGAACAGACGATCATCGAGGATGCTCCGTCGGACAGCTGGGAGGAGTTCCCGGCGGTGACGATTCCGTCCTTCTTGAAGACGGGCTTGAGCTTTCCGAGGGACTCCATGGACGAGTCGGCGCGGATTCCCTCGTCCTTGTCGAAGGCGTAGTCGCCGAGCTTCTTGTCATGGAGCATGACGGGGACGATCTCCTTGTCGAACTTCCCGTCCTTCTGGGCCTTGGCTGCCTTCAGGTGGCTCTCGACGGAGAGCTGGTCGGCGTCCTCGCGGGTGACGTTGAACCTCTCGGCGACGATCTCGCCGGTGAACCCCATGTGCTGGTTGTTGAAGATGTCCCAAAGTCCGTCGTGGACCATGCAGTCGACGACGGTCTGGTCGTTCATCCTGTATCCCCAGCGGGCACCGTTCATGATGTAGGGGGCGTTGGACATGCTCTCCATTCCTCCGACGGCGAGGCACTGGTACTCTCCGGCCTTGATTGCGTCGGCTGCGAGCATGGCTGCCTTGAGTCCGGATCCGCAGACGGCGTTGACCGTGAAGGAACCAATCTCGACGGGGAGTCCGGCTCCGATCGCTGCCTGCCTTGCGGGGTTCTGTCCGAGTCCCGCCTGGAGGACGCTTCCCATGATGCACTCCTCGATGTCGGTAGCCTCGAGGTTGGCGCGCTTAACGGCTTCCTTGACGCAGAGAGCTCCGAGGTCGGTGGATTTGATTCCCGACAGAGACTTTCCGTACTTTCCAATCGCGGTCCTGCATGCGCTGACAATAACGGCTTCTTCCATTTGAAAAACCCCATCTTTTAATTGAGGGTGGATGAACATAGGCACCATATAATAGTGTCGTTCATTGATTACGGCAATTGACGAACTCAACGGGCTGCTGGATACCCATCCTCTTCAGGGGCTTGGAGAGGTGGCGCCTCGCGGCAGTCGGCGGTTCGTACCATCCAGGGACGATCCACCTGACATTCTTCCTCATAATCGGTTCGTCGGATCTGGTGCCGCATCTCCTGCAGCGGTAACCCTGTCCTTTGCCGGCAGAGGACATGGTCCTTCCGCATCTGGCACATATCGGATTCGACACCTTGGAATATTCATCCGCAAGGGAGATCACATGCATCTTCTCGATGTTGAGCGACCTCGGATTCTCCCTGAGCTCACCCAATATCTCGATGACATCGCCTCTGGCAAGCCAGTCGAGAGCGTGCCTGAATTCGCGCGACGGTTCGTACGCCGCACCTGTCAGACTGCCGAATTCTGTGGAAAGGCGGACGAAGGTGTGTCCTCCCCTAATCCTCTCCACGGATTCCACCGTCCCCCTGACGATGTAACTGCTGTTGGGGATGAATTCCTCCTCCGTAAAATCCGTAATGATGTGGTCATCCGTCCCCTGGTTCGTCTCGAAGACCACCCATCTGTCCTGGGGCTCCGTCTTGATGATCCCGTGACCCAGGATCAGATCGTTTGGCACGTCTCCTCTGAAACCGTACATGACGGGGCACGGGGTCCCCGGCACCATCGCGACCTTGCGGGAACGGTCCTCCCATGAGTTGAACGATGATCCGATCTCGTGCTCCGCCCTCTCGATTGTGGAAGGATCGAATTCCCTTTCCGTCCCCCACCTCTCCTGCGGGCGATAGACGAGAAGTTCGAAGGTCCTGTCGCCAGGTTCCCATGCTAGTCCGCAGACGCATCCGATGATGCCCCTGCCGCACCCCCATTCCAGTTTCCTTGCCCCGATACGGGCGATCTCATCCTCGACCTCGGAACGCTTCATCACCCTGGTGACGCCTTTCCTGTAGAAATCGGGAGAAGGCCTTCTGTCCGCGATCACGATTCCCGGATCGGAATCGTCGGGGTCATGGAACTTTTCCACCAACGGAGTGATCTTTCCGACCAAAAACTCCACGGAAGGTTCCCATTCGGTCTGATCCTCGAAACACCAGAGCTCCTTCCCGGAGATCTTTCCGATGAACCTCTTATCTCCCTTCCCCCTGCCGAATCTCATGCAGAGGGACCCGTTTCCGCGGGTCTTCCAGGGAATTGCGGGATTCAGTCTCACGAGACGGGGATATCCGATGAGGTCCAGATCACCGTCGATGACCAATTCGCGGATGATTTCGGTCGCGAGAAACGTCGTACAGTTCCCCCTCATCGAATCCGTATCATCCGCAGCGACGAACACAGTTGAACATCGAATCTCGATATTTACATTTTCGACATTTTCGAGACGAAAAGCATCGAACCGTCGTCCGAAAAGGACCCCTCTATCTCATACATACCGCATCCGTCCGGAGGTGTCTTCGAGAAACATCTTATCGATTCCCCCGAAGAATCATCCAGAGTGAATACGAAGCCGTTCTCGGATTTGTGGACGTCATGAACGATCCCGACGTGCGAATCCGATTCGTCCTCGGATATGTAGAACGATGAAACCACTATCACCAATGCCACCGCGGCGCACAGGAGGAAATACTTGTCCCTGACGAATCTCATCTGAATCCTTTCGCAGTCGGGCAATAAAAACCATGAATGCTACAGTTATTCTTCCTAACACCCCAACCCCTTCATTTCCACTGGAACTTACTTTCGTAAAATGAACGGAAAAAGATCGATCCCGATGCAGAAAAAACACATCGGAAATGAATGTGAAATGAGTTTGCGATCAGCAGAATTTCGCGATCGCCCAGAGACCAAGGACAACGAGTGCGATGGTAGCGATGCAGGAAGCGATTACAAGATAGCCCTTTCCTTTCATGGGGAATTCTCCTCTGAATTCTGGATAACTCTTC